>CAYFMX010000023.1:0-32912 GCA_964344325.1 uncultured Piscirickettsiaceae bacterium
GTAATTCGCTGATTTCAGGCAAGAAAAAAGCCGTCATAGGACGGCTTTAAACTTTCACTTGGGGCGGGGGAAACTGAACTGACAATATAATTAATTGAATAATATTGATTAATACGGTTCGATTATCTTCCGGTACTACATTCAGTACTGCTAAAATTAAAAGTCATCTACCTTATTGTTGATTAAAGGCAAATTATCATGAATTCGGTAGCGGATTCCGGAATCGAACCCAGTAGCGAAATACGGAATCGAATCAGAATAATTTGCGTTACTTGTAGTGTATGCTTTTTGTACATACACTAGTCTGCATGGATTTTGAATGGGATGAACAGAAACGTCGTATAAATTTGCTCAAACATCGGATTGATTTTGCCGATGCGGTTGCCGTTTTTTACGATGATTTGGCGATTACCGTAGAAGACCCAGATCATCGCGACGAGCAACGGTTCATTACATTAGGTATGGATACCAGATTACAGGTGCTGGTGGTTGTGAATGTGCAACGGGAAGGCAATACCATCCGTTTGATTTCTGCCCGTAAAGCAGACAAAAAAGAACGTAGGCAATATGAGGGCGAATAAAATGAGGGAGCATTACGATTTCAGCCAAGGCACACGCGGTGCAGTGGTAAAAACGGCAAAGGAACGCATTACGATCCGTCTTGATCCTGATCTTATCCAATGGTTTAAGGCACAAGTGAAAGGCGGCGGGAATTATCAAACGTTGATTAATGACGCACTTCGGCAGCATGTACAAAATCATGGTGAGCCGTTAGAGGAGATTTTGCGGCGAGTTATTCGGGAGGAAGTGCAAGTGGCTGGATAATTTCAGTACACCATCTGTAAAAGAAAAATCACCCCTATTTTGGTCGGTTATCTTCAGGCTGCATTGAATTCGGTAGCGGATTTTAGAATCGAACCCAGTAGCGAAATTCGGAATCGAATAGGACGAAATATCTTGGCCAGCATCCGCAACAATCAGGGAATTCACAGTTGGGCTACCTGTAATTCCTCTTCTAATTCATCTGACGCATAGTCCACGATAGGGATTTCAGAACGGCTCAGGCTTGGTTGCTTGAGACATCGCGTCCCATGCACTCTGGTTGGCGCAATTGCTCCAAATTACCCATGCCTTCCAGTACTTCGTCAAAACTGTCCCATTTTCCTGCAATATCCGCTAATCCTTGTTTGGCTTCCTGTTGTTGCAAACAATTTTGCGGCTTACAAATCTTGTAAGCTGAACAGATCAGCCACAATTCTATAGGGGCATAAGACTCAAAAATATCGTTGACAAAGAATATTAGAACTTTATAATATTCTCATTATTTGAAAATTAAGGAGCAATAGACCAATGATTACTTTATCTATGAGTGCGATTTTGGCAGCAGTGAGTGTAGTGGCTTTACCTGTAATTGCAGTAGCTGGCATAGCAATGTTGTTGTCTTGCAAGATACGGGGTGGAGCAGAAGGACAGGCTTGCACGATTTGCTGATTCGCCTACCGATCTAAAAACATTCTCCAATCCGAAAACCGTCACGCATCCTCATGATGCAGTGGCGGTTTTTTTATACTTGCAATAACTGCGTTTTACCTACTACTGTAAGCCGATATTGTTGCAACTTGCTATTGGGCTTATCGGGTAGTGTCATTTCAATCAGCCCGGATTCCAGCGCAGGTTGCAAATAGCGTTGCCGGAAGGATTTGCGGTCAGTCAGCCCCAAATGATGTTGCAATTGGTCACGGCTCATTGCCTCTTCTGCCTCATAAAGAGCCAAAAGCAGTTTTTTAACTTGGGGGGTTACTTGAGGGTTATCTTGGGGGGTAAAGGCAAGAGCTTCACGAATCCGCTGCAACATAAACTGGATAAATGGCGCACTATCAGTACTTTCCGTGCTTTGGTTAATGGCCTCGTAGTATCCGGATTGATGCTGATGCACCAGACTTTCCACGGGCAAATGGGTAAAAATGGGTTGCCATTCCGACAATAGCAAAGTTTGCCACAATCGCCCGATACGCCCATTTCCATCGGCAAACGGATGGATAAATTCAAATTCGTAATGGAAGACAGAACTGGCAATCAATGGATGTTCCGTGCAGTTTTCCAGCCAGCCGAACAGATCATCCATTAACCGTTGCACCTGGTTGGCTGGTGGAGCCATGTGCAAAATATCTTGTCCAGATAGTATGCCTACGCAGCCCGTGCGGTAGTGTCCTGCATTCTCGACCAATCCTTTCATCAAAATTTGGTGTGCGGCCAACAGATCAGATTGCCGGTTGCCGCGCCAGTTTTCCAGTTGTTCATACGCAGCCAATGCATTGCTGGCTTCGAGGATTTCACGGGGCGGAGCGATGACCCGTTTTCCGTCCAGAATCGCGGTGATTTGTTCTTCGGTCAGCGTGTTTCCTTCAATCGCCAATGAACCAGTAACAGTGCGGATACGGTTGATCCGCCGCAAACGCAGTTGTTGTTCCTGTTCCCATTGCACCGACAAACGGCCTACCTGTTCGCTGATTTCAGCAATCAAGGAGACGATTTCGTTGGTGAGGGTAAAAGGGGGCTGGTACGCAGACATGGTTTATAAAGGGATATTTAGCGAAACAAGTCTGCTACTGTTTCTACATTTTTTAGTTTTTCATAATGCGTATACCTAGAACCCTGCATTGTTCCCGTTTTTGCATTGCCTAATGGGATTGGATTGATTGCAGTAGCTGGTTCTTTGAAATTCAACTGGTATTTTCCACCGTCTCCGTATGGCTCGATAGATTCTACTTCTGCGATATGGGTAATTGCTGAAATTGGGGCGGTCTGATAAGCGGCAATGTATTTGATATTTTTGAGGTTACCACCGCCAATCCGTATTGCATGCCAACAGTGTTTTTCCAGAAACACCTTTTGAAAACCTTCTGCTTGGGCAGGCACAATGACTGTATCCCGTTTAGGATGTTTGATCGGTTCTTCCGGTTTTTCCGCCGCATCAATGCGAATCTTGGTTGCTTTGTTGAAAGATTTCACTTCAACCAACGGTAGGATGGAAAGGATTTCACCCAGAAATGCTTGGGTATCTGCTTTTTCCGATTCTGTCAGTGCCGGTTCAACTGGGTTCTGGTTATTGTCCAGATAACATCGTCTAGCTTCCTTGGCCTTTTCGATTAATGCCCATTCCAGCCATGTAATATGTGCGCGATTTAGTCCATTGTTGCTGGAAATAAAAACCAGTGCCTTATCCCAAAAATCTTTCTGTTTCTCGTGGGAATCAATCCGCGTTTTGACCCCGTCACCCTGACCGATATAGAGTGTCGCTATATCATCATCATTTTGATAGCCAATTAAGATATATACACCTGCCTGTTCAAATTCCTTGCGCTTTCTATGTGTTGCCCATGCGCTTCTTGCAACCTCAAGGCCGACTCCCGTCCAGTTCATTTTGTCGATGATTTTCAAGGTGTCCGGATTGCCGTCGGGCAGGAAAAGGCGGATGGTGTAAGGCTGTTGGGGATTCATGCCTTTATTTTGTCCATGAATTAGATAATGTTTCTGCTTGTTTAAGTACTAATTCAACAGCTTCTACTGCTTTATCAGGTGGGTATTTCCAACGTTGTAAAGTGCGGCGTACAAGAATTTTCAATTTTGCCCTTACGCTGTCACGAACTTGCCAATCCACTGTAGTAGATTTTCGCAATTTATCGGTAATTTCAATGGCGATTTTTTTGAGAACTTCATTACCTAATTTTCGTACTGCGCTTTCATTGTTTGCCAACGCATCATAAAAGGCAATTTCGTCAGAGTTTAAGCCAAGTTCTATTTCTCTTGCTATTTCCGCCTGAAACTCTTTGGCCATCTGAATCAATTCTTCTATAACTTGAGAAGTTTCAATTGTTCGATTGTTATACTTGCGTAGGGTTTCTCGTAGACGATCAGCATATTTCTTTTCCTGTACAATATTATTCCGCGTTTTAGAGTGGATATTGTCTTTAAGCAGCTTTTCTAACAATTCAACAGCCAGATTTTTATATGGCATCTGTTGGACATCGTCTAAAAATTCTTCAGATAATAAGCCAATGTTGGGTTTTTCAAGACCGCACAAGGCAAAAATATCGTCCACACCTTGAGCGATTACAGCGTTATCGAGAATCTGTTTCAAAGCAGAATTTCTCTCTTCAATCATTCGCTTTTTGTCAACATTAGTAAATTTGCTAATGGCAGCTTTAATTGCTGAATAAAAAGCAATTTCTTTTCGTAAATCCTTTGCTTCATCAAGTGTGCTACAAAGCGAATAAGCTTTGCTCATAGCCAATACCAAATCCAGAAATCGCTTCTTTCCATCCTCTAGGCTAAAGATATAGTTAGCAGCAAGAACTAAAATCTTATGACCTTTTGTTTCAAACTCAGTAATATCTAACCCATCAGATTGAGGGGTTTTGGTAAACATGCCGCGAATGGCATTGATCTTGTCTAGCAAAATAGCAAAAATTTCTTCAGCATTTAGCGTAGGTGCGCCTTTACCTTTTGAATCAGTATAAGTTTTTAGAGCTTGTTTTAGCTCATTTGCAATACCGATATAATCAACAACCAAGCCACCCGGTTTGTTCTTAAAGACCCGGTTTACTCGGGCAATTGCCTGCATCAGGTTGTGGCCTTTCATTGGTTTGTCAACGTACATGGTATGGCAGCATGGCACATCAAACCCAGTTAGCCACATGTCTCGGACAATCACCAGTTTGAACGGATCGTCACTATCTTTAAAACGCTTCTCAAGGCGTTGCTTGGTTTTTTTATTGTAGATATGGGGTTGAAGCAGAGGCTTATCAGATGCCGAGCCTGTCATCACAATTTTAACCGCCCCCTTTTCAGGGTCATCTGAATGCCATTCAGGACGTAGTACGATAATTTCATTGTAAAGATAGGCACAAATATCACGGCTCATTGCAACAATTATGGCTTTGCCTTCCATCGTTGCATTGCGTGTTTCAAAGTGGTCGATTAAATCCGCTGCTACTTGTTTCAGACGCGACGTAGCCCCGACAAGTTTTTCAAGTCGGCTCCATTTGCCTTTGGTTTTCTCGCGAGTACTTACGTCTTCTTCATCTTCAATGATTTCCTCAACCTGCTCTGATAATTCGGTGATTTCTGAATGGTTTAAATCTAGCTTGGCCAGCCTAGACTCATAATAAATAGGTACTGTAGCACCATCGTTTACAGCATCTTGAATATCGTAAATGGAAACATAGTCACCAAAAACGGCGCGGGTATCTTTATCCTCAGTTGAAATAGGTGTTCCAGTAAAACCAATAAATGATGCGTTTGGCAAAGCATCCCGCATATGCTTGGCATAGCCAAATTTATATTGGCCAGTTTCACGGTTTAGTTCAGCTTTTAATCCATATTGGCTACGATGAGCCTCATCAGAAATAACAACAATGTTATGGCGATCATTTAGAATGGGATGGTCGTCCTCATCATCCAGTAGCGCAAACTTTTGTACTGTAGTGAAAATAATGCCACCTGATTCACGTTCAGCGAGAAGCTGGCGTAGTGTATCTCGATCACTGGCCTGAACAGGTGTCTGTTTCAATAATTCAATAGCATTACAAAATGTTGTGTAAAGCTGGCCATCTAGGTCATTTCTGTCTGTAACTACAACAATCGTCGGATTATTCATCGCTGATTGCTGTAAGAGCTTACCTGCATAACAACACATGGAAATGCTCTTTCCACTACCTTGTGTATGCCAAATCACGCCTGCTTTTTTACTTCCGGGGACAACCTCCTTGCCATAAGTCGCCCGTGTTTCGTTAATCCCCTGAATATGTTGTGCTGCAATCACAGTAGCGTCTACAGCTTCACGCACCGCATGGAATTGGTGATAGCCAGCAATTTTTTTGATAATTGCTTCGCCATCCGTTTCGAAAAGCACGAAAAAGCGAATGTAGTCGAGAAATAATTCACGCTTGAAAAAGCCACGAACCAAAATCTCCAATTGCCATTCTAGTTGTGGCCTATCCTCTTCATTTTCGATGGTGCGCCATGGCATAAAACGCTCTTGATTCGCTGTTAATGAACCAATACGAGCGGTATAGCCATCACTTACCACAAGGGCTTCATTAAAAATAAAGAGGTCTGGAATTTCATTTTTATAAGTTTGTAATTGGTTAAAAGCATCCCAAATATCTACATTTTCATCACTGGGATTTTTTAGTTCCAATACCGCAAATGGTAATCCATTAATAAAACAGATAATATCTGGTCTGCGCGGCTGCTTGGTTCCTGTAATTGTAAATTGATTAACAATAGTGAAATCATTGTTTTCTAGTTTCTCGAAATCTATCAAAAAAATATGATCATTAATTACTTCATCATTGTATTTATATTCGACCGGCACACCTTCTAAAAGAAAATGATGAAAGATACGATTGTTAGTGATTAAATCTAGGCTTTCAGGTTTTAATACAGTTGTTTTAAGCTGCTCGAAACAATACGCACGTTGTTCAGTCGGTATATGGAGGTTGATACGCTCAAATGAGTTTTGGAGATGTTCGCTTAATGAGACTTGAGAATAGTCATCACGCATCGGATTTAGACTCTCTGGAGCTATATCAGAGTCGGACATAACTTCCCATCCTTCCTGTTCAAACCAAGCAAGACAGTTTTCTTCTAATGTCTTCTCATTAATCATCACTATCTCCAATTTGGTATTCTGTCAGTGCGATTTTATATTTTTGCTTGTTCATCTGAAATAAAATTTCTGGTGCTTGATAAGCATCACCGTAGATTTCTATTTCACCAAATGTATCAAATAGATACTCATTGAACTCTTCATTCTCCATAAAGACGATTTCTGGATCGAAATTCTTTTTATATTCAATAAGGTTAATAAAAAAAACTACAAGAGCGTCTGTTTGTAATGCTACAAATTCAGCATATAGGATATGTAATGGTTTATGCTCGGAAGAACGTCCATGTGCTAATGGACAATATTCATTTCTAAGAGTACCAATAGAGAAAATTGCATTTTCAAGAGATAATGTAAAGCTATTGATGAGTTTAATAAATGCTTCTCTTGTTTTTTGTTCTTTTTTATATCCATTTCCTATATTAAGCACAGAACCAGTTTTTTTTGCTAATTTTCCAACAGATATATTATTTTCAATTTGAATATTATTTTCTTCAAGAATAGATTTGCATAGGCTCTCAATTAAATTTTTACATTGACCAACAACCAATCCGGATTCTCCATCTTTAAGTCCTGAAGTTATGGCTGATATTGTTGTTTTTAATTTATATCTGTCAGTGCTATTTTGAATTAGATGAGATGAGTTTTGCATGAAATTCTTGCTCATTTTTCTGCCTCATTACATAGTATTTCTCCTGAAATTAATTTGGGAAGCAAGGAATCTCTAATAGAAATTAAGGATTGATTTTCTTTTTTGTGATTTTTAATTTTTTCATATAATTTATATATAATATTCTGATATGATTTATTTATAGAATTTGTTGCTTTTAAAAAAGGTATGCTGTTCATGTTTTTTTGATTTAACTTAAGTTGAACTGCGCCTGTTACATAAGAAGAGATGTTGGTATTTTTTATGAATACCATCAGATGTTCTGTGGAAATTCCATTATCACCTTGTAGTACATGCGCATGGTTGTTAATCCAAGATTTCCCCCAAATGTACTGTATAAAAGGGGTTCCATCCTTTCTGAGTACTGAACCATCTTCCCCTAGAAGTAAATAAGTATCATCAAAAATCCATTCATTGATATAATCCACTATTGAGGCTGCACCGTAATAGGGAATACTGCCTGGTTTTTTTTCTTCTCTCTTCCGTTTGGAAAGTGGAATGCGTTTAGAGTCAAAACATTTTGAAATTTTTCCAAAAGTTGTATAACTCCACCCTTCAGGTATTTTCCCAAGCTCCGAATTCTGCATAGCAGAAGGAAATAACGAGGCAGTTTCTGCCAGTTTTTCGTAATTTTCCGGATCGATTTGTTTTAGTGCGGCTAATTCTTTAGGGCTTTTTGAGGAAATCACACCTATAGCGGCAAGTTCAGCATCTTCGATGCTTCCACCAGCTTTCAGTACTGTAATTTTGGCTTTAACTGGGTCAAAATCAATGAACCAGCTTTTGAAAATGGCTTGGGAAATTTGCTCTAAAGTTAAATTAGTTTTGTGGTGAAGATCGATTTTTTTACAGAAATTGAAATAGCAATCACCAATCTCTACTTGCTTGTCATAATCTGGCAAAGGAAAGAACAACTTATCAAAATCTGTTTTCTTGAAATGCGGTATTACCGCATCTACATTCAGCTTTTTGATTCTATTTTGCACTAAATCAGAACGCAAAACAGCGAATAAATAGCGAGGATATACGACTCCTTTTTTTGCCCTAAGAGCCACCATATCTTGTGCAATACAAAACGTAACAGGGTCTGGAACTATGCAGATTGCGCCATTTTTACTTCCTTTGTTTGTAATAATTACATCTTCTGGTTCGGGATGAGCTCTAAACCAATTACTGTATATGTCATTTGAGACATATCTCAAATTTTTGAATTCAGGATATAGGTTTTCATTACTAATGCAGTTCGTGGCTATTAAAGGAAAACCACTTTCCTGAATAGGAACAGTCTTTCCTCTATTATCGACAATAAAATCCAAAGCATCAGCTAAAGATATTTCTTTATACATTGTAACCAAGCCTTGCTAAATTCATTTTTATTTGCTCTTCTAACCGATCAGATTCTTCAAACTGAATTTTCAATAAAGCTGACAACCTAGGCAGCTTCTCAACAAACGACTCACTATCGTCCGTCTCGTCTGCAGCACCAACATAACGCCCCGGTGTAAGCACAAAATCATGCTTTTGTATCTCTTCTAAAGTCGCGGACTTACAAAAACCGGCTTCGTCTTCGTAGTTTTCGTCTTGTTGCCAAGCATGATAAGAGTTGGTAATTTTTTGAATATCTTCTTGGGCAAAATCACGCAATACGCGATCTTTCATATAACCAAGGTTACGGGCATCAATAAATAGTACCTTGCCACGCCGATCTTGCTTTTTCTTATCTAGACGCAGGCCATTTTTTTTATCTTTTGTTAAAAACCAGATGCAGGCGGGGATTTGGGTATTGGTAAAAAGCTGTCCCGGCAGGGCAACCATGCATTCCACTAAGTCAGCCTCGATCAATGCCTTACGAATTTGCCCTTCGTTATTGGTATTAGAACTCATTGAACCGTTGGCCAATAGCAAACCCATAGAGCCAATATCGCTTAGGTGGTGCAACATATGCTGAATCCAGCCATAATTAGCGTTACCTTGTGGCGGTGTGCCATACTTCCAACGCACATCGCTTTCAAGCTTTGTATGCCACCAATCCTTGATATTGAATGGCGGATTGGCCATTACATAGTCAGCGCGTAAATCGGGATGCTGATCATCCAGAAAAGAGTCCGCATTCTTTTTACCAAAATTAAAATCAATACCACGAATAGCCATATTCATGGCAGCCAACTTCCAAGTGGTGGGATTACTTTCTTGACCATAAACAGAGATATGTTTTTTCTGTTCAGAAGCGTTGTAATGCTTTTCTTTGGCATGTGCTTCGATAAATTTGTCACTACTGACAAAAAATCCACCTGCACCCATCGCCGGATCATATACGCGGCCTTGATAAGGCTCGAGCATTTCAATGATGAGAGTAACAATGCTTTTTGGAGTGTAATATTGTCCCCCTTGTTTACCCTCTGCCAAGGCAAATTGGCCTAGGAAATATTCATACACATGGCCAAGAATATCTTTGCTGTGTAAATCCAGTTCTTCACCACTATAGACTGGATTGCGGAAGCTAGTGTCTGAAAATTTATTGATGAGTTCAGTAAGATTGTGATTTTCAACCTCATAGCGACTAATTCGAGGTAATACGCCTTTTAGTTTTGGATTGGCAAGCTTTTCTTTATCTCCATCTTTTATTTTGTAGGTTTCTATCGATTCAAGCGCGTTATCAATAAGTTTTGATATTGAAGTGAGTTTAAATTTCTCATTGTTATCTAACTTAATTTCAGTACCAACGGCGAGTGCTGCTGTGCTTTTTAGAAATTCCCAACGCGCTTGCTTTGGAACCCAGAAAATATTTTTCTCTTGGTAATACTCGTGTAGTTCCAGTTCTGCCTGTACTGCTTCGCTGTATTCTTCGTCATTGTCGTAGTCTTCGCGGGGCATATAGTAAAAATTATCGTCACTATCATCCTCAGTGAACAAGCTACGTAGCTCTGCTTGCCGATCTTCAAATGCATCGGAAACATACTTTAAAAAAATGATGCCTAACACTACATGCTTGTAGTTAGCAGCATCCAAACTGTTGCGTAAGCGATCCGCTGCTTTCCAAAGCTTGTCGTCAAGTTCTTTTAGAAATTTTTGTTCAGCATTGCTCATACATCTATGTTCCTTGTGCTGCATTCAGTGGGTAATCAAAATCTTAATATGTACTTTCGTTGGCTATTGTACCTGTTGATAGTCCACGCAAACACTATAAAGTTCTATAACTTTCAATAGTTACGGTACAATCCTTACGCTTCTATCCAATCTTCAAAATTGAAGGAGCAGAAGCAAAACATGACAACCCCGTATTCCCACCGCCAGTTTTTCAGAAAAATGCCAAACGCTGATTTGGAACGATATTTTGAATCAAACGGTATTTCCCTTGATATTGATCTCAGCAAACTGAAAGAAAATGATGCGGATGCTATTCTGCAAGCGTTCATTGTCTTGCCGGAAGATCAGCAATCAAAAGCGGAGGCAGAATTTCAGGAAATCAATGCATTTGCGTTTGATGCAGGAATACAGGCATTAGTCGATGAAGCCAATGAACATGGGGATGAACCTTTTATTGAAACCATCGCTACCATTGATGGCTTCCATGCCAAAGTTATGTGGGCATTTCTGGAAAAGAAAACCTACTGGCGTGGCGCAACCATGTTTCTCCATGCAGATGAAATTAGCCCGACGGCATGGAAAAAACGGATTGATTTCCCAGCCGCATCCCCTTGTGTGGAAGCAGAAGACATTCGTGAACTGGCGGATGAAATTAGTGGATTTTTCCATACACAGCAAGGGAAGGGACGTAATTGCAAGGTAGAGCCATACCGTAGAAAGAACAAAGAATACTTCTTTGCCTATCCGGAAGATTTCGCACAATCTGGTGTGGAATGGATCAGTAATATGCTGGAAACCCGGGCGCGGCATCCAGCGTTTGAAATTGTTTTCTGTTATTGCGAAGAAGAGCATTCACTGGATATTTATGCGCCGCGCAATACGAAAGCTGTGCCAGATTTACAAAAGATTTTCGCCAAAGCAATTTTAAAAATTGACACGTTACCCAATGGTGAACTGGACAAGCGGGTTTATGATCTTGAACCGCTAGACGATATAAATTTTGAATTCAAGATTACGCCAGATTCGGGGATTTCCAGCGTCGTTGTCACCCATTTACGTTTGCGACTAAAACACGGGTTTAAAAGGGACATCATGCTACGGGCAGATACCCAAAGAAACCACCGCGCTGTTTATGATCTGCTAAATGAATTAAATTTACCAAGTTATGAGATTACGCAAGTTGGCCTGAAAGTCACTTTTGAACCAGAACTTGGGCAACGTAAAAAAACCAGACGGTTTAATGTGACGCATCCCAACTCCTGCGCGTTGGGCTACGATGGGAAAGATGCGCTAATCCGTGATATGTTGGCACAATCGGGGATTGAACCGGCTCTACAAAAAAGTAGCTCATGAGCGATAACCGGGTACTGGTCGAATTATTCGAGCATCTTAACCAAACCAGCCAACCCGTGATTCTCAATTGGCTGGATATTCAATCATGGTCGGATGGCGCGTTACCATGTTTTGTGGCAAACGGATTGCTTGTCGAAACTGCGCAAGCTGAATCCATCACGTGCCGATGTTGTGAAGAGCATTGTTTTGTAGAAGTATTTGTCCGTCCTGCCGTTGAACCGAAAATAAGCCCCCGCGCTTTTGCTGTTTGTGATGATCCAAATCACCGGCAAGAGGTGGGGCGCATCAATATTCCTCTTGAACAACTCCAACAATGGAAAACCAGTAGCCAACAAATTGCCAAAGTGGTTGCCGGTTTGCTGGAACTGGATTTCAAACCCGCACAACAATCAGAACCGACCAATATCCGTTTGGGGATGTTGTCCAGCAAGCAGGGACGGCGTTGGGTGAGTTTGAACACGCAACCACTCTCTATTGAAATAAACCAACGTACTGCGCCATTGGAAGAGTTAATCTATTTTGAAGAGGATCAATTGTGTATTGACCGCCCCCGCATCAATGAAATGTTGTTGGCTGCGCCACGATCCAAAGAGAAAACCTACACGCCATCTACATCCAAACGGGAAGCGGGAAAACGGAAAACTGAAGCGATGTATCAAGATTGGCGTGATGCCTATCTACGCTTGAAACGGCAACATCCCGATAAAAACGCAAAATGGATCGCGGCGGAGATTAAAGAACTGCCTATTGCCCAAGGCATGAGCGCGACCACGATTTACCGGCGCATGAAAGGATAAAAAGTTAGGCGCAAAAATTGCGCCGATTTTCTTTTTTCTTAACCCTCTGTTTTTACAAAACTCTTTCTTTCCTCTCTTACTCGTTGGAATCTCTTTTCTGGCTCAAGTTAAATCAATAACCGATTGATTTTTCATTGACCAATTGCCTATTTTCGGCGCAACAACGCTATTTCCGCCAAAAAATCGCCTACCTAATCTTTTGCTCGGGTCATCCATTAAGCATCTAGGAGATTTGAGCATGGAACAGGAGATACAAAAAACAAACATCATACGTCTTGATGAGGTCAAAAAACGCACGGCCTTGTCGCGCAGCAGTATTTATCTACGGATCAAATCGGGAGAATTCCCAAAACAAATTTCCCTCGGTGGTCGCGCTGTCGGCTGGGTTGAATCTGAAATTGACGATTGGCTGGAACAACAGATTGCCGCTAGTCGGGGGGAGGGGTAATAGCAAACCTCAATCCCAACCGGATCAAAATCCACCGTAGTTACGCCGTGGAAGAAATCTCCCGATTGTTGGAAGTGCATAAAAACACGGTGCGCACTTGGATCAAAAAAGAGGGTTTGCCGGTTTGTGACCGCAAACGTCCGATGCTGGTTTTGGGCAAAGCATTGCGCAAATTCATCCACACCAAAAAATCAGGGAAACGCCAGCCGTGCCAACCGTGGGAATTTTTCTGTGTGGGTTGCCGTAAACCGCAAACGCCAAAAAACAACCAGGTTGAATATGAAACATTGGGAGCCACCGGGCGGCTGTTTGGAGTCTGTCCGGCGTGTGGAAGTGTGTTAAATCGTTACACCAGCCCCGACCATTTGGAGGAAATTTCGCAAAAACTGGAGGTAGCGCAGACGGGGAATGTGGAACGTATAAGTGGGTCGAAGTAACCCCCCCTAAACAGTGACTTCAACCAGTGAGGACAAACCATCATGAAACACAATGCAAATAACGAACGAATCAAGCGCAAATACTTCACTTTCATGAAAGAGGCGAAGCGGCAAAATGAAGCGTCGATTGATGCCATTGCCAAGGCGATCAGCCGCTTTGAAACCTACAACAAATTTGGTGATTTCAAGGCATTTCACTTTGAACAGGCGGTCGGGTTCAAAAGGTATCTGACCAAACAGAAGAGCCTGCAAACCGGCGAAGCGTTGAGCAAATCAACCATCCATTCCACCTTGCGCCATTTGAAATCGTTTTTCCAATGGTTAGCGATGCAAAATGGCTACAAATCAAAAGTGGGCTATTCCGATGCGGAATATTTCAACCCATCTGAAAAAGACATTCGGATTGCCACAGCACAACGCGAACGCCCCATCCCCACTTTGGAACAAATCAAACACACAATCCAGTTCATGCCAGCGAAAACCATGCTGGAAAAACGCAACCGCGCATTGATGGCCTTCATTTTGTTGACCGGCGCACGCGATAGCGCAGTAGCTTCGATGAAACTGAAGCATATTGATCTGGAAAACTGTTGTGTCTATCAGGATGCGCGGGAAGTGAAGACAAAATTCAGCAAAACCTTCACCACCTACTTTTTTCCGGTGGGTGATGAAATTGTGGAAATCGTTGCTGATTGGGTACGTCAGTTAAAACAACAGTACTTATGGGGCAATGATGATCCACTATTTCCAAAGACCGCAATTGCGCAGGGAAAAAACCGCACTTTTGAAGCAGCAGATATTCTGCAAGAGCATTGGAGTACCGCTACGCCGATTCGCAGCATCTTCAAGAATGCGTTCAATGATGCTGGGTTGGACTATTTCAATCCACACAGTTTCCGCAAAACACTGGTGGGTTTGGGGGAGCAATTGTGCCAAACACCGGAAGAATTCAAATCATGGAGCCAGAACTTGGGGCATGAAGGTGTGCTGACTACGTTTCTCAGCTATGGCAATGTACAACCGAAACGGCAGGCAGAAATTATCCGGGATTTGGGGAAACCGCGTGAAACAGCAAATCAATCTGGTATTGATGCGGATGCGCTTGCAGAAGCGTTGCTCCAAAAAATGCAGGTTCAACAGGCGCAGGGGTAAAAATCAGGTTGGTAGAAGGTTGTGAATCGCTATAGATGTCTACGCAGATTTTCACGATCAGAGGGAAAGACAAATTCACAGCATCCGTTGATCAGCTGCAACAGTTCTAGCAAGGCCAATGCTTGCTGGATGAGGGGAACAGTTTGTCCGTTATGCACCACTTTATTGACCTCCCGTTGTTGCAAGTATTCCAAGTCCTCCAAATGAATACATATAACCCTATGTTTAACCGCGTAGCGTAAATCTTGGGGGCTTGCCCCCGAGCTGGATAGCTAATGGGCTGAAAGCCCATAGTTTTTTTGTTGTAATTTGAGCGCAGGACGATCCGAAGGAAAAAATTCCGTAAAACTCCGTTGCTTTCGGCGGAGATAGGAATTTTTAGGTCTGCGCTTTTTATATTGTTCTTTGCAAATTAGTATACCTATGTATATTATTATACATAGGTTTATTATTTGTTGAGGAAACTCCTAATGGCAACCCAAGAAGAACGCAAAAAAGCCACGCGTATGACAATCATTAATCATGCTCGTACTTTGTTTGAGAAACAGGGGTATGAAGAGACATCATTAGGGCAAATCTTGGATGCGGCCAATATCGTCAAAGGGACTTTTTACAAGCACTTTAATAACAAATTGGACGTACTCATTGCCGCGAACAAAGAAGAGAGACGTGCACAAGCCCGTGAAGCACTCAACTCATTGAATGAGGATACTGATGCATTGGAAGTACTGAAACAGTATTTGCATACTGTTGGTACTTGGCTTGAAAGCAAAGGCAAGATGGCTCATGCAATTATTCTGACCCAACTGACTCAGCCAAACTGTGACGCCTCTCAGTTAGACCCGGAAACATCTGGTCGCAGTTTCACAAGACATGTTTTGCTGACTGCGCAACAACAAGGTGCGATCCGTGATGATCTTGATGCACAGCTTATGGCAGAAATGCTGGGCGGATTGATTGTTGTTGCAGTGCTCAGATGGAGTCAACATCCTGAACCCGGTGCGTTGGTAGCAGCATTGGAAAAAACATGTTTGCTCTTTTTAGATGGGGCAAAACAGGAGAAGTATGCATGACATTACATATCTATAGTTGGTCTGAAGCTGCCCAATCAAACGCATTGATATGTGGTGGTAAAGGCTGGAATTTAGGTCGATTACATCAGCTTGGTTTCCCAGTACCAGAAGGAGGGGTACTGGATAGCTGTGTTTATCATCAATTGATTCAGCAACCCAAAATCGTAAATCTCATCAAAGAGTTAAAAAAATTTAGTTCAACACAACTAAACAGCGAAGAAGCTGTTGCATTGCTATCTGACATTCGCCATATACTACGTAAAAGCCGTTTACCAAATGAGTTTGATAGCGTACTCAATCAATTCTTGACCGCGACGAATCTAACCAGCCAACCTGTAGCAGTTCGATCTAGCGCAACTTTGGAAGATGGGGAACATTGCTCATTCGCTGGTGTACACGCAAGCTTTCTTAACATTCACGGCATATCTGCCATCAAATCGGCGATATTCGATTGCTTTGCCTCGCTTTGGACACCGCGTGCTGTAGCATACCGGCGTAAGATGGAAATTCCTGATGACGAAATGAGTTGCGCGATTGTTATTATGCAACTGGTTCCCGCCCAAGCAGCTGGTGTTGGATTTAGTTGCGATCCTAGCAGCGGTCGTCGTGATGTCACGCTGATCAACGCCAATTTTGGGTTGGGAGAAGCAGTGGTCAGTGGTGAAGTAGAGCCAGATGTATATCAACTTTCCTCTTATCGGTTACAAATTAAGTCCAGTAAAGTTGGCAGTAAACGCTTATTTACTGCCCCCGCCAATGATGGTGATACCACGCTGGTGAATAGCACAGATAAACAATGCGACAAGCAAGTTCTGAATGACAATCAAATCATTGCGCTTGCGACATTGATTCAACGGACATATTGGGCATTGGGTTTTCCCGGTGATGGTTCCGAGCTTCATCAGGATATTGAGTGGGCATATGATGGGACACAGTTTTACCTTTTGCAGGCACGCCCTGTTACTTCACTTCCACGCCTGACTTGTGAGGCATTAAAACCTTATCCAGAGCTTTGGAGTAATGGAAACTTTCGAGATGCTGCGCCTATGGTTCAACCTGTTTTGTGGAGTAGTTTTGCGCTGCATCATATCAATTCAATTCTACGCTCTCCTTTTGACAAGATGGGATACCCGCTACTGGAAGGTGTGCAGTTTGCAAAATTGGTGAATGGCCGTGTCTATTGCAACATTGCACTACTACAGTGGGCTTATTTCGATAGTTTAGGAATATCCCCAGCCAGTACCAATCGTTCTACGGGTGGTCATCAACCAGAAATAGAAGTTGATCTCAGTCAATATAAAAAACCGGGGCATCGTTGGCAGCGGCTACGTCATTCCATCAGCATGATGAAAGAGATCAGCCGCTATAAAAAGCAGATGTCGAAGCGAATCGAACAGGAGCGGCAATATGCCAAACAATGGTTAGAAGCTGATCTTTCAACACGAAGCAATCATGAACTTGCCGAAATCATGGTGGAGGTAGACCATCGTTTGGAAGCGTTTGCCTATCCTTATTCACTACACAGTGCAATGTCCAGTAGTTTAAGTGTTGTCATTGATATTCTTGAGAAATATTTACCCGGTGAAGGTAGTGTAGTTGCAGCTGCGCTCATGGCTGGTGAGGGAGAGATTTCTAGTGCCAATCATGGTTATGAGTTACAGAAACTTGCCAAATTAGCTGCCAATGATCCGCACGCAAAAATATTTTTTGAATCAAAACCATTCTGTCCCAATGATTGGTACGCTCTACCCGAATCGTCTTCTTTTCGCGAGGCGTTCAAGCATTATCTGGAAAACTATGGGCATCGTGCAGTTTACGAATTGGATATAACGATACCTAGATGGCGAGAAGACCCTAGCTATCTACTTCAAATTATCCGTCAATCCATGCATCAAGTGAGTTCCGAAAAATCAGCAGAACTTGAGCAAAAAGCTGAAAAAGCTCGGAAGAAGGTAAAAAATGCTATCCCATTTTATTTGAGAAGGGTTGTTTATTTTTTTATCAAAGAATCTATTCGTGGTGCTGGTGCGCGTGAAGAAGGTAAATCAACCTATGTTCAGCTATTTGAACCATTACACAGGCTGGTTAAAGAAGTTGGGCGACGGCTTACAGAACAGTCACTCCTCAATGATCCAAAGGAAGTGTTTCACCTTGCATTTATTGAATTATTGGCTTTGCTAAAGGAGGAATGGAATGGCAAAGGAATCAAAGAGTTGATTGCATATCGTCAGGCACTAAAACAAAGACTGGAGAAGCAAATACCTCCCGATCTCATCATTGGTGAACAACCACATTATATGGAGCCGACCTTGGAAGATGGAGGGACTACTCTTCTAGGGATGGGGGCTGCTTCGGGTCAAGCTACAGGTAAAGCACGATTGGTCAGCAATCCTGCGGAGGGTGATAAATTGAAAATGGGGGATATACTTGTTGCCCCCTCTACTGATCCGGGTTGGACTCCATTATTTTTAAGTGCTTCAGCGATTGTAATGGAGACCGGCGGTCAACTATCTCATGGCGTTATTGTAGCCAGAGAATTCGGTATCCCCGCAGTGATCAATATTCCGGGGTTATTTAAAGCCATTCAGGATGGTGAGGAAATTCTGGTGGATGGTGATCGTGGCAAGGTAATTCTCAAATAGTGTTGAGGTTTGCCTAATATAGATAATTGATTCTACTTGACAATATCCTTTTTTCTTATTGTGAGCTGGTACTGTTGTAATTTACTGTTTCCCTTCATCCAATGCGACAAAGACTGTACAGAATTAGTTAGTCTGCATCAAATCAAATGAATATTACATATACATCAGAAAAAAGCGGTATCAATTGGAAATCAGTTGCGTGGTTATTTGAAACTGTAGAATGGTGCAAACGCGAACCTATTGAACTGGAAAGAGCTTTTTCATCAAGCTCCCATGTGCGTTTTGCATATGATGGCGACAAACTGGTTGGCTTTGGACGTACCGTTGATGATGGAAGATACTATGCTTTGATTGTGGATTTAGTAGTTTCCCCAGATTATCAAGGAAAAGGCATAGGAAGCAGAATTCTTCATGAATTAAAAAAGGCGTTAGATGGTTATTATTTCACAACCTTAACTTCGGCGGTCGGTAAAGAAGGTTTTTACCTGAAACAAGGTTGGGAACAACAAAAAACAGCATTTATCTGGCCGCGATCAGATCGACAAAAACAAGATCATGCAAAAAATAGCAAATAATTCAATACTTCGGACGATTTTTAAATAACGTTTGGTATTGCAAATACAGTTACATTGTTGATCGTATTCACTATGAATCCAGTGCTGTTTTGTGACTTCAAGTAGAACCTTAAAATTGAATCTACCATGACAACCCATATTACAGACTGGCTGTATGATGAATTCCACCAAGTTGGGAAAGATTACGGATCACCAGAAGAGGTAGCAGCGTATGATGCCAGTCATGCAAAATTCCGTGATGTTGTGACAGAAAATCAAAAAATGCTGGATACCCTCGCAGTGAAACCGGGGCAATCACTGGTAGATATTGGATGTGGCACAGGTGTATTGGCAATTGAAGCTGCAAAGCGTGGTTTGACTGTATTTGCTTTAGATGTATCGGATGCAATGCTCTCGTTTGCACAAACCAGAGCTGCAAAAGCAGGAATTGAGGGTGTCCATTTTCTGAAAGGTGGATTCCTGAATCTTCCACAAGAAATATCGAAACCGGATTTCATCGTAACCTCGTTTTCTTTCCATCATTTACCTGATTTTTGGAAACTAGTTGCGTTGAAAAAAATATATGCCTTATTGTCTGCTTCCGGAAAACTACTTATTCAGGATGTGGTGATTGAAGAAGTGGATTGCATTTCCAATATTAATGCATTTGTCGATTCCCAAGCGGCATTAGGTGGTGATTTTCTACGGGAAGACGCTATTGAGCATTTTCAGAATGAATACTCTACCTATTCTTGGGTGCTTGAATCAATGCTCTCTCGTGCAGGTTTTTGTATTGAATACAAAGAACTGTTTGTTGGATTGATTGCAAAATATATTTGTGGAAAAAATGAGTAAGCCAATTCTGACAAACAGGCTGATCTTAAGGCAATGGCAAGAAGAAGATTTATTGCCATTTTATGAACTGAATTCAAACCCAACAGTAATGGAATTTTTTCCGACATTGTTGACCCGTGAAGAGAGCGATGCGCTTGCACAAAAAAATTCAATACCAGATTGATAAAAACGGTTGGGGCTTATGGGCAGTAGAAGAAAAATTATCCGGGAGGTTTGTTGGATTTGTTGGTTTGAATCAGCCAAAAACAGAACTGCCATTTACACCGTGCATTGAGGTCGTCTGGCGTCTTGCCAAAGCATATTGGGGGAAAGGGTATGCGACAGAAGCAGGAAGAAAATCACTGGAATACGCATTTCGTGATTTGTCTTTAGATGAGGTTGTTTCATTCACTGCTGTAATCAACAAACGATCTGAAGCCGTTATGCAGCGTTTGGGAATGATCAATAGTCACAAGAACTTTGATCACCCCCAAGTTTCATCCAACAGTCCGTTAAGCGAGCATCTTCTGTATAAAATAGCATTAGAACCGTGGCGAAAATTAAAAGAGAGAAAGCAAGTTAATATCGCCTTGTAAATCGTTGTGCTTTGAGAATCAGATATGGTGAACCCAATACTAAGCAGCCTTCACCAACCGCAACCCGCGATTTCCGACTAATGTCAGTTTTCCGGTTGCTGCCTGGTCGATATGGTCACTCCACCATTCCATCATCGGTTTACGTCGCTGGATGTAGTCGGCGCGGTTGTAAGCATTGCGCACTTCATTGTCGCCAACGTGGGCAAGCGCAGCTTCAATCAGGTCAGGATCAAAACCTTCTTCATTCAAAATGGTACTGGCAAGGGCGCGTAGCCCATGCGCAACCAACTGGTTATGGAAACCCATCCGTTTCAGTGCGACATTGGCAGTAGATGGGTTGGTGTGCTTTTTCAGGTCACGGTCAGAGGGAAAGACAAATTCACTGCATCCGTTGATCGGCTGCAATAGCTCCAACAAGGCTAATGCCTGTTGGGTGAGGGGAACCGTATGCGCCTTCTTGCGCTTCATCCGTTCAGCAGGAATCCGCCAAAGTGCGGTTTCAAAGTCGATTTCATCCCAACGGGTTCCCGCCGCTTCACCGGGGCGCACCATTGTATGCAGTTGCCATTCAATCAGTGAGCGGGTGGTCAGTTTGATGCTGGCAATCGAAAGCTTGTGCAACAGTGCCGGTAATTCTTGCGGTTTCAGCGTCGGCAAATGCTGTTTGGTCGGTGGCTGGAATGCCTTGTTGATCCCGCTCAATGGATTGCTTTCCAAAATACCGCTATTGATTGCGTAGAGCATCACTTCATTCAACCGTTGGCACAACCGTTTGACCGTTTCCAGACTCCCTTTTTCGGCAATCGGGCGAATAGTGGCAATCGCTTTCACTGCGCTGATTTTATGGATTGGTACATTGCCCAAATCCGGAAAGATATGCAGTTCCAGCGAACGCCACGTATCAGCCGCATGGTCAGCGGAGACCGTCGCTTTTTTGATTTCCAGCCATTGAGCAGCAATCTGTTCCAGTGTGTTGCTCTCTGCAATGTGGGAAGCGCGTTCCTGTTCGTTGCGGTGTTCTTGCGGATCGATATTTTGTGCCAGCAATATTTTGGCTGCTTCGCGTTTTTTTCTGGCTTCTGCGATGGAAAGTTCTGGATAGGCTCCAAAACTGAGGCAGGTATGCTTTTTGGTGTAGGGACGAACGTAGTTCATCAACCACAATTTTGAGCCGTTGGGCTTCACCCGCAATTGCAGACCGCCGCCATCGGAGAGGGCGTAGATTTTTGCTTTCGGTTTTGCTTGCCGAACCTCGGTATTGGTCAGTGGTTTTGTAGTACGCGCCATTTTTAGTAGTACCAGTCTGAAGAGTTTTTAGCTGGTACTACAATCAGTACTACTAAAAACGTTGGATTTGGTAAGTCCGGGAAAGACCTTGATGGACGCTAATTCTATGTAATTGTCTGATTTCAGGCAAGAAAAAAGCCATCCTAGGATGGCTTTAAATCTCAACTTGGTGGGGCGGTGACTACCGAAAAACAATTATAACTATATGAATATAAATAATATTAAAGGTTTGTGTTTTGTCAAATACCCCCAAAGTTACCCCCTTAACTATTCTTTTACCATTGCAGCAATGATAAAGGGTGGATGAATTTTTCATCTAAATTTGTATCCATTCTATCGGTATTAGGGCATTTTTTAGCAAAACTTAGCATACCAGCCTTCATTTTTTCTCTTTTTTATGTGTCCATGCGTATTTCAATACAAATAAATTCAATATCTTATTATATTATTTCAGACGCGAGTTCGACTCCCTATGAGGAAGTCGAATCGGAATTAGCCTATCCAATACCCAAATTTTGAGGTGAATTCACGTTCACATCGTTCCATGTGGTAATCATGTTCGGCAACCAGCCGCCGGTAGGTTTTTTCGTGCATTCCTTTAGCTTTGGATTCATGCCCGTCAAGAATGCCACGCTCCCATTTCAGTTTTTTCCTGATCTTGTCTGCCCGTCGTGATGCCCGGTCATACGCCTGTTCACGCTGGCAAGGGTAGGCTAAATCAAGACAGTGGCGGCACAGAAACCGTTTTGCGCTGTAGAGGATCGCAACCCGCTGCCCACAGTGGGGGCAGAGGAACCACGGGCGTTTCCCGCCAAAATTGCACGCCGTCCACTCCACTGGAACCGGGTATTTCATCTCTTCTTTTGTTCCAGCACTGTGGTTGATATGGGCGTAGTTCAATAAAACGTTATCTTTTGTAGTGCGGATAGAAATAGCATCGGTCTCTTCCCCGTTCAAATACCAGTTGAGGGTATAGGATCGAAAACCGGATTGATCCGGGGAAATCATCTTTTTTCGCGCCAGATAACGAATATCCAATTCTGCGTAGCTGTTGGTCGTGCGTTTTGCATCAAAATAGTAACGGTGTCCCATGGTTCTGGTTTGCTCCTACGTTTTGTATCAATCAAAAAATCAATTTCCTGTTTCTGGATATTGAGAATCACTGACATCTATTCGCTTCCTGATTTTCGGGTGCAAGCCGAAATCATTAGGGAAATTCGCCCAAAAACCTGATAAAACCTCATATCCAAAATAGCTTTTCCCTTTTTTCAGCATTTTTAAAATAGTGCTTTTAAGGGTGAATTCATTGGCAATATCAATTGAAGAAATTTCTGGATCAGTACAATTCAGGTTCATTTTATCTTCAGGCGTTATCGTTCTGCGCCATGAAGAGAAAATCCACAAACATCCAATCCTCAAACCCCCAAACAATCCGTGTCTGGGATTTGCCACTCCGCCTGTTCCATTGGGGGCTGGCAGCCAGTTTCACCAGCGTATGGCTTACCCGTAGTAGCCAATGGCTCGATTTTCATGTTTTTTTCGGAACTGTTTTTCTCTGTTTGCTGATTTTCCGATTCGTGTGGGGATTCATCGGAGAACCAACAGCAAGATTTTCCCATTTCCGCTTCGCATGGGGCGATGTCAGAAGCTATCTGCACACTTTAATGAAAAAGTGTGCGCCACGTCATTTGGGGCATAACCCGCCGGGCAGTTGGGCAATTTATGGCCTGCTATTTTTAGGACTGTTAATTGCATTGAGTGGCGTGCTGCTTTTTGGCGCAGAAGAACGTCACGGCCTGTTGCGTGGCTTGTTCGATTTTGAAGCTGGCGCATACTTCCATTCAATCCATGAATTTTTGGCATGGGTCATGCTGGTTCTGGTGATTGTGCATTTATTCGGTGTATTGTCAGAAAGTCTGATACATCGTGAAAATTTGGCGGCAGCGATGATCCACGGGCAGAAAGCCCGACGTGGTGCGCATCTCCCTCCCGTGCGCTCCCGTGCTGGTATTGCCTTCCTTATGGTTTTACCGCTGCTGCCTTTCTCCATTTACTGGTTTGACGGGTATTTCAACCAAACGCCAGAAAATCCGTACATCCCGTTTAAAGGTGCAGAACTGGCACAAAATGCGCTCTGGCAGGAAGCCTGCGGGGAATGCCACCTTGCTTACCATCCCAGCTTGCTGCCAGCACGCTCTTGGAAAAAGATGCTTGCTGAACAAGAAAATCATTTTGAAGAAGATTTGGCACTGGATGCGGAAACCACTTCTGAATTGAATCATTTCCAAAACCA
This sequence comes from uncultured Piscirickettsiaceae bacterium, assembly GCA_964344325.1. Lineage (GTDB taxonomy): Bacteria > Pseudomonadota > Gammaproteobacteria > CAYFMX01. The sequence continues at coordinate 23,894 of CAYFMX010000023.1, forward strand.
AAATTCTGCTGAAAAACGACAAACAGAAGCTTCATGGCAACTGCTCCGTTCCATTCCTGAAACAGAATCTCCGCTACGTATTACAGAAATTGTATATTGGAAAGAACAGCACATAGAAATTTCAGATTCAATCTGGAAGAACGAAAAAATCAATGGCCGTTGGAATTGTGAAAAATGTCATTTTGATGCAGAACAAGGGACATTCGAAGATGCCGCAATACGGCTGCCCTAAATTTTTATTCAATAGAAACAACAAAAATCAAAACAAAAAACACGAAAATAAACACAAAAATATCAAATCAAAAAATTAAAGAGGTAATTGAAATGTTCAATACAAAAAAACTGCTGATCCCGGTTTTATTTTCCGGGGTAATGATTAGCTCCACAGCAACCGCTGGTGCAATGGAAGAGATGCTTCAGCAATACCAGCAACAAGGCGCGGGGGAATTCAGCACGGAACGTGGCAAAACCCTATGGGAAAAACAGGTTCCGGGTAAGAATGGAAAAATCCGCCAATGCGCCACCTGCCATACAGACAATCTGCATCAAGCGGGAAAACATGCCCGGACTGGAAAACATATTAAACCGCTCGCCCCTGCTACCAACCCGAAGCGGTTAATAAAAACTAAAAAAATCAAAAAGTGGTTCCGACGGAATTGTAAGTGGACATGGGGACGGCTCTGCACCCCGCAAGAGAAAGGGGATTTGCTTGTCTTCATTTCCCAGCAATAACCAAGACCAAGCGATAAATAACAAAAGAGGTGTCTATAATGAAAAAAGTTCAGAAAAAAACCACACAAATCGTCGCACTTTCACTATCCGCCGCACTGGGTAGCACACTGCTGTACAACATTGCAGGTGCGGATGGGGATGACTGGTTTCCGAAAGTACAAAACCCAAAATATCAGGAGGAGTGTGGCAGTTGCCATATGGCCTATCCGCCTGCTTTGCTGCCAACCCAATCATGGGAAGTGATGATGGGCAATCTGGATGACCATTTTGGCGAAAATGCGGAACTGGAACAGGAAGATCAGGACGCAGTTTTGGCGATTCTCCGCAAACATTCACGTCCGGTTCCAGCCCAAGCATGGTATGCGCCAACTCCGTGGGGGAACCGAGCAACATCGTTTCCATTACGGATTAGCGAACTGCCCCGGTTCCGCCATGAACACGATGAAATTCCCTACTGGATGGTGAAAAACAACCCGCAAGTGGGCAGTTACAGCAAATGCGAAGCATGCCACACAAAAGCGGAACAGTATTCGTTTCAGGAAAATGAGATCATCATTCCCGGCTATGGGCGGTATGAAGATTGAATAGAAAAAATTTAAAACGCAGATTTAAATAGAGCCATTTTAAACAGGTTTGAATCGGCATGAACCATAAAATTGTGCAGAAAAAACGACGGCACAAGCTTTTGCCATTTTTGCTCTACGCAGCAATCGTATTGCCTACCGGTACATTATCCGCAGAAGATTCCCTGCACCATCTTGCAGAAGCACACCGGCAAATTACTGATCCGGTATTAATCCGTGAGATGGTACAAAGTGGAAAAATTCTCCCATTGGGATATTTTTTGAAACAGGCACGAAAAAGCAACTGGACTGGTTCACTGATCAATGTCGAACTGGAATGGGAAGATGATGTGTTGGTATACGAACTGGAAATTGCAGACCGCCATCGCCGAATTGTAGAACTGGTTTATGATGCAAAAACCGGCAAATTTCTGGGGATTGAAGAAGAATGAAAATCCTGCTGGTAGAAGATGATCTGGAACTGGCAACCCGGCTGAAACAGGAGTTGTGCGCAGCCGGATTTGTTGTTGACCACTCTACAGATGGCATTGATGCGGAATTTATGGGCAATGAAATTGAGTATGATTTGATTGTCCTTGATCTTGGCCTACCAAAAAAGCCGGGATTGGAAGTGCTACAAAGCTGGCGTAGTGCGAAAAATCGGACACCCGTGCTGATCCTCACTGCTCGCGACAGTTGGCATGAACGGGTCGATGGTCTGAAAGCAGGGGCAGATGATTATCTGGGCAAACCGTTCCACTTTGAAGAATTGAAAGCACGGATCGAAGCATTGATCCGCCGTAGCCACGGGCAAGCCAGCACGCTCATCCATCTTGGAAATTTACAGCTTGATCCGGAACGGCAGGTTGTCATTCAAAGTGATAAACCGATCTCTTTGACTGCAACAGAATTCCGTCTGCTGCATTATCTGATGCTCAACCACGGGAAAATCCTCTCCAAAACCAAAATTCTGGAACATCTCTATCCGGAAGATGCGGAACTGGAGAGCAACACAATTGAGGTCTACATTCAACGGTTACGCCGTAAAATTGGCAAGGAAACTATCGAAACCCATCGCGGACAAGGGTATCGCCTCCACGTATGATTTCGCTTAAAACCCGACTGCATCTTGGACTTTCAGCCAGTTTGATGCTTTTTTTCCTGTTACTCTGGTGGCCGATTCATCAAGGCATCACCCATTTTGTTGAAGCAGAAATGCTGGAACGGATGGAACAGGATGCAGAAACTCTGTTGTCCATGCTGGATTTTTCTGGTCAGAAACTGGCATTCCGGTCAGAGTTTTCCGAATCACATATTCACCATGCTGGATGGCTCCGCATCTTTTCCGGGCACTATTACCAGATCGAAAGCCCCGGAAAAACCGGCATGACCTCGCGATCACTTTGGGATACTACATTGCCTATCCACACACTAAATGTTGGCGAAGCGCAAATCTCCCGCGCCACGGGTCCAGAAGATCAGGATTTACTGCTTTGGTCAGGCGCATTCCACTTCCATAAACATGCTATCACGATCACCATTGCAGAAGATCGCACGCTGTTACAACAACATTTACGGGAATTTCTTTTCTACTACGCACTGGTTCTGGCCATTTTTCTCCTGATTCTACTGGCGATACAACACCAGATTATCTCTCGTAGCCTACAACCACTTCGTAAAGCAAAAGAACAAATCCATGCGCTGGAACAAGGAGAAATCACCCGGATTGACGAAACCGTTCCCCATGAAATTTTGCCATTGGTACAGGAACTGAACCATGCGTTGGAACTGCTTGCCCAGCGGCTGCAACGTTCACGTAATGCGCTCGGCAATTTGGCGCATGAACTGAAACGCCCCTTGAATCTCATCATCCAGCTTGCATCCGAAGAAAAACTGCAACAACAGTTGCCCCAGCTTGCAACACCACTTCAAGAGCAAAGTCACACACTCCATCGGCTACTGGATCGTGAGCTGAAACGGGCGCGGCTGGCAGGTGGTGGTATCCCAACCACTCAACGATTCCGGGTCAGTGCGGAGATGCCTTCACTGATTGAATTGCTACAACGGATTCACCACCAAAAACCACTAAAAATTGATTGGACAACCCAAACAGATCAGCCTGAATCTATTGCTCGTGATGTGCTTCCCATTGACCGGGACGATCTATTGGAGCTATTGGGAAACCTTCTCGACAACGCCTGCAAATGGGCAAAAACCACTGTGCAATGCACATTCCTGTTTTCATCACAAAACGCAATCCAAATTTCTATTGAAGATGATGGGGCAGAATGTTCCGCTGAACAGATGGAATCTCTGTCAAAACGCGGCCTGAAAATGGATGAAACGGTAGAAGGGCATGGGTTGGGATTATCCATTGTGAATGAAATTGTCAGTTTATACGGCGGCACATTGCAATTTGAGCAATCAAAAAAATTGGGGGGGCTTACAGTCCATATCTCCCTTCCATTGAATACAGGTTCCTGACTCCAATCTGAATCTTGAATCTGGCGCAAATTCAGTTTCAGTTTATTTTCGGCCTGTAATATCCGCTGCTTTTTTCACCGTTCCTTTCATTTTTTAACTTTACTGGAGAACATTACGATGAAAAAACTGACTGTAGGCGCATTTGTATTACTTGCGGGTTTTAGCGCACAAACGCTTGCCGAAAGCCTTGATTATTCGATTGCCCGTGGCGGTCGTCTTTATGACAAATGGTTTGCCGAAAAACAAATGGATGGACCGAAAATCGCAAATCCAGCTTATCCGGCCAGTGGAAAATATAAAGGTAAAAAATCCTCTGATTGGCGTTGTAAGGAGTGCCACGGCTGGGATTATCTAGGCGCGGCAGGCGCGTATTCCAGCGGCAAGCATCATACTGGCATTAAGGGCGTGCGTGCTGCGGAAAAAATGAATAAATACGGCATTGAAAATGCGTTGCGCGATTCAAATCATGGTTATACACAAGCAATGTTGAGTGATCGTGATGTCGTTGACCTGATGCGATTTTTGCAACAAGGCCAAATGGAGATGCAAAAATGGATCGACCCAAAAACCAAGTTGGTAAAAAACGGAGATGCAGGAAAAGGGCAAGCTTATTATGAAACCATCTGCGCCACCTGCCACGGATTGGATGGCAAAACAAATGATGAAATTCCACCACTTGGGAAACTCTCCAACAAAAACCCGTGGGAAACTTTACATAAAATTCTCAATGGACAACCCGATTCAGAAATGCCCGCCTTGCGTGCGTTGGATTTGCAGGTCTCCCTCGACATCTTGAGCCACCTACAACAGAATTTGCCGAAAGAGTAAATTGACCTAAATAAAATTACTAAAAAATACTAAAAATTAGTTTTTTAATTTTTTAAAGTGTTTTTTTAGAACAGTGTGACAGTGACACTTGCGACTTTTGTGACAGTTAAGGAAATCAACCGGGGAAATGTCACAGTTGTCACAACTGTCATTGTCACAACTACAATTCCAGCAAGGTTGGGTTGAGATGGATTTCCTTGCGTTTCCCGTTTTGCACCAGACGGATATGACTTGCCTCTTCCAGTTCATCTAGTGCCGCATCCAGTATGCTGCCTGTACGAAAAGTATTTCTCTGCGCTTCCCGACGGGGCGCGGAACCGGTTTCATTTTTCCGGCAATAATCCAATAACCAACGCTCAAGCTGGATGGCGTTCTGGTATCTTTCCGGCAGTGCCAGTTCCCCATAAAAACGCCGTGCTTCCTGCAAGTGCCAGAAAGCAATCTCTGATGCACTGGTAAATGCGTCCAGTTCAACCGTTTGACTGGCCGGTTCCCTGAATATCTGGAACAGGGCGGCAATCCGTGCCGCATTGTCGGCGGTTTTACTGGCTACATCGCGCACATCGTACAGTTCACCGCTTGTGCATAATTCCCGTTCAATCTGGTCATGGAATGCAACCCATGCCGCTTTAGTTTCCGGGGTGAAGGTCAGCATCCGGGGCGTGAGTGCGCCAGCGTTATCCATGGATAACGGTTGTTGCAGGATTCGGGTAATGCGCTGGTTAAATTTCTCTAGCGCAGGCCATTGTCCCGGTGATTCGGAAAAGTAACGGGTTCCCTGTGTGGATTCTGGCCACGCCACCAGAAAACGGGCAAGGAATCCGGTTCCCCGTGCCAGATCGCCTGACCGCTGGAAGAAGTTCCGCAGGGTTGCTTCCTGTACCTGTAATGCAATGGTGAGGCGTGCACCGCGCACTGTGAAAGATTCCGAAGTGCGCCGTTCTGTGGTCAATTCTGCCCCGTCCCAAAGCTGATTAAGGGTGGCAAGGTTGCGCATGATGGAATCCTTGTTCATCGCGTGTGAACCAAATACATCGCCTGCTTCACTGGAGACCACACCCCCAGACGGCCATTCTGTGGAAAGGTTCCATTTCAATGCTTCCGGGGTGGCATCGCTGTAGATCAGGCGTGGCACTTTTGGATGTTGCGGTTTCTTTTGTTCCAGTTCGCGTAAGGTTGCTTCCAGTGCTTCGGTTGGTTTGCCCGATTTCGCAAGATGACGGATTTTCTCTTTGATCCCGGCGTGCTTGGCCTCCCATGCGGATTGGTCTGCATGGTATTCCTGTACTTCTTTCTGCATCGCTTCCGCCTGTTCAAGTTGATAAGCACGGATTGCCTGCGTAAAAAAGCCGTCACAGGTGGATTTGCGCTCCCCGGAATCGGCAATGGTCAACAGAAACAGCCCAACCGGGCCAGATAGCATTTTTGCCCGTTCCACATCAACATGCGCCTGTACCGATAAAGAGAGTGCAGCCAGTGCGGAAGAGGCTACCAATGCAGGCGGGGCTTTTGTAAAATCCAACACTTCCCTGACTGCTTCGGAAAGCATTTCCGGCAGTGCATCCAACGGGTAAGGTTGTGGGGAAGTTTCCGATACCAGAGGCGTGGGTTCCAGCCACGCTTCCGGTTTTACCGGTTGTGCGTCCGCCAACAGTTTTTCACTCATGGTTTCCACCTCCGTTTCCAACACTTCAGATCGTTGAAGTCGGTGAGATGTTGCGGTGCATCGTCTGGCCATTGTGGAAACGCTACCAACGCCCCTGTTGCCTGTGCTGCTTCTCTTGCTTTGGTGCGTCCCGGATTGCCTTTGGTTTGGCGGTCATCATCCCCGGCAATGATGATTTCTGTATCTGGCCAGTGGTTACGTGCTGCGGTTGCTACCGGTTTCAGGTTTCCGGCATCCAGTGCCGCCAGTACTGTGCTTTCCGGTTCCTCTTCGGCGAGGGTGCAAGCGGTCGCCCATCCTTCACAAATGACTACCCGTTGCGCTTGTTCCAGTTGTTCATTGATCACAATAAAACAACCTTTCTTGCGTCCGCCGAACAAAAACAGTTTGGTTCCGTCAGAATGAATAAACTGAAGGCTGTGCAATATCCCACCAAAATCGACGACTGGAACCACCAACACACCTTTGTACAAACGTGCGCCGTGCGGCTGGATCATCTTTTTGAGCAGGTAGGGATAATCAGACGGGGCAGGAATAGCGTGTTCCCAAATCCGCACCGCGTTCTGTGCTGCCCGTGCCTGTTGCTGTTTTCGTTCTTCTTTTACCGCCTGTTGTGCAGTTTTTACTTGCTTCCAGAATGCTTCCCGTTCGCTACGAGAAAATATTTTCGGTTGTTTGCCTTGCCACACTTCGGAAAGGCCAGTTGACCAATCCCCGAAGCAACCGCCCAATTGATCGGGAAACAGTCTGCACCATCCGGCACTGTTGCCGGGTCTCTTCCCGTAACCGGGAAAGCGGTGCAGTTTGCCGGGGATAATCTGCGGGGGCGGTTCCAGCCCGTGGGCACGGATTGCCTGCATAAATTCCATCATGGTTTCGCCCCTTCAATTCCGGCTCTCTGCGATACGCTGGGCAACCCATTCCAATACTTCCCTTTCGATCCATCCGACGGCGCGACTACCGAGGGAAATGGATTTAGGGAATGTGCCTTCTTCAATGCGCAGGTAGATCGTGGAACGTGAAAGCCCGGTAATCTCTTTCACAGTTGAAAGGCGTATGATTTTGTTGGTTTGTTCAGTCATTGTTTGTTACCTGTATTTGTATTCGTTTAAATCCCGTTAGACGGGTTCGGATAATGTAATGCAGAAATTTTTTTGATCCGCTCATGGAAAATTTCCGTGATTTTCGGGAAATAAAGACCACCAAAACCTGTCAAAACCTGACATTTAATTTGATAAAAACCCTTTCTTTATCAAAAAAATAGGAACTGCTTGGAAAGTTTTGGACGAAATAATCCCGTAGCGGAAAATTGACCATGTTTTCAGATCAATCCTGCGGTTTTTGGGGTTATCTAGTGCATGGGTTTAGATCGGCTTTGGATTTTGTCTGCCATCTTTCGCTCCTTTTGGCTGGTATTGGTAAAGACCGGGCAAACGATAGTTGGGCGATTTGGGCGATAAAATCCCGAACAGGATTGAATATTTTGAAAAAAATTGATTATTTTTCAGAGAATTATGAAATCTATGGGATACAGACTGAACACTTTGAAGAAAATTAGAATAGAGAAAAACACTGTTAAAACAGTGTGTTATTTTGAGATAAATTGGGCAAAAAAATTCTGCCCAACTTTTTTTACAATTTTGATTTTGGGATCAATTTACGGCGGATTGCTTCAGGTTCATGATCTTTGCCAATTTCCATTTCGGCAATCTGTTTAGCACACCAAGATACAGTTGCATTTGGCTTTTCTTTCATAAACCTGCGCTGCTCTTTTCGCCATGCCTCATACCTTTCTTCTGTATTCAGCTTACCGGCTTCACGTCTGACTGTTGAAGATGTGTAGGAACTGTCAGAGGTAGTAGAGGAATCGATCATCCGCAGGATCATTTTCTGATCCAGCCCAAACGCCCCCACTTCAAACCGGATCAGTTCTTCCAGCGGGATTGGTGCAGCATCCCCGGCAACCAAAGCCAATTCCTCTTCCAGTTTGAGGCAAAGCATCTGGTTCTGTTTGTTACCTTTTGCCATGCCGATTTCCAGCAGGTTTTTCCCATCCAGATAGTTCTTTTTGCAGCGTATGGAGAGGCAATCTGCAATCCATTGGGCGAGGGTGTCAGAATCGCACCGCCACTGAGTCAATTGCTTTTCAGAAACCGGGACATGGTGGGTATCATCGCGTTTGTCACAGAGGATAAAACGGGCAGAATCGAGGGTATGGACACGGGAGGTGCATTCCCCTTCGTCACACTCCCAACAGGTTGCGGAAGTGGCATTTCGGGTGCGGAGAATCAGTTTTTGGGATTGTAGTGCGGAGACAGCCTCTACCGGCCACTGTTCCAGTTCAGCTACAGAGAGTTCCGCCGGTTTGTCGTGCAGCACACCAACGCGCCAGATCAGCTCAATCAGCGCGTCTTCTAGGGTATCAGGAATCATGCGCTAACCGTTGTTGTCTTCTTCTTCGCTGTTTTCCGTGTTCGTGTTTTTTGTGTTTTGGTGGGTGTTTTAGTTTCGGTGTTTTCTACTTGTGTTTCTGGTGGTTCCGGGTCGAAAGGTTCAATCCCAGAATCTTCCAGCATCTTGCGTAATTTGAAATCAATCGGGTCATATTTGAGGGAACAGGAATTGGGATAGGCGATAGAAAAAATTACTGGTTTTTGTGGTTTTCCCGGCTCTGGTTCCACCCATGCCTTAAATTAGACTTGTTTCTTCAAATTAAATCATTCGCTTAGGCATAAATGAAAGTTCC
>CAYFMX010000024.1:0-29418 GCA_964344325.1 uncultured Piscirickettsiaceae bacterium
GCGGAAGAGTGGGTAGCTTTTTTCTGGAATATTATCTTCTGAGACCCAACATATATACGGTTTGTTGCAAACCTTGGTGCATTTCACTATTTTCGCCATATTGCATGGTGGCTAATATCTAAAATAACCACCGCTAATCAATAAGTTTTGATCCCGCCAAATCCCAGTTGATCCCAAATTATCCCGCTTTATATTTGTTTCAAATCTTACTTCTACCAACAGTTATCGATCAAAACGCTTGTTCCGGAACGGCTTGTGGTAGGATTTAACGTTTTTGATCTTCGTATCAATAGGCTTTATGTACAGTACTGAATACGAAGAAATTTCTGAAAATTTTCTTACTTGCTTGGGGAGTGGCAATGGGATCTGTAGAAGAAGCAATGGCGTTGATCCGTCGTGGAACAGAAGAAATTTTGGTGGAATCCGAACTGGTCGAAAAACTCAAGAAAGGCAAGCCGTTACGGATCAAAGCCGGTTTTGACCCCACTGCACCTGATTTGCATTTGGGGCATACGGTGCTAATCAACAAGCTGCGCCAGTTTCAGGAGTTGGGGCACGAAGTGCTCTTCCTAATCGGCGATTTCACTGGCATGATCGGCGACCCGACCGGCAAAAGTACAACTCGCCCGCCGTTAACCCGCGAAGATGTACTCGCCAACGCGAAAACCTATGAAGAACAAGTCTTCAAAATTCTCGACCGCGATAAAACGACGGTCATGTTCAACTCCGCATGGATGGGCGTAAAATCCGCAGCTGATTTGATCGAACTGTCTGCCCGCCAAACAGTAGCGCGGATGCTGGAGCGCGATGACTTTGAAAAACGCTATAAAGGTGGACAACCGATCTCCATCCACGAATTTCTCTATCCGCTGATCCAAGGCTGGGATTCTGTGGAGATGAAAGCCGATGTCGAACTGGGCGGCACTGACCAGAAATTCAATCTGTTGATGGGGCGCGAATTGCAGAAACAGGTCGGTATGGCGCAACAGAGCATCATCATGTTGCCAATTCTCGAAGGACTGGACGGCGTACAGAAGATGTCCAAATCGCTCGACAACTATATTGGTGTCAGCGACACGCCAGATGAAATGTTCGGCAAAATGATGTCGGTTTCCGACGAATTGATGTGGCGTTATTTTGAGCTGCTCAGCTTCCGTCCGATGGAAGAAATTGAAGCGTTGCACGCTGAAATCGACGGTGGTCGCAACCCACGTGACGCAAAAGTACAATTGGCAAAAGAGATTGTTGCCCGTTTTCATAACCAAGAATTAGCGGACAAAGCAGAACAAAGCTTTGTGGAGCGTTTCAGTAAAGGCAATATCCCTGATGAAATGCCAGAAATCACGGTCAACGCATCAGAGGGCGCAATGCCGATTGCCAATTTGTTGAAAGAAGCAGGACTGGTTGCCAGCACCTCCGAAGCGATGCGGATGGTCAAGCAGGGCGCGGTCAAGATCAACGGTGAAAAAGTGGAAGATAAATCCCTGCAAATTGAAAAAGGGACGACTGAGATTTATCAGGTCGGCAAGCGCAAATTTTCGAAAGTGACGATTGCATAAAAAAGTATTGTGACCAACTCATCTCGGACACCTTGCAGGATAATCAGGCGAATAATTTATCCGATTGATTTATAAATGTTTTCAAGATCGACTAAAAAATAATTGAATCCTTTTATGTCAATTGGTTAACAATTCTTCAAGCGATTGTCCTGCTCAGTTTAATAGAAACCTTGAAAAAATAGATGATGTTCAAATACTTCTCTGCTTGTGGCGAGAGTATTTAATTATGCCTGAACTCCCTGAAGTGGAAACCACGCGCCGAGGTATTGCGCCTGCATGCCTCAATCAGCAGGTTACGGATGTCATCATCCGCCAACGTAAATTGCGTTGGCCGATCCCGAATACTCTAGAAGCGGAGTTGGCCGACCAAACAGTTCATGCTATCCATCGACGCGCTAAATATCTGTTGCTGGAGACCAAAAACGGCACATTAATGATCCATCTGGGTATGTCAGGCTCATTGCGCGTACTGAATTTAGAAACTGCGCCACAACCAGAAAAACATGATCATGTGGATATTCATCTCCGTAATGGGAAACTGTTGCGTTTTCGCGATCCACGTCGTTTTGGCGCATTTTTATGGACGACAGAGCCGCCAGAAAATCATCCGTTGTTGTCCTCGCTAGGCATTGAACCTGTCGGCGAACTTGCGCCCAAAACGACAGACAAAATCGCGGATCATCTCTATTCAATCGCGCAAAGACGGAAAATTTCGGTCAAGGCGTTGATTATGGATCAGAAAATCATCACCGGAGTTGGCAATATTTATGCATGTGAATCGTTATTTCATGCAGGCATCCATCCAACACGAATTTGTTCGCGTATTTCAAAAACGCGTTACCAAAAACTGGCGCACGCAATCTGCGATGTATTGGAACGGGCGATTGAACAGGGTGGGACGACGCTGCAAGACTTTCAGGATAGCGAAGGAAAACCAGGTTATTTTCAGCAGAAATTGTTCGTCTACGGACGCACCGACGAGCCGTGTCTGGTTTGCGGCACAACGCTGAAACAGATCGCACAAAACCAGCGTTCAACCTGGTATTGTCCGCATTGCCAAAAGTAACCGAGTAACCGTTACGCGGTTTTGTAGGCTGGACAGACGTGCATGGATGGTCTTTCGTGCTACTCTTCATCGTTATCGTTTTTTTTGATGTGTGTTGATGAACTTGGATTGAATGAAGCGGAGAAATCACCATGACAACTGTAGGAACCCCGTTATCCCCCACTGCGACGAAATTGTTGCTGCTTGGCTCCGGCGAGCTGGGCAAGGAAGTGGCATTGGAAGCACAACGTTACGGCATCGAAGTAATCGCCGTTGACCGCTACGACAACGCCCCAGCGATGCAGATTGCGCACCGCAGCCATACGATCCCGATGCTGGATCAGGGCGAACTGAAAGCGGTGATCCGTCAGGAAAAACCGGATTTGATCGTCCCGGAAATTGAGGCAATCCACACGCCAACGTTACTGGAGTTGGAAAAAGAAGGCTTCACCGTCATTCCTACCGCACGCGCCGCGTGGTTGACGATGGATCGTGAAGGCATTCGCAAGTTGGTAGCAGAAGAGTTGAATATCCCGACTTCTCCCTACATTTTTGCTGAAACCGAAGACGAATACCACAGTGCGGTTGAGAAAATTGGCCTGCCATGCGTTGTTAAACCGGTGATGAGCTCTTCTGGTAAAGGGCAAAGTACGCTAAAAACGGAAGAAGACATCCAGCCAGCGTGGGACTACGCACAACAGGGAAGCCGTACCGGTACAGCAAGCCGCGTGATCGTTGAAGGTTTTGTCGATTTTGATTATGAAATTACGTTGTTGACGGTGCGCCACCGCGATGGAACTAGTTTTTGCGAGCCGATTGGTCACTATCAGGAAGATGGCGATTATCGGCAGTCGTGGCAACCGCAGCCGATGTCCGAAACGGCGCGTCAAAAAGCGCAGGAGATCGCAAAAGCGGTTACGGATGATTTAGGTGGGCGTGGAATTTTCGGTGTAGAACTGTTCATCAAAGGCGATGAAGTCATTTTCAGTGAAGTTTCACCGCGTCCACACGATACGGGCATGGTGACGATGATTTCGCAGGATTTGTCGCAATTTGCACTGCATGTCCGCGCAATTCTTGGCTTGCCGGTTCCGAATATTCAACAACACGGCGCGGCAGCTTCTCATGCCATTCTGTTTGAGGCCAATGGTACGCTGGAAAATCCGCAATTTACTGGCATTGATGAAACGTTGGAAGAGCCGGATACGCAATTGCGTCTGTTTGGCAAACCGGCGATTCAGGGGCGGCGGCGTATGGGGGTTGCGTTGGCGTTGGATGAATCGACCGATGCGGCGCGTGCTAAAGCAAAACGTGCGGCGGATAAGATTCGGTTAGCGTAATCACAATCGTGTTGTTTTCGTAGTGGCGTGATTTATCACGCCCTTGTTGGTTGTATTGTGATTTATGGGCGCGATAAATCGCGCCCCTACGGTTTCCATGCTGGGGAAATCAGCTTCAAAACCCCAGAAACCATTTTCTCAGTTGCGCCGCGATTTTCCTGTACGACGATTTTCCCAGCATTTCCCATTTGTTCGCGTTTTTTTGGATTGTGAAAAAGACGAATCATTGTTTCGGCAAGATGTTGTGCATTTTGCACCTCTTGCACCGCGCTACAATCCAATAATTTCTGGCTAATCTCTGAAAAATTAAAACGGCTTGAGCCAAACAGAACCGGTTTTCCAAGTGCCGCCGGTTCGAGCATGTTTTGTCCGCCGAGCGGAACCAGACTACCGCCAACAAATGCCACATCCGCAGCTGCATAGAGTTTGAGCAATTCGCCCATTGTATCGCCAAGATAAACCTGCATTTCAGCATTGAAAATTGCATTCGCGCTCCTGCATTGCAATGCAAATCCAGATTTCTGCGTTAAATCTGTCACCTCAACAAAGCGTTCTGGATGACGCGGAACCAAAATTAACAATGCTTCCGGGATTTGTTTCAAGATAGCTTGATGTGTTTCAAGAATTTGATTTTCTTCGCCTTCACGGGTACTCGCAGCAATCCAGACAGGACGTGTTTTGCTCAGTTGCTGACGTAAATTTTTTCCTTCCTGAAACACACTTTCCGAAATCGTCAGATCAAATTTAATGTTACCAGTCACTGCCAATTTTTTTTGATCCGCACCCAACGCAATGAGCCGTTGCGCGTCTGCTTCAGTTTGTGCGGCGATCCAGTCTACCGTTTGCAATGTTTGGCACATCAATTTCCGCAAGAAAATAGCTTGATATCGTTGGAAAGATTTTTCTGAAAGCCGCGCATTGATCAATGCAAGCGGGATATTTTCTCGTTCACATTGCCAGAATAGATTTGGCCAGAAATCCATCTCTGCCACGATGCCGATTTTTGGACGGACATGGCGTAAAAATCGCCGTACTGCACCAGGAAAATCAAATGGCAAATAGGCATAAAAAACCTGATCGCCAAACAATGCCTGTGCCCGCGCAGAACCAGTGGGCGTCATTGTGGTGATTAAAAAGGGATATCCTGGAAATTCAGATAGTAATTTTCGGACAAATGGAGCAATGGCTAAAACTTCTCCCACCGAAGCGGCATGAATCCAGATGCACTTGGTTTGTTTATCGTTTTTAGTTTGCAATTTTGGCAAGCTGAATCCCAAAAACTGCGGCAATTTTGCCGGAACTGATTCCCGTTTTTGTGTGAGACGTGCTTTCTGTCCACTGATCCAGAAAAAAACTGGAAACAACAAGCGCAGCAAAAAATTGTAGAGAATTCTCACGCAATTGTTTCCGTTGAAATGGCTGCCATCATCGCATCAACTTGGTGCATCACTTGGTCAACTATAATCAAATCCATCACGCCCTCCACACGCACACGCGTACGCCACGGCACATCATCCGCCGATTTGTGCAGATATTTTTGTACTGCCTGTGGGTACTGGTTCACCAACCATTGCTGGCTATTGTAAGGACGCGCACGATCTGGATTGGTATTCGCGTACAGGCCAATCACAGGTGTGCCGACAGCAGTCGCCATATGTGCCGGACCAGAATCAGGTGCAATCACGAACTTTGCCTGTTCTAGCAGTGCCATCATTTGTATCAGTGAAGTTTTTCCGACGAGATTGATCATGCCTTGCGAAGATGCTTCTGCAATCATACTGCCATACTGCTGCTCTAACTCGGAATTTCCACCACAAATGAGCGCAGGAATTTGGTATTTCTCCCAAATTTGTCGCAAGGTTTCTGCATAACCTGCGATGTTCCAGTTGCGGATTGGCTTGGTTGAACAAGGACTAATCACGTAAAATTTCTCCGGCAACGGAATTTTAGTTTTCAGTTTTTCCAAAGCCGCGTGATACGAAGCAATCGGTATATTCCAGACTGGATCGCTCTTCTCACTCTTTTTGAATTTTTCTGGTTTTTCCGGCTTTTCCTGTTTTGAAACGCCAAGCTGATAGGCAAAATCCAAAAATGTTTCCAGCATATGCGCTTGTGCGCGTTCCGGGATTTTTTCGTTGGTGAAGAATGTTTGATGATCTTTGGCACGCAGGCGGTCAAAACCAATCCGCCGCTTTGCGCGGACGGTCAACGACAAAAAGCTGGCGCGTAACGAGGCTTGCATGTGTAATAGTGCATCAAACTTTTCGCGGCGTAGCAATTTCCGCAAATGGAACCACTCAGAAAGCATGCGGGATTTATCGAAGACAATAAAATCAACGCCTCCCAGATCCTTAAGAATCGAAAATTCGGTCTTACCGACAATCCAGGTGATTTTCGCTTCCGGCCATTGCCGCTGAATTGCGCGCAGGGTCGGGATACAATTGCAAACATCCCCAATCGCCGACAAGCGCAAAATACAGATTTTCAACGTTCCTCCCGATGCAACAGACCGTCCACGTCCATCCGCAATTTCAGGCTGCATTGTCAACGGACATGACAGCAGACTGGTTTGATCCGGCGTGGTGGGCGCAACAGGGGAAAATCACCGGCGCGCAGACCGGACGGGCGCAGACGTGGTTTGTGGATGATGATTCCGAAAAAATGGTGCTCCGGCATTATACACGCGGCGGGCTGGCTGCACGGTTGTCGCGTGACCGCTATTTGTGGACAGGTTTGCAGCGCAGCCGTCCGTGGTCTGAGTGGCAGTTAACGGATGAGTTGTTTCGGCGTGGCTTGCCTGTGCCGTTTCCGATTGCGTTTCGCATCCAGCGTGCAGGATTTTTCTATCGTGCCGATTTATTGACGCGGCAAATCGAAAATTGCCAAACGCTGCATGATTTGATTGTGATTATGATGCGAAATGAAATTTCAGAATCATTATTTCAACAAATTTTGCAGCAGATCGGAAAAACAATTGAGCAATTTCATGCACAACAATTGTTTCATGCCGATTTGAATGTACGCAATATTCTGGTTCAGCATTCAGAAGATGAGGTGCAGCGTAAAATCTTTCTGATTGATTTTGACCGCTGCGATTTTCGTAAAGGCGATTCCTGGAAAGCGGAAAATCTGGCGCGTTTGCGGCGATCCGTGCAAAAAAGCACGCAGGATGTACAAAAAACGGATCAAATCATGCATGCAATTGCAGATTGATTTTCCGACCAATCCAAGTCCCGGTACAATTCCCGCCTTTTTGCAACATTTCGAGACTGATTTTTTCCCATGAGCGAACCAAAACAACGCAAAGCAGTTGCGCTGATTTCCGGCGGGCTGGATTCCCTATTGGCCGTGCGCGTCATCCAGGAGCAAGGCATCCACGTCGAAGGGATCAATTTTTACACCGGCTTTTGCGTTGAAGGTCATACCCACGCGATCCGCCGGAAAGACCAGAAAAAAGAGAAGCGCAACAATGCATTGTGGTCGGCAGAACAACTTGGCATCAAATTGCACATTCTCGACATTTCCGAGCCGTATAAAGATGTACTGGTCAATCCGAAACATGGCTACGGTGCAAATATGAACCCATGCCTTGACTGCAAGGTTTTCATGGTAAAGAAAGCATTGGAATGGATGGAAGAACACGATTTCGATTTCATCATTACCGGCGAGGTGGTCGGTCAGCGTCCAATGTCGCAACGCAAGGATACGATGCCAGTTGTAGCCAATGAATCCGGTGCAGAGGAGCGGCTTGTTCGTCCGCTTTGTGCGAAAAATCTACCGGAAACCTTGCCCGAGCGCGAAGGATGGCTTGATCGTGAAAAACTCTATGATTTCAGTGGACGCACCCGTAAGCCGCAGATGGCATTGGCGAAGCAATTTGGCTTTGAAGATTATGCCTCTCCGGCCGGTGGCTGCTGCTTCTTGACCGATGAAAATTATGCGAAAAAACTAGTCGACTTGTGGGAGGCACGTGGCGAACGTGAATATGATCTCGACGATGTGATGTTGCTGAAAGTAGGACGGCATATCCGTCCAGCGAAAAACTTCAAGCTGATTATTGGGCGCGAGGATGGAGAAAACAATTTCCTCAAGGGCTATCAGAACAAAATGATCGGCATGAATACAACCGATTTTCCAGGGCCGTTGGTGCTGATTGATGGTTTGCCATCGGATCAAGATTTGGAGCTGGCAGCACGAATTACGGCGCGTTTTGGCAAAGGAAAAAGTGCAGAACAAGTGACGGTTGAAATCCGCAAACCAGACGAAGAGCCGAGACAGATTCAAGTGAAACCGCTTCCGGCGAGTGAACTGAAAAATTCGTGGTATTGCTGAGTATTGTTGAATTTGGTACGTGAATTCACGGTGTTCGGCATTTAGTTACTGCATAAAGGAAGTTGCTGGGCATATTGCTGCCGGGTTTTTTCCACTTGATGCGCATAATCAAACAGTCGTGGATTTTGCAGATGGGTGGAGTACAAATGTGGCGGGTTTTCTTCAAGTTGAAGGCGTTTATATCCTTCATTGCCTTGATGGTATGCTAGATAGAGTCGGAAGCCATCTACCACTTTTAGTCCGAGCTGCTTGTGGCTACGGTAAAGATACCAACCCACAAAATCAACAGAGTCAGAAAAGTTATTACGACGTGCATTAAGGTTTTTAATGCTCCGTTGATAATCTAACCATGTGCTGTCTAATGCCTGTGCAAAACCGTATGCGCTAGAGAGTCGTTCCCCTGGAAGTATCCATAGTATCTGCTTGCGTGCTTGCGCATCTGCACGGAAATTCGATTCATGACGGATAATAGACATGATTGTAGGTTCTGGAACATTCCATTTCGTGGATGCAGCGACGACTGCTGCTCGCCATTCTGGATGTGCTTCGTAAATGGAGCAGAGCATGGATGGATCAAACGGTTTAGAGCAGCCGCTTAAAAAAACCGTCAACCATAGGGAAAAAAACAACAACTTACGCATAAGAGCGCGGATTAAAACTGATTTTTTGATCAGTAACAACTGCTTGTCATATTCATTGATCTAAAAGATAGTAAAGCATGGTAAATTGCTGAATATTGCATCACAAACCTAAAATGTTAGGTCTCGGATGTTCATAAACCTTTTCCATAAATAATTTCGACCTCTCTTTTTCCCATTTCTTGAGAGCCTGTACAGGGGTGGTATGGCCCAGTGCCTTCTGCGGGATGTGATGGTTGGACAACCGCAAATACCGTTTCAAAGTGGCCGCCAAATCTTGCGATGAATCAAAGGGTTTTCTCAAGGTTTGAGAGAAAAGATTTCAATTTCAGGAGTTTTTTGTATTTTGTGTCAACTTTGCTTTAGCTGCGTTAATGTCAACAGAACCTAATGGCGTGTTTTAAAAATCCCCCCATAACAACTGCATCGCCGTAATCGCTGCTACACACATCGTTTCTGTGCGGAATATCCGCGGCCCCATCTGCACTGGCAGAAATCCGGCATTTCGCGCCGCTTCGAGTTCACCGGGCGTGATGCCCCCTTCCGGTCCCACCAGAAAATGGATTGGATTGGTCGGTGCATCATACGATTTGAACGAATGTGCGCCGGTGGTATCCATCAAAAAACCGGTTCCTTGAAGTGGCGTTTGCGCCAGATTTTCCATCAGCTTGTTGAATGCCAATGGCGGATGAATTTTGGGAATGCGTGTTCGTCCGCTTTGCTCGCAGGCCGAGATTGCAATCTGCTGCCAATGATGCAATTTTTTGGCGAACCGCTCCGCGTTGATCCGTACTACCGTGCGCTCGGTGATGATCGGCGTGATCTCCGCAACACCCGCCTCCGTTGCTTTTTGCACTGTGTAATCCATCCGCTCTCCTTTCGACAGCCCTTGCAACAGATGGATATATAGCGGGCTTTCGCGTACAACGTCGCTTTTTTCGCCGATCTGTACTTGCATCGTACGTTTGCTGATGTCAGTGATTTCGGCAGGAAATTCGCCACCCAAGCCATCAAACAGCGTCAACGTATTGCCTTTGCGTAATCGTAATACCTGTACCACATGGCGTCGGCTTGGTTCAGGTAGTTCGACAGCGCTGTGCGCGACGATTGGTTTTGCGCTGTAAATTCTCGGGATGGGGGGCATTGGGGTCTCCAGCTAAAGCAGATAAATCAACGAAGATGATAGCTTAACTGTTGCGCTACATGGGAAGCGAGTTGCTGACGTACCGTCTGCGGATCAAATGAATCGACTAAATCTGCCAGTTGTGTCACTTGCAATCCTTCATAACCACACGGATTAATGCGTGAAAAGGGGGATAAATCCATCTGCATATTGAAGCTAAGGCCGTGAAAACTACAACCTTTACGGATACGTAGCCCCACTGCAGCGATTTTTGCGCCGTTTTCCTGTAGGTACACGCCTGGCGCGTCTTTTCGTGCGATAGCCTCGATGTTGTATTCACGCAGCAGTACAATGACACTCTTTTCCAATACTGTGACCAACGCACGTACGCCCAGTTTGCGGCGATGCAAATCAATCAGCGTATAGAGAATGATTTGACCGGGTCCGTGGTAGGTGACCTGCCCTCCCCGGTCGATTCGCGCGACTGGAATTTCGCCCGGCGTGAGGAGATGTTCCGGTTTACCTGCTTTGCCGAGTGTGAAGACGGGCGGATGTTCGACGAGCCAGAGTTCGTCTGGCGTATATTCATCGCGCTGCTCGGTAAATTCCTGCATCGCCCGCCAAGTGGGGCGATACTCGACCAGTCCGAGGTTACGTAGTTTTATGGTCGCAGGTGCTACAGCCACAAGTCTAGTCTTTTGTCCATTTCAGGGTGACAAATGCCAGTTCGATAATCATCTACCTGTTCGTGCATGTAGCGTGTATAAATCCGCGCATCGCCCCGTCACCGGAGCCAAAATGATTACCACTGCTGTATGTCATTTTTGTTACATTTCGTGAATTCAACTCAAAAGTGCAACTTTCCTATTATGTCTAAAAAATATCTGGTTTGGTGTTTTAAATCCCAAAGTTTTTCTTGGTCTGCAGTTTAGTTTAAGTGCTCATGCAAAAGTTATCGTGAATTCTTTGCTGCCATACTGCCCTAAAATATCTGATACATGTTTTTTTATTTCGCAGTAGCTACTGAATGCCTGTAAAGGCAACCATTCATATTTGATTTTCCGCCACAGTATCTCAATTAGGTTCAATTCAGGGCTATATTTCGGCAAGTAAAGAAGGTGGACATCCCTTTTTCCATCCAGCAACCCTACGAACCCTTTTGTTTCCCAATTGTTGATCCAGATGCCTGCTGTATTGCGGCTTATGCCGAAAACCTCACATAACTGGACAATGGTGCTGCCTTTATGGCTCAGCAATAATGCTTCACAACGTTGCCGGGTGCGGTAGCTTGGGTGCTTTTTTGCTGCTTCCTGCAGCGTTATTTTCTCTGCGGGTGTCAGGGAAGATACAAATTTCATCGGAAAATCAGGGACTGTACCTTTTATAGGTAATTTTTGCTCAGGTACTTATCAGCTTCAGCAGTTTGCTTGAGCGTTGTTGCATGAATGTTTGCACATGTTCGAAGAAGATCAATGAAGTAGACGGCACGTTCGAAGCAAGAAAATTCTTACTATCAATTCCCAAGAAAAAGTTCTTAGAATGTGCTTGAAAATTGCCGCGATCCGCTTCGAAAACTCTCTAACATTCATGCAATAACGCCGTTTGCTTGTGTAAACGGAAATTACGCTGATATTTTCGAATTGAATCGCCCGTCACGCTATTTTTTCCAGAATGTGGGAGAAAAAAGTACAAGAATGCTGAAAACTTCCAGTCGTCCGACCAGCATAGAAAATGCCAAAATGATTTTAGCGGGCTCATTGACATCACTGTAGTGCGAACCAACACTTCCTAGACCGGGTCCGAGGTTATTCATACAGGCGGCGAGTGCGGAAAAAGCAGT
Organism: uncultured Piscirickettsiaceae bacterium; assembly: GCA_964344325.1. Taxonomy (GTDB): domain Bacteria; phylum Pseudomonadota; class Gammaproteobacteria; genus CAYFMX01. The sequence continues at coordinate 11,878 of CAYFMX010000024.1, forward strand.
CACCTGATCTAGCCCGGTTGCCATTAACATGAGCATCATGATTGCGAAGCTACCGACGTAGAGCGAGAAAAAACCCCACACTGCAGAAATTACTTTTTCTGGTAATGCTTTCTGACCCACCTTGACCGAAATTTGCGCATTGGGATGAATTAAACGTGTGATTTCGCGCAGTCCCTGCTTGAAGAGCATCAGAAAACGGATCACTTTCATCCCACCGCCGGTCGAACCTGCACAACCGCCGATAAAACTGATCATTAACAAAAAAAGTGGCAGAAAACCGGGCCAGGAAAAATAGGATGCTGTTGTAAAACCGGTTGTGGTACCAATGGAGACCGCTTGAAAGATACCGTGGTGTAGAGCTTCACTAGCGGTATCATAAGTCTGCGAGGCGAGTAAATAGGTGGTCGTTACGAATGCAGCAAAACCGAGAATATACAGATAGGTACGGAATTCACTATCTCGTAAATAGGGGGTCAGGCGAAAATTTCGAATCGCCAGAAAATGGAGGGAAAAATTGATTCCGCCAAGCAACATGAAAACAACTGCGACGGCTTCGATGCTGGGGTTATCAAAATGCCCCATACTGGCATCATGCGTTGAAAAGCCGCCAATGGATACCGTGGCAAAGCTGTGTGCCAATGAGTCGAATGCGGTCATTCCAGCCATCCAGTAAGAGATAGCGCAGATGATGGTTAATCCCAGATAGATATACCAGAGTGCTTTTGCTGTTTCAGTAATACGCGGGGTTAATTTGCTGTCTTTAATTGGCCCAGGTGTTTCAGCACGGTAGAGTTGCATACCGCCAATTCCCAGCATTGGTAAAATTGCTACTGCGAGTACGATGATGCCCATTCCGCCGAGCCATTGCAGTTGTTGGCGATAATAAAGGATAGATTCTGGTAGTATATCAATGCCAACAATCACTGTAGCACCGGTAGTCGTTAAGCCAGAGAGTGACTCGAATAATGCATCCACTACGCTCATATGCGGGGTTGTGCCTAATGCAAGTGGTAGTGCGCCGGAGATGCCCAGTACTGTCCAGAAAAGTACCACCACCACAAACCCATCACGGATACGCAACTCGCCTGTTTCGCCACGTACCGGTAGCCAGATCATCCCTCCACTGATGAAGGAGATAACAAAACCGAGTACAAATGGTATGAGTGTGCCGTCATCATAAAGTAGAGAGACGAACATCGGTGGCAACATCGTGAAGCTGAAAATCATCAGCAGCAGGCCAAGAATTCGTTGAACGACTCTGGGTTGCATTATTTTTTCTCTCTAGATTATTTGGGGTGTCGTCTGATGAAGAATGGCAGATATTACCAGTTGTTGATCGGTTGTTGAAAAAGGAGAGGCGTTTTCGTTGAACTGTATTGAACTGTCCAGACGGATCGTTTATAAACGCCCGTTTTTTATCGCTGATTGGAGAGAAAACCATGCCTGTCATTACCCTTCCCGATGGAAGCCAACGCACGTTTGAACAGCCGGTTACGGTTGCAGAAGTAGCGGCAGACATTGGTGTAGGCTTGGCAAAAGCAGCATTGGCAGGAAAAGTCGATGGTCGTCCCGTTGATACCGCATTCCGTATTGAAAATGATGCGGAAGTGGCGTTGTTGACGACACGCGATGAAGAAGGGATTGAAGTGTTGCGTCACTCTACCGCGCATTTGTTGGCACAGGCGGTAAAGGAACTCTATCCGGAAACGCAAATCACGATTGGGCCAATTGTTGAAAACGGCTTCTATTATGACTTGGCGCGGGAAGAGAAATTTACGCCCGATGATCTGACCCAGCTCGAAAAGAAGATGGAAGAATTAGCAAAACAGAGCTTGCCGATTGGACGTATCGAAATGGAACGCGATGATGCGGTCAAATTCTTCCGTGATCAGGGCGAAGAATACAAAGCGGAAATCATCGAATCGATTCCTCAGAACGAAGTTTTGTCACTCTACAAACAAGGCGATTTCACTGATTTGTGCCGTGGGCCGCATGTGCCGAATACGTCATATTTGAAAGGTGGTTTCAAATTGATGAAACTGGCAGGCGCATACTGGCGTGGCGATTCCAACAATGAAATGTTGCAGCGTATTTATGGGGTCGCGTTTGCAGATAAGAAGCAGCTCAAACAGTATCTGCATCAACTGGAAGAGGCAGAAAAACGCGATCATCGCAAAATTGGTAAAAAGCTGGATCTGTTCCACAGTCAGGAAGAAGCGCCAGGTATGATCTTCTGGCATGCAAAAGGATGGTCAATTTACTGTGAAGTTAAAGAGTATGTACGCAAAAAATTGCGTTCTCATGACTATGAAGAGGTGCATACCCCACAGGTGATTGACCGCGTGTTGTGGGAAAAATCGGGTCACTGGGACAAGTTTGGTGACATGATTTTTACCACTCATTCGGAAAATCGTGATTATGCGATCAAGCCGATGAATTGTCCGGGGCACATTCAGATTTACAATCAGCGAATACATAGTTATCGCGACTTACCATTACGGTTGGCAGAATTTGGCGCTTGTCACCGAAACGAACCATCCGGCACATTGCACGGTTTGATGCGGGTGCGCAATTTCACGCAGGATGATGGACATATTTTTTGTGCGCAAAACCAAATTCAGTCGGAAGTGGCGGCGTTTATGGATTTGCTGTTTGAAGTCTATGAAGATTTTGGCTTCAAAGATGTGCTGATCAAGCTTTCCACGCGTCCGGAGAAACGGGTCGGCAGCGATGAAGTGTGGGATCAGGCGGAGCAATCGCTGGAAGAAGCACTCAATCGTCGCGGTCTGGATTGGGATTTGCAACCGGGCGAAGGGGCGTTTTATGGTCCCAAAATCGAGTTTTCACTGAAAGATTGTATCGGGCGTGTTTGGCAATGTGGCACAATTCAGGTCGACTTTTCGATGCCAGAACGGCTAGAAGCGACTTATATTGATGAATCCGGGCAAAAACAAAATCCGGTGATGTTGCACCGTGCTGTGCTCGGTTCACTGGAGCGTTTTGTTGGAATTTTGATCGAAGAATACGCAGGCGCAATGCCGGTTTGGCTCTCTCCGGTGCAGGCAGTAATTGTCAATGTGACCGACCATCAGCGCGAATATGCAGAAAAAGTGGAAAAAATGCTGAAAAATGCAGGTTTTCGGGTCGAAGCGGACTTGAGAAACGAAAAGGTAGGTTTTAAAATTCGAGAACATTCCATGCAACGTGTCCCTTACATTCTGGTCATTGGTGATCGGGAACGGGATACGGGATCAGTCACTGTCCGCATCCGTGGCGGTGAAGATTTGGGTTCATTCCCGATGGATGAATTTTTGGTTCGTCTGGAAGAGGACGTGAAACTACGTCGTTAGTGGTTCCGGAGAGAACGTTATTTTTTGAAAACAGGAGAGTTACGATCGCATACCCACCACGCGGCCCACGGGGCCGGATGCCTGTTAAAGAGAAAGAGCATCGCACTAACGAAGAAATTACCGCACAGGAGATGCGGGTATTCCCACCAGGGGAAAACGCACAGCCGGTTGTCATTTCGCGTGCAGAAGCGTTGCAGATGGCAGAGATTGCTGAACTGGATCTGGTGGAAATCGCACCGAATGCGGAGCCGCCGGTTTGCCGGGTAATGGATTACGGCAAGTTCCTGTTTGAAGAGAGTAAAAAGAAGAACGAGGCGAAGAAAAAGCAGAAGCAGGTACAGCTTAAAGAGATTAAGTTTCGTCCGAGTACCGGGGAAGGTGATTACCAGATCAAACTAAGAAACCTGATCAAATTTTTGGAGCAAGGCAACAAAACCAAAGTGACCATCCGTTATCGTGGGCGCGAAATGGCGCACCGTGAAATCGGCATGGAAACGTTGAAACGCGTTGAAGCTGATCTACAAGAGTACGGGAAAGTCGAGCAATTTCCGAAAATGGAAGGTCGACAAATGGTCATGGTCATTGCGCCGCACGCCAAGAAGAAATAGCGCGTTACTCTTCGTAATTATAAAGATAATCAGATTTTTTGTTCCAGACCGGTCACAGGCACACCGGCTGGAATGTTTTTTATCCAATTTTTAACTGGAGAATTGAAGATGCCAAAAATCAAATCAAACCGGGGCGCAGCGAAGCGTTTTGCCCGTACCGCTTCTGGCGGTTTCAAGCGGAAGCAAGGGTTCCGCAGCCACATCTTGAGCAAAAAATCGACCAAACGGAAACGCCAGTTGCGTTCACCTGCACAGGTGCATAGCAGCGATACGGCAATGATCAGTCGTATGTTGCCTTATAGTTAACGGGAGGATTGAAGAATGCCAAGAGTAAAGCGTGGTGTGACAGCGCATGCGCGTCACAAGAAAGTCCTCAAGGAAGCGAAAGGGTATTATGGTGCCCGGAGTCGGGTTTATCGCGTTGCGAAACAGGCTGTCACCAAAGCAGGCCAGTATGCGTACCGTGACCGCCGTCAGCGCAAACGTCAGTTCCGTGCATTGTGGATTGTGCGTATCAACGCAGAAGCGCGGAATAATGGTATCTCCTACAGCCGGATGATGAATGGTCTGGCAAAGGCAGGTGTTGAAGTAGACCGTAAAATTCTCGCCGATTTGGCAGTACACGACAAAACTGCTTTCGCGGCATTGGCAGAGCAGGCCAAAGCTGCATTGTAAGCCGTTTTTACGGATAGCCCATCTCCTGCAACAGGGGGTGGGTTTTTTATTTTTTGGTTTTACTCTTAGTTGTTTGATTTTTAAAAAGATATTTCATTTGTCGTTTTTAGGCAAAGACTCATTTAATTTTTTAAATTTTTTTATTCTAAATTTTATTCAATCTGAGTCTTATTAATTCTAATTTTAATTTTTGTTTCAATCATTTCATTAGCCGGAATCTCAAATTGTGACTTCAGAATTAAACACCTTGGTTGCCGAAGCGGAATCGCAAATTGCGCAAGCGACAGAATTGGGCGAACTGGAACAAATCCGGGTTGCAGTTTTGGGCAAAAAAGGAAGCCTGACGGCAATTCTGAAAACCTTGGGCGCATTGGAGCCGGAAGAGCGCAAAAAGAGTGGTCAGGCGGTTAACCAAGCGAAACAGGCACTGCAACAACAAATTCAGGATCGGAAACAGGCGCTGGAAACCGAATCGCTCAACAAACAGCTTGCGGAAGAGACGATTGATGTCACCTTGCCGGGGCGCGATGTTGCTGCGGGGACGATCCATCCAGTCACGCGTACATTGGAACGGATTGAAGAGCTGTTCCGCTGTGTCGGTTTCGATGTGGTTGAAGGACCTGAAATTGAAGATGATTACCACAATTTCGAAGCACTGAATATTCCGTCGCACCATCCGGCACGTGCAATGCATGATACCTTCTATTTTCCCGATGGACGGCTGTTGCGCACCCATACATCACCTGTGCAAATCCGCACGATGGAGAAGGAAAAACCGCCGTTGCGCATCATTGCGCCAGGGCGTGTTTACCGGTGTGATTCTGATTTGACCCATACGCCGATGTTCCATCAGATTGAAGGGTTGGTTGTCGATGAATCGGTCAGTTTTTCCGATTTGAAAGGGTTGATCTACGATTTTCTGCGTAGTTTCTTTGAACAGGAAGATTTGAAATTACGCTTCCGCCCTTCCTATTTCCCATTCACGGAACCGTCTGCCGAAGTCGATATTGGCTGTGTGATGTGCGGCGGGAAAGGCTGCCGCGTCTGTGGTCAAAGCGGCTGGCTGGAAGTGCTGGGTTGCGGCATGGTGCATCCAGAGGTATTCCGCCATGTGAATGTCGATACCGAGCAATTTACCGGTTTTGCATTTGGTTTGGGGGTCGAGCGGCTGGCGATGCTGCGCTATGGCATCAACGATTTGCGGCTCTTTTTTGAGAATGACCTGCGCTTTTTGAAGAACTTTGCGTAGCGGCTTTACTTTGATTTGAATTGAGAAACGGAATCCAGAACGATGAAATTGAGTGAAGCGTGGTTGCGGGAGTGGGTCAATCCGAAAGTCAGTACCACACAATTGATGGAACAACTGACGATGGCGGGGCTGGAAGTTGATAGCTGTGAGCCGGCTGCGCCCGGTTTTTCCGGTATCGTCATTGCCGAAGTGTTGGAAGTGAATCCGCATCCAGATGCAGATCGTCTGCGGATCACCAAGGTGGAAGTGGGTGAGTCAGAACCACTGACGATTGTCACCAACGTCGCCGATATTGCGGTGGGCGAGAAAGTGGCGTTGGCGAAAGTGGGCGCGACGATGCCCGATGGCTCCAAGCTGAAAAAGGCGAAATTGCGCGGTGTGGAATCGTTTGGGATGTTCTGTTCGATGGGCACGTTGGGGCTGGTTGAAGAGACGACCGAACTGGATCGTTTTCCGTCTGATGCGTCCGTTGGCACAGAAATCCGCGATTATCTACAATTGGATGACCAGATCATTGAGGTCGATTTGACTCCGAACCGGGGCGATTGTCTCAGCGTGGAAGGGGTTGCGCGGGAAGTCGGTGTGATCAACCGTATGCCAATCCATGCGCCGGAAATCCCAGAAATTGCCGTTACTTCGGATCAAACGTTTCCGGTCGAGGTGAAAAATTCCGAGGCGTGTCCATGCTATCTGGGGCGGGTGATTGAAGGAATTGATTCCAATGCCAAAACGCCGATGTGGATGCAGGAAAAATTGCGTCGCGGCGGCATGCGCTCGTTGGGGCCGCTGGTCGATGTCACCAACTATGTACTGCTGGAGTTGGGGCAGCCGATGCATGCGTTTGATTTGGCGCAATTGAACGGAAAAGTCGTTGTCCGCAATGCACAGCCGAACGAAAAAATGGTGCTGCTGGATGGCAAAGAGATCGAACTCAACAGCGATACACTGGTGATTGCGGATGCGAACAATCCAGTTGCATTGGCCGGGATCATGGGCGGCGAGCAAAGTGGGATTCAGGAAGGAACGAAGGATTTGTTCCTCGAATGCGCGTTCTTCAATCCGTTGGCGATTGTCGGCAAGGCGCGGGATTATGGGATGCATACTGATTCTTCGCACCGCTTTGAGCGTGGCGTTGATCCGCAACTCCAGCATCGGGCAATGGCTCGGGCGACGCAATTATTGCTAGAGATTGTCGGCGGTAAGGCAGGAGTACTTACTGAAGTGGTAGGCGAAGCGAAACTACCAACCCGCAAGCCGATTGTTTTGCGCCGTGAACGTGTCGGGCGAGTGCTTGGTTTATCGAATGAACAACTCAATCAGGCCGGTGTAGAAGAGATTTTGACCGGGCTGGGCATGACGCTGAATGTGGATGACGAGAACAATCCGCAGAACTATACGGCGTATCCGCCTTCGTGGCGTTTTGATTTGTCGATTGAGGCGGATTTGATCGAAGAGATTGGGCGCATTTATGGCTATGACCAGTTGCCGAATACGCGTTCCCAACTTGGTGTGGAGATTCGCCAGACCCCGGAAGAAATTATTCCGGTGCAGCAAATTCGTCAGATGTTGGTCGATCAAGGTTACCATGAGGTGATCACCTACAGCTTTGTTGATCCAGAATGGCAGAAAATGCTGGATCCAGCGCACGAGGCACTGGCGTTACAAAATACGATTTCCAATGATTTGTCTGTAATGCGTACGTCATTGTGGCCGGGATTGTTGCAGGCAGTGGCGTTTAATTTGAAACGTCAGCAGAGTCGTGTCCGCCTGTTTGAAAGCGGATTGCGGTTTGTACTGGATAAAAGTGCAGAAGGAAATTTGCGGCAGGAACCCGTCATTGCGGGTGTCATTTGCGGTGATGTCGAAGCCGAACAGTGGGGTGATGCACCACGTGCAGTTGATTTTTACGATCTAAAAGGTGATTTGCAGCCGTTGTTGGAACCGCTGAATCAAGCAGATCAAACTGTGCAGTTTGTGGCGGTAGGCGCGGAGACGCATCCGGCATTGCATCCGGGGAAGAGTGCAAAAGTGATGATCGGTGAGGAGATGATCGGCTGGATGGGCGCAATTCATCCGGGCTTGATTGCAAAATTGTCGCTGCCAAAGAATTTGTATCTGTTTGAGTTTGATCTGACGCGTTTGCAGCAGGGTTCTGTGCCAAAATTCCGCGAATTGTCGAAATTCCCGATGATCCGCCGCGATTTGGCGTTGCTGGTGGAAGAAAAAATCCCGGCAGATGCATTGATTCAAACAATTCACGAGACTGTGCGGGAAGATTTGTTGCAGGAAGTGCGGTTATTTGACCTCTATCAAGGCGAGCCGCTGGAAGCGGGGCAGAAAAGCGTCGCGCTGGGGATTTTCCTGCAAGAGATGGAGAAGACCCTGACCGATGAGGAGGTTGATTCTGTGGTGGGTTCGGTGGTTGAGGCGTTGAAGGTAAACCATGCAGCACAGCTGCGCGACTGATTGTTGGAGGAGAACGAGATGTCATTGACCAAAGCAGGATTGTGTGAGGCGATGCACAATGAATTGGGGCTGAACAAGCGCGAGTCCAAGGAGTTTGTGGAGCTGTTTTTTGAGGAAATTCGTAGCGCGTTGGAGAGCGGGGAAAATGTGAAACTATCCGGTTTTGGCAATTTTGATTTGCGCGAGAAATCGCCGCGTCCAGGGCGTAACCCGAAAACGGGCGAGGAGATTCCGATTACCGCACGTCGGGTGGTTACTTTCAAGGCTGGGCTGAAGCTGAAAGAGAGCGTCGGCCAATATAGCGAGTCTGTCTTGGGTAGGGCGTAGGAAAGAAGAAGTAGAAAAGGCGGCGTAATGGGCGCACAGGCGGTGGAAGAGGGTCAGGATTTCCTGTTTCCGGAAATTCCGCAGAAGAAATATTTCACTATTGGGGAGACTGCCAAGTTGTGTGGGGTCAAGCCCCATGCGTTGCGCTACTGGGAGCAGGAGTTTCCACAGCTCAAGCCAGTGACGCGGCGTGGCAACCGCCGGTACTATCAGCAGCATGATATTGAATTGATCCGCGAAATCCGTGCATTGTTGTATGGGGAAGGATTCACAATCCACGGGGCGCGGCAGCAGTTGGAGCAAAAGAAGAAGCGGCAGAAAAGTCAGACAAAACAAGCAACAGTAATGCCATTGGTAGAGAAAACCAGTGCGAAGCCTGAGTCTGATTCATATTCCAATGTACACGATGAGTTGCATACCATTCGCGCTGAACTGGAGACACTGCTCCATGATTTGGCCGCTTGAGTACGCTGGGAGCCGCAGTATAATTCAAAGTGTTTGTTTTTCGGGGCGTAGCGCAGTCTGGTAGCGCACCGCAATGGGGTTGCGGTGGTCGGAGGTTCAAATCCTCTCGCCCCGACCAGAAATTCAGTTTTGCAAAAAGCCTGTTGTGATTATTTCACGATGGGCTTTTTTGTTGTTGCATTGCTGATCTTGTTCCGGGCTCCATTGCTCATTGCGCAACTGAAACTCCACAGTATCCCAAATACCTTCACCAATCCGGGCTTTCACCTTGTTGCTTTGGCACCTCCGGTTTTGACGGACTGCATGGTCTGCATTGTAATATCCCCTATCGTCCTGATTCCGTGCCAGCTCCCGGTAAACCGTTGTTTTGTGTACACCCAGAAAATCGGCAATTTCCTGCTTGGTTAACCCGGCTTCCAAATACGCTGCAAGCTGGTATCTTTGTTTGCCGGTGAGTTGTCTGTAGTTTCCCATTTGTGCCTCCCATTCTGGCCGGAATAGAAGGTTCGAATGCTACCGCAGCTTACCTTCTATGAGCTGCACTTTCGAGTTGAATTCACGTGGCGATTGGCATCCACAAATACCGCGACCCCAAACAGGTCAACCGATTACCTGGAATGTTAATGTTGCCATTTATCGGGAAAATTTCAGGCCACATCATTAACCGTCACCAATGGGAGGACACAAGCGATGAACAGTAAACTCATTCGCATCTTCTTTTTTGCGATTCTGATTGCTGCAATTGCTCTTGCGTTCCTCTACCGTGAACATTTCGACGCAGCTGCATTGGAACAGTGGCTCAACCAAGCGGGTATTTGGACGCCTGTGCTGTTCATGTTGATTTACGCGATTGGCACGGTGCTATTTTTGCCCGGCTCAGTGATGACATTGGTCGGCGGCGCGTTGTTCGGACCAATTTTTGGCACGTTTTACAACCTTACCGGCGCAACACTGGGAGCAGTAATCTCTTTTTTGATTGCGCGGTATCTGGCTTCGGATTGGGTAGAGCAAAAAACTGGCGGTCGGCTCAAGCAGCTCAAAACTGGCGTGGAGCAGGAAAGCTGGCGTTTTGTGGCATTTGTACGGCTCGTGCCGCTTTTCCCGTTCAACTTGCTGAATTATGCATTGGGGCTGACGCGCATCAAACTTTCCCATTACCTGATTGCCACTTACATTTACATGCTGCCGGGCGGATTTGCTTACACCTATCTGGGCTATGCTGGGCGGGAAGCGGCAGCTGGAAGTGAAGGGTTAATCCAAACAGGGCTGATTGCGTTGGCGCTATTGGCTGTAGTAGCAATGTTGCCCCGACTGGTTCGTCATTTTAGGAAACCTCCAGCCAAAACGTAACCGGCCCATCGTTGACCAGTGCAACTTGCATATCTGCGCCAAACTGACCGGTTTGCACAACTGGATGTTCCTGCTCCGCCAGCATCACTAAATGTTCAAATAACTGCTGGCCTTTCTCCGGCGGCGCAGCGGTAGAAAAACCGGGACGCATCCCTTTTCGCGTATCCGCAGCAAGCGTAAATTGTGGAACCAGCAATAACCCACCATCAACCTCGCGCACAGATAAATTCATCTTTCCGGCTTCATCCTCAAACACGCGGTAACCGAGCAAACGATGCAACAATTTCGCGGCTGTCGCTTCGGAATCATTGGGCTGCACGCCAGCCAGCACAAGCAGCCCTTGTTTGATTTCACCGATGGTTTGTCCGGAAACGGTGACGCTTGCTTCCGTGACACGTTGCAACAATGCAATCATGATCTTAACCAGCCCGTTTGCCGGACATGATTTCGTCCATCAGCCGTAAGCCGCTGAATGCATCTTTCGCATAGTGGACAAGCGCGTCTTGCTCATCATAGGCCGTGCGGCAATCTTCTTCGACGTAGCGACGGGTCAATGCTGCACCGCCGAGCAACACTGGTGTTTTGATCCCCTGTTTACGCATCTCTTCAAGGTTTTCTTTCATGATCACCGTCGACTTCACCAGCAAGCCAGACATGCCAATCGCGTCAGCAGTATGCTCCTGCGCCGCTTCCATAATATTGCCAACCGGCTGTTTGATGCCGATGTTGACCACCTTGTAACCGTTGTTAGTCAAAATAATATCGACGAGATTTTTGCCGATATCATGTACATCCCCCTTTACTGTCGCCAATACCATTGTCCCTTTCTCCTGACCGTCCATTTTCTCCATGAACGGTTCGAGATAGGAGACTGCTGCTTTCATCGTCTCCGCAGACTGCAATACAAACGGCAACTGCATCTGCCCGGAGCCAAACAGCTCACCAACTACTTTCATCCCTTCCAGCAGGAAGGTGTTGACGATTTCTAATGGCGAATATTTTTCCATTGCCGTCTTCAAGTCCTCATCCAGCCCTTCACGGTTGCCGTCGATGATGCGCTGCTGCAATGCTTCTTCAATTGTTGCCGGCTCTTTCTTCTCTGCCTCAATCGCCTGTACATCCTTGAACAATCCCACAAAGTGCAACAATGGGTCTTGTTCATTCTCCCAGCGATTGAAAATGAGATTTTCCGCTGCTTTGACCTGCTCTTCACCAATTTTGTGCAACGGCAAAATTTTGGAGACATGAATAATTGCACCAGTCATACCATGCTCTTTCGCATGATGCAGGAAGACTGAATTAAGCACTTGCCGCGCCGCTGGCTTCAACCCGAAAGAAATATTGGAAAGCCCCAAAACAATCTGACAATCTGGCAACTCTTCGTGAATCTGTTTGATGGCATTCAGCGTATTGATGCCATGTTCGCGGTCTTCCTCCACACCTGTTGCAATCGTGAACGTGAGTGGATCAAACAACAGATCCGAAGCCGGCAAGTTAAAGCGGTTGACCGCCAAATCATACAGCCGATGGGCGATGCGCAATTTTGCCTCGACCGTTTTTGCCATCCCCTCTTCATCAATCGTCAGCGCTACAACGGCACAACCAAATTTCTTGGCTGCTTTGAGAATATGAATCGCTTTCTCTTCGCCATCTTCCAGATTAATCGAGTTAATGATTGATTTGCCGCCAAGCAATTTCAATGCCTCATCAATGACTGGTGTTTCGGTTGAATCAACCACCAGCGGAATCGTAATTGCGCCCCGGTAGCGGGAGAGCAACTCTTCCATATCCTGCGTTTCATTACGCCCGACGTAAGCGACACAAACATCCAGCGCGTTAGAACCTTCTTTCACCTGATCCTTGCCGATCACAGTGAGCGCATCCCAATTCTCTTCGGCAAGCAAATCACGGAATTTTTTGGAACCGTTCGCATTAGAGCGTTCGCCAATTGCAAAGACCGCATTTTCCTGCCGCAGCTCCATTGAGCTATACAATGAACTCACGGCTGGAGTCAGCTCAATGTTGCGTTGTTTCGGCTGTAACGACTCCCGCGCATCCATCATCTGCCGCGTTGCGCGGATGTGATCTGGCGTCGTACCGCAACAGCCACCTACAACATTGACGCCATCTTCATCAATAAAGCGTCCATGCCATTGCCCAAGTTCTTCTGCCGCCAATGGGTAGATTGTTTGACCCTCAATCAGCAATGGCAAACCGGCATTCGGCATGATCGAAATCAAACCCGGCCAATTCTCGCTGAGAATTTGCAGATGCTCTGCCATCTCCGCCGGACCCGTCGCGCAGTTCATGCCAATCCCATCGACTTCCAGTGCAGCCAGTGTGGTGATTGCACAGAGCATGTCCGAACCCACCAACATTGTGCCAGTCGATTCAATGGTGACTTGCGCCAAAACGGGAATATCCGTGCGCCCAGTCTCCCGCTGCGCATTCCGGATGCCGCTGATTGCCGCCTTCATTGTTAGCAAATCCTGATGTGTCTCCAGCAAAAACACATCAATGCCACCATCAATCAAACCACGCGCTTGCTCTTCGTACGAACCTTCCAGTTCATCAAATGTGATGTGTGCCAGACTCGGCAATTTTGTCCCTGGCCCCATTGAACCCATCACGTAGCGTGGCCACGCTTCAGTGGACAGCTCATCCGCAACCGCACGCGCCTGACTTGCTGCCAGCTTGTTCAATTCATATGCTTGTTCAGAAATGCCGAATTCCGCCAATACCACCCGGTTTGCGCCGAAGGTATTGGTTTCAACACAATCCGAACCAGCCTCAAAATAGCTACGATGGACAAAATCAATGAAATCGGGACGGGTCTTGCAAAGGATTTCTGAACAATTCTCCAATCCTAAAAAATCCTTTTCCAGATCCAAATCCGCTTGCTGGATCATCGTGCCGGTCGCGCCATCGGCGAGAAGGACGCGTTCTTTACAACGTTCGAGGAAAGGAGTCCGTTTCATGCTTTGCCATCCCATCTGAAAAAAATTGAAAAAAGGTGGTCAAATATACTGAAAACAGGGCAATTCCTCCACATACAGCAACAAAATTTGCCTGTTTTTCAGTCAAATACGCTCATTATTTTTCTTGATTGCCCATCAACGAACGCAATGCAGAGAGCAATGTACGAAACAGTTGCGGATTATCTTGCTCCTCTTTGGCAAGCAACTCTTTCATATGTTGGCGTTGTGTTGGATGGGTGAAACAGGCTGGACAGTTTTCAATAATAATCGGAAAATCAGAAGTTTGTGCAAAATCAGTCAATTGACGCTCTCGCACCGTTACTAATGGACGAATGACCCGCAAATCCCCGGCATCAATTGTGTAATGCGCCTTCATCGTGTTGAGCCGCCCTTCATGGAAGGCAGACATCAAAAAACTTTCTGCCAGATCATCTAGGTGTTGTCCCAACGCTAACACATTAAAACCTTCATTCCGGAGCGTGGTATACATCACGCCGCGCTTCATCCGCGCACACCAGGAACAAAATGAATCGCCTTTCATATGCTTTTTTGCAGTCTCATAAATCGGCTGCTCAACCCAAAACCAATGAATCCCTAGCTGCTCCAGATATGATTTCAACCGTTCTGGACGGAACGTTTCCATTTGCGAATCGACGGTCATCGCTGCCAATTCAAAGTGAATTGGCGCATGCTTCTGGAGATGAGACAGAATATGCAAGAGTGAGAGCGAATCTTTCCCACCGGAAAGCCCCAACATAATGCGATCCCCTTCCCGGATCATCCGATACTCTGCAATTGCCCGACCAACTTGCCGCATGATTGTCTTGGGTGGCGATTTCCATTTTATTGCTGAATTTTTGCTGTTCATCTTCTTCTACTTCAGTCTGCTGCTTTGATACGCTTCTTCAATCGTCTTTCCAGAAATTTCCGAGAACAATTGCGCGGCAAATCAATGGAAAATTCCAGATATTTTTTGGGTATAATTATTCGTTTTTTGCTGCTTCTTTATCATAAAGAAAGCAATCAACAGAAAACAGATGAATTATGAATGCCGAGACTACAACAGCTAAAGAAACCGTTGGTTCAATGACTCCAAAAGAAGCTTGGGACAAGATGGAAGAAAATCCAAATTCCACATTATTGATTGATGTGCGTTCCAGTATGGAATTCCTGTTTGTAGGGCATGCCGTTAACTCTATCCATCTCCCGTGGATTGATGAACCTGATTGGCAGATCAATCCGCAGTTTTCCGAAGGAGTCCGGCAGCTGCAAACCGCATCAGAAAAACAGTCTCCAGATTCTGAAATTAATATTTTATTGATTTGCCGAAGCGGAAAACGTTCTCTTGAAGCCGGGAATCATCTGATTGAAGATGGTTTTCATAATGTCTTTAACATTGAAGGCGGCTTTGAAGGAGAACGGAATGAAGAAAATCAACGCAGCACCATCAATGGTTGGCGTTTTGACGGCCTGCCTTGGGAACAATGCTGATTTGTATTAGTTCTCATCTGACAAATTTTCATTTTCGGTAATCTGTTTGTTCAGAGATCAATTTGGGATCAGCGTAATGCCAAAAACATATATCGAAAAAATTCTAAAAGCCCGGGTCTACGATGCAGCCCGTGAAACTCCGCTGGACTTCGCCACCGGCCTCTCCGAACGGCTGAAAAACCGCGTATTGATCAAACGCGAGGATTTGCAGCCTGTTTTCTCGTTCAAACTGCGCGGCGCGTACAATAAGCTCATTAGTTTGACACAGGAGCAACGTGATCGTGGGATTGTCGCAGCGTCTGCCGGAAATCACGCGCAAGGCGTTGCGCTCTCGGCAAAAAAACTCGGCGTTCATGCCGTGATTGTGATGCCGCAAACAACACCAGAAATTAAAGTCCGTGCCGTCAAAAAGCATGGCGCGATTGCAGTGCTCTATGGCGATACTTACGACGAAGCCTACTCCCATGCACTACGGCTGGTGGAACAAAAAGGATTGACGCTCGTCCATCCGTACGATGATCCGGAAGTGATTGCCGGGCAAGGGACGATTGCGATGGAAATCCTGCGCCAGCACGCTGATCCGATCCACGCCGTTTTCATTCCTGTGGGCGGAGGCGGGCTGATTGCCGGGATGGCGGTTTATCTCAAATATCTCTATCCGGAAATCAAAGTAATTGGTGTAGAACCGGAAGATGCGCCAACGTTGCATCATGCGTTGCGGGACGGTCAGCGCACCATTCTGGATCAGGTTGGAATTTTTGCCGATGGTGTCGCGGTGCGGCAAATTGGCAAGGAGACATTTCGCCTGCTGTCGCAAAATTTGGTCGATGAGGTAGTACTCGTCAGTGCAGATGAAATTTGCGCAGCGATCAAGGATATTTTCGACGAAACCCGTTCTGTGCCGGAAGCAGCGGGCGCATTGGGCGTTGCCGGGCTAAAAAAATATGCGAAACGCGAAGAACTCAGCGACAAAACGTTGATTGCGGTCGAAAGCGGCGCAAACATCAATTTTGACCGCTTACGCCACGTTTCAGAACGTGCGGAGCTAGGCGAAGGCCGCGAGATGGTCTTTGCAGTAACGATTCCGGAAAAACCGGGCAGTTTCCTCAATTTTTGCCACATTTTGGGACGGCGACAGATTACTGAATTCAACTACCGCTACGCCGATGCGCACAATGCGCACATTTTTGTCGGCATCCAGCTTGCTGCGTTGGAAGAGCGTGCCGAATTGTTGCAACTGCTGGAAAAAGAAGGCTTTCCGGTCGTTGACCTTTCTGATAACGAAATGGCGAAAGTGCATGTGCGCTATATGGTCGGTGGGCGCAAACCGAAAATTGAGCATGAAATTCTCTACCGTTTCGAATTCCCAGAACGTCCCGGCGCATTACTCCAGTTTTTATCGCGCTTGGGGCAAAAATGGAACATCAGCCTCTTCCACTACCGTAACCACGGCGCAGCGTATGGACGTGTGTTGTGTGGGATTCAGGTACCTGAAACCGAGCGCGGCGATTTTGAGCAGTTTTTGCGTGATTTGGGCTACCGTTTTTGGGAAGAGACCAGAAATCCGGTTTATCAGCTCTTTTTGAGCTAATTTTTTAAAGAACCATTCCATTCACCTTCCGCATGCCATCCCTTCAAAGAAGACGAATTTCCCTTCTACGGAGGGCTATTGCGGTCAAATCGTCTTCTTTTTTGACGACAGCTTTCGGTATCGTTTAGCGATATATCTTTCCTTGATGCCGTAACCAGCCACCGTTGCGTTTTCCGCGTGGATCATGGTGCGTCCAGTGGAGCACGCCGCCTTTTTTGTTCCATTCGTATTCGCCGGAAAATGAAATGATGTCGCCCATTTTCAGGCCGTTGATTCTCGGCGCAAGGTCGATGTTGTGTGAAATCAGCAATGTTTGTCCGCTTTTCAGTTTCAGAATGAATCGCTGATGGCGGGAGCCTTTTAAATCATCTTTGAGCAGGCGTTTCACTTTTCCTTCTCCCTGAATCCATAAATCACTTTGGCGATTTTCGTAGGCTTGCTGGAGCAGTGCGTCATTTGCGTGTGCGGTTTGTGGAATGCTTGGCAGCGCAATGAACGCGATGACAATAAACGCAAGCAGAGATGCAAAGAATTGTGGTTTACGCATGAATAAAATCCATCCAGTATAAAAACTTTGATTGTTAAAAATCCTCCCTGTCCCTCCTTTATGAAAGGAGGGAGCCACTATGCTAGATTAAAAATACTAACCACGTCCTAAGAAGCTGTTTGGAAACTCACAACTTAGGCCAGTCTGTTCAACATGATGCGAGTCATGGCGATATACATCCAGATTTCGTCCGTACGGGTCTGTCGTTCGTAACATTTGCTGAGGCGGCGCGAATGGTTCAGCCAGCCGAAAGTACGTTCAACTACCCAACGGCGGGGCAGCAACACAAACTTCCTGGTTTCTTTCGGGCGTAAAACCACCTCCAGAACAAACCTGAAACGCGCCGCAACCCATTTAACCAACTGGCCACGGTATCCGCCATCGACCCGGATTTTCCGTAGCTTTTTGCACCCACCGGGCAGATGGCTTAACAACAGGCGTGCG
>CAYFMX010000025.1:0-28449 GCA_964344325.1 uncultured Piscirickettsiaceae bacterium
AGAAGCAGAAATTGTTTACGAAAAAGGTTTATGAACACACGAGACCTGACAGCTATTGAAGTCAATGAATGCAAGGGGGAACTTGAATGACATCAAGTGAACAGATTGCAATATCTACGCCCTGAAAAGCGTCCAGATACCAATCAGAACAAACCCGATACCGGCAATATAACGCAGGTGTTTTTCGTTAATATATTGGGAGAGAAAGTCCCCTGCCAGCACACCAATCCCTGATGCAACAATCAGTGCAAGGGATGCCCCTATGAAAACCGTTAATTTGCTGACTTCCTTATCTGCAGCAAATAACATGGTCGCCAGTTGCGTCTTATCGCCTAATTCAGCAATGAAAACGGCTATAAAAACTGTGAACAATACTTTATATTCCAAAGTTATACCTCTTTTTCCATTACAGTATGTAGCAATACGCCACACGCACGATGCACCGTGTTTGAGCCACAATAGAACCTTACTCAGTCATTCATCTGTTTTTCCGACTGACGAGAATGGATGAACTGGGCAAAAGTATCGCTCACCGTGTGATCTTTGGTTTCCGTAGCGTAAAGCACCAGTTTATCACGCAAGGCAATGGCATCTTCATAGTTTCAGCAGCATGGCCATCAGGAAATAGACCCCACGAAATTGCGCATCTTCAAAGTGTTCCATTTGTCGCCCAGAGTGCGCAAAAAAGGGCTGCACAATAAAATATTTTCCATGATTGTAAGGTATAAGAAATCACGTATCTGGTTCTTTTCCAGTGGTTGCAACTCATACGTAGTTACAGTGGTGCTTTCGCAGTCGTTGTTGCGGTTGCTCATTTTTCCCTGCGCCTCCCCGGTGTGTTTGTGCTGCGTTGGCAAAAGTACAAGGCACTATAAAAAAACAGCGCGATGTTTGGATGAATGGTTTATAAAGAAAAAATGACGGAATTGTGAAAATATTCGTTATTCTTTGGTTTTGTAAAACTCTCCCTATCTTTCCTTTATGAAAGGAGGGAACCTCTATGCTAGATTTTCAATTCAATAGATAGAGGGGAATTATTTTGTTTGAATTGTAAAAAAATCGGTGAAAAAAGATAAAAAAAACCATTCCTTCAATCTGTTTTTTTTGGTATTGCATTGAAAAATATAGTAAAACAGCAACGCACAATAGAATAGAAAGGTTCCCTCCTTTTGTAAAGGAGGAACAGGGAGGGTTTCAAGGAAAAAACTGTGAACGAGAAAGAACGAAAAAAATTAGAAAAAGAACTGGAAAAGTTACCATATGAAGCAGTAGTTGTATTTGCAGCACGGAATGCATTACGCGTATTTCCAATGCTTGCTAAACATGACCCGGTATTTGGGTATTGGAAAAAAGAAAATCAAGCGTGTTCTTTATTAGCGTTAATGCAAGCGTTTCAGATTACACTATTGAAAGGAGCAGGAGGGCAGATAGTTGTCGATATTGATGCTGTTGTCGATGCTGCTTTTAAAGCATCTAGCACTATTGATCATGCTATAAATGCTGTTCTATATGCTGCTCAAACTATTTATTCTGCCGCTAGAGTCATCGTCGCAGACAACTATCTTTATAATTATATTTACGGCTATGCCACCTATGTCACAAAAATTTTTGAAATGGAAGTAGCATGGCAGCAAGATTTAAAAAAATTGCAACAAGGTCAATCAATTCTCAACTTACCTTTGTGGCCTAGTGAAATTCCAAAAGATATTCTGATTTTATGGAAAAAAATGAAATCAGCAATATTGGATTTAGATCATAATTTTCAAATCTGGGTTGATTGGTATGAAGCACGGTTATTCGGTGATACTATTAATGTAAAATTGGAAGAAAAATTGGTCAATATTCCAAAGGAGATTAGAGATCAGGGTGTAACTTCCATTAATGAATTTCTGGAAAAAATCACTGCTGGAAAAGTAGGGCGACCATTGAATCAAGTACGCGCTATTTTTATGGGGCATGGCGAAGCAGGAAAAACATCCTTAATTCATACTTTATTTGATGAGTCAGTTGTTGAAGGCAAAGAGAAAATGACGCCAGGTATTGAGGTCCGTAAATGGAATGTTCCAAAAGATAAGTTAAAAACTGTTGCTCAAAATAATTCATGGTTAGAAAAACTAGGATTTGGTAAAAAACAGAAAGAACAAGAAGATCCAAATCAAGTAAAAGCGCATTTCTGGGATTTTGGCGGACAGGTAATGGCGCACGCCACGCACCAGTTTTTTCTACGCGAACGCTGCCTCTATATCATTGTTTTGAATTCACGTGACGAAATTAATGCCAATGAACAGGCGGAATATTGGCTGCAACACGTCAAAGCATTTGGTGGCGATGCAAAAGTGATGTTGGTCGGTAATAAATACGATTTGGTTCCGCTGAATCTTGATTTGCATACGCTGAAAACCAAATATCCTAATGTGGTCGATTTTTATCCGCTCTCCTGCACGCAATATAACGACGGCGCAAAATGCCAAAATCTGTTTAAAACATTCAAACATGATCTGGTTTTACATTTGAGTGATGAAAAACTGAATCGGGAAATTTTTACCGATGCGCAGTTTGAAATTATGCAGGAGTTGGAACAGAAAGCAGAAAAATCGTCATTTCTCTCCAAAACCGATTTCAAAACCATCTGTGAAAATCACGATTTGAAAGATGACGAACAAAATCCACAACGGCAGAAAAACTATCTTGGTTTACTCGATAGTTTGGGTGTGGTGCTCCATTTTAGGAAAATCCGTGAACTCGACAGTTTTGTGCTCAATCCGCGCTGGTTAACCTATGGCGCATATACGGTGCTCTATTCTGAAATTGCAAAAGAGAAACAGGGACGAATTTCTCGGAATGATGTGTTTGATATTCTCGAACAAAATGAAATTGAGGATAAACAAACTGGACAAATTCTTGATTATCAAAGCGACAAAATTGGTTTTTTGATCAAGGCGATGGAGCAATTTAAGGTTTGTTACCAAATTGATGCGGAAAATCTGGTTTTTCCGGCATTATTATCTTCGGATCGCCCGAAAAATCTCCCGTTTGAAACAGAAAACACATTGCAATTTGAATTCAAATTTGAAGGTTTTTTACCGCGCCATGTGATGCCATCGTTAATTGTGCAATTTCATCGTGAAATTCGACAAGAAAATGGCAACGAAGTTGTCTGGCAAAATGGCGTATTGTTGCATAATGAAAATCACCATGCCGGTGCATTGCTAATCGTCGATCATCAGGATCGAAAACTGGAAATTTCAGTCAATGGTGTTGGCGCAAAAGAGTATCTGGAAATTTTGCTCCATGCAGCGCGTGAAATTATCCAAACGATGGAAGGACTGGAGTATCGGGAGTGGATTACGCTTCCAGCAGAGGCACTTTTATCAGAAGGTATACGTGAGGAAGTTGGAAAGGTTTTAGGTCTGTTAGAGAAAGCACCGTATCAACAAATTATTTCCCAAGCACGGCAAGGTGTCTGGCGTTATTTTTCACCCGATTCCGGAGCGCAATATGATTTGCGCCGGGTTTTGGGGATGGTGATGTCCAATCAAAGTTTGAAATCACAAGAGATACAAACTGTACCAATCGCTACATCGCAACTGATTTCAAAAATAGAAAAAGTCGAATCTGAAAACGGACGTTTATCTACTGAGTTACAAGAACTGAAAGATTTATTAGCAGAATTCAATAAACAGCCACAAGATTCTCAGAAAAAAGGGAAATTAAAAACAATCGTTGAAAGTGGAAGTGTCGAATATGGAAAAGCCGTTGTGAAGGAAGTCGGAAAACAGACGTGGGATCAGTTCATGGAACTTTTAGGGAAGATATAATCGAAAATCCCCCCACAACAACTGCATCGTGATAATTGCCACCACACGAATGATTTCCGTACGAGAAATTCGCGGCTCCATCTGCATCGGTAAAAAACCGGCATTTCAAGCCGCTTCCAGTTCGCCAGACGCGTTGCGGTAGTGTCCAGCAAAAACCAAACAACGCCAAATTTAATGCTGATCCCCAGCATGCGAGAGATACAAAGCCAATCCAATTAACGCAATTCCTCCTGCCATATAGAGCAAATCCAGCGGTGTATGAAAATCCATCGACGCAGTGTGCTCGAAGAATTTGACAATCAAAATCATCAAAATCACTTTTGCCAGACGCGCTTTCAAGTCATCCAGACTTCTAATTACCAGAATGTTGGAAGAGGTTTGATCACCCTCTGCCACTTTAATCGGACTAATAAATAACTCATACAAACCAAGCGCGAAAATCAACAGCACCGTCGCCAGCAGATAGCCATCCACAATCTCAACAATGTGGGTCACCGTCGAGGAATGAAGCGCGGTACGGGTCGCCTCCTCCAGCGAAGGGTCTGCGTAATGGGCAAGATGCGCCACCATGTAAACAGCATCGACGGTCGCCATGTAAAACATCGCCAACGCCGCGAGCAGACTGGAAATCACCGCTGCCAGTACCACCAAACGGCTATTCCACAATACGCCCTCAAACAGGGTTGCGATTTTTTTCTTCATGATTCTGCGTTTCTCCCTTATTCTTCCTGATCTGATTGAAATTTGATTGCTTCTGACTTTTTCGCGAGCCTGAACGGATGATCCAAAAACGCCAGCAACTCTACCGCAATTTAACCCGGATGGGTTATTTCGGCCTAATGATTCATTTGGTTCTGTGGCTGGGTTGGCTTGCACCCTCGGAGTTATTGCCGATTCCGGTCACGTTGATGATTGCATTAGCTCCACTGCTGTTGCCATTGCGCGGAATTTTGCACGGAACCCCTTACACGCATGCCTGGGCAGGATTTATTGCGCTGATTTATTTGTTACACGGGATGGTGGAGTTTTGGTCGAACCCGCCAGAGCGGATTTATGCCGGAATTGAATTTGCGTTTGCGTTTCTCTTTTTCTACAGCACAGCGTTGTATGCTCGGTTGGCGAGCAAATTTCCCAAGTCCGAACCATCGAATCATTCGCCAAGCAGTTCGCGATAAATTGCAGCATCTTCTGCCGAATAAGCACAGACGATCATTTGATCAAAACGATCTACATATTGCTGCATTACGGTAACTGCAATTTGTGCGGCCTCTTCTTTCGGATAGCCGTACGCGCCCGTAGAAATAAGCGGAAATGCGATTGATTTTACATTGTGCTGAATCGCTAATTCCAGTGAATTTCGGTAGGCATTTTCCAGCAATTGCTTCTCATTCTGCGAACCGCCCTTCCAGACTGGCCCTACCGTATGGATGGTCCATTTTGCAGGCAACTTGAATCCGGGTGTGATTTTCGCTTCCCCGGTTTCACATCCACCTAATTTTCGGGTTGCTTCCAGTAATTCACTTCCCGCCGCGTGATGGATCGCACCATCAACCCCACCGCCCCCTAGCAATGAATGATTCGCTGCATTGACAATCGCATCGACTGAAAGTTGGGTGATATCACCAACCATAACTTCCACATGAGAATTTTGAGATTTCAAATTTTCCATCACATTTTCTACGCGTGCGATTTTCGCTTTCGCACTCTTCTCCAAATTTTTCTGTGTTTCGTGAATCCAACTCGACAGTGCAACTCATAGTAAAGCCGGAACAGGAAGGTAAGCTGCGGTAGCATCCGAGCCTTCTATTCCAGCCAGAATGGGAGACTCAAACGGGGAATTACACACAACTCACCGACAAACAAAGATACCAGCTTGCGGCGTATTTGGAAGCCGGGTTAACCAAACAGGAAACTGCCGATTTTCCGGGTGTACACAAAACGACGGTTTACCGGGAGCTGGCACGGGATCAGGATAGTAGCAGGCATTACAATGCAGACCATGCAATCCGTCAAAACCGGAGATGCCAAAGCAACAAGGTGAAAGCCCGGATTGGTGAAGGTATTTGGGATACTGTGGAGTTTCAGTTGCGCAATGGGCACAGGAAAAAGGTAGTCAGCCCGGAATAGATTTACCACTATGTTCGTGAGCCTTTATTTTCTAATATTTCAAAATGTTTATGATGTATAAATAAAACATATTTGAATATTGTTATTTTGAATAAACATATTTAAGATAGTTTTGAATTTATGATTCAATTTTCTTCTCTTGTACTCCGCCGTGGGCACAAATTGCTGTTTGAAAACGCCACTTTTTCGATCCATACCGGTCAAAAAATTGGTATTACCGGGCGCAACGGAACCGGAAAATCTTCGTTATTCAAATTGATTCTCGGCGAAATTCAGGCGGATGAAGGTTCGTTGGAATTTCCCAAAAATTGGGTCATTTCACACGTCGCGCAAGAGACGCCTGCATTGGATCGTACTGCGATTGATTTGGTGATGGATGGTGACGCGGAATTGCGTCGTTTACAGGCAGATTTATCGGTAGCGGAAGCGGCGGATGATGGCGCAAAACAGGGCGAAATTTTCGCGCAACTAGAAGCGATTGACGGTTTTCAGGCGCGGACGCGGGCGGCGAAGTTGATGCAGGGGTTGGGCTTTTCCATCGCGCAGGAAAACGAACCAGTAAAGAATTTTTCCGGTGGTTGGCGGATGCGCCTTAATTTGGCGCAGGCGTTGATGTGCCGTTCTGATCTGTTGTTGCTCGACGAACCGACAAACCACCTTGATTTGGATGCGGTTTTTTGGCTGGAAGAGTGGCTCGCCAGTTATCGTGGCACATTACTGATGATTTCGCACGACCGCGATGTGCTGGATCGCACGGTCGATGGCATTGCACACATTGAGCAGCAAACCATGCAGCTTACACCTGGCAACTATTCGGCGTTTGAGCGTATCCGTGCCGAGCGGTTGGCACAGCAGCAGGCTGAATTTGTTCGTCAGCAGCGCGAGCGTGAATACATCCACAAATTTGTCGAACGATTTCGCGCCAAGGCGACGAAGGCGAAGCAGGTGCAAAGCCGTATCAAGGCATTGGAGAAGATGGAGCTGATCGCGCCTGCTCATGTCGATTCACCATTTCATTTTCAGTTCCGTGAGCCGGAAAAACTTCCGTTTCCATTGTTGACGATTGAAAATGCAGCGGCGGGGTATCGTTCGGATACTGATGAAACGCAAATTCTGGATGAAGTTTCGATGGTGTTGAATCCGGGTGATCGGCTGGCATTGTTGGGGCGAAATGGCGCAGGAAAATCGACACTGATGAAGCTCATTGCCGGAAATTCGGTGCAATTGGCGGGGAATCGAAAAGAGGCGAAACATCTTCATATAGGCTATTTTGCGCAGCACCAGTTGGAGCAGTTGGATTTGGAGGCATCGGCAGCGCAGCATTTGCAGCGTCTGGAGCCGGATACGCCAGAGCAGGAAATCCGCGATTATTTTGGCAGTTTTGGTTTCCATAGTGATCGTGTTTTGGAACCGGTTGTGCCGTTTTCTGGTGGAGAGAAGGCGCGGTTGGTGTTGGCGTTGATTATTCGGCAGCATCCCAATTTACTGTTGCTGGATGAGCCAACCAACCATCTGGATTTGGAAATGCGCCATGCATTGGTTATGGCGTTGCAAGAATTTACCGGTGCGTTGGTAGTGGTTTCACATGATCGCTTTTTGCTGGAGGGGACGGCAGATCAATTTTTGCTGGTCGCCGATGGGCGGATCGCGCCGTATGACGACAACCTCGACAGTTATGCGCAATGGTTGCGGAGTGGCGCAGAAAAATCGGAAAAAACCGATTCAACGACTAATACAAAAAATGTGGATTCTGAAATCACTACAGAACCTGTCAATAAAAAAGAGCAGCGTAAACTGGAGGCAGAAAAACGCAAAGCCCTTGCACCATTGAAAAAGAAAATCAGCCAGCTTGAAAATTCGGTGGAAAAACTGGAGGTGCGTCAGAAAGAATTAGAAGAACAACTTGCCCAGCCAGAAATCTATGAAGATTCTGAAAAAGAAAAACTGAAAGCAGTTTTACAGGAAAAATTAGAAGTGGATAAAAAACTGGAAGAGGAAGAAGAGCAGTTGTTGGGATTGTATGGAGAAATATAGAATCGGCAACTTAAAATTATTAGAGCTATTTTGACAATTTAATTTTACCAGAGATTCCTTCCGATATTTCACGGTACGAGTCGTCTATGCAGCAGTAAATGAAAATGATAGATTTCTCTTTTGATATTGTTTTTTCCTAAAAATTCAAATCTGAGAACTTGGATTATTCGGAGAAAATAGCATGTTTTTGATTATAAATCAGCCTATTAAAGAGAAGAACATGGCGTAGATCCAGTCTGAAATCCAGCCGGAAACTTTTATGGAATCCACATACCAAAATCAGACAACAAAGCAAGCAACCAATCACTCCCTGACTGAAGCGAACCAATTGAAACAGATAGAGCTTGATAGCACCTCTGGTCACCAACGATTTCCGTTTGAATTTACCGGCAATGCTTCTGAATACTTCCGTATCTGGATTGTAAATCTGGTGCTGACGATTTGCACATTAGGAATTTATTCTGCATGGGCGAAAGTGCGCACCAAACGCTATTTTTACCGCAATATCCATGTTGCTGGCTCTGCATTTGAATATCACGCAACACCAATACAAATCCTCAAAGGACGCTTGCTGGTAGTAGTTATCTATGCAATCTATATGATTCTAAGTGCCTATCTGCCGCTGATCGCGAGTGCAATCGCATTAGTAGTCTGGCTACTGATTCCGTGGCTTATTGTCAAAGCGCATCTGTTCAATACGCGGAATTCTTCATGGCGCAATATCCGGTTTGATTTTAATAAAAATTCGGTCGGTGAATCATTCCGTGTATTTTTATTTTTTCCGATTTTAATCCCATTTACGCTGGGATTAATTATTCCCTACCTGTCATTTCGTGGCTGGCAATTTTCTGCAACCAATACACGAGTTGGAATATTGCCGTTCGGGTTCCAAGCAAAAATTGGAAAATTTTACAACGCATTTTTCCGTTCCCTATTATTGTTCGTAGCTTTTCTTTCAATCTTCTTTGCGGGCACACCGATTTTGTCAGGAATGATGGAATCGCTGAAACAACAACCCCAGTTAACTGAGTTATTTGGCTTGTTGTTGATGTTCTTGCCAGCGATAATTTATTTTGTTGCGTTCACCTATTACCGCGCATTGACGTGGAATATTGCGCTCAGTGGCGCGACTCTGGATGCGCATCAGTTAGAAAGTACGCTCAAACCGTTGGAGTTTGCGTGGATGTATGTAGTCAATACAGTGGCGATTATTATTTCTGCTGGATTACTGATCCCGTGGGCAAAAGTGCGCGTTGCACGCTATCAGGCAGAACATCTGTTTCTCTATGCAGCGGATGATCTAAGCCAATTTGAACAGGCAGCATCGCAACAATCCAATGCGCTTGGTGAAGAATCGTCCAGTTTTTTGGATGTGGATATTGGGGGAATTTAATTTCCCCATTTACAATAGGGAAAACTTACCAGACTCAAATTAAAATAACGCGGATCATTTGTCACTTCTTCGCAAACCCAAGATGGCTTTTCAAATGGCTGATCAACCGAATCCAGCTCAATTTCTGCAATCACCAAACCTTGGTTTTCGCCGAAAAATTCATCGACTTCCCAATTAAAACCCTGATACGGAATCACCCGACGGATTTTTTCAATCACCGTCCCTTCGCATAATGCCAGTAATTGCTGCGCGTCCGCCAACGGAATTTCATACTCAAATTCCACCCGCGAAAGCCCGACTTCATCGCCAATTCCCTTGATCGTCAAAAACGCCTGCGTCCCGGCAATCCGCACCCGCACCGCACGCGCCTTGTCGTGGTTCAGATAACCTTGCGCAAAATGTGTTCCCTCGCCCTGCTTCCAATCCTCACCCTGGACCAGAAATTTACGCTCAATCTCAATCGGCATTGCAGTCGTCCTGTTTCTCTTGTTGATCAGCGAAACCAATGCACGCTGTTTTCCGTCGCGATGCCATCCAGTGGCACATCCCAACGTTGCGTATCCAGCGATTGCACCTGCTGAAAACTATGCGCGATCCCCAACAATTTCGGACGGTTGCGCACACCTTTGCGCTTCAGAAATGCGAATGTGCGGTCGTAATAGCCGCCCCCCATACCCGTGCGGTTGCCGTGCGCATCAAATGCAACCAACGGCGTCAACACCAAATCCAGCGACCAGGTCGGGATCGGCTGTGGCGGAAACAACGGCGGCTCCGGGATGTTGTACCGATTCAAAATCAACTTTGTTTGTTGCGTATACGGCGAAAACCAGAGACGGTTACCATAGAGCCGATTCAACACTGGCAGGAAAACCTGCTTGTTGCGTTGCGACGCGTGCTCCAAAACTGGAGCAGGATCAAGCTCCCCATCGCTGGCAATGAACCCGGCAATGCGCTTGGCACGCCGAAAATTTGGCTCATTCATCAACAATTCAAACAGCCGCTCTGCATGTTGCGCTTGTTGCGCATCAGACAAGGTGCGACGTTCTGCGCGGATGCGGCGGCGAATTTGCGGTAACGTTTTCATCGAAACTCCTCTCGAATTTTTCGTCAAACGGGTTCCCCCAAACGAAAAAAAGCACTCCGGAAGCCGGAATGCTTTGCAAAAAAGGGCGCTAACCGTGTGTACCGTTCGAGCCTGCGTCCTTGAGCCAAACGGTCAAGGGGGAGAACCGATCCGATGGTTTAGGCGATCCGGCAAAGCCGGTTCTGCACACGCCATCGTGAATGAAGGCTCTCTGCTAATCATAGATTAAGGATCAAAGAATCGTGACCCGCTGGCGGATACGACAGAAAGCGCCTGACCGATACGTTATCCGCTTTTGCGTAACGGATCAAGTTCAATCCGCTTGCCGCGCACTTGCTCCAACGCCTGCGTCACTTGCATCGTCAGACGTTGCATCTCCTCCTGCAACGCAACCAACTCTTCCGGATGTACTTCACTGACGGGTTCCTGTTTTGCCCGGAGCAACTCATCTGCCAGATTCAATGCTGCCATCACCGCAATACGCTCCATACCACTCGTTTTGCCATGCATGCGGATGACACTCATTTTCTCCTCAACCAATTCTGCCGCTTGCGCTAGTGCATGTTTTTCCGATTCCGGACAGTTGATGTGGTACTCCCGCCCCAAAATCTGGATATTGGTGATTTCACTCTTATAATTCATACTTGTTCCTCCAGATGGCGCACAGTCGCCAGAATGGATTCAATCCGCGCCATCGCCATCTGGTTTTTTTCCTTGAGTTGATCCCGTTCTTCTTCGGTTTTCTGCAACGCACCGCGCAATGTACGGTTCTCTTCCAGTAATTCAGAGAATTGTTCCACCAGCGCGTTGATCTGATGTTCCAATTCTGAAAATCCGGTAGCGCAAAGAGTTTGAGACGTAAGGCTATGATTATCCATTATGATAACCGACTATAAGAGGATCAAAAAAACGGGTCAACTGTTTCCTGTTGCGTGAGAACCATAAGCCGAAAAACCTGTTTTGATGAGGAGTGCCGTCTGTCCCTTCCAAACGAAGAGGAGTTCCTCACCCCATGGAAGGATGCCGCGAAGTGTCGGCATGGTCTTCCTCCTGCAATCAGCAAGGATAGCACAGTATTCCGAAAAGTTTCTCCACAGGGAGTTGCGGAACCGACAGGTGAGCTGTAGAATTGCGCGTCTTTGCACGATCCGGCAAAATTACAAATTCGTTAAGTTAAAGAGTATGGTTCATCCATTGGGTGGGCAGACACGTTTTTATTCTGGAGTAGAGAGTTGATGAAGACCTTCAGTGCCAAGCCACATGAAGTCAAGCGCGACTGGTTTGTTGTAGATGCAGACGGCAAAACCTTGGGTCGTTTGGCATCCGAAATTGCCCGCCGCCTGCGCGGTAAACACAAAGCCGAGTACACCCCGCACGTTGATACTGGCGACTACATTGTTGTTGTGAATGCGGACAAAATTGCAGTGACTGGCAACAAGCGCGAAGACAAGATGTACTACCGTTACACGGGTTATATCGGCAACTTGAAGTCCACCAACTTCGACAAACTGAACCAGAAAGCTCCAGAGCGCATTATCCAGTTAGCCGTTAAAGGCATGCTTCCACGTAACCCATTGGGTCGTGCGATGCTCCGCAAGCTGAAAGTCTATGCTGGTAACCAGCATCCACACACTGCGCAGCAACCGCAGACGCTGGAAATCGGTTAAGAATCAGACATACAGATTTAAATTAATCAAATACATTTATTGAATAGAAAAATGGCAGTTACAGAACAATATTACGGAACCGGTCGTCGCAAGACTTCTACTGCGCGTGTTTATCTTCGTCCAGGCACGGGCAAGATCACCATCAACGGCAAAGATTTGAATGATTTCTTCGGTCGCCCTACTTCGCGGATGGTTGTCCATCAGGCGTTGGAAGCAGTCGACATGGAAGGAAAATTTGACATTATCGTAAATGTCCGGGGCGGCGGGATTACGGGTCAGTCCGGTGCGATTCGCCATGGTATTACTCGCGCATTGATGAATTATGATGAAGGGCTGCGTCCTGAATTGCGTAAAGCTGGATTCGTTACCCGCGATGCACGTCAAGTTGAACGTAAGAAAGTCGGCTTGCATAAAGCGCGTAAAGCGACACAGTACTCCAAGCGTTAGTCGTGGTTCTTTACCTGTTTTATTCGGGTGTCGTCTAACGGCAGGACAGATGACTCTGACTCATCTAATCGTGGTTCGAATCCATGCACCCGAGCCAACAAAGGAAAGGGCTTATCCAATATGGATAAGCTCTTTTTTTATGGGAGTAAGGTTAAAGCGTGAAATGCTATGGTAGCAACAGAGATCATGGCGATTGCAGCAGGTGGCGCACTGGGCGCAGTGATGCGCTACGGTGTCTCCACTGGCATTTATCAATGGCTGGGGCGTAGTTTTCCGTGGGGAACATTGACAGTCAATGTCATCGGTTCGTTGTTGATGGGGCTGCTGTTTGTGCTACTGACAGAACGGCTCGCAATAGGCGCACATATCCGCGCATTTTTGTTGGTCGGATTTTTGGGCGCATTCACTACCTTTTCCACTTTTTCGATGGAAACACTCAATTTATTGGAAGCGGGTGAAATGTTGAAAGCCGGATTGAATACGGTTGGAAGTGTTGTGGTTTGTGTCTTCGCTGCTTATGCAGGCGTGTGGTTGGGGCGAGGCATTTCGTGAGAATTATTTGTGAAATCATCCATGGAACAATTGTGTAATTGATCTGGATGGTTTTTGGGTTTTGAGAATCAATGTAACTAGAAAGTTTGAAGTGGGGATGTTGGGATGTTGGATCCAAAATTATTGAGAAATGATCTGGATGGGGTCGCGGCTGGTTTGGCGCGTCGTGGATTTACACTGGATCAGGCACAAATTACAGAACTGGAAGCACAGCGCAAAAATGTGCAAGTTCGTGCACAGGAATTGCAAAACCAGCGTAACAGTAAATCAAAAGGGATCGGTCAAGCCAAAGCGAAAGGTGAAGATATCCAGCCACTGCTGGATGAAGTCGCGCAAATCAAACAGGATTTGGAAAGTGCGGAACAAGAATTGGCGGACATTCAGCACAAGCTGGAACAGGTAGTGATGGGTCTTCCCAACATTCCGCACAAATCCACACCCGATGGCAAAAGCGAAGCAGATAATGTCGAAGTGCGCCGCTGGGGTACGCCGCGTGAATTCAGTTTTGAGCCGAAAGATCACGTCGATCTAGGTGTTGCGTTGAACGGTCTGGATTTTGAAGTGGCCGCGAAAATCACCGGTTCGCGCTTTGTGGTAATGCAGGGTGAAATGGCACGGCTGCATCGGGCGTTGATTCAGCTAATGCTCGATACCCACACTACCGAACATGGCTACACAGAGATTTATACGCCGTATATGGTCAATAGCGACAGCTTGCGTGGCACCGGGCAGTTGCCGAAATTCAAGGAAGATCTGTTTGCAGTTGGTACGGCGGGCATTCCTGAAGAGGAGCAGGCGAAAGATTTCTATTTGATTCCAACCGCGGAAGTGCCGGTGACCAATCTGGTGCGCGGCGAGATTCTGGACGATGCGGAATTGCCGATGAAACGGGCATGCCATACGCCCTGTTTTCGTAGTGAGGCGGGTTCCTATGGGCGCGATACGCGCGGCATGATCCGTCAACATCAGTTTGAAAAAGTAGAGCTGGTACAAATTGTGCGTCCGGCAGATTCTGAGCAAGCATTGGAAGAATTGACTGCTAGCGCAGAGAAAATCCTGCAAAAACTGGAGCTGCCCTATCGCACAGTGGCGTTATGCACAGGCGATATTGGTTTCTCTGCGGCGAAAACCTACGATCTGGAAGTATGGCTGCCAGGGCAGCAGGCGTATCGGGAGATTTCTTCTTGCAGCAATTTTGAAGATTTCCAGGCGCGGCGGATGCAGGCACGGTGGCGCAATCCGGAGACTGGTAAACCGGAGTTGGCACACACACTGAATGGTTCTGGATTGGCCGTTGGACGTACCTTGGTAGCAGTGTTGGAAAATTATCAGCAGGAAGATGGTTCCGTGGAAATCCCGCAAGCATTGCGTCCTTATATGGGCGGGATTGAGAAAATTTGTGTACCTGGTTAAAAACTAAGAGCAAATAAGGGGAGCTGAAACAGTATGGATTTTTTGCCCATCTTTATGGATGTCCGTGACCGTGCTTGCCTGATGGTGGGTGGCGGCGAAGTGGCAGCACGGAAAGTGCAGTTGTTATTGCGCTCCGGCGCAAACGTAGAAGTGATCGCGCCAGAGTTGGGGACAACACTTCAACTGCTTCATCAAGAGGGGAAAATCAATTGGCAACAGGGAGAATTTGATCCAAAACAGGTGAATGATCAGGTTTTGCTTTATGCAGCGACCAGTGACGAAACCGTCAATCAACAGGTGTTTGAAGCGGCAAAAGCACACAACATTCCGGTGAATGTCGTCGACAATCCTGCGCTTTGTACCTTTATTACTCCGTCCATTATTGACCGTTCGCCAGTGGTGGCAGCCGTATCAACTGGCGGCGCATCTCCAGTGTTGGCGCGTCAGGTGCGTGCTCATCTGGAGCCGCTAATCCCGTCCAGCTATGGGCGGCTGGCAGAATTAGCCTCCCGCTTCCGCGAAAAAGTGCAGCAAAAGCTGGATGCGAAGCAGCGCATGCCATTTTGGGAAAAGGTGTTTCAAGGGCCAATCGCTGAGATGGTCTTTTCCCATCAGGAAGAAAAAGCTGAGCAAAAGCTGACACAATTGATTGAAGAATATGCCGATCAGCAACATGAAAATGATTGTGGTGAGGTATATCTTGTTGGAGGCGGGCCAGGCGATCCGGATTTGCTCACTTTCCGTGCGTTGCGGCTGATGCAGCAGGCAGATGTGGTGGTACATGATCGGCTGATTTCTGATGCGGTTTTGGATTTGACGCGCCGCGATGCTGATCGGATTTATGTTGGTAAGGAACAGGGTAACCACGCTGTGCCACAGGACAAAATCAACCAATTGCTAGTTGATCTGGCGAAACAGGGGAAACGGGTATTGCGCCTCAAGGGCGGCGACCCGTTCATTTTTGGGCGCGGAGGTGAAGAGATCGAACTACTCGCGGAAAATGAAGTGCCATTTCAGGTTGTACCAGGTATCACCGCCGCCGCAGGCGTTTCTGCTTATGCCGGTATTCCGCTAACCCACCGCGATTACGCGCAGTCAGTGATTTTTGCGACCGGACATCTCAAAGATGGGACATCCAATCTCAATTGGAAGGCGTTGGCACATCCGGGACAG
Organism: uncultured Piscirickettsiaceae bacterium; assembly: GCA_964344325.1. Classification (GTDB taxonomy): domain Bacteria; phylum Pseudomonadota; class Gammaproteobacteria; genus CAYFMX01. Next base: position 15,709 of record CAYFMX010000025.1, read on the forward strand.
ACGGTCGTCTTCTATATGGGGCTGAAAGGAATTCAGGTAATCAGTGAGCAGCTGATTGCGCATGGGTTGGGTCCGGATACCCCTGCTGCGTTAGTGCAAAAAGGGACGCAGCCAGATCAGCGTGAATTGATCGGCACATTGGAAACATTGCCGAAAATTGTCGCGGAGGCAAAAATCAAACCGCCGACTTTGATCATGATTGGCGATGTGGTGAGACTGCATGAGCAGCTTGATTGGTTCAAGCCGAGCGGCGAGCACGAACCACGAGTTTTCTAACCATGAGCGAAACAACAGAAGCAACAGTAGAAACAGAAGTGAAAATCCCGGTCATTCCGGACGAATATTTTGTTGGTGCGTTACGGCTGATTGGCATGGCGAGCCTCAATGGCGCGTATCATGCGTCTGAATTCCGCAAGGTGGGAGGAGCGTATGACCAGCTCAATGCGTTATTGCAAGAGTACGCACACAATCACCAATCAGATGCCCCAGATACTGGGGACGAGACTGACAAGGATGACAATCAGAAAGAGCCAGCCCGATTAACGATTGACCATCTCTTCATTATCGAACATGCGCTCCAGTTCGCATTAGAGCGGGAAAAGTTGGGCGAACATCTGGAGCTGGCGCAAGCTGTCTACGACGGCTTCAAAGAGCACAATGACGCCATCCGCAAACAATCAGAGATAGCTGGAGCAGAATAACGGCAGAATTCAGTGTGCAGCGGAACCAGTTTTGGCTATGATCAAAATTCCTGATGGAGCTTTACGCAAAAATCAAATTAAAAAATGGTGACAGGGATGGAGAGGAGAAAGGGAAATGATCGTTAGTGAAATTATGACCAAAGATTGCCGTACGGTAACGCCGGAAACCTCCATGAAAGAGGTGGTTTCAGTGATGACGCTCTACCGCATCAGTGGCTTGCCGGTGTTGGATGAGAGCGGGAAACTGGCGGGTTTTATTGCAGAGAAAGATGTGTTGCATCATCTTTTTCCATCGTTGGAAGAATTTATGAATAGCACTGTTCATGTTGATTTTGAAGATATGGAAAATCACTATTCTTCAGTAGTGAACCTGAAGGTGAAAGATTTGATGAGCAGCAAAGTAGTGACTGTTGCGCCGGATATGCCGGTTTTGAAGGCAACTTCCATTATGGTTAGCAACCGCTTCCGCCGCATTCCGGTTGCAGATGGCGACAAACTGGTGGGGATGATGAGTCTTGGCGATGTGCACAAAGCGTTGTTCAAGAAGATGATTACTGCTTGATCTTCGTTTCCAACAGCGTAGGAACGCACCTATGTGTGCGCCCAGACCTCGCATAGCAATATTCTCAAAATGGGCAGATACATAGGTCTGCCCCCTGCACGATTAACTCCAAAAACTGATCTCAAACAGTAAAAAAGGGAAAGGCATTATGTCTTTCCCTTTTTGCGTTTTGAACCCATCAAAATGGCACCCCGGAGACGATTCGAACGTCCGACCTACCGCTTAGGAGGCGATTGCTCTATCCAGCTGAGCTACCGAGGCAAAAAATGAATTATTATATCTTCATTTTGCATTGGTTAAAAATTAGGCGTTTTGTTAGGGAGATAAGCGGAGCTTACAGTGATAGCGATTTTTGCATAGTTATCGACACGGTTATCCACAGAAACTGTGCATATCTGTGGATTGACAACGTGAATTATTGGAGATAAAAAATTTGAGCAGAACGATTGCAACTTAGAAGAAAAAAAATTTCACGGTCGCATTGAAAAGCACGGATTTGAACCGTAAGAACAATAACGCGATTCAGTTATACGGGAAATGTGAACTTTACCTGATTATTTTTTGAGCCCCTGAGCGATCCATTTTCTATTTATTTTCAATTGGTTGAATTTAAGTTATTGTTTCTTTGTGTCAAGAATTTTTCACTTGTTTCAGTAACTCATTGTCTTTTCGTAACGTGGTTCATAATTTCAATTGTTTATTCCATTTTTTAAATTTTCCTTACAAGTGTTCTGATTAAAAAATAGGCAATTTGCTCGGAAGGGAGAACATACCGGCATTATTCCAATCTATACACTAAGTTATCGACAAACTTATCCACAGGAAATGTGGAAAACTTCACAGTGGCTTTTTTGAACGATTTGTGAATTATTCCCGCGATTTTTTCCCTTTTTTCCATTTTTGGGCGAGCAGAGGCGGATCGGCTCTGATAGAATCACTCATTTTTTCACGGTTCCCGTGAAGTCAATCCGTGAATCTGGTTTATGGTCAACCGTACCGGTTCCCTCGCAATGGTATGTTGTGAACCCCGTCAGGCCCGGAAGGGAGCAGCGGCAACAGCGGACTCATGTGCCGGGGTGCGGCTGGTACGGGAGGCCACCCCTCTTTGTTGAACGTTTACCGAAAACGCCAAAATTTCCCTGTTTCCAATCTCCTCTTACTGCATATTCATAATTTGAATTCCAACTGACTTTTGCCCATGTCCTATCAGGTGCTCGCAAGAAAATGGCGTCCCCGCACATTCCGGGAGATGGTGGGTCAAGAACATGTATTGCGTGCGCTAGTCAATGCGCTAGAACGAAATCAGTTGCATCACGCCTATCTTTTCACCGGGACACGCGGCGTTGGCAAAACGACGGTGGCGCGGATTTTCGCCAAATCAATTAATTGCGAAGCAAACGGGATCAGTGCGGAGCCGTGTGGTGAATGTTCGACCTGCCGGGAAATTGATACTGGACGATTTGTTGATCTGGTTGAGGTGGATGCCGCCTCGCGCACCAAAGTCGATGAGACTCGTGAGCTACTTGAAAATGTGCAGTACATGCCGACCAAGGGACGGTACAAGGTCTATCTGATCGACGAAGTACATATGTTCTCTAACCACAGCTTCAACGCATTGTTGAAGACGCTGGAGGAGCCACCTGAGCACGTCAAATTTTTGCTGGCGACGACCGATCCGCAAAAATTGCCGGTGACGATTCGTTCGCGTTGTTTGCAATTTAATTTGAAGCGCATCCCGCAAACACAAATCGAAGCTTATCTGCAGCAACTGCTGGAAAAAGAGCAAATTGTTAGCGAAGGTAATGCGATTGTGCCCGTTGCACGCGCAGCAGAAGGGAGTATGCGTGATGCACTCAGTTTGCTCGACCAAGCGATTGCGTTTGGCGGTGGCACACTTCGCGAGGCGGATATCAATGCGATGCTGGGGACGATTGAGCAGCGGCATTTGCTCAATCTGCTCAATGCGCTGGCAGCGCAAGACGGTGCGGCATTGCTGGAAGAAGTGGAACGAATTTCTGAACAGGCCGTCGATTTTTCTGGTGTACTAACCGAATTGGTTGCCCATCTGCACCGCATTGCAGTGATGCAGGCGATTCCGACATTGCAAGAAAATGATGAAGAACCAGAATTGGCGCAATTAGCAGACCAACTTTCGCCAGAAGATGTGCAGCTCTTTTACCAGATTGCAGTCAACGGGCGACGTGATTTTGCTTGGGCAGCGGATCCGAAAAGCGGATTGGAGATGGTTTTGTTGCGGATGTTGGCGTTTCGTCCGCTGGCTGCGCAAGCTGAACCAAAAGCATCAGAAAAACAGCGAGCACAAGCATCTGCACAGAAATCCGTTCAGTCTAAAACAACAGCAAAGAAAATGCCGGAAGCACAATCCCATGTTTCTGGTATTGCAGAACCACAAGCGGAATCTTTTTCTGCTTCTGTTTCTTCTTCCACCGTTGCCACTACTAATGATATTGCTGATCTGCCGCAAAATGCGACTGGAACCGCAGAGACAATTGGCGATTGGGAAACAACTGTGCAGCAATTACAGTTGAGAGGATTGGCGTTGCAACTGGCGCAGCATTGTATTTTGAAGGAGCAGGCAAAAAATCGGATTATGTTGGAACTGCATCCAGAACAAGCAGTAATGCGTAACGAAAATGCAGAGACGCGAATTCAGGAAACGTTGTCCAATTATTTAGGGCGACCGATTCAGCTAAAAATTGTATTGGGCGAACAGAATAGCGCAGCGCAGTCGGCACAGACACCTGCGGCACGCGCAGCGCAACGTGCAGACAGTGCACAGCAACAGGCAGAAGCAACCTTGGCGGCTGATTCGGTTTTTCAGTCGATGCAGGAGAAATTCGATGGAAAAATTGTCGAGGGATCAGTGAGGCCGACCTCTCAGACTTAATCTATAGAAATAGACAAATTCAGAAAATTTAAACGTTTAATCTAAAAATTAGCCAAGAAGGAGAAGCGAAAGCATGAAAGGCGGTTTGGGCAATTTGATGAAGCAGGCGCAGAAGATGCAAGAGGATATGCAGAAGGCACAGGAAGAGTTGGCACGGATGGAGACCGAAGGGCAGTCTGGTGGTGGCATGGTAAAAATTACGATGACCGGCAAGCATGAAGCGCGAAGAGTGGAAATTGATGAGACCTTGGTCGCCGATGCGGATGACCGGGAGATGTTGGAGGATTTGGTTGCAGCTGCAATCAACGATGCTGTGCATCGGATTGAAGATACTTCCAAAACACAGATGGCGGATATGGCCAGTGGGCTGAATTTGCCACCGGGCATGAAATTGCCGTTCTAGTCCCAGGATTAACGGGAAAAATTTACCTGTGTCATTGATTCAGGAGTTGATGGATGCGTTCCGTTGCCTGCCCGGTGTGGGCGCAAAATCGGCGCAACGGATGGCCTACCACCTGCTGGAACGGAATCGGGACGGAGGTGTTCGGCTCTCTAAGGCAATTGCAAAGGCGGTTGATAAGGTAGGACGGTGCAAATCCTGTAGAACGCTAACCGAGCAGGAAACTTGCTCGCTGTGTCAGGATGCACGGCGGGACGCTTCGTTGCTCTGTGTGGTGGAAAATCCAACGGATGTTTGGGCATTAGAACAATCTGGCGCGTATCGTGGCTTCTATTTTGTGCTGATGGGGCATCTTTCGCCGCTGGAAGGAGTTGGCCCACAAGATTTAGGGTTGGATCATCTGGAACAGCGGTTATCAGAAGGCGAAATTCAGGAAGTCATTCTGGCAACTAATCCAACCGTAGAGGGTGAGGCGACGGCTCACTTTATCGCTGAAATGGCGCGTGTGCGGGAGATTCAGGTGACACGCATCGCACATGGCGTGCCATTGGGTGGCGAGCTGGAATATGTGGATAGCGGAACGCTGGGGCATGCGCTATCTGGAAGGCAGCAGTATTGATACTGTATCTGATTTGCAGTATCAGATTGATCCCCTTATTTATAGTTTTTGCAATTTTGAGTCAATTTCCCCTATCTTTTTTTGCGAAATGAATAGAAAATAACCTCATTCATCGCGAAAGGGGAGCCTGCAACGGATGACGCGCCAGAGAACATTGAAAAACCCGATTGAGGCGACAGGGGTCGGGTTGCATAGCGGGGAAAAAATCCATCTTCGGTTACACCCTGCACCTGCAGATACTGGCATCATTTTCCGCCGTACCGATTTTGAAACGCCCGTTGAAATTAACGCATCCCCTACTTCTGTTGGAGATACTCGTCTTTCCACCTCCCTCTCCAATCAGGATGTTTCTATTTCCACAGTAGAACATTTGATGTCTGCCTTAGCTGGTTTTGGGGTCGATAATGCTTATGTTGATGTCGATGCGCCGGAAGTGCCCATCATGGATGGCAGTGCCAGCACGTTCGTTTTCATGTTAAAAAGTGCCGGGTTTGAAGAACTTTCCGCTCCCAAACGCTATATCCGCATCCAGAAAACGGTGGAAGTCGAGGATGGCGATAAATGGGCAAAGCTGGAGCCTTATGACGGTTTCCGCGCAGTATTTGATATTGAGTTTGACCATCCTGCATTTGAAGGAGATGTGCGTTCGCAGTCGGTCGAGTTTTCTTCTGTGCGTTATGAGAAAGAAATTAGCCGCGCACGCACATTTGGTTTTATGCGCGATGTAGAGATATTGCAAGCGAATGGTTTAGCATTAGGGGCAAGTCTGGACAATGCTGTTGGTCTGGATGAATCGCGAGTAATGAATGAGGATGGCCTGCGGTTTGAGGATGAATTTGTCCGCCACAAAATCCTCGATGCAATTGGCGACCTCTACTTGTTGGGAAATCCAGTGCTAGGTGCTTACCATGGCTATAAATCCGGTCATGCGCTCAATAACCAATTGACTCGTAAATTGCTTTCAATGAAGGATGCATGGGAATACGTTACCTTTGAAGACGACGAAGAGGCTCCGATGACATTTGCCTCTGCAATGACGTATTAGTTTTTTCTTTGATTGCTTGATCTTCACTCTTGTGTTTCCAATCTCTACATTTTTAGTTTTGATTTTTTTCTAACGTTTTTCGATAGCGTTATTTTGTTGATCCAGTTCTTTGTCTAACTCCCAATCTTCTTTGCAATCTTTTACCTTTGATTTCAGTCCGACACTTGCAGCAATGGCAGCGCATGGGCTGGAAGAATGGGTTGCGCAATCAGAAATGCCTTTGCAAGAAGCACTAGACACAGATCGTAACGGAAATTTGTCACGCTGGTTGGAAGTATTCGATACATTGCCAAATTTTCAAGCGCAATCGTTTGATTTGAATGCATCCCGATTACAAATTGGCGATGCAGATGAAATTTCTTCTGCACAGCAGGCTGAAATTGAGATGCTAATGCACCGTCTCCATCCGTGGAGGAAAGGGCCGTTTGAGCTATTCGGCATCCACATTGATACGGAGTGGCGTTCGGACTGGAAATGGGAACGAGTTGCGCCAAAAATTGCGCCATTGGCAGGACGGCAGGTATTGGATGTCGGTTGTGGGAATGGTTATTACGCATTGCGGATGGCAGGTGCAGGCGCGGAATTTGTGTTGGGAATTGATCCCAATTTGCTATTTTTATCACAATTCCATGCATTGACCCATTTTTTACCGGATTCGAAGACCGAAAAATTTCCGGTGCATTTTTTGCCATTTGGATTAGAAGCTATTCCAGAAAATTTACAGGCGTTTGATACGGTTTTTTCAATGGGGGTGCTTTATCATCGGCGTTCGCCAATTGATCACTTGTTGGAGTTGAAAGGCGCGTTGCGGTGTGGTGGGCAATTGGTGCTGGAGACGCTTGTTATTGATGGAAAACAAGGTGATACGTTGATGCCACAGGGGCGGTACGCGAAGATGCGTAATGTCTGGTTTTTACCGTCGGTAGAAACATTGTTACTTTGGTTGGAACGTACCGGGTTTGTCGAGGTAAAATGCGTTGATCTTTCTGTCACGACAGTCGAAGAACAGCGGAGCACGAAGTGGATGACGTTTGAGTCGTTGCCCGATTTTCTTGATCCGGCTGATCCAAACCGTACAGTGGAGGGTTATCCGGCTCCGAAACGGGCGGTGATGGTTGCAACCAAAGCATAATCGACTCTGGATAACAATAGCTTTATAAATTTAGTAAACATGATTTTTTAAAAACGATTTAAAAAATAATAATAAAAAACGATAAAACTGCTTCATACGAGAGGAAAAGATAATGCATTTGTTTCAATGGAGGAAATATTCAGTATATCCAGCTATTTTATTAGCCGTGCTAAGTATTACGGGGTGTTCCGATATAGTGAGGACAGAGCCGCAATTCGCTGGTCTGGAACCACAGAAAGAATCTGCCTCTATGCAACCCGCAGAGGAAATGCAAGTAGTTCAGGAAAAAACAGCTCCGACGGGACCAGAAATAGATCAGCAAACTCCTTATTACTCAGGCATACACTATGTAGTAACCGAGATACCAAGAAGAAACGATTATACGGATGGATTTCCTAAAAGAGATGAGTACAGAAGAGAATTGGCTCCTGTGCGACAGCCTGACCCTTCCGCACTACGATGGATAGATACGTGTACAGGGCGACGTACAGCAGAAGGAGTTACAATTGCGGTATTTGCAGACGGAGTGGACCGTGCAGAACGGAAGCCGCACAATTCAGTGTGTGAACTGGGCAATCGCAACAAAAAGGTTTTCTATTTTACCGAGTTGCATGATCAGCAGAATCACACCGTTTCTCATGTTTGGGAGTATAAAGGCCAAGTGATGGCAGAAGTGCCGTTTGAGGTGGGCGGCAAACGCTGGCGTGTCTGGTCCAGCAAGAATTTTATGCCCAAATGGACGGGGGTCTGGGTATTGAAAGTGATACGTGATGATGGTGTGATATTACATGAAGATTTGTTTAGATATTTTGATGAATAATTAGCGGTATAGATTTCTAATAACCAAGTTCAGGAATGACAGGTTTTTTTGAGCTTTTCTGAATTTTAATCTACATTGATTAAATGACCCCGCTTTTGGCGGGGTTTTTTGTTTGGTATTTATGTGCCTCTTACCTCTGCCCTTCTCCCAAAGAGAGAGGGAAAGTAAAAAAATTGATTTTCAAATTACTGTAAAGCTGGACTCTCTTTCTATGAGCAAAGATTTAAATGATTTACGTGTTTTTCTGGAAGGACTGGAAAAACAGGGCGAATTGAAACGTATTCCCCATCCGGTCAATCCACATCTGGAGATGACGGAAATTGCAGATCGAGTATTGCGGGCAAAAGGGCCTGCGCTGTTGTTTGAAAATCCAGTTGGTTCGGATGTGCCGGTGCTGGCGAATCTGTTCGGTACGCCGCGCCGAGTTGCGCTAGGGATGGGGCGTGAATCAGCAGATCATCTGCGTGAAGTGGGTGAATGGCTGGCATTTCTGAAAGAGCCGGAAGCGCCGAAAGGGATCAAAGATGCATTCGACAAACTGCCGGTGTTCAAGCAAGTGCTGAATATGTCGCCGAAAAAGGTGTCGCGGGCAGCGTGTCAGGACGTGATGCTGGAGGGCGATGAGGTTGATTTGTCGAAATGGCCGATTCAGCATTGTTGGCCAGGTGATGCGGCGCCACTCATCACTTGGGGATTGGTGGTGACGAAAGGGCCACACAAGGAACGACAAAACATCGGGATTTATCGCCAGCAGGTGGTGGGGAAAAACAAGGTCATCATGCGTTGGCTGTCACATCGCGGTGGCGCGTTGGATTTCCGCGATTGGAAACTGGCGCATCCGGGCGAGCCATTTCCGGTTGCCGTTGTGTTAGGGGCTGATCCGGCGACCATTTTGGCGGCAGTAACACCAGTTCCGGATACACTTTCTGAATATGCATTTGCCGGTCTGTTGCGTGGTACGAAAACCGAGGTAGCAAAGTGTAAGGGTTCCGATTTGCAGATTCCGGCTTCGGCGGAGATTGTGTTGGAAGGAACGATTGATCCGGAGGCATTGTTGGAGGAGGGACCATTCGGCGACCACACCGGTTATTACAATGAAGTGGAGCGGTTTCCGATCTTCACGATTGAGCGCATCACCCACCGTAAAAATCCGATTTACCATTCGACGTTTACGGGACGCCCGCCAGATGAACCAGCAATTCTCGGCGTGGCACTAAATGAGGTGTTTGTGCCGATCCTGCAAAAGCAGTTTCCGGAAATTATCGATTTCTATTTGCCGCCGGAGGGGTGCTCCTACCGCATGGCGGTGGTTAGTATTCGTAAGCAGTATCCTGGTCATGCCAAGCGAGTGATGATGGGCGTGTGGTCGTTTTTGCGGCAGTTTATGTATACCAAGTTTGTGATTGTGGTGGATGATGATGTCAACACGCGTGACTGGAATGATGTGATTTGGGCGATGACGACGCGGATGGATCCGGCGCGAGATACAACGTTGATTGAAAAGACACCGATTGATTATCTGGATTTTGCGTCGCCGGTTTCCGGATTGGGTTCCAAGATGGGGCTGGATGCGACCAATAAATGGCAGGGGGAAACAGATCGCGAGTGGGGTAAGCCGATTGTGATGGATCAGGCGGTGAAACAGCGGGTGGATGAGATGTGGGGGGAGTTGGGGCTGTAGCTATTGTTGTTTATATTCGGTTATCTAACAAAGTAGAAGATAATAAAAGTTATGCACTTGGATCGTATAGAAAATATTTTTAAACTTCAGTTAGAATGGATAAAAACAGCTGATTCTAAGGTTCCACCTATTTTTGCTATTAATATGGCAATGTTAGGGTTTATGGCTACTTTGATTAAGTCAGTAGTTCATTTAGATATGCTGGCTATGTTTTTTTTATTTATTTCATTTTTTTTGTTGTTGACTAGCACTATGTTTCTCGGATTTGTTGTTTATCCAAGGCTAAATACTAATGTAGATTCCAATATATATTTTGGTGGTATCGTTAGCCAAGATGAAAGCTCGTATTCATCAGTAGTGGAAAATTTATCTGAATCTGATTATCAGGATGATTTATTGAGGCAGTCTTATGAAACTGCAAAGATTGCAAGAATAAAATTTGATAATGTAAAGCGTGCATTTACATTGACTTTTATGGGTGTTCCATTTTGGCTCGTTTCTATATATTGCTTATACTTGTAAGGATGGCTTATGAGTTTGAAGAATGATTTGAAAGCTACGGTTTCTAATATATTTTCTAGTCAATGGGATGAGCGTGATGGGCGTATTGTTCCATCTACAGATGATATAAAATTAGGAAATGACTCTATTAGTATAGATGGTGTTGTTTTATATGCTGATATGTCTGAGTCAACAAAATTGGTAGATACAAAAGAGGCGTTTTTTGCAGCAGAGATTTATAAATCATATTTGCATTGTGCTGCAAAGATAATCCGATCAGAAGGTGGGGAAATTACAGCTTATGATGGAGATCGTATTATGGCTGTTTTTATAGGAGATAGTAAAAATACATGTGCTGTTAGAGCTGCTTTGAAAATAAATTATGCTAGAACTAAAATAATTAATCCTAAAATAAAAAAACATTATCCTGATGAGCGATACCAAGTTGGACATACAGTTGGTATTGATTCGTCGTCTTTATTTGTAGCACGTACTGGTATTCGAGGGGCAAATGATCTTGTTTGGGTAGGTAGAGCCGCTAATCATGCAGCAAAATTATGTGCTTTGTCAAACTCGTACCCAACTAGAATTACTGAAGATGTATATGATAGGCTTCATAAATCAGCAAAATACTCTAAAGAGAAGAGTATGTGGGAAAGAACAACTTGGAAATATACAGGAAAAATTATTTATCGATCCTTATGGTGGTGGAGTATTTCTTAGTGTTTTATTTAAATTAAATTTTTTATTCTTGGATGTTGTTTTTGATTGACTAGTAAATTGAATAAAGATCAATTGTTCTTAGGGTATTTTTTTGCGATTTGTGCAACTATCATCTGGTCAGGAAATTTCATTGTTGCACGTGAGTTGAATGATAGCGTTCAGCCTATCTCGCTTGCCTTTTGGCGTTGGGTGGTTGCGGTTATTGCGCTGCTTCCTTTTGCAATAAAACCATTTCTTACAGAATGGAATGTTCTGAAAAAGCATCTCCCCTATTTATCTGTTACTGCATTGCTTGGTGTTGCACTGTTTAATACGCTGATTTATTTTGCCGCGCATACCACGACCGCATTGAATATGTCGTTGATTGCAATTACCTTTCCAGTTTTTATTATCGTTTTCTCGCGGATTTTCTTCCGTGAATTGATTACGGTGAATAAATGGGCTGGTATTCTTCTGGTTGTGGCAGGTGTAGTTACACTCGTAACGAAAGGTGTGTTTGTAAAACTGTTGAATCTTTCGTTTGCAATTGGTGATTTATGGATGTTGATTGCAGCAATCGTTTTTGCAATCTATAGTATTTTACTGAAACACAAACCGAAAAACTTGAGTATTTGGTCATTGCAATTGTCTACTTTTATGTTGGGTTTGATATTTCTATTTCCGTTTTATCTTTGGGAGTTTTCAGGTTCTCTACCCATTGTGATTGAAACTGGAACAGTCTTTTCGATTTTATATTTGGGATTATTTGCAGCATTAGCAGCTTTTGTTTTATGGAATAAGGCTGTGATCGAAGTAGGGCCTACAAAGGCAGGGATGATCTATTATATGCTGCCGATTTTTAGTGGGATTTTGGCCTATTTTGTGCTGGGAGAAGCGATTACAATGATGCATATTTTCAGCGCAATATTAATTATTTCCGGAATTCTGATTGCGAATTATGAGCGAAAATCCAAACGTGTTTTTTCGAGTTCATCGAATTAAACTGGAAATAAATCGTGATTTTTATGCGCTGAAATGATAAAAAACATCATCAAATAATGATTTGAAAATAAATGAGTCAATAAACAGATTGGATTGAATGAAAGAATGAAAATTAATTTCACTAAAAAAGAGTATCGTGCGTTAGTAGAATTATTAGGTGTTGCAGATTGGATACTGCATGCGAATCAAGCCGAAAACCGACAAGCAGAAACGCAAACGTATCGTGAAATCACTCAAAATATACTCGCCCATGCGAAAGAGATGGAGTGTGAGGATTTGGTGGAGCGCGATGAGAAGACGAATCAAAGTTACGTCGTGTATGAATCCGAACAGAGATCAAATGTACAGAAATTCATTGAGGATTTTGAGGAGAGCACATTCTGGGGAGAATTGGTTTCGCGGTTGACAGCGCGGGATGTCACCAGAAAAAGCAACGCGACCAATGCGCAGAAAGTGGATGATGAACAGCGGCTGGAATGGCTGAAAGAATCAGAGGCAGCATGGATTCAAGAGTTTGAACAGCATGGTTTGGAGAGAATGGGGATTGGGCAGTAGATGGTGAATTGTGCTAAGAAGCTGTTTGGAAACTCATAACTCGTGAATATAATAGAAGTATATGTTGGGTCTCAGAAGATAATATTCCAGAAAAAAGCTACCCACTCTTCCGC
>CAYFMX010000026.1:0-27260 GCA_964344325.1 uncultured Piscirickettsiaceae bacterium
AGCGCGGAAGAGTGGGTAGCTTTTTTCTGGAATATTATCTTCCGAGACCCAACACATATTGACGTCAAATACCTGCCAAAGATGCAGGATGAAAGCAGCCGGGGTTACCTGTTTGTTGCCATCGACCGGGCGACGCGCTGGGTTTATAACTTTGCTACAGCAGAAATGGTTAGCCCTTTTTTCAGGTAATCGCGGATTTCATCTTCTTTCCCGGACAAAAGGTTTTTCTTTCCCTTCGCACCCTTCGGCCTGCCGAGTTTAAATCCTGCCGCCTTATGCACCGCCAGAGCCTCCCTCGTGCGTTGTGAAGTACGCCATTAATCCAAACATCACTACAGTGACCGTAGAGGCGATGTCAGGGCTATTCCCGATAACTAGGTTTTCTTTAACAGCAATAATGGAAATTTCCTGCCGTTTTGTACCTGCTTTGTAATTGGGGTATAAAGTGGGGTATATTTTGCATTGTCATGAATTTTTTTTAAAAAACATAGACATATATCAAAATGGGAAGCATGATGTAACCTGAGAATTTATCAATGATAAAACCTCACGTGCCGGGTTGGCGCGTTGCCTGACACGGTTCGGGGTCTCCAACCTGAATCGGATGAAGCGTGAACGTGCGGAACAGGAAGGTATTTCTACGGAAACAAAAAAGAAGGCGTTCAAAAATTACAAATCGGGTTTTATCCATCCAAACGCCACATCAGCGGTCACAGCAATTGGAACGACAAATGAAAAAAGCGGCTTAATTTCTCTACAAAAAAACTTGACCATTACACATTGATAAATCAATCGCCTGCACATGCTTTGTTAATGCACCAACGGAAACAAAATCAACGCCGGTTTCCGCAATTTCGCGAAGCTGATCCAATGTTACATTGCCGGAAACTTCTAGTTTTGCTGGATTGGGAGATTGCTTATTGATGGCAACTGCTTTCTGCATCTGCGCAGTTGAAAAATTATCTAGCATCACAATATCCGCCATCGCATCCAACGCTTGACGGAATTCATCGAGATTTTCTGTCTCCACCTCCACCGGTTTTCCGGGAGCCAACTGCTGCGCCGCGCCGACCGCCGCAGCAATCGAACCGCACGCCACAATATGGTTTTCCTTGATCAAAAACGCATCGTAAAGTCCCATTCGGTGGTTCGTCCCGCCGCCGCACACGACCGCATATTTCTGCGCGACCCGCAATCCGGGGATGGTTTTGCGCGTATCCAGAATCCGGGTTTCAGTTTCTGCCAACACATCGGTATAGCTCCGAGTAGCAGTCGCCACTGCAGAAAGTGTCTGCAAAAAATTGAGCGCAGGACGTTCGCCGGTCAGCAAACTTCGCGCCGAACCTTCCAATTCCAGAAAAACCGCTCCGGCTTCAATGGTTGCGCCTTCGGAAAATTTCCACGTCAGACGAACCGATGAATCCAGTTTCGCAAACAACGCTTCCACCCACGGAACACCGCATAAAACCATTGGCTCGCGGGTCAACACCTGCGCTTTGGCCTGCACCGTTTCCGGGATTAATTGCGCAGTGATATCGCCGCTTCCGACATCTTCCTGCAATGCCGCTTCAACATTTTGTGCAATGGCCTCTGTAATTGCTTTTTCCATTGCGTCTGAATAATTTTCTGATTTGTTTAATTTATTGTCTTTACTCATGTTTTCTCTGTAATTCACGCTTACGAGCATGTGTGAATAATTTTTTCAATTGTTCTTTTCTTTTAAGTAGCTCATATAGAATATGAGACTCTGTAGCTTGATCAATTTTTTGATCAAGTTGTTCAATTTGTAATTGTAAAAACGCGTCATGAAGAATAGGTTTCGCCCTTTCTTCGGAAACCGCTTCGCCCCGCTCCAGCACTTTGTGCAGCGCATCTTCCCCCTCTTCGCCGCGCCACCGTTCCAACAACGCTGGCGTGGTGATATCTGGATTACCGCGTAAAATGCCAACCATTCGCAACAATAGCGGCAATCCCGGCACATCCGCCAAATTGAGATCATTGATTTCCGGCGCAAATTTCCCCAATTGCGGATGCTGCAACAACATCGTGAGCAAAGTACGGATCGGCGAGGGCGCATCCCCTTTGCGCCGATTTTGCTGCCCTATTTGTTGCGCGGTAGAATCCCGTGAAGCAGGCGTAGCAGCTGCAATGCCCGGCAGCAAATGATCAGCGATTTGATCCTGATCTAAATGCGATAGCTCCGAAAGCTGCTGAAACATCATCTCCCGAAACATCCCCGGCGGCAACTTAGACAATTTCGGACGCGCTTTTTCGACCAGCTTGGCACGACCATCAATCGTGGCTAGATCAGCATCTTGTGCCGTTTGGTCGAAGAAAAATTGCGAAAATGGAATCGCTTGTTCTTCCAACCATGATTCAAATTTTTCCTGTCCGGTTTTGCGTACAAAAGTATCTGGATCTTCGCCTTCTGGCAGGAAGGAAAAACGAATTTCACGCCCATCACGCATCAACGGCAATGCGGTCTCCATTGCTTTTTGCGCTGCCTCGCGCCCAGCACGGTCACCATCAAAACAGAAAATCACCTTGCTGACCGAGCGGAAAAGTTGGTTCAGATGATTAACGGTTGTCGCCGTCCCCAGCGTCGCAACGCTGTAGGGGATGCCAAATTGCGCCAGCGCGAGCACATCCATGTAGCCTTCAACGATGAGAATTTGCTCCAGCTTGCGGGTTGATTTTCGCGCTTGATAGAGTCCGTAGAGCGTTTTTCCCTTATGGAACAGTGGACTTTCCGGCGAGTTGAGATATTTCGGTTTCTCATCGCCAATTGCCCGCCCACCAAAGCCAATCGTGCGTCCACGGCTGTCGTGGATCGGGAAAATAATGCGGTTACGGAAACGGTCGTATTGCCTGCTGGATTGTCTGTTCTGTTGCTCACCGTTTTCGCGCTCTTTACGAATTTGCAGCCCCAATTGCGCCAATAAATCCTGCGCGTTCTCTGGCAAATTGGGCATTTGACCGAGCATTTTATGCAGACTATCCCACTCTTCCGGCGCAAAACCGACTTCATAAAATGCCGCAATTTGTCCACTCAAACCACGCTGTTTCAGATAATCAACGGCGCGTTTGGCTTGTGGATGGTTTTTCAGTTGGGCTTTGTGCCACTGCGTTGTGGTCTGGAGCAGATCATACAACGGCGCAAAATCCTGTTTCGGGCGATTTGGTGAAGACTCCGCCTCGTGTGGTACTTCCAGCCCTGCACGACTCGCCAATTCTTCCACCGCTTCCGGAAACGGCAGATGATCGTATTCCATCAAAAAGGTGATTGCGGTACCGTGCGCCCCACAGCCGAAGCAATGGTAAAACTGCTTGGTCGGACTGACAGTAAAAGAGGGTGTTTTTTCGTGATGGAACGGACAGCAAGCTTGAAACTCGTGCCCTTTCTTTTTCAGAGGAACCCGCGCGTCGATAATTTCAACAATATCGGTACGGGAAAGTAGGTCATCAATGAAGCTGGCTGGAATCCGCCCCATTATCAATGTCGTTCAATGAAGGATTTTGTCATTTCGAGCATCGCGAGAAATCTATTTGATTGATTAGAAGATTTCTCCTTGTCTCTCGTCGAAATGACAGCAATTATCGCTTAACTTACGGATTAAAATTTTCGGATGTTTTTATCCGCCCAGTTTCGCCTTGATGCGCTGGCTGACTGCGCCCATATCAGCGCGGCCTTGCACTTTCGGCTTGAGCGGCCCCATCACTTTGCCCATCTCTTTCATTGAAGATGCGCCAGAAGCGGCGATAGCCTCATCAATCAACGCGTCAATTTCCGCTTCGGAAAGTTGCTCCGGCATAAAAACCTGAATCACTTCAATTTCAGTTTTCTCGCCGGCTGCCAGATCGTCACGCTCCGCTGATTCAAACTGCTGGATTGCATCGCGGCGTTGCTTGACCATCTTGTCGAGCACTGCCAGTGTGCGGCTATCATCCAACTCAATCCGCTCATCCACCTCAATCTGTTTGATTGCGGCAGTGACCATCCGCAAGATTTTGACGCGATCTTTATCGCCACCTTTCATCGCCTCTTTCAGCGCGGTGTTGATCTGTTCTTTGGTTGAACTGGACATGATGCTGGACTCTTGCGGGATTTCTTGGAAAACGCTCAGGGAAAGGGAACGTTAGCGGGAGAGCAAACCACGGTTGCGTTGCATGTTCACCTGCTCGCGGGAAACACGCTTCTGGGTGCGTTTCACTGCTGCTGCTGCCTTACGCTTGCGAACCTGCGTCGGTTTTTCGTAGAACTCACGGGCACGCGCTTCAGCAACTGTGCCTGCCTTTTCTACAGCGCGTTTGAAACGGCGCAAAGCGTAATCAAAATTCTCGTTCTCTTTTACCTGAATGCTGGGCATGTCGTCGGTTTTCCTCGTTATTTTTCGGTTAAATTTCTGTTGAAATTGTAATTTGGTTATTTTTATTTATGACGTAGACTTCGCTTTTCCGCCATTTGCCGCGTTCCATTGCGGTGAAGGCGCAGAATTATACGGGCGTGCATCCATCCACGCAACGGATGATCTATAGTTTGTCAAGTTTTCTTCCCTGAAACCGGAGTTCCAATTTCATGATTGTCCTTGGCATTGAAAGTTCCTGCGATGAGACCGGGCTGGCATTATACGAATGGGGACACGGCCTGCGCGGACATCTTCTTTATAGCCAGGTTGATTTGCACGCGCAATTTGGCGGCGTAGTGCCAGAACTGGCTTCGCGTGACCACATCCGCCGCATTTTGCCGTTGCTGAAAGAGTTGCTGGAAAAAACGAATCTCACTTCAAAACAGATCGATGGTGTAGCGTACACCTCTGGGCCAGGGCTTGCAGGCGCATTGATGGTTGGTGCATGTGCCGGGCGTAGCCTCGCCTATGCATGGAACGTCCCGGCAATTGCAGTACACCACATGGAAGGACATATGCTGGCGCCGCTGCTGGAGGATGAAGATGTCGAATTTCCGTTTGTTGCGCTGCTGGTTTCCGGTGGACATACCTTATTAGTACGCGTGGATCAGATCGGTGCATACGAAGTATTGGGCGAATCCATTGACGATGCGGCAGGTGAAGCATTCGATAAGACCGCAAAATTGCTAGATTTAGGCTATCCGGGCGGACCTGCACTCTCCAAACTAGCGGTAGAAGGTGATCCGGAACGGTTCCATTTTCCACGCCCGATGGTGGATCGTCCCGGACTTGATTTCAGTTTCAGTGGCTTGAAAACGTTTGCACGAACCACACTGGAAAAACATCGGGATGAACCCAATATCGCCGCCGACATTGCCCGTGCGTTTGAAGAATCGGTTGCCGATACATTGATGCTGAAATGCCGTCGCGCATTACGGGAAACAGGATTGAAGCGGCTAGTTGTCGCAGGTGGAGTGAGCGCAAACCGCACGATCCGTGAACTGTTGATCCAGATGACGAAAAAAGAAGGTGGAGAAGCGGCTTTCCCTCGGCTGGAATTCTGCACCGATAACGGCGCGATGATTGCCTATGCAGGTGCAGTACGATTAGCAGCTGGCCAACAGGAGCACGGATTGGGGATTTCTGTTCATCCACGCTGGCCGTTGTCTGAATTGGAGCCGATCGCGACTGTGTGAATACGGAATCGCAACAAACAAACCGACACCATCTAACGAATAGTGATGATGTCGGTCAGTTTATAAGCTATTTTAAGATGTAATTCTTAGAATATGACGTTACGCATTAACCTGCCATTTTGGAGACAGCAGGCAACAGTTTTTCATTTTCCAGCTTCACGCGATCACGGACGATGCCAAAGATTTCTTTGGTCTCTTTCGCAAACTCTACATAATTTTGTTTCACTTTTTCTACTTCTTCATCTCCGGAAGCGATGCCCCAATTTTCCAGATAAGGGGTAAGAATTTTCTTGAACTCCATGTTGTTGTTCAGGAAATGGTTAGCAACATCGGATGTTTTGGCATGGCGTAACAGACGGCTCACTGCCTTTTCCGCAGTTTTCAACTGAATCGCTGAACTTTGCTGAAATTCGTTCAACAAATGGCAGGACACCTTGTTGTTACAAAAGTCCTCTTTTTCCAATAGCACTTCTAATACACCACACAAATCAACCAGTTTTTCGTTTTCAAGGCGTAAATTATCTGCATTTAACATGTTCAAATTCCCCAATTCTGTTTCTTATTCTCATTCCTTCTGCTGACCCGTTCCGATCTCTCCAAACGCAATGGGTAAGTCCGGATATTACACGGATTTGAATCCGGTTCAAATCCTATTGATTTTTAATGAATTAATGAGGTTCTAATATACTAAATCAGAAAATGTTAATACTGATGAATTGTTGTTTTTTTATTTGTTAGAATAAAAACTTTTTTATTATCCTTGTAAATAATTTTCACAACAAAATTGGATTTTATTCCATTATTTTTCTATTTTTTGTCTATATTTTATCTTTTCTTTGGTTTATTTTGATTTTTTACCGATTTTTCCCTCTTTTCCCGTCAGCAAGTTGCGGATATTGCTGCGGTGACGCCAGTAAAGAATCAGTGTAATCACTCCCATCGCTGCCACTAACGTTGTCGGATCAGCGTCCGCTGGATAGAAAAACCAGATGTAACCGGGCGCTAACAGTATTGCTACCAACGCTGCCAATGATGAGTAGCGGAACAGAAATGCCGTTCCCAACCACGTCAGCAATGCTGCAACGCCAATCAGCCAATGCAATCCAAGCAGTGTCCCTAATGCCGTTGCAACGCCTTTCCCACCTTTAAACCCAAAGAAAATCGGATAGAGATGCCCGAAAAATGCAGCGAGCATCGTCAACGCAATCACTATTTCCGTAGTTTGGAGCTGTACCGCCACTAGCACCGGAATCACGCCTTTTAGCATATCGCCAAGCAGCGTCAAAATCGCTGCTTTTTTTCCACCATTTTCGATTCGCAATACATTCGTTGCACCGGGGTTTTTGGAACCAAAGGTGCGTGGATCAGGCAATCTCATCAATTTGCAGACAATCACTGCCGAAGAGAGCGATCCAATCAAGTATGAGCCAAAAACCAGAACAAAATCAATCATTCATAGATTCCTACTGCTGTTAAAGTTAAGGTGTTTTTGTCATTTTGGGCATCGCGAGAAATCTTTATTTGATTGTTTGAAGATTTTTTCTCGTTTCTCAACCAAAATGATAGTAAATGACAGATAGGTAAATTCCCCTTCCTTGAAGGGGTGGCAGGCGCAGCCTGACGGGGTAGTTTTTTCCACAACAATCCTGATGGAAATGCTCTATGAGTCTTGCGACAGCGGCTCGCCAGTGGCGAATGTGATCTGAAATCCACGCTTCAATTGCTGGTCGCGCCGCTTGATGAACGCACGTTCTGCCTCTTCCCGATACTCAAAATAGTCTTGGGAATGGCTGCCGCGCTCGCCCTGATAACCCGATTCACGGATCAACATCCAGCCGTCCAGCAAATCTGGCTGAATTTGCAACTGATAAAAACGGGGCGGTGTGTTGCCGTCAAATGGAGTTTGCATGTAAATCCGCATAGCTGCGAAGAATACCTGCTATGGGCGGCACTGCTCCAGTGTTTCGCGCAATTTTTCTGCCGAAAAATCCTGTGTGACGATGGCGTGGCCAATGGCCTTCTGCAGCACAAGACGGATTTGCCCCGCCGCGGCTTTCTTATCAACGGCCATGATTTCCAGATAACGCCTGATCGACAAATCTTTTGGCCCATCAATCGGTAAGTTCGATTGTTCCAGAATCTTGCGCGTACGCTGTAAATCTTCTTCGTTGACCCAACCCAACCGAAACGACAAATCCATCGCCATTACCATCCCGGCAGAAACTGCTTCGCCGTGGAGCCATGCGCCATAGCCCATCCCTGCCTCAATCGCATGGCCAAAGGTATGCCCCAAATTGAGCAATGCACGTTGCCCAGCTTCCAATTCATCAGCAGCGACAACCTCTGCCTTGTTTTGGCAAGAGCGTTCAATTGCAAACGCTAATGCTTCCAGGTCACGATTAACCAGCTTCTCAATATTGCTTTCCAGCCATTTGAAAAATTCGAGATCACGGATCAGGCCATATTTGATCACCTCGGCGATGCCTGCGCTGAGTTGGCGGTCTTCCAGCGTGTTGAGTGTGCCGGTATCGGCTAATACACAACGCGGTTGATGAAATGCGCCAATCATATTTTTGCCGAGCGGATGGTTTACCCCGGTTTTTCCGCCGACGGACGAATCGACTTGCGCCAACAATGTCGTCGGAATCTGGATGAACGAAACACCGCGCTGGTAACTTGCCGCCGCAAAGCCAGTGATGTCGCCGACCACGCCACCGCCTAATGCAACCAATGTGCATTTACGGTCAAATTTTGCCGTCAACAATGCATCAAAAATGGTGTTGAGTGTGTCGAGATTTTTGTACTGCTCGCCATCTGGAAGAATGACGGTCTCGACCTGAAACTTCTCAAACGCCGGTTTCACTTTCTCCAGATAAAGCGGTGCAACGGTTTCGTTGGTGACGATCATCACCTGCGTGCCGGTGACAAACGGCTCAACCAGCTCCGGTTTGCCGAGCAGATCATCGCCAATGTAGATTGGGTAGCTACGATCACCGAGGTCAACATTCAGCGTTTTCATTTCAGAGCGCCTCCAATTGTTTGATGATTTCCGGAATTGCCTGCTGTACAGGACGATTGTCGGTTTCGAGGGTCAGATCCGCTGTTTCCCGGTAGAGTGGATCGCGCTCTTCCAGCAGCTTTTCCAGCTTTGCACGCGGATCATCGACATTTTGCAACAAAGGGCGATTGCGATCCTGTTTGGTACGTTGGTGCAAACGATCTGCTGGCGCGTAGAGATAAATCACCTGTCCGCGTCCAATCAGTGCCTTGCGATTCTCTGGACGTAACACTACGCCACCACCCGTTGCCAACACAATGCCCTGTTTTTGCGTCAACTCATCAATTACGGCCACTTCTCGATTGCGGAATCCCTCTTCACCTTCAATATCGAAAATCATGGAGATGCTGACGCCTGTGCGTTCTTCAATTACCTGATCACTGTCAATGAACTCCTTGTGGAGCACTTCTGCCAAATGACGGCCGATAGTGGATTTTCCTGCGCCCATCAGGCCAATCAGAAAAATGTTGGTTTTTGCGTTTTTCATGCTTAATTTTGATTCAATCTTGCTTATTGATGTATCTGATTTTTTCTTCTAATACCAGATGTCCCCGTTACCATCTTCTTGATAGAAAACGATAGAGTAGGAGGGACACGAAAATAGATGAATGCATCGGCGACCCACATAGATGCAATTTCAGGACAGTCTACCGATTACTACTGCGCTTGCAAAATCAAGGATGTGATTTTCAACTAAATAATTAGTAAATGTAGCCTTTCTATTGCTATTCTCAGTCTTTCCCGTTTTTTCTGGAATGTTTTCGCAATGAAAAATTTGATGGTTTGGGTCAAACGATCCGTGATTCTCTCTGCAATCGTGGGCGCAATTGCGATTGCAGCCAATTTTGTGACTGTAGCAGAGTATTTATCGCCAAAAGATTCGAACGCAACAACACAACTGTCTACAACAACCGTTACACAAACCACGCACAGCGATAACGCACCTGCAATTTCTGGCACACAAGGTAGCGTCACCATCATCATCAACAAATAGGATGCTAAATGATGCACAAATTTTTCTTATTTCGCTCATCACTGCTCATTGCGGCACTCTCTGTTACACCATTAGCAACAGCAACCACCATTACAGACCAAAAGACTACTGGCAACTGTAGCCCCGTCATCAATGAAACAACTGGCAACGTTACTGTAGTTTGTAATAACGGCATCACGTTAGAACAGTACGAAGCCGGACTAAAACGCCGCGAAGCAGAAGTCCGCGCTGAACTGCAAAACGCATCGCCCGAAAAGCTAAAACTGCTGCAAATTGAGAAAAACGCCATCACCGAAAAATTGGCGAACATCGAACAAAGCTTCGTGGAACAGCAAAAACTCTTTGCTGAAACAAAAGCTCTGCTGGAAAAGCTCAAAAAAACCCATCCGGCGGAGCAACTTGAATCGGCGCAAAACGCGCTTGAAGCAGGCAATGCAGAATTGGCAAAACAACTGCTCGACAAGGTGATCGAAAATGGCAAAAGCTTTGTCGCACAAGCCGCCTTTCAGCGCGGCGAACTAGCGCGAAACGATATTGAATATCGTGCGGCAATGAAGAATTACAAATTGGCGGTGATGCTGGAGCCTGAAAATCCACAATATCTCAACGAAGCGGGAAGAATGGCAAAAACATTGGGTGATTATGATCAAGCACAGATTTGGTTGGAGAAATATCGCGAAACCCGCGAACAAAATGATCCAGATACGGTTAACCATGCCACTGCACTCAACAACCTCGCGCTTTTGTACAAGAAGCAAAGCAAATACGACACGGCGGAGCCGTTGTACAAACGTGCGATTGAGATTGGGGAAAAAACGTTAGGAACAGATCATCCCGACGTTGCAACGCGGTACAACAACCTCGCGGGTTTGTACGAATCACAAGGCAAATACGACACGGCGGAGCCGTTGTACAAACGTGCGATTGAGATTGGGGAAAAAACGTTAGGAACAGATCATCCCGACGTTGCAACGCGGTACAACAACCTCGCGGAATTGTATCGCGCACAAGGCAAATACGACGCGGCGGAGCCGTTGTACAAACGTGCGTTGAAGATTTGGGAAAGCCGTTTAGGCGAAAACCACCCAAATATTGCCAGTGTGCTCAACAACCTCGCGAGTTTGTACGAATCACAAGGCAAATACGACGCGGCGGAGCCGTTGTACAAACGTGCGTTGGAGATTGACGAGAAAATTTTAGGGAAAAATCATCCCGATACGGCGACTGATTACAACAACCTCGCCACATTGTCCTACCATCAAAAGAGATACGAACAGTCAGCAGAATATTTCCAACGCGCCATCGCGATTTTGGAACAGGTTTTTCCCGATGGGCATCCGAATTTGGATGTAATGCGTGAAAATTACGCAATTTTGAAAGCACAAATGGCAAAGTAACAGGTGGTTTTTGCAGGGGCGTAATGCTTTACGCTCGTACGGATGTAAACAGCGCGAAGCGACGGGGTAGTTTTAAGAGGAGACAGAGGGGATTTTCACCCACCCGCTGTCTCTCCGCGTCCAAATCCCGTATCATCAGCAGGTTTTCTGACTCTATCACCATAATCTATGGCAAAAACAAGAACAAGATGATCAAAAAAGCACTGAAGAAAGTTTTCGGCAGCCGCAATGACCGCGTAATCAAGCAGATGCGCCGCAAAGTCGAGCAGATCAATGCGTTGGAAGAGCAATTCCAGACGCTGGATGACGAGACGCTAAAAGGCAAAACAGTCGAATTTCGCGACCGCCTGAAAAACGGCACAAAACTGGAAGATTTGCTGGTTGAAGCATTCGCCACCGTGCGCGAAGGTTCGCGCCGCGTCTTCAAGATGCGCCATTACGATGTGCAGATGATCGGCGGCATGGTGCTACATGAAGGCAAAATCGCCGAAATGCGCACCGGTGAAGGCAAAACCTTGATGGCAACATTGGCGGTTTATCTCAACGCACTGACTGGCGATGGTGTGCATGTTGTCACCGTCAACGACTACCTTGCCAGCCGCGATGCTGCATGGATGGGGCAGCTCTACAATTTCCTTGGCTTGACCGTTGGTGTGATTGTACCGGGACTGGATCACGCGCAACGCCAGCAAGCCTACGCGGCGGACATCACCTACGGCACCAACAACGAATTCGGCTTCGATTATTTGCGCGACAACATGGCATTCGCCGCGCAGGAACGCACCCAGAAAAAACGGGCGTTTGCAGTAGTCGATGAAGTGGATTCGATCTTGATCGACGAAGCGCGTACGCCATTGGTCATCTCTGGCCCAACAGACGACAACTCCGAATTGTATGCAGCGATGAACAATCTGCCTGCGCAGTTGGAAAAATCGGACAAAATGCCGGACGAGAAGACCGGTTTACCGGGCATGGACATCTCGGAGGATGAGACCGGCGACTATATCGCGGATGAGAAAAACCGCCAGATTTTGCTGACAGAGCAAGGCCACGAAAAAGTCGAGCAAATGTTGACCGAAATGAAGCTGCTCGACGAAGGCGAAAGTTTGTACGACCCGAAAAACATCACCTTGATGCACCATCTGTATGCCTCATTGCGTGCGCATGTACTGTTTGAAAAGAATGTTCACTACATCATTCAGAATCAGCAGGTCGTCATCGTCGATGAATTCACCGGACGCACCATGCCGGGGCGTCGCTGGGGCGAAGGGCTACATCAGGCAATTGAGGCAAAAGAAGGCGTACCGGTACAAAACGAAAATCAGACGCTCGCTTCAATCACCTTCCAGAATTACTTCCGTTTGTACGACAAACTCTCCGGCATGACCGGTACTGCCGACACTGAAGCACATGAATTGCGGCAAATTTATGGCCTGGAAGTCGTTGTCATTCCAACCCATCGTCCGATGGTTCGCGACGATATGGGCGATCTGGTCTACCTGACGACAGACGAGAAATTCAACGCCATCGTCGAAGATGTGCGTGATTGCCAACAGCGCGGACAGCCCGTGCTAGTCGGCACTGCGTCGATTGAAAACTCCGAACGCATCTCCGCGATGCTGCAAAAAGCCAAAATTACGCACGAAGTGCTCAATGCAAAGCAGCACGAACGCGAAGCGCACATTATTGAGCAAGCCGGTGCACCGGGCGCAGTCACCATCGCCACCAACATGGCGGGGCGCGGCACGGATATTGTGCTCGGCGGTAATCTCGACGCGCAAATTCAGGCGTTGGGGCAAACCCCAGACCCGCAACAGGTCAAAACGCTGGAAACCATCTGGGCGGAAAACAACAAAAAGGTGCTGGATGCAGGCGGTTTACATGTCGTCGGTACCGAACGGCACGAATCACGGCGCGTTGATAACCAGTTGCGTGGACGCTCCGGGCGACAGGGCGATCCCGGCTCCAGCCGTTTCTATCTCTCGCTGGAAGATCAGCTGATGCGCATTTTTGCCTCCGAAAAACTGGCCGGAATGATGCAAAAACTGGGCATGGAGAAAGGCGAGGCAATTGAACATCCGTGGGTTAACAAGGCAATTGAAAACGCGCAACGCAAAGTGGAAGGCCACAACTTTGACATCCGCAAACAGTTACTGGAATTTGATGACATCGCCAACGACCAGCGGCAGGTGGTTTATCAGCAGCGCAACGATCTGATGGACGAGGAAGATATTTCCAAAACCGTGCATGGCATCCGAAGCGATGTGGTCAATAATCTGGTTGATACTTATGTGCCGCCACAAAGTATTGAGGAGCAGTGGGACATTCCTGCACTGGAAGCGGCATTGGAGAAAGAGTACGGACTCAAATTTGAAGTTGGCAAATGGCTGGAAGAAGATTCCGAACTGCACGAAGATTCCCTGCGCACACGCATCGTCGAAGAGATGGAAAAAATCTACGCAGAGAAAGAGGCGATTGCCGGCTCCGAAACGGTGCGCCATTTCGAAAAGGCAGTGATGTTGCAAGTGCTGGATGTACAGTGGAAAGAGCATTTGCAGGCAATGGATCACCTGCGTCAGGGAATTGGTCTGCGTGGTTATGCGCAAAAAGACCCGAAACAGGAGTACAAGCGCGAAGCATTTGAAATGTTCTCGGCGATGCTGGAGCGTATCAAGCACGATGCATTAGGATTTATGACTCGTGTACAGGTGCAAACCGAAGAAGAAGTTCGTGCCGCAGAAGAAGAACGCCGTCGTCAGCAAGAGCAGTTGGGCATGGAGTTCCAGCATGCTCCGGCAGGGATGCTGGAAGAAGGCGCAGAACAAGGAAATCAAGCACAGGCTGCTGCGCAGCCGTTTGTCCGCGAAGGCCAGAAAGTGGGGCGGAATTCGCCGTGTCCGTGTGGTTCTGGCAAGAAATTTAAGCAATGTTGCGGGAAATTGGCGTAATAACTGAAGCTGATGATGAAACTGTCCGTTTCCGGCTATAAATCTATCGTATCCAAGATAGAAATTGATTTTCCCGGATTGACTGTGCTTGCTGGAGCGAATAGCTCTGGCAAGTCCAGTTTTATGCAGCCTTTTTTGTTGCTGAAGCAGACGTTAGAGAGCAATCACGATAGTGGTGCATTGGTGCTGGATGGGGAAAATTTAAGATTTACGAAATCTTCTCAGATTTTTTCTAAGACTAAAAAAAAAGACAATAAATTTGAAATAGTTTTTGAAGAAAATTTCGTTATTTATAAAGATGATAAAAAGGGAGTAGTTGCTAGCCTTTCCGGGATTAAAAATGGAGTAATTTTATCTTCTCAACTAAATAATAAAGAAATCATACAACAACTAAAAAAATCGCCTAATATCAATCCAGACTTTCTTGACATGATTGAAAAAGGAGAAGGTGAATGGACTGTTATTCAAGAAAAAGGCTTATTGAAGGCTAGGCTAATGCTCGGATCATTCCCTCTTTCAATAGAGCATACTGGAAAACTAAAAGATTTTGTAGAACATCTCATCCACGTTCCTGGTTTGAGAGGAAATCCGGAACGATTTTATCGTAAAACCACTTCATTATCAGGATGGTATCCTGGACTTTTTGATAAATATGTAGCTGGAATTGTTTTTTCGTGGAGAAATAAAGAAAAACAAAAATATAAAACATTAATCCAGCAATTATCAAAATTAGGCTTAGTAACCCACATTGATTCAAATTTAATCGACGATACAAAAATTGAGATACAGGTTTCACGCTTTAATAGCGCAATAGAAGAAGATTCAGTAAATATCTCTGATGTTGGCTTTGGAGTATCACAAACATTACCTGTCTTAGTTGCGCTAATTGCCGCATCCGAAGATCAGTTGGTTTACATCGAACAACCCGAACTGCATTTACACCCAAACGCACAATTCAAACTGGCAGAAATCATTGCCGAAGCGGTAAACCGGGGCGTACAAGTGGTAATTGAAACGCATAGTTCGCTGTTGCTAACAGGAATCCAAACCTTGGTTGCCAAAGGCGAACTGGAATCCGGGAAAGTTTCCCTGAACTGGTTCAGCCAAAACCCGGAAAATGGCGAAACGAAAGTCGATCAAGCCACATTGGACGAAAATGGTGCGTTTGGCGACTGGCCGGAAGATTTTGATGATGTCACATTACGGTCAGAAGGTGCATATCTAGATGCAGTCAGGAAACGTGCTTATGGCAAATAAGCACCTTGCATTGGTGATTGATGCAAATGTTGCCCAATCTGCAGGAGAACCCAAGTTTGAGCATGGGGAAGCGATCTATACCAAAGATCAAGAAACAGCCAGCTATTGCTCCGAATTATTAGATTGTGTAGAGAAACAGCAACATAAAATTGCATTTTGTGAATGCCTGGAAGAAGAGTGGGACAAACACAAATCCAGTTTCTCAAACCAATGGCTGAGCATCATGACGAAGCGAGGACGGATCGTACGTAACACATTACCAGATGCAGTTGTTCGTTCCTGCTTAGAAAAAATCAATCCAGCGTTGAAACAAGACACCGCCGCTGCAGAATCACAGAAAATAGCTGCCCTAGAAGATGTGCATTTGGTAGGAGGCGCACTCCTAGCAGATCGTTTTGTGATTTCTCAGGACAAAAAAGCACGAAAAGCATTTTGCGCATTCTCTACGGATTGCCAGCAATTGCAGCAAATTGTTTGGATCAATCCAGCATTGAAAAATAATTTTGAGTTTCTAAATACACACTTAGAAAGCCCAGAAAATGATGTACCGAAAGAGCATTATTTGGCTTGGAGCAATTAAAGATGGCTGTCGGCAATATTGAATTCCCAGAAATGCACTCTGTCGCCGGATTTGCGCTTGGCACAACGGAAGCGGGCGTACGCTACGAAAACCGCAAGGATTTGGTCGTAATGCGATGCGCGGAAGGCTCCATCGCTGCTGCCACGTTCACGCAAAACGCTTTTTGCGCTGCGCCGGTAACGCTCTGCAAACAACATTTGGCGAAAACCGCACCGCGCTATCTTGTCACCAACACTGGCAACGCCAATGCCGGAACCGGAAAACCAGGCATGCAGCATGCGGAACAGGTGTGCGAAGCGTTAGCCAAGCTGGAAAATGTTTCTAAAGAAGCGGTTTTGCCTTTCTCTACCGGCGTGATTGGCGAAACGTTGCCTGTAGATCAAATTTGCAAGGGTTTGCCCAGCGCGTTAGCAAATTTGTCTGAAGATGCCTCTGCGTGGAAAAACGCGGCAGAAGGTATTTTAACCACCGACACCGCTGCAAAAGGCGCGAGCCGCAAAATTGAGATCGACGGACATGCAGTGACGGTCACCGGTATTGCCAAAGGTTCCGGGATGATCCGCCCCAACATGGCGACGATGCTCGGTTATCTCGCAACTGACGTCGCAATTGACCAAAATTTACTGGATCAGCTAACAAAGCGCGCCGTTGAAGCCTCCTTCAACCGAATTACGGTGGATGGCGACACTTCAACGAATGATTCGTTTGTGGTAATTGCGACCGGAAAAAGTAGTTTGCCCAAACTGAACGATGTGCAAAGCGATGCAGCGATGCAATTTTATGGCGCGCTAGAAGAGGTTTGCATCGAACTGGCGCAAAAAATGGTGCGCGATGGCGAAGGGGCAACCAAATTCATCACCGTCGAAGTAAATGGCGGCAAAAACACCGAAGAGTGTTTGCAAGTTGCCTATGCAGTAGCACATTCACCGCTGGTGAAAACGGCTTTGTTTGCCAGCGATCCGAATTGGGGCAGAATTTTAGCAGCAGTCGGTTATGCCGGTGTCGAAAATCTGGATGTGAACCAGATTGCCATTTGGTTGGATAACGTTTGTATCGTCGAAAATGGCGAACGTGCGACCAACTATACCGAAGAGCAAGGGCAGGCGGCGATGGATCAGGAAGAAATCCACATTCGCATTGCGTTGGGGCGTGGTAATTTAACCGAAACGGTTTGGACAACGGATTTATCGTACGATTACATCAAAATTAACGCTGAATACCGCAGTTAAACAATCGCAGTTAAGTTACAGAACTTGCTGTCATTTCGACGAGGAACGAGGAGAAATTTTCTGCAACGTAATAATGGATTTTAGATTTCTCGCGCTGCTCGAAATGACAAAACGCTTAACTATAATGTCTGAAATATTTCATTTGCACACCCTCGACACTACTGGCCTGCTCTGTCCCATGCCGGTGATCCGCACGCAAAACAAGGTCAACGAACTAAAATCGGGCGACCAATTGGAGGTCGTTTCTTCCGATCCGGGCGCACTGAATGACATTCCGGCCTGGTGTCGGATTAACGGACATACTGTACTGGAAAGCGAAAACAACAATGGACAAGTGCGTATTTTGATTGTAGTTGTCTGATGCGGCACATTGGGCTTGTCTGTTTGCGCACAAATCAGGTGCGGAAAATACAATAACGCACCAAGTTTGTGCAATCCAAGATTGTTCCTGTACTCTTTTGGTTTCTTTGTTTTCTGAACAATCACGAAACTAGCTAAAAATTTGTCTTCTACAACCAATCTTTTTTTATGGCATGAATCATGCTTTATTTCCGTGCATGTCCGTCCTGATGGACGCTCAAGTTCGATAAGTTTGGTTTTATTGGTTGTTGGGTTTATTTGAAGTTTCAGGATCATCGTCAAATCTATCTCCTCTCTCAATGGATTTGTTCGGTGGTCTGTTTTTTCAATTTTTTATTGATTTTGCATAACGAGGAGCAAATCTGAAAATGTCTAAAAAAGTTGCACAACTGATTGAAGAGAACAACGCAAAATACGTTGACCTCCGTTTTACTGATACCAAAGGTAAAGAACAGCACGTTACAATTCCTGCGCGTGAAGTGCTGGATGACGATTTCTTCAAGGAAGGAAAAATGTTTGATGGCTCCTCCATCTCCGGTTGGAAGGGTATTAATGAATCAGACATGATTTTGATGCCAGATGAAGATACAGCAGTGCTGGATCCATTCTACGAAGAGCCAACTGTTACGTTGCGTTGCGGCATTGTGGAACCAACCACCATGGAAGGCTACGAGCGTGATCCACGTTCCATCGGTCGCCGTGCGGAAGAGTATCTGAAATCGACAGGCATTGGTGATGAGGCCTACTTTGGTCCAGAACCAGAATTCTTCCTGTTTGATGATATCCGTTGGTCTACCGATAACCACAGTACGTTCTACTATATCAATTCTGAAGAAGCAGACTGGAACACGGGCAAAGCATACGAAGGCGGCAACAAAGGCCATCGTCCACGCATCAAAGGCGGTTACTTCCCGGTTCCACCAGTCGATTCTGGTCAGGACATCCGTACTACCATGTGTATGGTGCTGGAAGATATGGGTCAAAAGGTAGAGGCACACCATCACGAAGTGGCGACTGCGGGTCAGAACGAAATCGCAACTGCATTCAACTCTTTGGTCAAAAAAGCGGACGAAGTGCAGGTTCTCAAATATGTCATTCTGAATGTTGCGGATACTTATGGTAAAACGGCGACTTTCATGCCGAAGCCAATCGTTGATGATAACGGCACGGGTATGCACGTTCACCAGTCTATTTCCAAAGGCGGCACAAATATCTTTGCGGGTGACAAGTATGGCAATCTTTCTCAGGAAGCATTGTGGTACATTGGCGGTATCATCAAACATGCGAAGGCGTTGAATGCATTCACCAACGCATCGACTAACTCCTACAAGCGTTTGGTTCCAGGCTTTGAGGCGCCAGTCATGTTGGCTTACTCAGCGCGTAACCGTTCTGCTTCTATCCGTATCCCGTTCGTACCAAGTGATAAAGCACGTCGTATTGAAGTGCGCTTTCCGGATCCAACTGCAAACCCATACTTGGCGTTCTCTGCGATGCTGATGGCAGGCCTTGATGGTATCCAGAACAAGATTGATCCAGGCGCGTCTATGGATCAGGATTTGTATGAATTGACTGAAGAAGAAGCTGCGAAGATTCCGCAGGTTTGCTTCTCCTTGGAAGAAGCATTGCAAAATCTCGATAAAGATCGTGACTTCCTGAAAGCAGGCGGTGTATTCACTGATGATTTCATCGACAGCTACATTGATCTGAAGATGGTGGAAGTGAACCGTCTGCACAAGACGCCACATCCGGTTGAGTTCGACATGTACTACAGCGTGTAATCCGTATCCTCTACGGCTTTTTACAAGCTGGCCTCATTGCGGGGCAGAAAAGCCCTTTCCGGTTCCGGGAAGGGTTTTTTTCTGGTTGTTTGACTATTTGTTTGCGGATTAGATTTCGTTTTTTGGTCTAATCCTTGCATTAATTTTCTGTCAATCTATCAATAAAATTGGATCGCTGATTTTTCTCCCTGATGAAAGAAAAGTACGATTTCTCTGACCTCAATCTGGTGCTGGAACACACTACCATTGCACTCTTTTTGGTCGATCAGCAACTTCGCCTGCGCTACCTCAACAATGCAGCGGAGATGTTGCTGGAAATCAGTGCAAAAAAGGCGATTGGACAGCCACTTCCTTCGTTGTTGCTCAGTGATTGCGGGGAGGAAGAAATCATCAACCGTGCTTACCAATCCGATTTTCCCTACACGGAACGCACCAAAACAGTGCAATTGCACAATGGCGAAACCTTGACCGTCAATTGCACCTTTGTGCCAATTGAGCCGCAAGAGGCGGGCGCAGAGAAAAATATCCTGATTGAAATGCAGCAGGTGGATGAATTTCTACGCACTTCCAACAAGCAATTGTTGATCCGCCAAACCCGTGCCACTGCCGATCTGGTGCGTGGATTGGCACACGAAATCAAGAACCCGCTGGGCGGTTTGCGCGGCGCGGCACAGTTGCTGGAAAAAGAGCTGCCTGATCCAGAACTAAAAGAATATACGCAGATCATCACGGGCGAATCGGATCGCTTGCAAAAGCTGGTCGATACGATGTTGGGGCCGAACCGTCCGCCTCAACTGGCAGAAACCAATATTCATGAGCTCTTGGAGCGGGTCTGCAATCTGGTGCTGGCGGAGCCGGAAGCTGGATCACTCACAATTCATCGTGACTATGATCCGAGTATCCCTGATTTTGAGGCCGATGCAGACATGTTGATCCAAGCATTGCTTAACATTGTGCGCAATGCGGCACAGAGTTTGGAATATCGTGGCGATATTCACATTACGACGCGCATTTTGCGGCAGATTACGATTGGTGACAAACATCACCGGCTGGTGTGTGGTGTGGCGATTTGTGACAGCGGTCCAGGCATTCCAGAAGCGTTACAGCAGCAAATTTTTCTGCCGATGGTGACCGGGCGTGCCGATGGTACCGGGCTTGGTTTGTCGATTGCACAATCCATTTTGCATCGCCACGGCGGGGTGATTGAGTGTGAATCGTCACCGGGTAAAACGACCTTTACGTTGCTGATTCCGCTTGATGCAGACGAGCAATTAGAAACATTGCCCACGAAAAGAACGGAAACAACAGGCTAAAAACAAATGACAAGCGCAGAAACCGAAAGCCAGACAGCGATTTCAGGCGGAAAAATCTGGGTCATTGATGATGACCATGCCATCCGTTGGGTGCTGGAACGGGCGCTGCAAAAGGCGGGGCATCAGGTGGCGGTTTTTGAGCATCCAGATCAGTTGCTGCAACAACTGGAGCAGCACGCCCCGGAAGTGATTATCACTGACATCCGCATGCCGGGGATGGACGGCCTGCAACTGCTAGCAGCGATCCATCAGAACCATGCTGAATTACCGGTGATTGTGATGACGGCGCATTCCGATATGGAAAGTGCGGTATCTGCATACGAATCGGGCGCATTTGAATATTTGCCCAAGCCGTTCGACATTGATGAGGCGACTGGATTGGTACAGCGGGCATTGATTCAGGCGCAGCAAAAGCGCGAAGAGAAGAATGTTGAACAACCACCGCACACGCCAGATATCATTGGTGAATCAGCGGCGATGCAGGAGGTATTTCGTGCGATTGGGCGGCTTTCGCGCTCCAACATCACCGTTTTGGTGAATGGTGAATCAGGAACCGGTAAGG
Organism: uncultured Piscirickettsiaceae bacterium; assembly: GCA_964344325.1. GTDB lineage: Bacteria > Pseudomonadota > Gammaproteobacteria > CAYFMX01. The sequence goes on from CAYFMX010000026.1 coordinate 21,079, forward strand.
AATTGGTCGCCCGCGCTTTGCATCGTTACAGTCCGCGTGCCGATTATCCGTTCATTGCGCTCAATATGGCGGCAATTCCGAAAGAATTGATGGATTCAGAACTGTTCGGGCATGAAAAAGGTTCGTTTACCGGCGCGACTGCCGCCCGTCCCGGACGGTTCCAGCAGGCGAATGGCGGCACGTTGTTTCTCGACGAAATCGGCGATATGCCGCTGGAAACACAAACGCGTTTGTTGCGCGTGCTTTCGGAAGGGGAGTTTTATCAGGTCGGCGGTCATGCACCCGTGCGGGTGGATGTGCGCATCATCGCCGCGACCCATCAGGATTTGGAAACCCGTGTTGAGGCAGGGGATTTTCGCGAAGATTTGTATCATCGGCTCAATGTGATCCGTATTCATGTGCCGGCGTTGAAAGAGCGGCAGGATGATATTCCGTTATTGGCGAAACATTTTTTGCAGCTGGCAGCGAAAGAGCTGGAAGTGGAGGAGAAAATTCTGTTACCGGAGACGGTGCAGTATCTCAGCCGTTTGGCGTGGCCCGGCAATGTGCGCCAACTAGAGAATATCTGCCGCTGGATCACGGTAATGGCACCAAGTCGGGAAGTGCATCTCACTGATTTGCCGAGCGAACTGCAACAAAGCGAATCGCCGATTACCGATAGCACCGAATCTTGGGAACGTCCGCTGGAGCAATGGTTGCGTCAGCATCTTGCGCAGCAGGAAGAGGGATTGCTGGATCAAGTCATTCCGCGTATTGAACGGATGATGATTCGCACTGCATTGGAGCAAACTGCAGGGCATCGTCAGGAAGCGGCGCGACTATTAGGTTGGGGGCGGAATACACTAACCCGGAAAATCAAGGAATTGCAGCCGGAAGGGATTGATTAATCAATTTGATCAATGTCGTTTAGTCATAACGCCCCCACAGAGTGGGGGGCTTGACGGCTGTGAGCAGCCCCGAGGGCTGCCAATGTTAAAATGTGTTCGGGCTTGTAGAAACTACGCTAAAAATTGCCCTTTTCATCCGAACCTATGCTGCCCAATTGCTCTTGGTCATGGATATACTTCCTGATTTGGCTCTCTTCAAAACCAACTGTCGATACCGCATAACCCCTTGCCCAGAATGATTCCCCATTGAAATTCCGTTGCCTCCCACTGAATTGGCGGGCAACACTGAAATTTCAAACTGAGCCACTACCGTTTTGATTGATCAATGCCAAAAATAACACCGCTTTCCCAATTCCTCGCCGAACAAAAAATCGAACCGGATTTGATCCTGGATCGTCTAGATTCGGTCTATTTTCCGCTGGCGAAATGGATTGCAGACGGATGCCAAAAACTACAACAGCAACACGCTGATTCACCACTCGTAATCGGCATCAGCGGTGCGCAGGGAACCGGAAAAAGCACCGTTGCACAGATTCTGAAAATCCTGCTGCACAGCGAATTTGATTTGGAAACACTTGTGCTTTCGCTAGATGATTTTTATTTGTCCAAAACGCACCGTAAAAAACTGGCGGAAGAGATTCATCATCTGCTGGAGACACGCGGCGTTCCGGGCACACACCATGTCGATTCGGCGATGGATTTGCTGGATCAACTGAAAAACGCTGATCACCAAAAGACGATCCAATTGCCGCAATTTTGTAAACGTCAGGATGATTGTTTGCCTGTATTGGAATGGCAAATTCCAGAAAATGGCATTGATGTGGTTTTATTTGAAGGCTGGTGTGTTGGTGTAACACCGCAAGACAAAAATTCGTTGGAAACACCGCTCAATGAATTGGAAGCGCAACACGATTCGTCAGGAATTTGGCGCAATTTCGTCAACCGTTCGCTGGAAGAGTATCAGCCATTGTTTGATCGTTTCCACAAACTAGTGATGCTGAAAGCTCCAGCGATGGAATCGGTTTTTGCGTGGCGCGAATTGCAAGAGCAGAAATTGCGCGAACGCAGTGGCGACGGTTTATCGCCCGAAGCGGTGCGGCAGTTTGTCTCTCATTTTGAGCGGCTTACTTGCCACTTGTTGGAGACATTGCCCGAACGTGCCGATGTGCGGCTTGATTTGGGCGAAGACCATCAAATTTCGCACATCCATTTCGCAGATTGATTTGCCGCCTGATTTGCGTTCTGCTGGTATCATTCGCCGCTTTTTTGCGGATTTCTGTCCAACCTCTCTCCATTTTTCACCGTAAACTTTCACTGTCGCGAGCGATCGATGCGCCCACTGTCCCAAACTGTCTCCCTCTACGTCCAACTGACCCGGCTCGACAAACCGATCGGCATTTATCTGCTGTTGTGGCCGACACTCTGGGGGTTGTGGCTAGCGGGCAAAGGGATACCCTCACTGCATGTACTGGTGGTATTTGTTCTGGGAACCGTACTGATGCGCTCTGCTGGTTGTGTGATCAACGATTTCGCCGACCGCAAAGTCGACAAGTTTGTGGAACGAACACAAAACCGCCCGATCACATCCGGGAAAATTTCCTCACGGGAAGCATTGTTGCTATTTGTTTCGCTGGCATTGATTGCCTTTTTGCTGGTACTGACGCTCAACACACTGACGATTTTGATGTCGTTTGGCGGCGCATTGCTGGCAACGATTTATCCATTCATGAAACGCTATACCCACTTGCCGCAATTTTTCCTCGGCGCGGCATTTGGCTGGGCAATCCCGATGGCGTTTGCGGCGGAGACCGGAGCAATTCCGCTCGGCGCGTGGATTCTGTTTGCGATCACACTCGTCTGGGCGGTCATTTATGACACAATGTATGCAATGGTCGACCGCGAGGACGACCTGAAAATTGGTATCCGCTCCACCGCGATTCTGTTCGGCAAACAGGATCGGCTGATCATCGGATTGTTTCAGTTCGTCATGTTGGGCTTGCTGATTTGGGTTGGGATGCTATTTGAGTTGACTTGGTCGTTTTGGATGGGATTAGACCTTTCAGCAGCATTAATGATTTACCATCAAATCCTGATTGCAAAACGCGAAAAAGCAAAATGCTTCAAAGCATTTTTGCACAATAACTGGATTGGCGCGGTGTTATTTGGCGGAATTTTTGCCAGTTTTTTCGTCGCTTAAACTAATAGCTAACTATAAAAATGATAAAACTATCAGATCTCGGAAGATAGTATTCCAGAAAAAAGCTACCTACTTTTCCGCGCTTGGGGGATCATGGAACAGCTTGTCACTGATCTACAACAAGGCCAAAACCGATGAACATCCATCCAGAAGCCAGAACCATCCCAGCGATCCGTGCTGAAATCCAATCCTCCAAGCTGTCCTAACGGCAACTGACGGAAAAGTATAACGTGACCCCGTGCCACCATCCAAAAATGGCAGGGTCGGGACAGTACCGGAGACTATTAGCCACCGTCCACACAAGCTGAACACTACATTGTCAGAGGCATATTGATTCATCGCAAGATTTGGCGTCCACTTTGAAACGGTATTTGCGGCTGTACAACCATCACATCCCGCAGAAGGCACTGGGCCATACCACCCCTGTACAGGCTCTCAAGAAATGGGAAAAAGAGAGGTCGAAATTATTTATGGAAAAGGTTTATGAACATCCGAGACCTGACAATTACCTCTTTAATCGACGAAATCCTAGGTTCGCACTAATCTCGGGAATTTCCAAACAGCTTCTTAGCAATTCTCTTTTTTATCATTCAGCGCGTTGTCAACACGGCCAATTGCACAACTAACAAACGAAGTGGCTTTTGCTTTGACGTTCTCCAGCCCTTCCACACTCCCTTTTTCCGGATAACCGAGCGATTTGAGGTGTTCGCGGATTGGTTCGTGCAAATCTTCATCCGAGGTGATCGTGACTACGCCTGACTCAATATTAACGTCAACCCGATTCACACTATGCTCTTCGGTGATCTTTTTCTGGATCGTGCTAGCACAACCACCACATTTAACATTTTCCACTTCAATAGTGTATTGCATAACGTTTCCTTAAATCTTCGATTAATTTCTAGATTTAAATAACTGTACTAAATTTTCAAACTTCTGCCAGATCTCCCTTCTCTTCTAGCCAGACTTTGCGGTCAGATGCACGTTTTTTGGCCAGCAACATGTCCAATAGTTCGCGACTGTGCATATCGTTTGTGTTGACAGAAAGCTGTACCAGACGGCGTGTTTCTGGTGCCATCGTGGTTTCACGCAACTGTGCTGGATTCATTTCACCCAGCCCTTTGAATCGCTGCACATTTACTTTACCATGCAATTTTTCGGCCTCGATGCGATGTAATGTTGCTTCGCGTTCCGCGTCATCCAATGCGTAGAACACGGTTTTGCCAACATCAATACGGTAGAGTGGAGGCATTGCCACATGAACATGTCCGGCAGCAACTAGTTGCGGAAAATGGCGCAAAAAGAGCGCGCAAAGCAACGTTGCGATGTGCAGGCCATCTGAATCCGCATCGGCGAGGATACAGATTTTTCCATAGCGCAATCCGTCTAGCGAATCACTACCTGGATCAATCCCCAATGCCACCGCAATATCATGTACCTCCTGCGAAGCGAGTACTTCGCCCGGATCAACTTCCCACGTATTTAGGATTTTACCGCGCAATGGCATAATCGCTTGGAATTCACGGTTTCGTGCCTGTTTCGCCGAACCTCCCGCCGAATCGCCCTCGACTAGAAACAGCTCACCTTGCAGGGAATCTTCGGTGGTGCAATCGGCCAGTTTTCCGGGCAATGCAGGACCCGCAGAGACTTTTTTTCGAGCCACTTTTTTGCGGCTTTTCATACGATTTTGCGCTGACTGAATCGCTAGTTCTGCAATTTGCTCGCCGATTTGCGTGTGCTGATTGAGCCATAAACTGAAACTGTCTTTCACTGCGCCAGAAACGAACCCAGCAATTTCGCGCGAGGAGAGCCGTTCTTTGGTTTGTCCGGCAAATTGCGGGTCGAGCATTTTGACCGAGAGGATATAGCTGACGCGTTCCCAAATGTCTTCCGGCGCAAGTTTGACCCCACGCGGCAACAAATTGCGGATTTCGCAAAACTCCCGCATTGCATCAGTCAATCCAGCGCGCAGGCCGTTGACGTGCGTGCCGCCTTGCGCTGTCGGCACCAGATTGACATAGCTTTCAGTGATGCTCTCACCTCCCTCTGGCAGCCAATACAATGCCCATTCGATTGCTTCGGTTTTGGTCGTCTGTTTGCCGCTGAATGGCTCTTCTTCGGGCAAAACAGGCAAATCACCCAATTGCGAATCCAGATAGCCGCGCAAACCATCTTCGTAATGCCATTCTTCAATTTCGTCCTTGATTTCATCGACTAGTGTGAGCGATAAACCGGGCTGCAACACCGCTTTCGCACGCATCAGATGATGTAATCGCGAGCGAGAAAGATTGGGCGAATCAAAAAATTGTGGATCAGGAATAAAGCGCAGAATCGTGCCGGTATCGCGTTTCGTGCATTTGTCGATTTGATGTAAATCTTCAGTTTTTTCGCCATTGGCGAACACCATTTTCTGGATCAGACCGTCGCGTTTAACGGAAACTTCCAGCAACGTCGAAAGTGCGTTGACCACCGAAACACCCACGCCGTGTAAGCCGCCGGAAAATTCGTAATTTTTACCGGAAAATTTCCCGCCTGCGTGGAGTTTGGTCAAAATTACTTCTACACCGGGAATTTTTTCTTCCGGATGAAGGTCGGTCGGCATTCCACGCCCATTGTCCTCGACAGTGATCGAGCCATCCTTGTGTAACATCACCTCGATCTTATCGGCATGGCCGGAAATCGCCTCATCAACACTATTGTCGAGCACCTCCTGCACCAGATGGTTTGGACGTGTAGTGTCAGTGTACATGCCGGGGCGTTTGCGTACCGGGTCAAGACCAGAGAGAACTTCAATTGCGGAGGCATCGTAATTGGACATAAACGGAAGATATTTGATCCTGAAATCTAGAGTGAAAGGATTTGATTAGGGGTCTGTTCAACTGACTTTACGCTATTTTAGCGAAAGTACGATCCGGTCTGCCCAGTTTTCGGGCATTTGGTAAATTTTAGATATTTTTCCCAGCTCTGTGCGGAACATTAAAACTGGGTCTTTATCCGTAGCAGAGTTGTCGTAGAAATAGGTGTCAGGTCTCGCGTGTTTATAAATCTTTTTCGTAAACAATTTCTGCTTCTTTTTTTCCCATTCCTTGAGAGCCTGTACA
>CAYFMX010000027.1:0-27110 GCA_964344325.1 uncultured Piscirickettsiaceae bacterium
TTGCTTTTGGTTCATCTGTGGATTGTAAGGTATGGAGAGTGCGTAACTTCAGTTATTCAAGCGGCAACATATTGTCTATTCACATACTGCCTGTTGTTCATCACTTGTTTTTGTTGGTATCTTGTCTTAAAAAACACACTCAATCCACACCCAAAGGAGCAATTCCCATGAGCAAAAAAATTCTGATGCTGGTCGGCGATTTCGTCGAAGATTACGAAGCAATGGTTCCTTTCCAAACGTTACAAGCCGTTGGCCACACCATCGATGCAGTTTGCCCGGATAAAAAAGCAGGTGAAACCGTCAAAACCGCTGTTCACGATTTCGAAGGAGACCAAACTTACAGCGAAAAACCAGGCCATAATTTTGGTCTCAACGCCACTTTCGACGAAATCAAAGAACAAGAGTACGACGCATTGGTTATTCCCGGCGGACGTGCCCCCGAATATCTACGTCTCAACGCCCGCGTGATTGAAATCGTCCAACATTTCATGAACGAAAACAAACCGGTCGCCTCCATTTGCCACGGCGCACAATTGCTCGCCGCCGCCGATGTACTCAAAGGACGAGACTGCTCCGCCTATCCTGCATGCAGCATCGAAATCAACGCTGTAGGCGGTAAATACGTCGAACGCGACTGGCCGGAAGCCTACACCGACGGTAATTTGGTTACCGCTCCAGCATGGCCTGCGCATCCGCAATGGATGGCGCAATTCATGAAGCTGCTCTGACCAAAACGATACAAATTTCAATCGTTCAGAAAAACCCGGCCTTGAGTCGGGTTTTCTATTTTTCAGATCAAGTTTTCAGCTCAAAAATTAGATCGCCAAAATAAACCATGAATAAATCATAAATGAATCATGAAAGTAACAGTTGTGGATACGCTTCCAACTGCCGGAGAATCTGCCTCTTCTCCAGATCATCCTCATAAAACGCACGCAATTCAATCAATTGCTCTTGATATGCATCCAAATGAATTGAACCACCGCCATCTTCTTCCAAAATTCGTTGCATACGAAATTTTTCCCATTTCTCGCGTTCTTCTGCACCCAATGTCTCAGGCCAGTTTCGTGCACGATAACGAAATAGCATTTCTGGCGAACGCGTATCCTGAAACGGAAATTCTTTTCCAGTTAATTGTTCCGGCGCAAACGTATGGATTTCATCCATCAACTGACGATCAAAATCGCTGAAAAAACTGTGGTAAATCATTAAATCCGGATCGGTCTGTGGCTCAAATTCACCGAGCTGATGTGCTGCTGTAAGCCGTTCTGCAACGGAATAAATTTCCGCCTTGATTGCCTCTGCATGCGCCAATTGCTGATCCAGATCAATCCCCAAACGCTCCGCCGAAGCCGCATCCAAGGTTTTCAACGGCGCAAGTACTGGGCTTTTGTTCAGATGCACCGTTTTGACCGGAATCCGCTCCAGCCCCTGCGCTTCTAATGCCTCTTTTGTGGTAAACATCCGCTGATGAATCTCTTCCGCAGAACAACTCAGCAATGGCGAAGGATCAGCGCGTAAATTGTAAACCAGCACCCCATTAGGATTGGTCGGATGCGGCACAAGCGGCAAGACAATCGCAAAATTATGCTCTACTGACGGAAACATCGCCGAGACATGAATGACCGGTTCTTTCGCATTCAAATCCAGTAGTTTTTTCGCGGCCTGTTTGCCACGGTTTTTGAACAGAAAATCATACAGCTTCGGCTGTTTTTCGCGTAGTAATCTCGCTAGCGCAATCGTCGCTCGCACATCCGCCAGTGCATCGTGTGCATCACCATGTTCAATGCCATTTTTATCTGTGAGATGCTCCAGCCGCATGCTCGGCTTGCCATCTTCGTAAAACGGCCACTCAATCCCGTCCGGGCGCAATGCACGTGCCAAACGCATCACATCAATCAAATCCCAACGCGAATTGCCATTTTTCCACTCCCGCGCATATGGATCGAACAGGTTGCGGTAGAGCGTATTGCGCGTCACCTCATCATCAAAACGCAGGCTGTTGTAGCCGAGGCTGCAGGTATTTGGCTGCGCCAGTTCTTGCAAGATTGTGCCGATAAATTCCGCCTCTGGAACGCCGCGCTCCAACGCAAGTTGTGGCGTGATTCCGGTAATCAGACACGCTTCCGGCTGCGGTAGAAAATCATTGGCTGGTTTGCAATAAAGCGTCAGCGGATCGCCGATGATATTGAAATCGTAATCGGTGCGAATCCCTGCAAACTGCGCTGGGCGGTCACGTTGCGGGTCTGCACCGAAGGTTTCATAATCGTGCCAGTAGAAAGAAAATGCCATGCTTCGCGAGAATTGCTGGAAAAAGCATTGGACTGTAGCACAACACAATCCCATCTGCCTCCAATGCTCTGGGCAGGTTCTGGGAGATTTGGTTCTAATCGAATTTGAACAATTTTCTTAACGATGTGCCCAAGCTAAGTTGGCCACAACAATTGACTACAACAAAAGTTTTTTCGCGATGCTCGAAATGACAGAATCGAAACTCATGGTAGAGTTACGCAAAGCCATGAAACAAATATTTCAATGGATGTTTTAGTAAATATTCAAATCAACATTCAGAACACTTGAAACAATTTTCAGGAGAGAAAGAACTGATGAAATTTGCATTCCTGTTTCCCGGACAAGGCTCCCAGGCTGTGGGCATGACCAAAGAGCTGGCAGAGAAATTCCCCGTTGTAAAAGAGACCTGGCTGGAAGCGTCCGATGCGGTCAATGTCGATTTGTGGAAGTTGTCGCAAGAAGGGCCAAAAGAGGATTTGAACCAGACAGCAAATACACAACCGGCAATGCTCGCAGCAGGTGTGGTAACGTGGCGAGTTTGGAATGAGGTGGTGGGTGAGGATTTGCATCCGTCAGTGATGGCGGGACACAGTTTGGGGGAGTACAGCGCGTTGGTTTGTGCTGGGGCACTGAAATTTTCGCAGGCAGCGCAGTTGGTTGCGTTGCGTGGTCATCTGATGCAGGAAGCCGTTCCGGCTGGAAAAGGGGCAATGGCGGCGATTTTGGGTCTGAAAGATGAACAAATTGTTGAAGTGTGCGCGGCATCAAAAAGTGCGGGTGTGGTGGAGCCGGTCAATTTCAACGCGCCGGGACAAGTAGTAATCGCCGGAGAGAAAGAAGCGGTCGATGCGGCAATTACAGCAGCAAGAGAGGCAGGCGCAAAACGGGCATTGCCGCTACCCGTCAGTGTGCCATCGCACTCTTCATTGATGCGTGGTGCGGCAGAGAAATTCGGCGAAGCGTTGAATGAGGTAGTAATCAATCCGCCAGTGATTCCGGTGATCAATAATGTTGATGCCAAAGCGGAAATTGAGCCGGATTTGATTCGTGGAAAACTGGTGCAGCAACTTTACAGTCCAGTGCGTTGGGTAGAAACGATTCGTGAAATGGCAAATGCGGATGTCGTTGCGGCAGTAGAGTGTGGACCGGGCAAGGTGCTGGCTGGGCTTAACAAGCGGATCGAAAAGCAGATGCAGTGCGTGGCGATGATTGATCCGGAAAGTGTGGAAAGCTCGGTTGACTTGGTGAAGTCGTGATTTGAAAGCGACTTGATCTGGTTCGCTAATCTAGCCTTTCGAAACATGCAAAAATATATGCGGGTCGGCATTGTTTCCCGATCTGCGGAGCGGATTGCCGAATGGATGCTGGATTCCGTTTTTTCCGTGTTTCTAATCAACCCGAAACTGCCGGGGTCGGTGATTCAGAATGTAATGGTCAAGTTTTTTTGTAGAGAAATTAAGCTGCAATTAGTTGTTTTTTCAGGAGATTTCACTTTTTCAGGTGATAGTAACAGGTGTTTTCTTTCACTTTGGACACGCGGCATAGTATACGGATGGAATAGTCCGGGTTAGCCTTCTTCAGCCCGGAAATCAACGCAACGCGCTGTTTTTCCTCGCGAAGAAGGCCGCCGCCTTTTTTAGGATTTCATTTTCCAGTTTGGATTCCCGCAACTGCTTTTCCAGTTCCTGAATTCTTTGGTACTCTTCTGCGAATGCTTTCCCTTGTGGTTTTTCGTGAATTCAACTCAAAAACATCATGATTTTTATCGGCATTGATTTCGGCACTTCTGGATGCCGCGCCATTGCAATTGACCAAACGGAACAGATTGTTGCACAAGTAGCAATTCCACTTCCCGCGCCTGTGGTGGTGGACAATCGAATTGAGCAAGACCCACAAATCTGGTGGCAGGCGTTGGAACAGTTGGTTCCGGCATTGCTCCAGCAACTTTCTGCGCAAGAGAGAGCAGAAATCCAGTCGATTTGCGTGAATGGCACTTCTGCGACGTTGTTGCTGACGGATGCAGATGGAAATCCACTCACGCCTGCGCTGATGTACAACGATAGTCGTGCAGTGCAGGAAAGTACGCAAATTGCTGCAATTGTGCCAGAAACCAGTGGCGCACATGGTGCAACTTCGTCGCTTTCCAAATTGTTATGGTTGCTTGCACATATCGACGATACGACGTGGGAACAGGCTGCACATGCGCTGCATCAGGCGGACTGGATCAGTAACAAACTGACCGGAAAATTCGGATTCAGTGATGAAAACAATGCGCTGAAACTGGGTTACGATGTGATCCAGCGAAAATGGCCGGATTGGTTGCAAGAATTGTCGGTTCCGACTGAAATTTTGCCTGCTGTGCAGCCGCCAGGAACGGATTATGGCGCAATTTCTCCGCAACTCGCGCAGCAATGGGAAGTTCCGCAAACGACCCAAATTGTTGCAGGAACAACTGACAGCATCGCAGCGACATTGGCAGCAGGTGTTTCGCAACCGGGCGATGCAGTCACATCGCTTGGCTCAACATTGGTGTTGAAAATGTTGGTTGAACAGCCGGTTTTTGCGCCAGAGCAGGGGATTTATAGCCATCGCCTCGGGGATTTGTGGCTGGTGGGGGGCGCGTCGAATGCAGGCGGTGCGGTGCTGAAGAAATATTTCTCCCCAGAAGAGATTGCGCAATTCAGTGCGCAGTTGAATCCGGCTCAACCAACCGGCCTAGATTATTATCCATTGCTTGCGCCCGGCGAGCGTTTTCCAATTTGTGATCCACAACTGCAACCGCATCTTACGCCGCGTCCAGCAGAAAAGGCGCAATTTTTTCAGGCCATTCTGGAAGGGTTGACCCGCATTGAGCAGCAGGGTTATGAAAAAATCATTGAACTAAGCGGAACGCCACTCCGTCAAGTCCGCACTGCGGGCGGTGGCGCGAAGAATGAAAAATGGCGGCAGATGCGGGAGCAGATATTGGCTGTCCCAGTTTTGGAAGCCCGTAACCGGGAAGCGGCGTTTGGCAGTGCATTGCTTGCGAAACAGGGAGTGTAAACAGTAATTGCGATTACGTTGTGAATTTGTCATTCCCGAATGCTGTTATCGGGAATCTATTCTAGACTCCCGCTTGTGCGGGAGTGACGTGAACTAAATCGTGTTGGATCACAACAGAAGAGCAAATTAGGAAGCCAATAACGCGGAAATTTTCTCTGCATTCGGTTGCTCAATCGCCCCTTTCTCCGTCACCAGCACATCGACCAACTCCGCCGGGGTGACATCAAACACCGGATTCCAGCCTTGTGCTTTTTCCGCAGCAATCTGCTTGTCACCACAGAAGAAAAGTTCATCCGGCTGACGCGCCTCAATCGGGATTTGGTCACCTGAAGTGGTTTCCGGATCAATCGTTGAAGTGGGCGCAACGACCATGAATTTCACGCCATGATGCCGTGCCGCAATCGCTGTCGAATAAGTGCCGATTTTGTTGGCGACATCACCATTCGCTGCAATGCGGTCAGAGCCGACAATTACCCACTGGATGTTGCCCTGTTTCATCAGCCATGCTGCTGCGCCATCTGCCAGTAAGCTGGTGTCGATACTATCTTGCGTCAGCTCCCATGCAGTGAGCCGTGCCCCTTGTAACCAGGGACGGGTTTCGTCTGCGTAAACAGAGGTAATTTTGTTCTCTGTCCAGCCAGCACGAATCACGCCCAGTGCAGTGCCGTAGCCGCCCGTTGCTAATGCTCCAGCGTTGCAGTGGGTCAATACGCCGCTGTTGTGTTCGATGTAGGCCGCGCCCAATTTGCCCATCGTTTTGTTGGCGGCAATGTCGTCTCGGTGGATTTGGTCTGCAATTGCGGAGAGTTGTGGAACCGGGTCTGCACCGGGTGGAATTTCGATCATCACCTTGCGCATCTGGTTGATTGCCCAGAAGAGGTTGATGGCTGTCGGGCGAGCATTGGCGAGGTAGGCCAAATCTGCACCGATGTCATTTTTCCAATACTCCGGATTTTCCGCAAAGCGCGCTTTGGCGGCCAGCACCAACCCGTAAGCTGCGGTAATGCCAATGGCTGGTGCGCCGCGTACCACCATGTCGTGGATCGCATCGGAAGTATCGCGCACACTGTCAATCTCCAACCACACTTCTTCGTTGGGGAGGATGCGTTGGTCCAGCAAGGAGAGTGTTTCGCCATTCCACTGGATTGCGGGAGAGTCTTTTTTTGAAATCAGACCATCATTCATTTGTTTGCTATGCTCCAAAAATAAGAAACCCGACCAAGTAATTTGATCGGGTTTCGAAAACTTTCTAACTTTTAGAAAATTATCAGGATATTATTTGGTGTTATCGTGCTTCTCTCGAACCAGACTCAGATTCGCCCTTATTATCTTTCCAAGTGATTCTTATCCTATCCCCTTTCTCGCCAACACACTTCAAGTGCAAGTAAGGGTTTCTGGAAACAGTCGGATTCCAATCAGCAGTCATGAATGCCACATCGTTTTTTTCTGCAACAATTTCACGGATGAAATGTTCTTCAATGATCTCGTTCTTTTCATCTTTGCGCAAGCCGGTTTCCATCGGATGTTTAATCAGACATTTGATGTTAATTTCACCATCTTGTGCTTTAGCTCTGATTTTCACAGACATAAATCTCTTCCTTTGCTCTCAAATTCATTTTTTACAGAATGATCATTTTTTAGTCATTCTAATAGTTCTTTCTACTCTGTAATTAATCAATCAGCAGCCACCTGCTGCCACCTTGAGTGTTTTGTGGGTGATTTTTACACCGTTGTCAGTCTTAACCCCTACGACAATATCTCCACTGTCTGCCATTTTAACGCGTGTGGAGACGTAAGGTTTTCCTGCCTTTTTTACATGGTAGACAGCAGCTAATGCACGAGTATTTGTGTTAACCAAGATTGCAATACTCTGAACCTGAACGTCTGCGAGTGCAGAAGCATCTACAACAACTTTAACCTGTCCGCCATTTTCCGCTACATCTGGTACATCCAAATGAATGTCTTCAGATACAGAACCTGCACTACCTAATGCTTCAGTCAATGCTTCGTTGACATCTTTAACGCCCATTGCCTTTTTAGGCCATGCTGCTAATACAGATTGTGGGGTGAGTAAGCCTGCACCTAAGGCGGTGGTCAATGCGCTTCCAGCAAGAGTTGTTTTCAGGAACAATCTTCTTTTCATCATTTTCTCCTGTTTAAAATGTTCAAGGTTCAAAACCAGTATTATTCTTAATCTTAGTTCTTATGATCTTACTCAATGCTACCTTGGTCTAGCGTACTCTGAAATTATTTCAGTGGATCAAGAAGTAAGAATTATAGCAGCTATGATAATGGGATACGATGGTGGATACTAATGACACAGCTAATTTTCTGATTCTGATGTGGCCGCCAAGATTTGCGGAATTATCAGAAGTGCGAACCAAAACAGGGCAAACCATTGCCCTGTCTGAAAATGCTGTTTATGTTGATTTGGCATATTGTTTTTTCTGTTTAAATCCGAATATAAGACCATCCTTCTTTATGACGACGTATGACTCGTATTATACTTGAGTTAATTACATCTACATCATTTATCCATGTGATAGATTTTTTATATTCTTTACCCTTGGGTGTATCAATTGTGTCTAGACAAGCTACAAGATGAAAATGCACGTTAGAATTTTCTGAATGCAAACCTTGAAGCTGATTTTGATAAGTGCTGTCTGAAGCGATCGCTTGGAATATATCCAAACTGTCACCATCTACAACTAACTCAACCAAACTCTTGTCTCGGGAATTCTTAGTGTCTATTAAGAGTTGTTTAATATTTTCTAACAAATTTTTAATCTGTAGTGAGTTCTTTGTAGTAATGTAGAAACTGATTTTGATCCCTGCTTCTTCCTCTATATCCGAATCAACATTTGAAACAGCATCTGATATACGCTGTTGCTCTAATAGTGGTTGTTTTTGTTCCCCGGTTTCAGGCTGAGATACTGAAATAGCTTGGATACTATTACTACGGGGATATGTATCGCTGATAAGGCTACCAATAGCATCTACTATGTAACTTACAGTGGAATTTGGATGAATGTGCGCAGGATTTCCTATTGAGGCTATTGATGAAAAAGCAACTGAATTCATCCCTGTCCCTAAGAAGAAACCCGCGACTAACATAGCGGCAATTGCTCCATTTGCCATTTTCCGTCGTGGGAGCCAACGGGGTTGCCGTGAGGCGGAGGAGAAACTTGCTGTAGAGGCTGTAGGAGCTGTGGGGACTGTAGCTACGGAAGCCATGGCTTGGGGATTTTGCTCTATTTGCTCTGGAGGTAGTGCGGCCATATAAGCAGAACGTAGAAACTCCTTGGTATGGAGCAGACGGTTAGCTTGTTGTGCAAGTTTTGGATGTTTGCCGATTTGATCCAGTATCCAGACATTTTCTTCTCTTTCCAGTTCTCCATCTAGAAACGCATTGAGCATTTCATCAGAGACCGGATGTTTCTCATCGTACCGTTCGTTCATTTCAGTACCCTCAATTTTCTAACATTATTTCGTACAGGGCGTCTGTTTTCCTGAGCATCTTGGATTGCTTGTGCCAATTCACCACGTGCTCGTGCCAAACGGCTCATTACCGTCCCAATTGGCACATCTAGCACTTCGGCTGTCTGTTTATAGCTCATGCCTTCAATATCCACTAAAGTTACAACTTGCCGATGGCTTTCTTTTAGTTTGGTTAGTGCCGTGCGTACTTGAATAATTTCTTCCGCACGCTCCAGATCATGCTCTGCCGGCATCTCCTCTTCCATATGCTCTTCAAGCGACTCTACATCTACTTGTGGCCTGATTTTGCGGAATTGCTTGCGGTAGGCATTCTGCAGGATGCGGAACAACCATGCATCCAGCGCACCTTCCGACTTGAGCTGGTGATTTTTTTCCAATGCAGTGGCAATTGTCTCTTGGCAGAGGTCGTCCGCCAAATGGCGATCATGACACCAAGAATAAGCAATCCGAAACAGTCGGTCACGAGCGTCTGTGATCCGCTCACGGATTTCCGACTGTCTTCCAAATAGCTGCGCAATTTTTGACACGCAGGTTTTCTCCCCGTAATTCATGCATGAAGTGATACAGTATAGCTTACTTTATTCCATATCCAATCGTTTCAAAACTCTAAAGGTGATTGAAAATGGTCGAAAGCGATCCGGGCATTATACTGATTCTTACAATTTCTGCCTTACTTGGATGGTTTTGGTTCGATACGTTGCGTGCACGTGAACAAGCGATCTCTGTTTGCCGACGTGCCTGTGATGCTCAAGGTGTGCAGTTACTGGATCAGTCGGTTTCGTTGCATACATTACGATTACGCAGGAGTGAAAGAGGACGGGTGCAATTCTTACGTACGTACCAATTTTCTTATAGTCTGGATGGTGTAGAACGTGCAGATGGAACTGTCATTTTACTAGGGTTGCGTTCTGAATTAATCCGCTTTACGCCGGAAACTTGACCTCCTCATTCTTCCCCCTTTAGGATGGATCAGATTTTTTACTCATTTTTGTTGTCAACGCAAAACAAAAGCAAAAGGGAACATTGTGGCTGCATCCAATCCACTGAACGAAATCAATACTTTGATCCAGAACGATATGAGTGCGGTGAACGATCTGATTCTGGAACGGCTTCGTTCTGATGTGGTGCTGATTAACCAGTTGGGACAGTATATTATTAGCGGTGGTGGGAAGCGGGTGCGTCCAGTTGTTTTGTTGCTGGCGGCACGTGCTTGCGGATTTATGGGGCAGGATGCAATCCAGCTCGCGGCAGTGATTGAATTTATCCATACTGCGACGCTGTTGCATGATGATGTGATTGATGAATCCGATATGCGCCGGGGGCGAGAGACTGCCAACACGTTATTTGGTAATAGCGCAGCAGTGTTGACTGGCAATTTTCTCTATTCTCGTTCTTTCCAGATGATGGTAGAAGTACAAAACATGCAAGTGATGGATATCCTTGCTAGTACCACCAACACCATTGCGGAAGGCGAGGTTCTTCAATTGCTCAACTGCAACGATCCAGATACCGATGAGGCGCGTTATTTTGAAGTGATTTATCGAAAAACAGCGAAACTCTTTGAAGCTGGAGGACATTTGGGGGCAGTGGTTGCTGGACAACCAGAAGCGGTGCAGTCTGCTTTGAAAGAGTACGGCAAACATCTCGGCAATGCGTTCCAGCTAGTAGATGATGCACTCGACTATCAGTCTTCGTCTGAGGAAATGGGTAAAAACAGTGGGGATGATCTGGCGGAAGGAAAACCGACCTTGCCACTCATTTATGCGATGCAACATAGTTTGCCGGAACAAGCACAGGAAATCCGTACTGCGATTGAAAAAGGTGGCACGGAGCACGGTACGGATCGTTTTGACTCCATTTTCCAGACCATCCAAGAAACCGGCGCAATTTCGTATACGTTGAAACGTGCGGAGGAGTCCGTGCAGCACGCAATTGAAGCGTTAGAGATTTTGCCCAATTCCCCCTACAAGGATGCGCTGGGTGGGTTGGCGGAATTTACGTTGCATCGCACCCATTAGGATTCGTGAATTCAACTCGAAAGTGCAACTCAGTAGAAGGTAAGCTGCGGTAACATCCGGGCCTTCTATTCCAGCCAGAATGGGAAGCACAAATGGGAAACTACACACAACTCACCGACAAACAAAGATACCAGCTTGCGGCGTATTTAGAAGCAGGGTTAACCAAATGAGAAATTGCCGATTTTCCGGGTGTACACAAAGCGACGGTTTACCAGGAGCTGGCACGGAATCAGGATAGTAGCAGGCATTACAATGCAGACCATGCAATCTGTCAAAACTGGAGGTGCCAAAGCAACAAGGTGAAAGCCCGGATTGGTGAAGGTATTTGGGATACTGTGGAGTTCCAGTTGCGCAATGGGCAATGGAGCTTGGAACAGATCAGCAATGCACTGGAGGGACATCACAGGAAAAAGGTGGTCAGCCCGGAATGGATTTACCATTATGTTCGTGAAGATAAGGCCAATGGTGGTGATTTGTACAAACATCTGCGTTGCCAGAAAAAGCGCAAGAAAAAATACGGGAGTACTTCAAAGCGAGGTGCAATCCCCAACCATTTTTGTGAAAATCGGGGGCAATGAAGTGCAAGTGGTGATGGATAAATTAAACCGCAGACCAAGAAAAACCTTGGGGTTTAAAACACCAAACCAGATATTTTTTAGACATAATTAGGAAAGTTGCACTTTTGAGTCGAATTCACGTTATCAAAATAATCTGGATCCCATCAGTGATTTTTCCGTTCCATTTTTATAAGATTAACTGTTTTTTCTCCATAGAGGCAAAAACCGATGATTCAGGAACGGATGGCAAAAGCGCTCAACCAGCAATTCAACAAAGAACTTTTCTCCGCCTATTTTTATATGGGCATGTCAGCACACAGTGAGGATTTGGGGCTGCGTGGTGCAGCAAACTGGTTCATGTCCAAATACCACGAAGAGCAAACCCACGCGATGAAAATCTACCGCTATGTCCTTGATCAGGGTAGCACAGTAGAACTGCTTGCAATTGACCGTCCAGAACAGGACTTCAGTAGTCTAGGCGACATGCTCGAAAAGACGCTTGCGCACGAGCAATTGGTTACCCAAAGCATCAACAACCTGATGGATATCGCGATTGAAGAGCGTGACCATGCCAGCCAGATTTTCCTCCACTGGTTTGTCACCGAGCAGATTGAAGAAGAAGCCTCCGTCGGCGAACTGATCAACCGTTTGAAACTGGTCGGCGACAAGGGCGAAGGATTGTTCCTCGTTGATAATGAGTTAGAAACGCTTGCAACGGCAGCTTCTGCTGAATTAGCCAATGCATAACAGCAGGGGGACGAATGGGTAAGAAAAAAGAGAAAAAGCCCAAAACCAAATGCTGCAAAAAGTACGAAAAAAAGGGCAAACACTGTAAGGATTGCCCTAAACGGGATTGATTCAGACGGGGAATGTGCCGTTACGCTTTCTCCACGTTATCCAGTTCTCCTTCCATATGTGCTTCGGTGCGTTCGTGAATGTTGCCGATGTAGTCATCGCCGAGGAAAATTTGCAGCACACTCCGTGCGCCATTGGTACGGGTAAGCATCTCTTTTAGCCCTTTCTGCGATTGGTCTACATGCACTTCTGTGTAGGCCAAGTCCCATTGTTTAAATAACTCTTTCGATTTTTCGCAACGGGGACAGGTTCTGGTGGTGTAGATTTTCAGTCATCTTGCCATGTTTTCCTCGTAAATCCTGATGAAAAAAATGGGGTATTAGACCACTACAGTCTAGGCGAGGGGAAAAGTGATAATCTACCATTTATCGGTAAAAATGGCTTCGCCCAGCTTCGCATCCATCAACCGCTGACGTGCCTCCAGTAGCCGTTCGATTAGTCCCGGCTCAATTGCGGCATAGCCTTCCGGGTCTTCCTCTCGCTTGACGACAATGCCCAACAATTCAGTAATCGCATTGCCAACTGAATTTTGCGAGATTGTCACAATCAGCCGCCCATGATCATCGCGGTACAAAATCTGTTTGTAGGCTGGACGCCAGCGGATCTCATTGGCAAATTGTGGATCTTGAATGACGCGCTCGCGCAAATCACGCGCCACGGTTTGGAATTCATTGCTCTCCAGCAAAATATCATCCACTTGCGCTGGGAAGTTGGCTTCAGACGGCACTTTTGAATCACCCGTGGAGACTAATCGGAAAAAGGTGTTGTAGAAATCAAGGAATGCTAGCAATACTTGCTCATACTCGTGCCAGAAGTAGAGGTCGATCAGTTTTTCCGAACCACCACGTACCACCCAGCTCGGCAGTCCTTGTGGATAGCCGGTCAGTTTAAGGCTCGCTTCTGAGGTGGAGACCAGTTCCAGAATTTGTAAATCCAGCTCGCTGAGAAATTTGCGGTAGACGCGGCTCAATTTCTGCAAAAAGAGACTGTGGTGTCCACTATCCGTCAAATTGACATCAGCAGGATCGGCAGCATCCGCTTCCGCCAATTGTGTTTTCGGGAAGCACATAAAATGGTTGTGGATCATGCGGATGCTTGGCACGCCCGGTTTATTGAGTGGCCAGGTTGAATCAAGGCTCGCTTCGCCAAATAGCAGTAAATGTTCCGCTGGATCGGGATATCTTTCGACCATGTAGTCAAAAATGACGCGGGTCATTTGATTCCATGCTTTTTTCTGATTGCGGCTCATTTGGTCGCGGCGCACCGGACGACCGAGCGGGTCAAGAATCCGCCGCGAAGTGTCGAGCATGATGGAGGTATCAAATTCTGTGCTATGGCCGATCAGTTTGCGGTACATCAGCAAATCTTCTGGTCCGCGCAATAAGCCGTTCTCTTCTGCCAGATTTTTCAGGTTGGCCGGACTGTTGAAAAACTCCACGGGTGCCATTCCTTGCGGGATTTCCAGTGACATTTTGGGGCGAGGGGTGATGATTTGTCGGGGGATTGAATCCATAGTTGATTGATCTCTTTGATTTCACGGAGAGTAAATTAAATTTTTATTACGTAATGAAATGTTGAAATTGCAGTATAAAAAGGGAAAAAAATGGAGAGTGCAAGTATTTTATTTGGTGAGATATGTAAGATTGCGTCAATGAACATATCCTGAAAAAATAGCTGTGTCTTGTGAAATGATTGGGAAAGATCAAAGAAATAGATGAAAACGGAAAGTTTTTTTGATGTTGATGAATGAAAGAACGACTAGCTGACGTGAAATACAATAAGGCGTTTAAGAGAAAGGAGAAGAAATGAGCCTCAATGGACAAATCGCATTAGTGACTGGCGCAAGCCGGGGCTTGGGTGTAGCAATCGCCGAAAAACTGGGCAAAATGGGTGCATTTGTGATCGGCACGGCGACTTCCGACAGTGGTGCGGAGCAAATCACGGAAAATCTGAAAGCTGCTGGCGTGGAAGGCAAAGGAATGATGCTTAATGTTTCCGAACTGGATTCTATTGAGCAGTGCGTCAAAGCTATTAATGATGGACATGGTGCGCCGACAATTCTCGTCAATAATGCCGGGATCACCCGTGACAATCTGCTGATGCGGATGAAAGAGGAAGAATGGGACGCAATCATACAGACCAACCTCACTTCCATTTTCCGCATGAGCAAAGCGTGTTTACGTGGCATGACCAAAGCGAAAAAAGGGCGGATTATTAATATCACTTCGATTGTTGGCGTGAGTGGAAATGCCGGACAGACCAACTATGCGGCGGCGAAGGCGGGGGTGATTGGATTTGGGAAGTCATTGGCGCGGGAAGTGGCGTCGCGTGGGATTACCGTCAACGCGGTTGCGCCCGGTTTTATTGATACCGATATGACCCGCGTGCTCTCCGATGAACAGCGCGAAAAACTGAAAGGCGAAGTGCCAATGGGTGATTTGGGTAAACCAGAAGATATCGCGTCAGCGGTTGGCTTCCTCGCTTCGGATGAAGCGGGTTATATCACTGGGCAGACGTTGCACATCAATGGTGGCATGTATATGTAAACAGATGTCTACGGATTGGATGCGAGTCGGGGATTTTCGACGTATTTCAGGAATTGCTGAAATACGTTGCAACCGACAGAAGGATGCGTAAAATCCCTCCTTTGAAAACTTGGATGCGCTGTTTTTTATATTTTATTCTTTATATTGAGTATGAATTGGCGCGAATCGTATAGCTGTTTATTAACTGTTTTTGTATAGTATTTAGAGGAAAACCATGAGCGATATTCAGGCACAAGTCACCAAAATTGTTGCAGAGCAACTTGGCGTCAACGAGGACGAAATTACCCCGGAATCTTCTTTTGTAGATGATCTCGGCGCAGATTCTCTGGACACAGTTGAGTTGGTGATGGCGCTGGAAGAAGAGTTTGGTTGTGAAATTCCGGACGAAGAGGCTGAGAAAATCACGACAGTCCAGCAAGCGATGGACTATATTGATAAAGCGCAAAATTGATAAAGCGCAAAGCTAAAATCAATTTCGACTCAACAACAGAGTCGGTAATTCTGCAAGCTGTATACAGCAGTGGCGTAGTTTGGATTTGTGACGTATTTGAAAAGCCGTGCTTCGCATCGTGAAGTACGGCTTTTTCAGTATTCGGAGAGCAAGGGCAAGATGAAAGGTGACAGACGGGTCGTAGTGACCGGATTGGGAATGGTCTCCCCGTTGGGGAACAATATTGCGGATTCGTGGGAAAATATTTTGGCAGGGAAAAGCGGCGCAATGCCGGTGGATTTTCCGGGGTCAGAAGATTTGTCTGTACGGTTTTCCTGCTCCGTCAAAGGGTTTGAATCGACCGATTATATTGACAAGAAGGATCTGAAAAAAATGGATCCCTTTATCCATTACGGTATCGCGGCCGGTTTGGAGGCGATGCAGGATGCGGGAATCGAAGTAACGGACGAAAACGCAACGCGGATCGGCATTTCAATTGGCTCTGGTATTGGCGGTCTCTCCTATATTGAAAATAATACAGAGATCATGCTGAACAAGGGCGTGAAACGCATTTCACCGTTTTTTGTACCCTCCAGCATCATCAATATGATTTCCGGCAATCTGTCAATCATGACGGGTATCAAAGGCCCCAATGTGGCGATTGTGACGGCGTGTAGCACAGGCACGCACAGCATCGGCGATGCAGCGCGGATGATCGTCTACGGTGATGCGGATGTGATGGTGACGGGTGGTGCAGAGTTTGCCACTTGCCGTTTGGGATTAGGTGGATTTGCTTCGGCGCGTGCACTTTCTACCCGTAATGACAGCCCGGAAACTGCAAGCCGTCCGTGGGATAAGGATCGTGACGGATTTGTATTGGGTGATGGGGCTGGTGTACTGATTCTTGAAGAGTATGGACATGCGAAAGCGCGTGGCGCGAAAATTTATGCCGAATTGACTGGTTTTGGCATGAGTTCGGATGCGTTCCACATGACAGCACCGTCAGAAAATGGTGAAGGTGCAACCCAGTGCATGAACAACGCGCTGGCAGATGCCGGTGTGAATCCAGGGCAGATTGATTATATTAACGCGCATGGTACTTCGACTCCGGCGGGCGACATCGCCGAGACGATGGCGATCAAGGGTAGTTTTGGTGACGATGCGAAAAAACTGGTCGTCAATTCGACCAAATCAATGACAGGTCACATGCTTGGCGCGGCAGGCGGCGCGGAAGCAATTTTCACCATTCTAGCGATCCGTGATCAGGTTTCCCCGCCAACAATCAATCTGGAAAATCCGGATGAGGCGTGTGATCTGGATTATGTCCCCAACACAGCGCGGGAGATGAAGATCGAAACGGCGATCTCCAATTCGTTCGGATTTGGCGGCACCAACGGCACGTTGGTGTTCAAAAAAATCTGATCTGTTTTTCTGATTTACACAGGCGGGAAATTCTGTAGGGGCGCAACTCGTTGCGCCCTTTGCACGTTTTACGTTTTGAATCCATTTTACGGGACATAATTTTTTTCTGCTGATGGCTGTGTTCAAGCAACTTGCAGGTGACATGGATTTGCTGGAAATCCATGTGCAAAATCCGGCGCGTTATCCTTATTTGCTGGAGAGCGTGGCTACCAACGCCGATACCCGTTTCGATCTCTTATTTGCCTTTCCGCAACAAACCATCCGTGTAGCAGAAACTTCTGGCAATTTTCTGGAAATGTTGGATCATGCGTATGGAAAACCGTTTTCAGCGCAGTCAAAATCATCTAATCAATCTGGACGATCAGAAACAGATTTGCCATTTTTAGGCGGCTGGTTTTTGTTTCTGGATTACGAACTGGCGCGGGAAATCGAGCCGGTTTTGCAGGATTTCTTAACAGAAAAAATCGTTTCTTCTGCATTTGCGACGCGAATTCCGGCGGCATTGATTCGCGATCATCACACAAATTCAGTTTGGGTTGTGCAAGAGCAGGAAAATCGGCAACAGCTACAGAAAATGGAAGCGGATTTTTTTGCAGCATTGAAGGCAAAAACTGGCGCTGAATCTAATATAGAATCTGGGACAGAATCTTCGATTTTTTCGGCGTTTGAAATGCAGGAAGAAGAACCGCAGCGGTTTCTGGATGGTGTCGAAAAAATAAAACACTACATCCATGAAGGGGATGTGTTTCAGGTCAATTTATCGCGGCAGTGGTCAGGAAAATTACAAGCGGACACTACGCCGTACCAGCTTTATCGGCAATTGCGGAAAACGAATCCAGCACCATTCGCTGGTTTGGCGGTTGATGCAGAAAAGAATCGGGCAATTATCAGCTCGTCACCAGAGCGACTGGTAGAAGTAGATGGCGACAGAATCCAGACGCGCCCGATTGCGGGAACCCATCCGCGCGGCAAGACTAACGAAGAGGATCAGCAGCTTTCAGAACGATTGCTGGCACATCCTAAAGAGCAATCCGAGCATGTGATGTTGATTGATCTGGAGCGAAATGATCTGGGACGTGTTTGCCGTCCAGGTACAGTGGAGGTTGATGCGCTGATGGAGCTGGAGAGCTATGCGCATGTCCATCATATCGTCTCCAATGTGCGTGGAAAATTGCGCAAAGGGACAACGCCGGGTGCGGTGATTCACGCATTGTTTCCTGGCGGGACGATCACCGGTTGCCCAAAAGTGCGTTGTATGGAGGTTATTCAGGAGCTAGAACAGGCTCCACGTGGTGCATATACCGGTAGCATGGGCTATTTGAGCCACCACGGACGGATGGATTTGAACATCCTGATCCGCACAATTACCCAGCGAAATAATCAACAAAATAGCGAAATTACCCTCCGAGCAGGGGCTGGGATTGTTTATGACTCCGTTCCGCAGCGGGAGCTGGAGGAGACTCGCGCCAAAGCACGTGGAATGTTGTTGGCGTTGCAAACCTAAATCACACATACATCATGTCTGTATCAACAGTTTTGGTTAATGGTATTGCGCAAGACCAGATTCCAGTTGTAGATCGCGGATTGCAATATGGTGATGGAGTATTTGAGACAATCGCAGTTGTCGATGGTGTTCCACAATTTTGGCGAGAGCATTTTGCACGACTGGCGGATGGCTGTCGGCGGCTCAATATTCCGATACCAGAATCGAAAATACTAGAGCAGGAGAGCCAACAATTGGTTCGGAAAAATGGTTTTTCCGGAGCGGTATCGGATCAACACTCAAAATGTGTGCTGAAAATCATTGTAACGCGAGGAGCGGGCGGTCGTGGTTATCGTGCGCCCAGTTTTGAAGCAGCAAGGCCGACACGCATTCTTTCTGTTTTTCCGTGGCCGGATTATCCACAACGTTTCTGGAAAGAGGGGATTGAACTCTACCGTTGTAAAACGACGATGGGGAAAAATCCGGCATTGGTAAGGATGAAGCACCTCAACCGGCTCGAAAATGTGCTGGCGCGAAGCGAGTGGGATAATCTCGAAATTCCGGAAGGAATTTTGTGTGATGAGGATGGCAATCTGGTCGAAGGAGTGATGAGCAACCTGTTTCTGATTAAGGATAGCGCGTTACATACACCAGATTTATCGCAGAGTGGCGTTGCTGGCATTATGCGCGGGCAGGTGATTCGGGCGGCGGAGCAGTTACAAATTCCGGTTTTTGTCCGCACAATTTCTATTGCAGAAATTGCGGAAGCGGACGGGATGTTTTGTACCAATAGCCTGATTGGAATGTGGCCAGTTCGGAAAGTACGTGAGCAGGAATTTTCTGTTCCTAATAGATTAACGGAGCAGTTGATGCAACAACTCAGTTTGTGAAGTTTGTCATTTCGAGCATAGCGAGAAATCTATATTGAAAGATTTCTCCTCGTTCCTCGTCGAAATGACAAATTCATAGTTTGGACAATTGTTCCAAAACTGCCGTTTTTAATGGTTCCAGCTTTCTCCGTAGCGAAGCTCCAACTGCGCCAGAGTGCAACAAAAATTCAAATGCCTGTTTTTCGCTGATTTGCGCGAGGAATAACATTGCGTGAAGTTGTGGCTTCAGTTCCGGAATTTGTTTCAATAGCTCATTCACGGGTTCGAATTTCTGATCAATGATCCATTTGTCCGTTTTTCGCTTCAACTCCTCTAAATCCCGCGTTCCAAGTGTTTCCAGTTTCGCATCGGCGAAAAAATTGCCCAGCGCGTGTAAAAACGCATAAGCGGATTCTTCATTTGCCAATTTGTCGAATAGCGTTTGTACGTGATTCAAAAACGTCTGCCCCGGCGCAGACCATGTTTTGAGTAATAATTTTGCTAGCAGATTTTTCGCTTCAGCGAGCGGCTGCAATTGCGTTTCCCATTTTTCCAGTTCCGGATGGGTGGCAGATAAATTTGAATCGGGCAATTCCAGAGGACGAACGTGTAAAAATGCAATCTGGTACAAACTTTTCCCGCGCCCCTGGCTACGCTGCCAGATTTTTTCGATTTGTTCTTCCGGCAACAGTCCTTTTTGTAGCACGGCGGCGAGCAGGTCGAGAATTTCGTTCGGTTCGGCCAGGAAGGGCAAATGTTCAACCAGAAAATGGGCAATCTCCTTTCCAAGTGGATTTTCGATCACGCATTCGCGGCGTAGCAGGTAACGCCCCAATTCCGGTTGCTGCGCGGTGTTGGTCACGGCCCACCAGACCCGTTCCGCCAGTTCCAGCGTCAGACCGGGCGAGTTAGCGACTGCGACTACCGCTTCTGGCTCGCCCAGCAACAAAAACTCATTGAGGTGTGCATCGCCGGTTTGACCCATGCGGCTCCAGCGTTTCAGGTAGACCGGGTAACCGCCCGGACTGCCAAGAATGTGTGTGGAGAGCGTCTCTTTGACCAGTTTCAGATAACTATCGTTCGAGCAATTCGGTGAGAGTGGAATGTTGGCTTCACCGTTGGGCGTGAGGCCGTGGAGCACCATCGCGTTTTCGTCGATGCGGATTGCAAGTGGATTGTTGTGCAACATCACTTGCAGGCGGAGTTGGTCTTCGCTGGAGAGGGACATGAGGTGTTTTTGAAATTTTGAGATTTATGGGGAAAACAAGCTGATTATAGCGACTTGCGCAGAGTTTTCCGTTAGACAACTCGTAAGATTGGCTTTTATGGCGCATTTTGGTTATGTTTCACCTGTTTTAGCTTTAATTTTTTATTTTTTTCGACATCAATGAACAGGGAGATGCGTCGATGACAGAAGCAGCGGAAGCAACCAAGGACTTTTCAGCAGAATTGGAAGCGGCAACCACGGTCAAAGAGATGATTCAGATCGGGTTGGCGGCGGAAGAGGCAGGGGACAAAAAGACGGCTTCTGCATCGGTCAAGCAGGCGAAAGATGAGATGTCCGGCGCGGAAGATACTGGCTGGACGGCGCGTGGCGTGGCGATTGTCTCCAAGAACAAGAAGCTGGCGACAGAGATGGTCTCCGAAGTCGATGGCGACTGCATGTTTACCGCTGAATTTGTTGCTTGTGCGGCGGCGTGGGATGCGATTGGCGAAAAGGACAAGATTGCGCCATTGCTGGAACAGGCACTTGATTTTGCGATGTCTGGTGAAGAGAAAATGGCGGTTGCCGAAGCGTTGATGCAGTATCAGGGCGACGAATCGGCAGCGAAAGAGGCGTTTGTTGCGGTACTGCCAGACCTCAGTTCCAATGACGAAATCATGGCGGGTGCGGCTTCTGCGGTGAAGATGTTCAAGGACAAGGCACTGGCAAAGCAGTTTTACGAGAAGGCGGAAGGCAAAATGACTTCCACCACCGATATGCTCAAACTGGCGCGTGCGATTGTTAAAGATGCCGAAGATAAAGAGTATGCGACTGCGATCTACCAGAAAGCAGCGGAACTCACTTCTGTACCAGCGGATAAAGTTTCTATCGGCGCGGAAATCGCGAAAGAGACTGGCAACCAGGAACTGGCGGATCAGTACTTCTCCGAAGCGTTCTCCAAAGCGGAAGGTTTTGATGATCTGATCAAACTCTATGATGCGGTCGTCGAAGCAGTCGGTGCAGATGCAGCTTCTGCGAAAGATGCATTGGCGAAAGCGAAAGCCGCGGCAGAAAACACTACGGCATTGCTCGAAATTGCGAAACGCGCTTACGCAGCAGGTGATAGTGCGGACGGTTCCGCGACGTTGGATCAGGCGGAAAATGCCGCTTCTAATCTGAAAGACTTAGAAGATGTCGTTGCAGTGGCGAAAGAGCTGGATGCTTCCAACACAGACCGTATTAGCAAGATCGAAAAAATGGTCGAACGCCGTAAGGCGAATGCCGAGTTGTACGTCAAATTCCAGCAAGCGGCGGGCGAAGAGACCAATCCACGTCGTTTGGCGGCGTTGGCTGATGAAGCGATGGCGGCATTGGACGATACCGATTTCACGCGCACCTTGCTCGAAAATGCAGAGACAGCAGCGACGGAATGGGATGGCGGTTCCATGAATACATTGGCTCCGGTCATTGCAGGCGCGGCGAAGCATCTTGCGGACAAGGAATGGATTGGCAAGCTCTATGCGAAGAGTATGGAAGGCGGTTCCGGTTACGCAAAAATCCACAGCGCGGTTGAACATGCTGGCAGTCTGGAAATGGACGGCGCACAGGAGATCGCCAAGAAGATGTTGGAAGATTACATCTCCGCGAACTCACCGTTGCAGGCTTCGGATATTTGTAAGGTTGCAGGCGATGCAGTGGCTTCTGTTGGTGATTCCGCGTGGGCAATGCAGTTGGTAGAACAGTCAGAAGGGTTGAATGCAGTTTCGCAGGTTCATCTGGCGGCAGTGATCCGTGACGCAGGCGATGCAGGCAAGGCGGACAGTATGGTCGATGCGGCAGCGCAGGCTTCTGCCGATGCAGCGATGTTGGAAAATGTGGCGATTGCGATGCGTGATGCCGGTTTTGATCACGACAGTCGTCTTCGCGCATATAAGGCGGGTTTCAGTGCAATGTCTTCTGATCTCCAGAAAGCGAAATGGGTTGAAGGCTTGTTGATCCAGTTGGGTGACGTTGATGAGGTAGAATCCAAATTGGCAGAGCTGGAGAAGAGCGGCGATGCAGCAGTACGCAGCCGTGCCGGTGCGATCCGCGCTTTCCGTATGCCCAGTACAGGTCATGCGCCAAACCGTTTGCCACGGGCGTAAGCAGTAATAATAGGGCGGGGTTGGCTTTCGGAGTTGACTTTGGTGAGTTCGCCGATACAATTCCCCGCTCTTTTATAGGCACGTAGCTCAGTTGGTTAGAGCACCACCTTGACATGGTGGGGGTCGGTGGTTCGAATCCACTCGTGCCTACCAATTTTTTCTATTAAAAACATGATGTTATTTTCTCCCTTATAAGATCGTGTTTTTCTGGTTTAACACCAGTTTAATATTTTTCTGGAATCAGCCGGTTTTTTTGGGGTAGTCGATGACTGTCCAGTCCTGTCCTTCCAGATAAATTTTCGTAGTTTTTTCAGAAGTATGGCCGCGTCCCGGTTCATGTCGATATTATTGGCTGGTGTTCCTCTTGCTACGACTCCCTGTGCCAGAACAAGGTACAGACCATCGGTGTGAATAGGGCAAAAAAATCGGTTGGCCTCTCCCAAGAAGGCGATTTGCCCTTTGCCAACCTGCGTGTCGAAATCTACTGGCGCATGTGCGAAGCGTTAAACCCCAAAAACGATACAGGGATTGCATTGCCGCCGGGTGACCGAATCCGCGCTGACCTTTGCGCCCCGACATGGAGTTTAATCTGCCATGGATAAATAGGTAGCGGCAAATGGTAGCGAAACACCAGTTCGCCATAATCCCAATCAAAGGTAAGAATGACCCGTTGTTCATCCTGCGCAATCTGCATGGAATTCCCGACGATATTATCTTCCAAAGGAAATATCGCCTCATCGCGCATACATTCAGCAGTAAAAGCAAACACAGACTGGAACGTTTCCCGCGAAAGTTGCGGATAATTTTTAAGAAGCTGTTTGGAAATTCCCGAGATTAGTGCGAATCTGGGGTTTTGTCGACCAAAGAGGTAATCATGAACCAAAAAAACGGAAAAAGCGTTATCCAAGCAATCTGAGTGAGGGCTCACGCCTGTTGTTGGGTCATCTGCCCGGTGGGTGCAAAAAATTACGGAAAATCTGGGTCGATGGCGGATACCGTGGCCAGTTGGTTAAATGGGTTGCGGCGCGTTTCAGGTTTGTTCTGGAGGTGGTTTTACGCCCGAAAGAAACCAGGAAGTTTGTGTTGCTGCCCCGCCGTTGGGTAGTTGAACGTACTTTCGGCTGGCTGAACCATTCGCGCCGCCTCAGCAAATGTTACGAACGACAGACCCGTACGGACGAAATCTGGATGTATATCGCCATGACCCGCATCATGTTGAACAGACTGGCCTAAGTTGTGAGTTTCCAAACAGCTTCTAAGAATCGTTCTCTGGAAATACTGAAATTGCCGGTACTGCGCTGGTCGAAGGTGCGCTGGCCTCGCTGTTCCGTATGGTGGGCGGTCGATTGTTCCTCAATGCCTCGTTAATGCTGGGACACATGAGTGCCGACTCAATGGAGGTGGTGGGCGATGGCGCCGAGTTTTGTACGCTCTCTGGCCACAATACGCGGGAGGCTTGTGAGGCTGCCGGTGGGCGTTGGGTCAAATCGGGGTTGAGTGCCTTTTCTGCCAATCTTGGCCATGTCACAGCAGGACGGATTGAGAGTGCAGAAGTGGGCGGAAAACAGACGGTGATTGATCTGGACAATGGCACATTCCAGATCGGTGCAGCCGGAAGCAATGGAACCAAAATGACCGATGACGGGATTCGGGTCTATGACGAGGCCGGGAATCTGCGCGTGATCATTGGCAATCTGGACGTGGGTTAAAAAATGGATGACCAGCCACAATTGACTGCGGATGATTTTCACCGCTTTTTTCAGGGGAATGGCGAAGCGGTGAAATTGATCGGGCTGCTTTATCAGGTGTTTCACACATGGGATGACCTGATTGACCGGGATCGTGCTGTTACTGATCAGGCGGTCAACAACGCATTCTGGGATTTGTTGTGTGAATTGCCGCGCAATCCGTTTTTTCTGCTCTGGCGGGACGAGCTGGTTCCGGCGATTCGCAGTGCGGTGATGGATTGGCAGAGTTCGGTATCACTGGAGCGAGCCGGTGATCTTGATTCAGTCGGATATGCCTATGGGCTACGCGCTTCACTGGCGACAGTGGTGATCCAGATCGCCTATCTGATCGGTGACAAGGAATGGGCAGATCAGGTTGCCCAGGAGGTGCGACAGGTGGTGATCCAGACCGAGGGGTTTGAGGCGTATTGTGAAAATCTGGATGCGGAACGGAAAGCGCGGATGGTGGTGGTGAGAGAAAAGAAGGCTTGAATCATTCAGCGTGCAAGGGAATTGATTTTTTTAAAATGATATTTTTGTACAATAGGATGATTGTCGTGTTTATAGGACGGGCGCAGCATGGAAGTGGATTGTCCGTTTTTGTATGTATAGAGGTGACGTGCGGACTATCTAGTCTGCATATTGAGAATGTTATGGATTATCCAGAAAAATATTGTACTAATTTCTGAGAAGCTGTTTGAAAGATACCTGAATCCAGCATACTTGGTTTTTCTAATATTTGTAACTAAATGATTTAATTATGGTTAGGGTGTCGAAATTGCTTTGAAAAATTGTGTGACGTCTATTTTTCAAACAGCCTCTAAAAGGTAGATATATTTCTATATATAATGACGATATAATATATATTAAATACACTGAAAGTATTATAATACAGCATTATTTAGACAAATTGGGAAGTGATAATGATACATGTCACACCTTATCTTTCAGCAGATAAATTAGGAGCATACCAAGATAAGCTTGTAGAGCTTTATATGGCAGATGCAGCCTTGAATCAGACCATTCCTGAGTCCATCAGAAGTTCTACTGAATGGCTATTGAGGCAGGTAAATTGTTTCTATAGCAACAAAATTGAGGGTAATCCCACTCATCCCAAAGACCTGTTGAAGACACAAGAAACAAATAGGATTGCAGGTGATGAAGAGTTATCTGATTCATTGTTAGAGCTGCTTGCTCATCTTGAAGCTCAAATTAAAGCAAAAGAAGCTTCTGTTTCACTAGCAGATGTTTGTAAGCAATCTTTTGTAAAAGAACTGCATAAATCTTTCTATGATGGAATTCCTGAAAGATTTTGTGTAGTTAAAGACAAAGAAGGGCGTGATGTTTTAGATAAAACAGGTAACCCTGTATTAGTTGTCCCAGGAAATTATCGTACACTAGATGTTCGAGTTGGTTCCCATATCCCTCCTTCTTTCGATGAGTTGTCGGGATATATGGGCTGGCTCGAACAAATGTTTAACCCTGAAAGAATTCATGGAACCAATCGTATTATTGCAGCCGCCGCTCTTCATCACAGATTGGCTTGGATTCATCCGTTTCAAGATGGTAATGGTCGAGTTATTCGACTATTAACCGATTGCTATATGCGATGTGCAGGTTTTGGTGGGTATGGTTTATGGTCGATCACGAGAGGTTTTGGTCGTGATACAAAGGCATATTACAATGCTTTAGCTGAAGCAGATAAACCAAGGCAAGGCAACTCTGATGGAAAGGGCATTCTTTCAGATTCAGGATTACTTACATTTACTAGATATTTTATAGATACAGCACTAGATCAAGTAAAGTATTTTTCAGATCTACTCGAACCTAGAAAACTCGGGATAAGAGTTGATTATTACTTTGAATTGAGGGCTAAAGGTGGACTTCCTAATGCATCTGATGAAGAGCTACCATTATTGAAAATATTTGCAAGAGATATTTATCGCCTTCTTCTTGAAAAAGGAGCCATGAGTCGAAGTGCAATTTGCCAACATTTAGGCAAAAGTGAGCAAACTGTAAGACCTGTTCTAAAACAAATGAATAGTGAAGGATTAATAAGTGCAAAGCCAAAAAGAGAGGTTGAGCTTAAACTTTCAACAAGTTCTATAGAGTTCTTGTTTCCGCAAATCTGGTGATATTTCATATATCCGCCATAACACAAAAAATTCTAGGGGACTGCGCCTACGGTGCAGCCCCTGAATTTGGTGTTAGGCAATAAAAGCGGGATCTTTGTGCTATCAACAAAACGGTGGACAACCTGGAAATAACAATGGGTGATGTGGAAAAAGAAAGTAGTAAGAAAGAAAGGGACGGCTCAACGCTGATGCCGGATGACACTCATAGTGATTCAGAAAAAGACTACCTTTTAGCTGAAGCCACAATATTCAATAATCATGTTATATGGTATTTAGAGCAGCAACAGAAGCAGGAGATATTCGCCCTTGGTGCTACAGGACTGTTATGGGCATATTTATTAAAAGGTGAAGGCGAGATATTTAGCTTGTACGTAGCGCTTGTTCCTCCTGTCATCGCGGGTGTGTTATATGCAAAAAATATAATAATGACTAAAGCAATGAACGAAAGTATGAGCTATTTAGAAACTTTAGAAAACAGCTTTAAATTGAAAGACGGACTAGGCTGGATACATTACTACAAAAAACACACATCAAATTATAAGAGGCGGTGGAGAAATTACTTTTGGCGAGGATTGTTAATAGCCAACGTGGTAATTAGCACCGCTTTTTTGTATCAAAATTTAAACACTGATAAGAAAGCAATGCCAAAACAAATGACGCAAGAGAATGTTGGATCGGCAAAGCATCAAAGTGAGAACGTTGTAAGCGACAATTGAGAAACTGAAAAAAATAGTCTCTCAAAACAAAGTTCTAAAAAAACATCTTCGCAAAGTGATAAGTCTTCAAGCAATAAAATTGCTGAATAATTTAGGAGAGTAACATGAGCAACGAACTATAGGTCTCGTCCCTGAAACTTCGGTTAGTATTTGAAAGGAAGAGACACCAATT
>CAYFMX010000028.1:0-27047 GCA_964344325.1 uncultured Piscirickettsiaceae bacterium
GCGGAAGAGTGGGTAGCTTTTTTCTGGAATATTATCTTCTGAGACCCAACACGTACGTGGTTCATGCGTCGTGCGACCCAGTCTGTCCAGTACGCAACATCAGTGTTTTGCTCATCTGTAGCGCCGCTAAAATAGCGTGCGTAGCAACGTTCCGCACATTTTTGATCTCCTTGGACATCACATGCAGCCCAGAGATTTTCCAGATTTTCTGGAAACATTTGCATGAATTGACCGCGTGGGCACATTAGCCAATAGTCATGCAAGGTATAAACAATTGGAATTTGCCGATATGCCGCTTTTTGTAGCAATGAGGTGGAGAGATGGTTGAGATGTCCAACATGCACAAGATCAGGTTGGATTTGATCTAATACCTCTGCAAAGCGTTGGTCAATCCCGGTTGCACGGTAGCGGTCTTTAAATCGAGGATTGTTGACAAGATGTAAGGTGATGCGTGAGTCATCCGAGTCCTGTTCAGTGCGAAGCCTGAAATCAGGTGTAAATGTATCTTCTTCTCGGGTAAAAACATGCACCTCATGTCGGTTAGCAAGCGCGTGGCATAGTGTCTGGGTATATACTTCCGATCCTGCGTTATACCGCATCGGGTAACCGTGGATCACCTGTAGAATTTTCATGCGGAATTTCTCTGGATCAGATTCGTTTTAAATAGAATTACGGAAGTTCTGAATGAGTTTGGCAAGTCCTTGTTCAAGCAAAACTTGTGGTTGCCAGCCCAGAATTTTCTTTGCTCTCGCATTGTTGCCGACAAATCGGGCTACATCAAAATTGCGTTCTGGCGCATATCGAATTGTAGATTGCGTTCCAGCAATTTGAATAGCCAGTTTTGCGAGCTGGTCTAGTGTTGTTGGCACTCCACTGACAAAGTGAATCGGCGGCGGAGGTAATTCATTTGAATTCAGCAAATCAGTCAAAGTCGCAATGCCTCTCGCCACATCATCAATATAGGTAAAGTCAAAGGTGTGGTTTGCGCCATCTACCCGTAATTCTTCTCCAAGTGCTGCGCCACGGGCAAATGCTGGAACAACACGGTCTTCGTGGTCAGTAGTTGTGCCAAATACGTTGGACAACTGTATTGTACAGGCGCGTATTCCTTCTTTTCTGGCGGTTTTAATGAGTTGTTCCCCTTCAACCTTGGCATGTCCGTATATGTTGACGGGGGATATCGGGCAATCCTCATCAGCAGGTAAATGATCTGGCTGACCATATACTTCACGGCTACTGGCGAAAATAATCCACGGCTGTTTTTTTAATGAAGCAATCGCTTTGAGTACATTGTGTAATCCACCAACATTGGTTGTCTGGCATAGCTCGGGGTTTTGTTCGCCCCAGATTACACGGGAAACTGCGGCCAAATGGATAATACCGTCGCACTTTTCAACGGCTTGGCAAACGCGTGAAAAATCGCGTATATCACCATAGGCGGAACCGTCAGCTACAATATCGAAGTATTCAATCTCTGCGCCTTGGTTTTGTAATGGCGCGGCAAGTGCACTGCCGATAAGTCCGGACGAGCCAGTAATAAGGATTCGTTGGTTCATAACACTTCTAACAGAGTTGTAATCACTTTAAAAAAACAGCTGTGTAGGATTAAAAGGAGAGCAGCTTTTTCACAAATGGAATCGTCAGCCTGCGCTGTTCTGCGAGTGTTTGTTGATCCATCTGCTCCAGCAGATCGAACAAGGTGTGAAAATCACGCGGGGTGCGGCGACTGAGGAAACGAATCATGGCATCATCCAGCTTCATTCCGCGCAGTCGCGCCCGATGCTGAAGTACACGCCACTTTTCTGCATCGGCAAGTGGTGGAATTTGCTCTACAACGCCTTGTTGCAGGCGTGAACGTAAATCCGGCAACTGGATTGCCAACGTGGCAAGTGGTTGTTCCGAAGAAATCAGCAACGCATGATCGCAATCGCGGATGCGGTTAATCAGGTGAAAAATTTCCTCTTCCCAATTTTTGTCACCAGCGATCAGATGTAGGTCGTCGAGTGCAACCAGGTCGTATTGTTCAATACCTTGAAATGCGCCCGTTGTTTGCCGATTTTGTTGGTTCAATACGTTAAGTGGCAAAAAAATGACCGATTTTTTCTGTTGTGCAGCCCGATTGCAGCAGGCATGGAGCAAATGTGTTTTTCCGCTCCCCCATTCGCCAAAGAGGAAGAAGAGCGGAATATCGGCTTCGACGGCCAGTTTTTGGAGCAGCGAAATCAGAAACGGATTGTCGTCCGGCTCGTAGAAATTCTCGAAGGAGAAATGTTCCTGTGGCGGCGCAAAAAGTGGCAATTGCGCAGGAGAATTTTCCTGAGCTGGCTGAACTGAACTAGCCATCTTTCCCATGGCCCGATTCCCGCCATGCACGCCAGCCCCATGTCCAGATATAATCTGCGCCACTGATCAGCGTCGTAGTCAGGACGATGTACGCGCCCATTTCCAGCATTTTCGGATCAAGTAGCCCAAATACTTGTTGGAGTACGACAGAGAGTACATAGATAATTTGAGAAAAAGTATTGATTTTACTGACAATTGTTGGTTCCATTTCATATTCATGGATACGCGTGTGGTAGATCAGTGCACCACCGACAATCAGTAAATCACGCGCTACAATTGCAGCAACCAGCCACAGTGGGATCAGACCGATCCACGCCAACGTAATTGTACTGCTGACCAATAATAGCTTGTCGGCAATTGGGTCGAGGATGGAGCCAAGGCGGCTATGCCAGCTGAATTGCCGCGCTAGCAGGCCGTCCAGCCCATCGCTGAGGCCGGCGATCAGAAAAAAAAGCAGTGCCCACAGGAATTCGCCGGTAGCCATTAACCACAGGGTCGGCGGGATCAGCGCGATCCGGAAAAGGGTGATCCAGTTGGGGATGTCGCGTCGGCTGAACATTCGTTTTAGAATGGCTCCTTTTTTAGTTTTCTGGTTTTAATTTTTCGACGTTTTTAATTTTTCAATTTCCAACTTTTTTATTCGGAACTGCATTCGTGACTGATTCAAATTCATCTTCCAAAACTTCTCTGAGTTACGCCGATGCCGGTGTCGATATTGACGCAGGCAATGATCTGATTCACCAAATCAAACCACATGCAAAACGGACACATCGCCCGGAAGTGCTCGGCGGACTGGGCGGGTTCGGGGCATTGTTCGAACTTCCACTGGATAAATACAGTGCGCCAGTACTGGTTTCCGCCACGGATGGCGTCGGCACCAAATTACGTCTGGCGATGGAAATGAAGGTGCACGATACCATAGGCGTTGATCTGGTGGCTATGTGTGTCAACGATTTGGTGGTGCAGGGAGCGGAGCCGCTCTTTTTCCTCGACTATTACGCGACTGGAAAACTGGATGCCGATACGGCGGTTTCGGTGATCAAGGGGATTGCCGATGGTTGTGTGCAGGCCGGTTCCGCATTGGTCGGTGGCGAAACGGCAGAGATGCCAGGGATGTATGAGGGGGAAGATTACGACCTCGCCGGATTTAGCGTCGGGATTGTCGAAAAGGCGAAAATTATTGATGGCTCCAAAGTGCAGGCTGGTGATGTACTGATCGGGATTGGTTCCTCCGGACCGCATTCCAATGGTTATTCGCTGATTCGCAAAATTCTGGAAGTTTCCAAAGCCGATATTTATGAACCGTTTGATGGCGCCACGTTGGGTGAAAAGCTGCTCGCGCCGACGCGGATTTATGTGAAACCGTTATTAGCATTGATGAAAGCGGCGCATGTTCATGCACTGGCGCATATTACAGGTGGTGGTTTGACGGAAAATATTCCGCGGGTGTTGCCAGAAAATACCGTTGCAAAAATTGATGAGAATTCCTGGGATTGGCCACCAGTTTTCAATTGGTTGCAAGAGCATGGCAATGTTGAGAAACCTGAAATGGTTCGTACTTTCAACTGCGGTGTAGGGATGGTCGTTTGTGTTGCAGATCAGGATGCAGAAGTAACACTGCAACTGCTGCGTGAGCATGGTGAAAAAGCGTGGGCTCTGGGGCGGATTGAGAAGTCTGAGCAGAAAGAGCCGTGTGTGGAGTTTGTTTAGTGTGTTTATATAGCGAAGGGTTCAATGTCGGAATTGCAATTTGAATGGGATGAAACGAAGAACACGGCTAATCAAAAAAAGCATGGTGTTTCATTCGAAGAGGCAAAAACAGTATTCGCAGATGGGTTTGCCCGCTTGATTCATGATCCCGATCATTCAGAAGGTGAAGCGCGTTTTATCTTACTGGGTATGAGTATCCATTTTCACCTTTTGATTGTTTGTCATTGCGAACGTGATGTTGATCGGATTCGTATCATTTCTGCTCGTAAAGCAGATAAACATGAACGTAAAGAATATGAGGGATTTACCCGTGCGTGAACATTATGATTTTTCTGATTCCAAACCGAATCCGTATGCCAAGCGGATGAGGCAACAAATTACAATACAGTTAGATGGAACTACTGTTGATTACTTTAAAAATATGGCGGAAGAGAAAGGTATCCCCTATCAGAATTTGATTGATCTTTATTTAAAAGATTGTGTATCTTCTCATCGTGATTTAAAGCTCACATGGGTTTAACATGTAACTCATGTAATATACTTCGTGTGCTGATTGAGTAATAACATTAAATCTCAAATGCTTGATCTAAACGATCAAGAATATCCAAGCCTTTTTCTACAGACCCTTTTGCAGTCATCACCCGAAACCGGGTTTCTGCATCAAATTCTGCAATTGCTTGCGTGGAAAGTTCTTCCATTAATTTATTAACGCTAATTTGTTTGCGTTATGCCAATGCCTTAAGACGCATATGTTTATCATCGAGAACCCGAACAGTTAATGTGGCCATTTTAATTTCCTTTCGTGAATTCAACTCAAAAGTGCAACTTTCCTATTATGTCTAAAAAATATCTGGTTTGGTGTTTTAAACCCCAAGGTTTTTCTCGGCCTGCCTACTGGTGAGGCTGGTAAGCAAGATTTCAGGAAACTCCATGTACCCTCACTCAGGTTGCCTAGATAGCGCTTTTTCCGTTTTTTTGGTTCATGATTGCCTCTTTGAATGGGCAAAATCCCAGATTCGCACTGATCTCGGGAATTTCCAAACAGCTTCTTTAGATCACTACACGGTGAAAATAGCTTTTGAGCAGTTGCAAATGGTTCGGGCTGCGTAACATCAGTTAATAATTCTTAATGATAGCACTTCAAAGAGTTAGGTGTTATAGAGAGGTAGTGTATACTTTTCCGAGTTTTTTACTTTGTTATTTGTTTTCTGAAACTCCAAATCTTATGTCTAAAACCAGCCTGTTTACGCATCTGTGGGAAGATGTCCAGTGCGTTTTTGCACGCGATCCCGCCGCCCGCAACACCTTTGAAATCCTGACTACCTATCCGGGCGTTTTTGCGGTGTTGTCCCATCGCATCAACCATAAATTCTGGAACATGGGGTTGAAATGGCCTGCGCGTCTTTTTTCCACCGTGGCACGATGGATGTCAGGGATTGAAATCCATCCCGGTGCACAAATTGGACGGCGGTTTTTCATCGATCACGGCATGGGCGTAGTGATCGGCGAAACGGCAGAAATTGGCGATGATTGCACGCTCTATCATGGTGTCACCCTAGGCGGTACAAGCTGGAATGCTGGAAAACGCCATCCGACGCTTGGCGACAATGTGGTGATCGGTGCAGGCGCGAAAGTGCTGGGGCCATTCAAAGTTGGAGACGGGGCGCGAATCGGCTCCAACGCAGTCGTCGTGAAAGAAGTGCCGAGTGACGCAACGGTCGTCGGCATCCCCGGTCGGGTCGTGCAGCGCAAACGCAAACCGGAGCCAACACCAATTGATCCACAGATGAAGAAATTCGCCGAAAAAATCGGCTTTGATTCCTACGGCACCTCGCCCGATATGCCTGATCCAGTCGCCAATGCAATCAATTGCATGTTGAATCACATTCAGGTAATGGATACGCAAATGGAGAAAATGTGCGAATCCATCCAGCAGGTCGGCGGTAAGGTGGATGGTGTAGAGTTGCCGGATCTGAATATCGCCTGTTCGATCCGTTCGCAAGAATGCGGAGAGGAGTGCGATCAGGATTCCTGCTCCGTGCAGATTGAGACCGGCACCTCGACACAAACGGTACAATTGAAGTCCTGATTGAGGAAAAAAACGATGGCGACAACAGAAACGCAAACAGATCCACGCAGCCAACCTGCACCAACTTTCGACGATGTATGGCGGATGTTCCAGGAAACTCGGGAGCAGATGCGGGAAGACGCAGAGAAACAGCGGGAGGCGCACGCAGCACATCGGGAAGCTCAAGAGGCACATCAAAAGGCTCAAGAGGAACACCGGAAGGCGCAACAGGAAACAGATCGGCAATTAAAGGAGACAACTGCACTGGTCAACCAATTGTCGCG
Organism: uncultured Piscirickettsiaceae bacterium; assembly: GCA_964344325.1. Classification (GTDB taxonomy): domain Bacteria; phylum Pseudomonadota; class Gammaproteobacteria; genus CAYFMX01. Next base: position 6,406 of record CAYFMX010000028.1, read on the forward strand.
TGATGTTGCAAAGACAAGCGCAGAGTTTGATAGTCGCTGGGGACGGTTGATGGAGTCATTGGTGGAAGGTGATCTGATCAGTATCCTCAATCGTCGCGGCATTGAGATTTGCGATACAACTTCACGATTGCGGGGAAAACTACGCGATGGCGGTCATTATGAATTCGACATCATTGCGCACAATGGTGATGAAGTGGTTGTGGTTGAAGTGAAGACAACGCTTCGCCCGAAAGATGTGAAGAAATTTGGGAAAAAACTGGAACAGTTCAAGCGGTGGGTTCCCCGGTACAAGAAGAACAAGGTTTATGGCGCAATGGCGTATCTTTCGGAAGATTCGGAAGCGGTGGGGATGGCGGAAAAGCGCGGCATGTTTGTCATTCGAGCAACAGGGGATTCGGCGGCAGTTGTGAACGCGGAGAAATTTAAGCCGAGGATTTGGTGATTGTTGGAAAAGGATGATTTGAATGCTTTCTGCTTATCTGCTTGACCTCATCATTTTGCTGGTCGCAGCGGTGATTGCCGTACCGCTGTTTCAGGCTGCGCGTCTCGGCTCTGTGCCGGGTTTTCTGGTCGCTGGCGTGGTGGTTGGCCCTTCCGGATTGGGGTTGATCGGCAATGTCGATGAAATCAGCGGACTCGCGGAAATTGGTGTGGTGTTGCTGCTCTTCGTCATCGGCATTGAGTTGAAACCGGCGCGTTTGTGGATGATGAAGCGGTTGGTGTTCGGGCTAGGGACGCTGCAAGTTGTGTTGACTGGCACGGTGTTGGGTGGAATTGCCCATTTTTTATTTGAGATTCCAGCGCGTGCAGCACTTTTGATTGGCCCTGCATTAGCGCTCTCGTCCACGGCGTTTGTGCTGCAATTGCTGATTGAACGCAAATCACTTACTTCCAATTACGGGCGCACCTCGTTTGCAATTTTGCTATTGCAAGATTTGGCGGTTGTGCCACTGTTGGCACTGGTTCCATTACTAGCGATGCCTGAGTTAAGCCTCGGCGAGGACATCGGGCTAGCATTATTAGAGTCTGTGCTGATTTTGGGATTGGTCGTAGCAGTTGGGCGTTATTTTCTCCATCCGTTCTTGCACCATGTGGCATTGTCGCGTAGTTCCGAGGTATTTACAGCATCTGCGATATTGATTGTATTAGGAACAGCAGTGCTGACGGAACATGCCGGGCTATCGATGGCGATGGGGGCATTTCTTGCCGGACTGCTAATTTCGGATTCAGCCTACCGCCATCAGATTATGGCGGAAGTGCAGCCATTCCGTGGGTTGTTGCTCGGCCTCTTTTTCATGTCGATGGGGATGTCGTTCAATCTCGGGCTACTGTTGGAGCATCCGGTCTCTTCGCTTGCATTGGTAATTGCGCTAATCGTCGTGAAGTTTGCGGTGCTCTATCCATTGGCGCGATGGTTCCGGCGCGGGCGGTGCAATGGCATGGCGACAGCATTGGTGCTGGCACAAAGCGGCGAGTTTTCGCTGGTGCTTTTTTCGCTGGCGTATCAATCTCAAATTCTGACAGAAATTCTATTCCAGCAACTGTTGCTGATTGTACTGTTGAGCATGCTCGCCACGCCGATTCTAGCGAATCTGGCGCATTATTCTGCTGCGTCGGTTAACCGCAAGAAAGCAGGGCGTTTTGAGGATCGTGAAGCAACGCAAGAGGAAGAGATTGACGAAGTACAAACACAAATTGCCGGCTTTGATGAGGGATCGGATAGACAGCATGCTGAATCGACGCACGAATCTGAATCTTCGCCCATTGTTCTAGCCGGGTACGGGCGCGTTGGTCGGCGAATTGGAGAGATTCTCTCGTTGGCGGGAAAACCGTTTGTCGCGCTGGATTTCAATGCCAAGCTGGTCGAGCAGGAGCGGCAGCATGGTTATCCGGTTTTTTATGGCGATGTGCGCCAGCCAGAGATTTTAAAAGCAGCGGGTGCGGCGGATGCGGAGATGATGATCATCACAGTCGATGATCCGAAAGCGACGCAAGAGTTATTACTCTCCTTACGGGAAATTTATCCAAATGCACAAATCTATGCGCGGGGACATAGCTTGCCCGAGTGTCAGGAATTATATCGGCTAGGCGCGGCTGGTGTAGTTTCAGAAAATGTCGAGGCCAGCCTGGAGTTGGCACAGATGGCATTGCGCTATGCTGGAGTCAACAAAAAGCAACGCAAGACGCTGATCAACGATTTCCGTCGTACTTACCATGCGCAAATTCGGCAGGGAATTCCGGCTATGATTCGTGAATAAACACTTCTGTACCGTTTTGCACGAGATTAAACAGGGCAATGAGATCACAATTGCGTATTCGCACACAGCCGTGTGAGCAGGGAATCCCCATTGGTTCGCTCTCCGGCGTGCCGTGGATGTAGATAAAGCGACGGAGTGTATCAACACGTCCACCACGATTTTTGCCCGATTCTGTGCCAGTTAGCCAAAGAATACGGGTTAAAATCCAGTCGCGGTGCGGAAACTGTTCCGCCAATTTTAGCGAGTAAATTTCACCCGTCGGGCGGCGTTCGACAAACACCTGGTTTTCTGCACATCCTGCACCGATTTTAATGCGGATTGTGAAGCGTCCGCGTGGCGTTTTTCCGCTGTTTTGTTGCTCCCCCACACCATTCAGCCCGGTTGAAACCGGCGCGGAGAGAATGATTTTTTCTTCTTCCCGCAGTTCCAATGTTTGCCGGGCGATGGAGATACGAATTGTGCGCGTTTTCAATGAATAATCTTCTGTCATTTCGAGTATAGCGAGAAATCTATTTTATTTGCTTGAAGATTTCTCATTGTTCCTCGTCGAAATGACAATTTTGAAAGCGATCAACTACTTGTGAAACTAATCGCGGAAATTATTAAACTGCAACGGGATTGATAAGTTTTCCTCTTTGAGTAGAGAAATTACCTGCTGCAAATCATCGCGTTTTTTGCCAGTAATACGCACTTTTTCGCCCTGAATTGAAGATTGCACCTTGATTTTGGAACCTTTAACAATTTTGACGATTTTTTTCGCAATATCGGTGTCAATTCCTTGCACAATCCGCACTGTTTGCCGTGCTTCGCTGAGGTTTGTCTCTACTTCCTGCGGGTCAAGTGCACCGGTATCGACACCGCGTTTGGCGAATTTGGTACGCATCACTTCCATCACCTGCTCCAACTGGAATTCGTTGTCGGCGGTGAGCTGGATTTCGGTGTCATTTAGCTCTACCTTGGCACCGGTTCCTTTCAGGTCGAAACGGTTGGAGATTTCGCGGTTGGTCTGATCCACGCTGTTGGTAATTTCGTGCGCATCCACTTCGGAAACGATATCGAAAGAGGGCATGGTATTTATCCTTTTTTCAGTGATATAGAGAGAAAATCATTTAATTTTTTCAGAAAGCCGGAAAGTCGGAGACGATAGCACAAGCTGGATAGACGGCATAATCAGCATGATTGGTGTGAAGCTATGCAAAAATAGCTAAATTTCAGAATTGAGATCAAAAAAGTCAAATAACGATTTGTGATTATTATATATTTTTTAGAATCCAGGAAACTCTGTTTACCTCTTTAATCAGCTGTAATGGTGCAATAGATTGGGAGAGCGTCTGATCCACATCAAACCGATCTGTGACCAGCTTCAAATACTCTGCCTCTTCCTCCGCATAGAGGATGATGATTTTCGCTTCTGGCAAGTTGCGTTGCAGGTGTGCCAGCATTGATTCCAGATTGCTGACCCGGTCGCGGAACATTGGCTCATGGAAAAATTCGGCAATCACAATGGGCGGCTTCTCTTTTTTCATGTGGCTGATCGCCTTGCGCATGATGTTCTCCACCGTCACTGTCCAGCCATCGGCCTGTAGCGCATGGATCAATTCCGGGTACACTCCGTACTCAATGATGAACAACAGCCGTTTTTCCATGCTGGTTTTTTCCTCTTTTCGTTCCTGAAAGCATTTTGCTAAGAATCCATTTTTTCCATTTTATTGTGAGCATGATGATAAAGAAACAGGCTATCTGGTTGCTGCTCTGGTTTTTGTTTTTGCAAGGGTGGGGCGTTTTCGCGTCCAACGTCTCCGCAGGATCGGCGCAAGAAAAATCATCCCAAACAGCCAACCGCCTGATTACAGAAGATTCGCCTTATCTACGCCAACATGCGCACAATCCGGTCGATTGGTATCCGTGGGGCGTGGAGGCATTTGCGCAGGCGAAGGCACAAAACAAGCCGATTTTCCTTTCCATTGGCTATGCGACGTGCCACTGGTGCCATGTGATGGCGCGGGAGAGTTTCGAGAATCCCAAAATTGCTGCGGTGCTGAACCGCCATTTCATTGCGATCAAAGTGGATCGCGAACGTCGTCCCGATCTGGATGAGGCTTATTTGCGTGCAATACGCATTTTGGCAGGGCGGGGTGGTTGGCCGATTTCCATTTTTCTGACACCAGATGGAAAAGCGTTTGCTGGCGATATTTACTATCCGCCAGAAGAATTTTTGGCATTGCTCAAACAGATCGGTTTGCAATGGAAAAAACCGCAAGAACGTGTGCTGTTGCTCGCGCAGGCAGAAAAAATTGCAGATCAACAGGAAGAAAAATCAACGAATTCTGAATCAGATTTAAAGCTGAATCAGCAAACAATTGATACGGCGATTGAGGCCATTCTTGCGCAATACGACGATTTTCAGGGCGGGTTTGGCGATGCGCCCAAATATCCACATGAACCAAAATTACTGTTGCTGCTGAATGAATTGTCGCGAGTCGGAAAAAATCAAAATCCTGCCCGTCGCGCTGAAATGTTGGATGCCGTCGAAACTACTTTGCAGGCGATGTTGCAAGGCGGCATTTATGATCAGATCGGCGGCGGATTTCACCGCTATGCGATTGATTATGAATGGCTTGTTCCGCATTTTGAAAAGATGCTCTACAACCAGGCGCGGCTGGCGCAAGTCTATTTGCTGGCGTGGCAACTGACCGGAAAATTGGAATACAAACGTGTTGCCACCCAAACGCTCGATTTTGTGTTGCGTGATTTGGCTGCGCTAGAAGGCGGATTTTTCTCGGCAATGGATGCCGATAGTGACGGCGGAGAAGGGCGTTTTTTCGTCTGGAAACCGCAGGAAATGGATGCGGTTTTGTTACCAGATTTTTCTCCAGAAATGACGCGTTGGATCAAGGAATATTACGACGTAACCCCGGAAGGAAACTTTGAAGGCCATTCCATTTTGCATGTTCCGGTTTCAGCGGTTAAATTTGCGCATCAGCACGGTTGGACATTAGAAGAGTTTCATCAGAAATTAGATACAGCACGTGAAAAATTGCGGATTGCACGGGAAAAACGTCCCCATCCGTTGCGGGACGAGAAAATCCTCACCGCGTGGAACGGAATGATGATTGCGTCATTGGCGCAATCGGCGAGGGCGTTGAATCGTGCTGATTATTTGCGTGCGGCAACGCGTACAGCGGAACGAATTTGGCAGCAAAGCCGAGATGCGGATGGAAATTTGCAGCGGAGCTTGTTTCGGGGAAATGCTTCGGTTCCGGCGATGCTAGAAGATTACGCATTTTATGGGGTAGGGCTGTTGCATCTGTACGATGTGAGCCGCGAGCCAAAATGGTTGCAGCGGGCGCATCAGCTGGCGGATCAAATGTTGGCGCGGTTTTGGGATAAAAAGCGCGGCGGATTTTTTACGAGTCTGGAAGCAGAGTCGTTTTCCGGTTTGAACCACCTGAAAGATTCGGGGCTGGATCACATCATTCCATCAAGTGGTAGCGCGGCGGCATTGAAGTTGTTGCAGATGTTGGTATTACGTATAAATCACTTTCAATTTCATCAAAAAGCAGATGAATTACTTCATTATTTTTCTGTTTCCGTTGCCAAAAACACAAAACCGTTCAGCAGCTTGTTAACAGCCGCGAATGATTTCTGGAATGGGGAAAACCATTCGTATGGTTACGCGGCACAGGGTGGGGTGTTTGTTTCTGCATTGCTCTCACCACTACATCCAAAACAGCAATCAAATCAGAAAAACAATCAGATAAATAAAATATCTAAAGAAAAATATAGTTTAATCGTCGAGATTGAGATTGCTGACGGCTGGCACATCAACAGTTATCAAGTGTTGCAGAAAAATCTGGTTCCGACTTCATTGTATGTAGGACAAGCGTGGAAAATGGGAGCGGTTTACTGGCCTGTGCCGGATTCTGTGCAGACCGAATTTCTGGATAATCCGTTGTTGCTGTACCACGGAAAAGTGAAAATTGAGACGACGTTGACTAAACGGAAAAACAGTCATTCTTCAGATGAAAATGGTCTGGAAATCATTCCACTACAGATCAAACTTCAAGCGTGTAGTGACAAAATTTGTTTGCCACCAGAGACGCTAACTCTCTCGTTATATCCACCATAAATTTTCCCCAGCGGGGAAGTCATAACGCTCCCGAAAAGCGGGAGGCTTGGCGGTTGTGAGCAGCCCCAAGGGCTGCCAGCATTAATATTTACTTAATCTTCAATATCTTCCTTCAAAAATTACCCTTCTCATCCAAGCCAAAACTATCCAGCTGTTCTTGATCTCGGATATAACATCTGATTTGGGATTCTTCAAAACCTATTGTAGATACCGAATATCCCCTTGCCCAAAAGGATTCTCCATTGAAATTCCTTTTCCTGCCACCAAACTGCCGGGCAACCATGATTGCACTTTTCCCTTTCAAATATCCGATGACCTCTGCTGCAGCATACTTCGGGGGTATCTCTATCAGCATATGTACATGATCCTGCACCATATGACCCTCCAATATGTTGCATTGCTTCTGTCTCGCTAACTCATGGAATGCCTGCCCCAAATATCTTCTGATCTTTCCGTACAATACTTTCTTTCTCCCTTTCGGGATGAATACCACGTGATATTTGCAGTCCCAGTTTGAATGACTTAAGCTTTTGTATGACATGTGTTTGTTTCCTTTTCGGTTGTTTGCCGCCAAGCATCAACCGGAAACTTCACATGTCACCTTCAACATCGCAATACTGAATCTAAAGGCCAAGCCTTGGGGGTCCACTAGTCAAACTAGTGGTTTTCCTATCAGCAGAATAAGCCGGTGGTTTTAACCATCGGCAGAGGGCTACGCGACAGCGTTTTTACACCTCCATTTCTTCAGTGTGGATACCGAGTAAAGATTCTGCCAGCTTGTGCGCCGCTGCCCATTCCGGGCTATTGAGCAATTGCTCCCGCGTCATTTTACTTTTGCCGTGGAAACGGGTGAGCCGCGCCGTGCGCACCGGGTCATCTTCCTTCGGTAATGAACGCAACACCTCAATCGCTGCGTCACGATGGTTGCAGACCAACACCATATCGCACCCGGCCTCCAGTGCAGCCGCAGCGCGTTGCGCGTAATTGCCGAAGGTTGCCGCCCCTTCCATCGTCAAATCATCACTGAAAATCGCGCCCGTGAAATTCAATTCTCCGCGCAAAATTTCCTGTAACCAGAAACGCGAAAATCCGGCTGGGAATTTTGGGTCAATCTGGCTGTAGTAGATGTGCGCAGACATAATCCCCTCCAGCCCGTAATCAACCATCTGCTGGAACGGAATTAAATCCGCCATTTGCAGATCGGCGAATAGGCGCGAATCAATCGGCACAGCAACGTGCGAATCAGCCTTGACCCAACCATGCCCGGGGAAATGTTTGCCAACCGCGCCTTGCATCCCTGCGCTGCGCATCCCAGACATCCATGCATGGGCTAGGTCAGCGACAGCCTGCGGATCACGGTTGAAAGAACGATCACCAATCACGCTACTGTGACCGTAATTCAAATCCAGCACTGGCGCAAAGCTAAAATCCACGCCACAAGCAAGCAATTCTGCCGCTATCAACCAGCCGCCAGAGCGCGCTTCTTGTTGCGCAGCTTCTGAATCTTCCTCGTAGCGTTTCCCGTATTGCGTCATCGGTGGCAATTCGGTGAAACCGTGGCGGAATCGCTGCACCCGCCCACCTTCCTGATCGACACCGATAATCAGATGCGGCGAGCGGATTGCATGAATCTCCGCGCATAATTTTGTGAGCTGTTCTGGAGATTCATAATTGCGGGTGAAGAGAATCACGCCGCCAACCCGTGGATCAGCCAGTAATTCGCTTTCATCGTCAGCCAGAACAGCGCCTTCCAAATCCAGCATTAATGGGCCAAGGGACATGGGGTTCTCCAGAGAAAATATCAGAAGAGAAATTTAGTGCTTTGCACCGCTTAAATTCAGCCCGATTACACCGGTAATGATCAACAAAATGCTAATGATTTTTACTGCCGTTGCCGGTTCGTGGAACCAGATCATCCCGATGATCGCGATCAAAGCAGTTCCAACGCCTGCCCACACGGCATAAGCCACGCTAACGTCAATCTTTTTTAGTGCAAAAGTGAGCACTGTGAACGAGGCAGCGTAGAAGACAAATAATAAAACGGATGGAACCAGTTTGGTGAATCCGCTAGAGAGTTTCATAGAAATGGTTCCCGCCACTTCCAGCAGAATTGCTCCGAAAAGCAAAAACCAGTATTGCATGTTGAGATTCTCTCTTAAATTTTTGTGCCGGACATTAAAAAACCAGCCATTTGGCTGGTTTTTCAGAATTGCACTAACGGTTGTCTGTTATGCAGCCATTGCGCGGATTTTCGCGTTCAAACGGCTCTTGTGGCGTGCAGCTTTGTTGCGGTGGATCAGATTGTTCTTCGCTGCAACATCCAGTGCGGAAGTCGCTTCACGGTAAGCCGTCTGCGCTTCTTCACGGTTACCGGACTCGACTGCAACCAATACTTTTTTTACCATAGTGCGCATGCTGGAGCGGCGGCCACGGTTATGTTCACGTCTTTTATCTGCCTGGCGTGCGCGTTTACGCGCTTGTGCTGTGTTTGCCAAAGTTTTGTTCCTGTATCTCTCGAAAAATTGAAATGAAAGTGCAACTCACCAAGCCAAGACACATTAATATATAAAACGATAATAAAGCCCAACTTGGTCACAACTAAAAATAAAGCGCGTGATTCTCTGACGATTCCCTTTTATTGTCAATGCTCCAAGGCGCGTTTTTTCTTGATTTCTGCCTGGTTTTTCGCGATTTCCACCGGTTTTCCCCAGAATCTTCGACAGGATTTTTGACGGAGTATAGATTCTCCCCTACCATTCCTTAGTTTTTCAGCAACAGAATTACCTCATTTTCGAATATTTTAATCCCAACGATTTCATTTCAAATTTCAAAGATTCAATCATTTTCAGGAGCAGATTGTGAGCGAGACAAAACATTGTCAGGTATTGATTTTGGGTTCTGGCCCTGCCGGTTACACAGCGGCGATCTACGCGGCGCGGGCAAATTTACAGCCGGTCATCATCACCGGGATGCAGCAAGGTGGTCAGTTGACCACCACCACCGATGTTGAAAACTGGCCGGGCGAACCGGATGGTATTCTCGGCGGTGAACTGGTCGAAAACATGCGCAAGCAGGCAGAGCGGTTTAACACCGAAATGATCTTCGACCATATCCAGAAAACCGATCTTTCCAAACGTCCGTTCACATTGGAAGGCGATATGGGCAAATATACGTGCGATGCGTTGATCGTCTGCACAGGCGCATCTGCACAGTATTTGGGGTTGGAATCTGAGCAGAAATTTATGGGGCGCGGTGTTTCCGGTTGCGCAACATGCGATGGTTTCTTCTACAAAGGCCAGAAGGTAGCCGTAGTCGGTGGCGGTAACACTGCCGTGGAAGAGGCAATTTACCTCTCCAACATCGCGTCGCATGTCACAGTTGTGCATCGTCGCGATTCGTTCCGTTGCGAAAAAATTCTCTCTGACAAGCTGCTAGAACTGGCTGAAAACGGCAATGTCACCATTGAGTGGGATTCTGAAATTGATGAAGTATTAGGTGATGACAACGGCGTGACTGGTATTCGTCTGCGCAACAACAAAAAGCAAGAGACTAAAGAGTTGGATTTAAGCGGTGTTTTCATCGCGATCGGCCACAAACCGAATACCGATTTGCTGGCAGGACAAGTGAAATTGAACAATGGCTACATTCAGGTGCGGAGCGGCACAAATGGGTTCGCGACGATGACGAGCGTAGAAGGAGTGTTTGCAGCAGGTGATTGTGCCGATCACATCTACCGTCAGGCGGTTACCTCTGCAGGGACAGGCTGTATGGCAGCATTGGATGTGGAGCTCTGGCTCTCTGAAAACGTGTAGCGTCTCGTCTGACAAAGGACTGGCACTGGCAAAAAATCCGTTTCTGGAACTGAGGGGAGGGAAGACGTATACTCCTTCTGTTCCGCGAAACGCGAAGAACGCGCATGATCACTAATGCAATAACTAATGCAATAACTAATGCAATAAAACGCACTCTCTGATTGATTAACGAAACAAAAAAGCATGGCAAAAGAAGAACATATTGAGATGGAAGGGACGGTCATTGAGAACCTCCCAAACACCACGTTTAAAGTGGAGCTGGAAAACGGGCATACTGTGATCGCCCATATTTCCGGAAAAATGCGGAAACATTACATCCGTATCCTGAAAGGGGACAAAGTAACCGTCGCATTGACTCCATATGATTTGACCAAAGGTCGGATTACCTTCCGGGCACGTTAATTCATCGTAGCAGACATAAAAAAGCCGGATGTACCGGCTTTTTTATTGATCAGGGAATTTTTCTAGTAGGAGCGTAATGCTTTACGCCCCTACATTTTTGCGCATTTACCTGTTGGTTGAATCGTTTCGGTTCTAACCTTTTTGGTCTCACAGTGTGATTGAAGCAATATTGCTCGGAAGCGATTTGCCTGCTGAGTTGGTTGCCAACACCCGATAGGCCATTTTTTGGCGGCGTGGCTCTGTGCTGAGCAATGCTGAGTTTTCACGGGTTGCGCCGATATTTTCCCATTCCCCCTGTCGATGGGCACGCTGGATATGGTAAGTCACCACTTCGCCCCCTCGTTTGGACGGGAGCCAATAAAGTAGCAGACATCCTGCGCCATCATCCCGCGCTTCCAATGATTCGGGTTGTCCCGGAACTTCTTGCGGATGGTGAACCGGGCTGCACCAGCCGATCAGTTGCAGTTTCAAGTCGTCCAAATGGGTCGTCTCCTCTGCGTAATTCAGGTTTGCGTGGATTTCCTCAATCAGTACTTGCAAGGCATTGTGGCGGCGTTTGTCCGCAGCTTGTTTGTTGCGGTCAGCGACTTGCGATTCCATGCAGGCTGTGTGGAAATCTTTCAGATACGCCCGCAATTTTTCCGGTGTCGCCGGCGGGGCGGGGTAAAGTCCGCGATGTTTTGCCAGCCCTTTGATCATCGCTTCGGCAAGCAGCACTACATCAGACTCTTTTTTTGGAAAACTGGGCATCAGAATCTCCTATAAAATATGGAACTTCTGATCCGGCATCCGGTTGTGGTGACTACCGGATCATCGGCATCATAGGGAAGAATCTGGATGTACAACAGCAAGGATATTTTATGTCCAAAACATGTGTTTCAATTATGCGTAAATTACTATTTTTGATAGAATAAGAAGTTTTTAAAAAATAAAGATTTTCCTTTCATATGAAGCCATTGCGCAGGACAGGCAAGAAAAAGAACCGGGTAAGCTGGTTGGAACTCGACCAGCCCATGAAAACGGGCGTCGGAGCTGGGACAAAAGCCAGAAAAGGAATGCGGGAAGGCGGCCTGTTCCTGTTATTGGCATTGGCGCTATATCTTGTGCTCTCCCTCTACACATTCCATTTGGATGATCCGGCTTGGAGCTATAGTGCCGCAACCAATGGATACCACAACGCAGGCGGAGTCGTCGGCGCATGGCTTTCTGATCTGTTGTTTGCACTGTTTGGCTTGATGGCATGGGGTGTGCCACTGCTAGTCGGTGGCGGCGGGATTTTACTCTACACCGACCATTTGCAATGGGTACGCTATCCTTCCTTATTGGCCGTCCGTTCTATTGGCTTGATGATGTCAATATTAGGCGGCAGCGGTCTTGCACATCTCTATCTGCACCCTGCAGATGCAGGGTTACCGAGCCAGTCTGGCGGAATTTTAGGCTCTTGGTCTTTTGACGGCTTTTCTGCTGTATTGGGTATTCCCGGCGCAACGTTGCTGTTGTTTGCGATGTTTCTCGCAGGCATCTCTATTTTTGCCCACATTTCCTGGCTGCAATTGACAGAGCAGATCGGCAAAGGCGGGATGGCTTTAATTGTTTCCCTGTTGAATTTATCCAGACATTCCCGTGACAAGAAGACTGGCGATCAGGCGCGGGAAGAGCGTGAAAGCTATGTCCGGCAGAAGCGGGAAGAACGTCAGCAGGCCAAGCAAGTGAAAAAAGAGCAGGCGCAAAAGGAGAAGAAAGAACGGAAGCAAGCGCAAGTAACCGAATCAGAAAATCCGCATCCGCCGCAACAGCGCGTAGAACCAACACTGGGGATGTTTGATGGTATGGATGGTTTTCTGGATCAGGAAAAACAGACGACTAAACAATCACCTATTAGTGATACTTCAAAAATAGATCAAGAGGGTGGACAAACAGATAATCTGACAGGTGGTCTAGGTCTACCTCATAGTCCGGTTGACGATTTAACTGACTACAAAGAACCTGTTTTTTTGGAAGAGCCAGAAAACCATCATCCGATTAGTTCTCATACAAACAATCATTCGAGTTCGAGCGAACAGGATGAAATAGAACCGGTTTCTTTTACTGATGACCCAGAACCACCACTCTTTTCGCTGGGGAATGATGAAGAATCTGGTTTCAATCAGAAAAATAAGCCGATGGTTTCCAAGACAGTTTCAAGAGAGTCTTCCGGAACGTCTTTTGAGACATCCTATAAGCCGTCGTCTAATCTAGACGGCAACACACCGCCGCCACTTTCCCTATTGGAACCACCGTCCCCACTGGGACAAAATCATTCGGAATCGATGATTCACGAGATGTCGCGGCTGGTGGAGTTGAAATTGAAAGATTTCGGTATTGAGGTGGAAGTGGTTGCGGCAAATCCTGGGCCAGTGGTGACCCGCTTTGAGATGATGCCTGCGCCCGGACTAAAATCGAGCAAAATTGCCAACCTTTCCAGTGACTTGGCACGTTCGCTCAGTTTACAAAGCGTGAGGGTGGTAGAGGTGATTCCGGGACGACCAACCATCGGGCTAGAAATCCCGAATAAAAAACGGGAAGTGGTTTCGCTCAATGAAGTATTTGCATCGCAAACCTATCAAAAATTTGAAGGCACATTGGGGCTGGCATTAGGCAAAGATATTGATGGTCATCCTTATGTCGCTGACCTTGCAAAAATGCCGCATCTGCTAGTAGCAGGGACAACGGGTTCTGGCAAGTCGGTCAGTGTCAACACGATGATTTTGAGCCTGCTCTATAAATACACGGCAGAACAGGTGCGGCTGATCATGGTCGATCCGAAGATGCTGGAGTTGTCGGTCTATGAAGGCATTCCGCATCTGCTCGCGCCAGTCGTCACCGATATGGAAGAGGCGGCAAGTGCGTTGCGCTGGTCAGTGGCAGAGATGGAGCGGCGCTACAAATTGATGTCGGCATTGGGTGTGCGCAATCTGGTTGGATACAACAAAAAAGTGCGCGAAGCGATCCGACGCGGTGAACCCATTGCCGATCCGCTGCACGAGGCATATGAAGGTGAACTGCCACGTACGCTCGAAGAGTTGCCATACATCGTCATTATTGTCGATGAATTTGCCGATTTGATGATGCAAGTTGGCAAAAAAGTTGAAGAGTTGATTGTCCGCATTGCACAGAAGGCGCGTGCTGCCGGATTACATCTCATTTTAGCGACGCAGCGTCCATCGGTCGATGTTATCACTGGACTAATCAAATCGAATGTGCCGACACGAATTGCATTCCAGGTTTCTTCAAAAATGGATTCACGGGTGATTCTGGATCAGATTGGCGCAGAAAATTTACTTGGGCGTGGTGATATGCTTTATCTGCCGACTGGTGCAGGATTACCGATCCGGCTCCATTGTGCGTTTGTTGGCGATGACGAAGTGCATCGTGTGGTGGAGCACATCAAGGCGCACAGCGAACCGGATTATGTGGAAGGAGTGTTGCAAGCACAGGATACGTCGGAAGCGGAAAGCACAGAAATTGACCTGTCCGACGCGGAAAATGATCCGCTCTATGATGAGGCAGTACGGATTGTGACGGAGACCCGTAAGGCATCGATTTCTGGTGTGCAACGGCGGTTGCGGATCGGCTATAACCGCGCAGCGCGGCTGGTCGAAGCGATGGAACTGGCTGGTGTGGTTGGATCGGTCGAGGCAAATGGGCAACGTGCAGTGATTGCGCCGCCGCCTGTCGAATAAATGCGGGAGTAGGGTGCATGTCTAAAAAAAATCTTCGATTTGTTTTTTTATCTAGCTTTCTGGTTTTTTTATCTGTTTTTGCAACTTTTTTAGCTTTTTTAACCACACCAGCAATCGCTGCTGACTTTGCCGGTTTGACGCAGCGTGTGGAACAAATGTTTTCCAATCTGGAAAGCTTGCAGGGAGAATTTTCGCAACAAGTGCGGGATGCGGATGGGCAGCTGATCAACGAAACGTCCGGAAAATTTGCTGTGCAACGTCCGGGGAAATTCCGCTGGCACACCCAAACGCCGTTTGAGCAATTAGTTGTAGGGGATGGAAAAAAGATTTGGGTTTATGATGCCGATCTGGAACAAGTCGTTGTTCAGCCCCAAACCAAAGCACTGGAAAATACCCTGGCAAGAGTTTTGATTCAGAAAGAGGCATTGCAGAAAACCTTCACCTTACGATCGATTGGCAAACGTAGCGTATTGGAATGGGTCGAATTGACACCGAAACAAGAAGCAGGCAGCTTTTCTAAGCTGTGGATTGCAATTCAAGAGGAAAAAATTGCTGCGATTTTGTTGCATGACCATTTAGGGCAGGAGACGCGGATCAATTTTGCAGATGTACAAAAAAACGGAAAATTGAAGCCGGATTTGTTCCAGTTTACGCTACCGGAAGGCGTTGATCTGGTTGGCGATCCATGAAAAACTAATGCACACAAAACAATTCAGTAAGCAATTAAACGAATAAACGAAAAGTGAGGAAACTGTGTCGCGGGAAATTGAAACCAGAATCTGGTTTAAGGATGAAGCCGAGCTTCGCGCACGGTTCCCATTACTGGAAATTGATCCAGATTCTGCTTTTGCGTGGAAAACCGTTTTTTTTGGCATGGACGTGCTCAAAAAAGGGGAATTACTTCGTATTTCTGAAGTCGAGCAGCAGGATGGAAAAAAATATTCGATTACCTGGAAAGGGATTGATCAGGATGGTCAGCAGCTGAATGACCGCCTTGAAATTCAGGAAGAGATTGGAATAGGGCAGACCACAGTAATATTGGCTGGTTCCCCAGTAGAAAAACTGGCTTGGTCACCGTGGAACACGTTGGATGACATTCAGGAGATTTCTGATGTCCAACAGCCATATCCACGTTTCGCTGCATTTTTTGGTCGGAACAAGAAAGCACAATTGCACGGTTCGCCAGTTGATGTCAAAGTGATGCAGTGTGGCGTGCCAAATTGGCCGGTGCTAGTGGAATTTGAGATCAGTTGTGAACGTGAAGATGAAATCAGTGCCGCAAAACAGGTCGTACTGGATGCGATTCCTGTTGATTTGAAAGAGCGACAAGTATTGGCAGAACCACCAACATTGGCGTATGAACAGCTTTTCGGTAACCGTACGCCATTGGAAATGGCACAGGCACAATGATTAAATAAACAACCCCGCCGCAAGCAGCGGGGTATTATATGCCGCAATGCGGCATCTGGCTTCGCCAGAAAAAATGCTTATTTTATCGCCCCAAGGGGCGGGGAATTAGACCCATAGAGATTAAAGAAAAAGTATTTTAATGTTATTCCGGAAATTTTTTCTGGATTTTGTTAGATTCCATAAATTTTAGACTTAGATGAATATTGGACAATTAAAGGGAAGGGCAATGAGATCAGTATTTCGTTTAGCATTGACAACAATTCCACTATTTTTTCTGCTAAGCACATCCACTCATGCAGGAGAAGAATGGAAAAAGCAATGTACGTTGGTTGTGTTTGATGATTATTGTTTAGGCGGTAGTTTGGACGCGCAAGAATATCGTAAAGCACCAGATCGTAAAGTAAGGCGGCTAGATCAGTGGGAATTTCATTATCATGCCGGAAAAAATGCGGAATTGATTCACCTTATTGAATATGATGGAAAAATTATGGAAGCAACCCGATATTATCCATCTGAACCGAGAACAAAACCCAATCCGGATGGTGCGCCTTCCAAATCTTCGCTTGCATATGAACGTATGCTAGAAGAATTCAAGCAGATGAAAGAACAATTGATACAGCATATGCCTGAACATCAGACACATGAATATAACGGTTACTATGGTTTTTTTGAGACACATGAATTTACAGGAAAACAGTTTCCATTCATGGTGTCTTTAACATGGAAGTATGAACGTCGGCGGAAAGAAGGAACAAGTAAGCCATATATTTCTGTGACTTATCGAGATAAAAAACTATGGGGAGAGTATATTCGTAAGAACTCTATTGCTGAATAGCAGTAGATAAATGATTTATTTCGCATAATGTATACAGGGGTAAGTGATTCTTCACTTGCTCCATAGCCCTTCGCAACCCCCCAACTTGTGGGGTTCATTGTCCCAATCGTAAGAACTAAAAGTGTAGCTGCAACAGCACCTTGCAACGTTCTTGCAAGATTTTTCCACGCTTTTTTTACCAATTTATCCTGCGCTCTTTCCGCCTGCATATCTGCCAAAACCTGACCTTCTGGCACCCTCAAAATGTGGGCTACTTTGATAGCTATTTTGTCGTCCATTTTTCGGTTTCTATGCCGGTATCCACTGATGGTTGTTGGGGATACATTTAACGCTTTTGTCATCGCGTGATCAGACTCAATTCCGAGTTCTTTTTTTGCTGCCTCAATGTAGTCCAAAGTGTTCACTTTTTACTTCTCCTCTCGGGGTGATCCAAAACCAGAGGATATGTTCTATACGCGCCCCGTCAATATGAACATGTTGCACATATAAACAGGTTGCACATATACTGCGACCCGCCTTGGGGTGATTGGCTGGGTCTATTCTCTCTCGAATCTCCTCTGTTTTGTGGGTGTCCGATTCGGACAAATCGTCTCCAAGGCTTTGCAATGAAGTTGTTTTTAAAGTGAATAACCGCACTTTTCCTTTCCTCCGGTAGCTCCGGGGGCGAGGTTTTACAAAGGGAAGCGCGGGCAAAAGGAGACGGTTATGGACAGCAAAAGTTTTTGGCGGGGTAGATCAACAGGAGATCGCCGGACTCATAATCCGGAGGTTGGTGGTGCGAATCCATCCCCCGCATCCAAACAGCAATCTATTTTTTCTCAATCTTTTCTGGCTGGCGGTTTTTCGCTATCCCCATTGCTGCCGAGAGTTCATCAATTAATTCCTGCTGGTTTTTTACAGTTGCCAACTGGTTTTCGCGTAGTTGATCCGTGCTGCGCAGTACGTAGTAGAACGTGGGGACTAGCATTAGCATGAATAGAGATATTACAGACCACGATGCTGCTAGAACCATGTCTACAACATCGGAACGGGTTAATGGCTCGGTTGATTCTGACAGTTCCCAAAAGACGTATCCGTTAGAAGCCAGCATGAGAAGCCATATCAGTATTTGGACGGTGAATATCAGGAAATTTTTGCGGTTTGAAAAATGGTTTTTTTGGTATTCCGGATTGGTGTTTTGCTGGGCTTGTTTTTGTATTTTGTATGTGGCTCTCATAAACCAGATTCCTATAACTCCCATTGCTGCATTAACGTATTTGAGTAATTCATCAATCATTGATCATGTTCCCTTTGTTGTATCTACGTATACGATATTGATGGTTGTTTTTTACAACATGCGTTTCAGGAAAAGGCTTTTAATGGAAATGGAAGCCATTCTTGAAGAAAAACCGGCGATTGTATCAGCGGGAGGTGCAGCATGAAGGCTACACTGGATATGCTGAGTGTTTTTGTTCAGGTTCTAGCTATTTTCTTTCTTGCGTTTGGTTCAATAGTTTTGTCTGATGAAAACAAAGTTTTATTAGGCCAGCTTTCACAGTGCCAACAGTCTTTGTTGGAAGAGGTGGCGCAATGAATCAGCAACACAAATTCCCCCGCAATATCCAACCGGCACCGATCTATATTGCCAGCCGTGTTGCTGCTGATGATCAGCAATATCTTTTCCGTGGCGTTACCGATAAAGGCAATCCCCGCAAGTGGTTATTGTGTGAATGCCCGGCGGATGCACAGTTTGCCGATTGGTCTGGCAACCCTGAACGGATGCGTCAGCGTGTCATTGAATCCGGGTATGCACCCGGTAGTTTCAAAGTTTTCCCTGTAACGATTTTCGGCGGCGTGGTGTCGATAGGGGAGGCGGTCTGATGAATGGCATCGTTTTGGCTATCTCCAGCGAACGCCGCTCTAATCTGGTGATTGATGCCATGATTGAACAGCGGAAAGAATCTGCGGCCAAATTGAATAGCCCGGGTCGTGTGTATTTGAAACAGGCTGATCCAATCGTTTACACAAGAAAACCAGAAAACGCACTGATATTGACGCGCCTTGAAGATGCACAGGCCACTGCCCAACGTTTGGGCGGTGGTTTTTTTATGTTCGAGGCAGACGTGGATGAATGCGATGTGATTGTTAATAAATACAGTCTGGGCAGGGTTGGGTCATGAAAGATTTCTTCACGATTTTCGGCTTGGTGGTTGGTGGCGTGGTTTGTGCCGGGTTGGTGTTTTGGGTGATTGATTCCCGGTTGTGGGATATTCCGGATGCGTTGGAAGTGCTGTTTTTCTTGCTGGAATGTGGGCTGTTTGTTGCGTGGTTTGTCACCTCGTATGTGGAAAATGTGATTGATCGCCGCGAAAAGGAAAACCGTTTTTTGACGGGCAAGGGAAACATGCTGATCCATGAGGCGCGGGGCTGATGCTTCTTGATTTTTCCAGCACCCGCAATATCCGCGCTGCTTTGCTGTTGTACAAGCATCGGGTAACGGCTTTTAACGGGATTTCCTCTTTGTTGCGTAGCTCGTGCGCCTGTTCGTCTGAACGTCAGTTTTTGCGTGCTGCAGCTGCAATCGGGTTGTTTCGGGAAAGTCTGTAATGAGTATTCAACAGAATTTCAATTGGCCAGATAGTCACCGCACCACGGCCGCACAGTTTAAATCTGATGCTTGGTCGGCAATTTTAAGCCGTGCCCGTAATGGTTTTGATGCGAAACCGTTAAGCAGTCTGAAGCCTGATGAGCACGGGCATTATTGGTATATCCCGAATAAGGGTGATTCTTCTCTCAAGCTGCCCTACAACCTGCAACGTTTCGCCGACACAGAAGCAAAAATCCATTCCATCAAGAAAAAAGAGCCGATTACACCAGATCAGGAAGTGAGTCTGGAAGAGTGTTTTGGAGAGCTTTTCCCCAGTTGGGATGATCATCGGGATATGGAAGAGGCAACCGCTTCCAGACTGGCACGAATACCCGGTGAAATGTGGAATGGCGGTACTGAAGAGCGCGATTCTAAAGTTCAACGGATGCGCAGTTGCCGCAAGCATGGTGTGGCAGGGAGTAAGCCAGACGGTTCGGCTTTAGTGATGTGGTCAAGCAAGTGCGGCCTGAACAAGATGTGTCCCAGCGAAGCGCATGAAGAGCGAAAAAGAATATCCAGAATTTATGCTCCATTTATTGCGGATTGGGTAAAGAAACCAACCCGGCGTTTGATGAAGGTTGTTTTTACCAAGCCAAACTATCCGGCCGGGAAATTGCGGGAAGGAAAAGATGAGATCAACAAGGATGTAAAAACGGTTCTGCTTGGCAAGGTAGGTGCCTGTCCTGTTGAGTTTCGTGATAAGGCGGATTGGGAATATTGGGAGGATGGCTCCCTGAAGCGGTGCATTGTCAAAACACGCAAGCGCACCATGCTCCGTTTTCCGCAAATAGAAGGGATGTTGTGCAGTCAGGAAGACCCGTTGTCGCGTCTGCATGATTGGAACGTCCATGTAAATGCATTGATTCTCATCGATGGCCCCATTGACTGGAAGTACTTGCGTCAGGAGTGGGGCCATCAATGCGATATCAAGATGGTGGACAAGCATCAGGCTGATGTAGTGCGGGAGATTGGCGAGATGATCAAGTATGCCGCGCAGATTGTTGGGGTGAAGTCAGAAGAGCACTACGACAAAGGCATTACAGACGCGCCTCCGTTCACGCAGTGGAGTGATGGGGAAATTATGGAGTGGATGAAGGCAGGGGATGGATTCCGCCGTACGCGCTCCTATGGGTGCCTGTTCACCATTGAGAAAACCATGTGGACGGAAGCACAGTACAAGCAACGTATTTTGTGGCTGATTGCTGCTGGAATTGATCCTGAGCGGTTCAAAGAGGATTGGAAGGAATTCAGTAAGGAAGAGGTGCGAAGCCTGAAGGACGCGATTCAGGATTGTGACAACGATTTCAGTCTTGATGAGGTGGATTGGGTTGGTTCTGTTGAGTTCACAGGAGGCGGATACCGTCTCGAAATAAACCGTGCAGTATCAAAAAACGTTGGCTTGATACAGGACAATAACTTTTCAGGTTCCCCGGCCAACAAATTCACGA
>CAYFMX010000029.1:0-27028 GCA_964344325.1 uncultured Piscirickettsiaceae bacterium
AAAAGAAGCAGAAATTGTTTACGAAAAAGGTTTATGAACACACGAGACCTGACATGGTGCGCCGTTGCGTTTGATCATTCCGGGCTGGCCGGGTTCGGTCTCCCATAAATGGCTGACTCGCATCCAGTTGCGCGATGTTGTCCATGATGGTCCAAAGATGACAGGCAAAGCATATCGTCTGCCGGAATATCCGGTTGAATCTGGCGAGAAAGTGCCGAAAGACAAGTTCAAGTTCATCGAATCCATGCCGGTGAAATCGCTGATTACCTCACCACAGACGGGCGCAGAAATTTCTGCTGCCAACCCTGTGTTGGAAGTGCAGGGGCATGCATGGGCAGGCGACGATATGGTCCAGAATCTGGAGGTCTCCATCGACTTTGGTGCAACCTGGATCAAGGCGGATCTTGATTCTCCACGTAACAAATATGCGTGGCAGGATTGGCGTGCAAAGATCAAGTTCCCGATGAAGGGCTACTATGAGGTTTGGGCGCGTGCGACCGATGACAACGGCAAGCAGCAACCGTTTGCGTTGGCGTGGAACCCGAAAGGTTACCTCAACAACACCATGCACCGGATTTCTGTGCGCGTGGTTTGATTGGGCGATTGTTTGTCCTGCAAAAAACCGGTTTCTGACGAGGCCGGTTTTTTTATGTAGCATTCAAATCCATGAATTCAGAATACAGCAAACTGGCGCGTTTGAATCGCATCCGCTCACGACGGGAGCAAACCGCCGAGATTCAACCGGAAAAATCCAAAGACAGCTTTTCAGAACGGTTTGAAGGGCTGAAATCCAGTATGGATCATAGTCGGAACCGGCTGCTCTTTTTTGTCGCGTTTTGCATTTATAGCTTGGTTTCCATTTTCGGCACTTTGGACAAGATGTTGTTTATGGAAGTAGGGCCAAAAATACCACTGTTTAATATCGAATTACCATTGCTAGCGTTTTATTTGTTGATGCCAGTTTTGGTGGTGGCGTTGCATTTTAATTTGCTTTACACCTACAAAGCGCATCGAAAGTTATTGCTAAAAACAGAAAAAGAAGAATCAAAATTATTGCAGTTATTACCGTGGGGGTTGTATGAAAGCGCGTTGCTAACACGTGAAAGTGCTTTAGGGATGATTATTTATCCGGTCATGATGGCGTTGTTGTATTTGCTGGCTCCATTGGTGCTGTTTGCGGTTTGGTTCCGGTTTGCAGATTATCAAAGTTTGCCAATTACAACCGTTCATTTGGTGTTGTTCGGTATTTCAGTTTTGATACCGTTACTCTTTTTTCGTAGATTGTTACACAGTGTAAAAAGTTATCCTGGTTGGTGGCAAAAAATCCGTTTGTTTTTCTCTTTATTATGGGTCGTGATATTTTCCAGTTCGATTTATCTTTACCATAGTATGGTGATTGTTCAGGTTTCGAAAGAGGATTTTGAGTTAGAGGCGTTTGGAAATAATAAAGATGAGGTTGATATTTATATCTACGAAGTATTTTCCTGGGTTCAGGATAATTTATCATTTTTTAAGACTGATTGGATAAGATGCTTTGTGTTTCCTCAGTTAGAGGAAATGAAATATTCTTCTTTTGAGAGAGATGAGTATTGGTTTTTTCCAAAAATCACTTTGGAGGGTGAAACGTTAGTAGAAGCAGATAAAAATTTGTTGGAAATGGTTCGTGAATTCCGTGAAAAAAGAACCGTGGAAGAAGAATTTAAAGAAGATTTGAAAAAGAGCGAAGAAAAATCCAAGAAAACCAAAGAAAAAGAAGAAACACAAAATGAATCAAGCGATTCTTCTAAGAAAAAGCCCTTTTTTTCTGAAAATCCACTGCTTTTTTACGAGGAACCTCTATTTTATTACCTGCCACCAACTGATTACTCCAAACGCCATTTTCGGTTGGCGGAATTGAAAAACTGTATTTTTCCAAGAGCAAATTTCTCGGAATCCAGTTTCCAAAAAGCGAATTTGCAAGGTTCTGAACTTCAATATACCAATCTGAAAAATACACAGCTACAGGGGGCAGACCTTCGTTCTGCACAGCTACAGGGGATGCAAACGATTCCCCTTGATAGATATACCAGCTCTTTTGCTAATGCGGAATGGCAACCCGCTGATTTTTCCGGTTTAAGTGCAAAAAAACTGGATGAAGAATCTGTGCAGCATATTGAGAAAATATTGGTTGAGCTAATGCCTACGGATGAGAAAGAAAGGCAGGAGAAACGTGGGTTAGTCAGCCGGTTGAACAATGCCATCAATCGAATTAATGGGGCAGCCGATAAAACTTCGCGGGAGTGGGTTCAGCAACAAATTCAGAAATTGTCAGACGATGAAAAACCAAACACCTGTGTGTTATCCGAAGAGATGTTTAACAAAATCGCTGCTTCTGTCACAGAACCCAAAGCAAGAAAACGCATGGGCTTGCCGCCATTGGAAAACACAGATCAAAAATAGCGGCAAGGCTTGAAAAAACCATGCGATCCTTGTATCTAATGCAATCCCATTTCATTGAAGAAACAACAACAAAAACAACCAATGGACAAATTCATGAAGCGTTTCACCCTTGTTTTCACCGCATTTTTTGCATTGCTGACCACGTTTTCTATCCCCGCGCTGGCAGAAGAGACAAAACTGGAACCAATTACCCCCAAACTTGGTCAAGGCAATGAAAAAGTAGGTAAGCAACTGTTTCTGCAATGCAAGGTATGCCACGTTACCGAAAAAAATGCAGAACCAACCATCGGTCCAAACTTGTGGGGTGTGGTCGGTCGGAAGACCGCATCAACCCGGAACTATGTATATTCTGATGCGCTGAAAAAGTTGGACGGCGTGTGGGATTACGAAAAACTGAACCGCTATTTGTGGAACCCGGAAAAAATGGCACCGGGCAACCGGATGGCGTTTCCCGGCCTCAAGCGCATGGGCGACCGGGTGAATCTGATCGCCTATTTGCGGACGCTCAGCAACAATCCGGTTCCGCTGCCAGCAGCGACAGAAACGATTGTCGAGATAGACAATGTAGAAAGCGCAGATTCAGCGCAGGATTGGCAAGGACTGCCAGCAGGCAAAGGGCGTGCGGAGGTTTTCTACACCTGCAATGCATGTCATTCGTTGATGATCGTTCAGCAGCAGGGGATGAGCCGCGACCGCTGGGAAGAGACGCTGGAGTGGATGATTGAAGAGCAGGGAATGACGGAGCCGTCGGATGAGGATTGGGATACGATTCTGGATTATCTCTCGACCCGTTTTGGTGAGTAAAAAAACGCGTAATACTTGAATTTCAAAATGATTTCCTCTTTAAAGTGGTCACATTATGTTGATGTGCAGTTTTTATGATTGACCAATCCCCCTCCCAAATCCTCAACGAATCCGGTGCATTTGCCCGTGCAGTGGAAGGTTTTAATCCACGCGACGCACAAATGGAAATGGCAGATGCTGTTGCGCAAGCATTGGAAGAGAAAAGTGTGCTGGTTGCAGAAGCAGGAACCGGTACGGGAAAAACCTACGCCTACCTCGTTCCGGCATTGTTATCCGAAGAGCGCATCATCATCTCCACCGGTACGAAAAACTTGCAGGATCAGCTTTATCATCGCGATTTGCCGCAGGTACGAAAAATTCTTGGCGTTTCGTCGGTTACGGCATTGCTGAAAGGGCGTGCCAATTATCTCTGCCTTTATCGACTGAAACTGGCGGAAGAGGAAGGGCAATTCCGTTCGCGTAAACAGGCGGCGCAGTTCGTGCAAATCCGAAAATGGGCGGCACAGACCAAGCGTGGCGATATCGCCGAACATGCCGATATGCAGGAGGATGACCCGCTCTGGTATCAGGTTACATCGACGGCGGACAACTGTCTTGGGCAGGAGTGCGAGGACTGGAAGGAGTGCTACGTCGTCAAGGCACGGCGCAAGGCGCAGGAGGCGGACATTGTCGTCGTCAACCATCATCTTTTTTTCGCCGATATGGCATTGAAAGAGGAGGGTTTTGGCGATCTGCTACCCGGCGCAAATGGTGTGATTTTTGATGAGGCGCACCAGCTTTCCGAAGTGGCGACGCGTTTTTTCGGCGAAATGGTCAGTGACCGGCAGTTCCGCGAGTTGGCAGATGATACGATTGCGGTACAGTTGCAGGAAGCGCCCGACCTGAAAATCCTGCGCGAGCAGGCCGATAAAATCAAAATCGCGGCAGCGGATGTGCGGCTCAAAATGGGCGAGCAGTTAGGCAGCTATCCGTGGTCGGCAGTGCGTGATAAAAATGGTTTCCGCGACCAAATCGATGAATTACAAACGTTGATGGAAACATTCAACGAGCTGCTTTCCGATGCGGCGGAGCGGGGAAAAGGGCTCACCTCTTGCGCAGAGCGGTGCGAAGAATTGTTGGAACGATTCATCCGTTTGACTGACCAATCGACTGCCGAGCAAATCCATTGGGTGGAAATCCGCAAACGCGGCTTTGCCATTCACCATACGCCGATGGAAATTCGTGATACGTTCCAAGAATTTATGAACAAGCGCAAATGCGCGTGGGTGTTTACTTCGGCGACATTGGCAGTCGATGGGAAATTTGACCATTTTTTGAATGATTTTGGCATCGAAAAGGCGCGGACGGAGCAATGGGAAAGTCCGTTTGATTATCAGAAACAGGCACTGTTTTTCCATCCAAAAGGGCTACCGTTTCCGAACCAGCCCAACTATGACCGTGAAATGGTAGAGATGATGCGTCCGGTGATTGAGGCGGGCGCGGGGCGGACATTTTTCCTCTTCACCAGCCATCGGGCGTTGCGGGCAGCGGCAGAGCAGTTGCGCGAGGCTGATTTTGAGTTTCC
This sequence comes from uncultured Piscirickettsiaceae bacterium, assembly GCA_964344325.1. Lineage (GTDB taxonomy): Bacteria > Pseudomonadota > Gammaproteobacteria > CAYFMX01. The sequence continues at coordinate 4,808 of CAYFMX010000029.1, forward strand.
GTTGCTGGTGCAAGGTGAGGCGGCGAAAAGCGAGTTATTGGCACAGTTCCGCGAATCGGGCAATGCGGTGTTGCTCGGTGCGTCCAGTTTTTGGGAGGGGGTCGATGTGCGTGGCGAAGCATTATCATGCGTCATCATTGATCGTTTTCCGTTTGCGTCACCCGGCGATCCGGTGTTGCAGGCAAAAATTCAGGCGTTCCGCAATGCGGGGCGCAATCCATTTATGGAATTACAGTTGCCGCGTGCGGTGATTGCGTTGCGGCAAGGGGCGGGGCGGTTGATTCGCGATGAAACAGATCGCGGTGTTTTTGTCATTTGCGATACACGGTTATTGAAAAAACAGTATGGGCATACGTTTTTGAACAGTTTGCCCAATATGGCGCGGACGCGGGATGTGGAAGAGGTGAAGGTGTTTTTTGGAGATGGATGATTTTAGTGGAAAAATCGGAATAATTTGATTTATGAGTAATCAGCGTGCCTTGGCAATAATTGATTTATTGGGAATTAAAAATCTTACGCATGAAAAAACACTTCATGAGCTATCAGTTATTTATGATAGTTTTATTGGAAGGGCGGATGTTTTTTTGGCTCCATTGAATACAGAAGAAAAAGATATTTTTTTGTTTCAAGGGCATCCTAAGAATATACCTTTGTGTGAGCGCTATATACTTTCAGATTCAATAGTTTTGGTTGCGAATAGTAGTAGCATAGAAGATTCAATGAAATTGATCGTTTCAAGTTGGCGTTTACTGCAAAGTTGTTTTTTTGTTAAACAGCCAGTGAGAGGTGCAATTGTTTATGATGAAGTTTTATCAAGACCTGATCAGAATTATGTTATTGGTAAAGCATTGGTAAGAGCGAATGAATTAGAAAAGAGACAAAATTGGATGGGGGTTATTGTTGATGGAAAATTTGCAAAAGAATTAAAAATAGAAATTCCAAATATTTTTGGGACATTGCTGTTTAAATATGATGTTCCCTGTAAAATCATACTGGATGATATAAAAGAAAAAGATTTAATTAAAGAAGAGTTTTGGTGTTTAAACTGGAGATATAATTTTGTTGTGAAGCTTGGAACAAGGTCTTTATTTGAAGGAAACCCATGTATTGACAAAGTTGAAAATACTCTTGCTTTTGCAAAAGAAGTGGTTAGGGCCGGGGCTATTTATACGACAGATCAGGGCAAATGCCCTGCTGAACTACGTTGTATGTGGGTTGGTGATACAGAGCCTCCATTTCTTCATGGTGATGAATTATGAATTCTGGGAAATTTATTACAGTAGAGGGCTCAGAAGGTGGTGGAAAAACCACCAATCTTGCCCATATTTACCAGCGACTGACTGAACACAATTTAAGTGTAGTACAAACCCGCGAACCAGGCGGCACGCCGTTGGGGGAGAAAATCCGTGAATTGTTGCTGACGCCAACTGAAAACAAAATCGCTGAAGATACAGAACTGTTACTGATGTTTGCTGCTCGGGCGCAACATTTGAATGAAAAGATCCGCCCTGCGTTGGCGGAAGGAAAGTGGGTACTTTGTGACCGTTTTACCGATGCCAGTTTTGCCTATCAGGGCAACGGGCGTGGAATTTCTACAGAGAGCATTGCACAACTGGAAATGTGGACACAGCAAGGATTGCAGCCGGATTTGACGATTTTGTTGGATATTGATCCGGAAATTGGCCTCGAACGTGCCGGGAAACGTGGTGAACTGGATCGGTTTGAGCAGGAAGAGATCGAATTTTTTCAACGTATCCGCGAAGGTTATCTGCAACGTGCAAAGCAATTTCCACAACGCTTTCGGGTGATTGATGCCTCCAAATCGTTGGAAGAGGTGAAACAGCAAATTGATCAGGTTTTAGAAGCGTTTATTGTAAATTGATGGATGCTACGCACTAACGTATATTGCTACTCGTACGGCAGAATATAGTCACGAAGAAACTTCGATCATTAAAAAATATAGAATGGAAGAATCAAATGCAGACCTTAACCTTAAGAATTGAGGACAATATCAGCGAAAAATTCTCACAAATACTCAGCAGTTTTTCAAAAGATGAAATCAGGATATTGGATCAGTCCGAATATACCAGCGATGATGAGTATTTAAGAAGCATCGACGGCATGGTAGAAAGTATACAAAATGCTAGGACTGAGCCATCCGAGAATGGTGTCACTTTGGATAAGCTGGACTGGTAACAATGTATCAGCTTATTTTTATGACGCAAGCGCAAAAAGATGCTAAAAATTTGAGCGCAAGTGGATTAAAATCAAAAGCTTTAAAGTTGCTAAAAATGATTGGAAATAATCCCCTGCAATATCCGCCTGAATATGAATATTTGAAAGGGAATATGCAAGGGTTAATCAGTCGCAGAATTAATAAACAGCATCGGTTAGTTTATGAAATTTTTGAGCAGGAAAAAATCATCAAAATATATCGGATGTGGAAACACTATGAATAGAAACGCTTCTCCGTCATGATGTAACCAGCTTCTCATTCAACACCTTCACCCGATCCCGCAACCGCGCTGCTTCTTCAAATTCCAGATTTTTCGCGCATTCGTACATCTGTTGTTCCAGCCGATCAATCTCTTTCTGAATCGCTTGCGGATCAGTGGAAGTGGAAACGTTATATTCTGCCGCCTCTTCCGCAACACCCACAAATTTCCCTTTTTTGCTGCCCGGCGCGTTCCCCGCTTCGAGAATATCTTCGACCGATTTTTTGATCGTTTTCGGTGTGATGCCATGCTCAAGGTTATACGCTTCCTGCTTTTTGCGGCGGCGTTCGGTCTCCTCCATCGCACGTTGCATCGAGCCGGTAATGTTTTCCGCATATAGAATTGCACGTCCGGAAGCATTTCGTGCAGCGCGACCGATGGTCTGGATGAGCGAACGATCCGAGCGTAAAAAACCTTCCTTGTCAGCATCTAGAATCGCGACAAGCGATACTTCCGGCATGTCCAGTCCTTCGCGTAGCAGGTTGATGCCGACCAGAACATCAAACTTGCCAAGGCGCAGATCACGGATAATTTCGACGCGCTCGACCGTGTCAATATCGGAGTGCAGATAGCGCACACGCACGTTATGCTCGCCGAGATATTCGGTCAAATCTTCCGCCATGCGCTTGGTCAGTGTGGTGACGAGCACACGTTCTTCCAAAGCTACAGTTTTGCGGATTTCGCTGAGCAAGTCATCCACCTGCGTAATCGCAGAACGTACTTCAACGAGCGGATCAAGCAATCCGGTTGGGCGCACTACCTGTTCGGCAATTTCATCTCCGGCATGTTCCAGTTCATAATTTCCCGGTGTAGCAGAGACGTAAATCGTTTGCGGGACGAGCGATTCAAATTCATCGAATTGCAGCGGGCGGTTATCGAGTGCAGAGGGGAGGCGAAAACCGTGTTCAACTAATGTCTCTTTGCGCGAGCGGTCACCGCGATACATACCGCCGATTTGCGGCACGGTAACGTGGCTTTCGTCAATCACAAACAGCGCGTTGTCAGGGAGGTAATCCATCAGCGTTGGAGGTGGTTCGCCCGGATTGCGTCCAGAGAGATAGCGTGAATAGTTTTCTACACCGGAGCAGTATCCCAGTTCCTGCATCATTTCCAGATCATATTTGACGCGCTGCTCCAGCCGTTGCGCCTCGACCAGTTTGTTTAAGTCATGTAATTGATCAAGCCGTTCTTTCAATTCAATTTTGATTTCATCAATCGCGTGCAATATTTTTTCACGCGGCGTCACATAATGCGTTTTCGGATAAATGGTGACGCGTGGCAAACGATTGAGAATTTCTCCGGTGAGTGGATCAAAGGTAGAAATTTGTTCTACCTCTTCGTCGAACAATTCAACCCGTACCGCTTCCTCTTCTGAATCGGCAGGAAAAATATCAAGGATTTCGCCACGCACACGAAATGTGCCGCGCCGCAATTCCAAATCATTGCGGGTATATTGCAACGCCGCAAGCCGCTTTAGAATTGATTGGCGATCAATGTTTTCTCCCCGCGAAAGGTGCAGCAACATTTTCATATACGATTCTGGATCACCCAAACCGTAAATCGCTGAAACGGTGGCGACGATGATCGCATCGTCACTCGACAATAGTGCTTTTGTTGCCGAAAGCCGCATTTGTTCAATGTGGTCGTTGATCGACGCATCTTTTTCGATGAAGGTGTCCGTCGTCGGGACGTAGGCTTCCGGCTGGTAGTAGTCGTAGTAGGAGACGAAATATTCGACTGAATTTTTCGGGAAAAAAGCTTTCATCTCCCCGTAAAGCTGTGCCGCCAGCGTTTTGTTGTGCGCCATGATGATCGTCGGGCGTTGCGTCTGCGCGATCACATTGGCGATGGTGTAGGTTTTTCCCGAGCCAGTTGCGCCGAGCAGAATTTGGTGCGCAAGGCCATTTTCCAGCCCTTCAACGAGCTGCGTAATGGCGGTGGGTTGGTCGCCGGCGGGTTGGAAGTTGGAGTGGAGGTGAAAGGTTTTCACTTTTTTGAACTATTTAAAACCTTATCGTCAATAATGGCTCTTCCTAAAGATATTTCGTTGCCTAAATCTTTTTCTAAATCAAATAGATAATAACCTTTTTTTGTTTTTTCTTCTATTATTTTTTTCTCGTATTTTTTATTAAATGTAACATTTAGTGTTTTGCAAATATCTTTTCCTGCCTGAGTTAATCCATGTCTGCCGAAAGAAAATTCTATTATTCCTTTTGGAGGAATAATTCCATAAATAATATGGCCTATTGTTAATGTTCTGAAATTAGCTATTTCTTTTGTTTCTTCGATAGAAAAACTTTTTGAAAGATTATCATTGTCATAAATTAAACCAGCATCCCTTAATTCAATTAAATCTCCATATGAAATTCCAAATTTATCTAGAGATAATTTTTCTTCTATTTTCCATATGTCTTCAAAGTCAGATACGAATGCACAGATGCGCTGAAATTTTTCGGCTTCTTCTTTTGATAAGTTAGATAGGATATCTAATGTGCGAATACTAATTTTTCCAGGATTAGAAACTTCTCCAGCAAGAATTTTTGCCCATATTTCCTGCATTTCTTTATTTGAAACATCTTGTGATTTCTTGAAAAAACGTGTTTTCCAATCTTCATCTACGGGTTGTTCGGAGACATTCTCTTCAAGATGTGGAACTGCTTTTTCAGCAATAGATTCTATGTTTTGTTGTCTTCTAATTTCCTGAGTTGCAAGACGTTGTGCAGCTCTTTCTGCAATTTCGCTATCTGCCTCTTCTAGAATTATTTTCCTTTTTGCATCTGCTTTTGCCAAAACTTCAGTTTCATATGCTTTTGCTTCAGCTTCTTTTCTTATTGCTTTTGGTTTATACCATGTTCCGATTGCACCACTAATTACATCAATTAATTTTTCTATTGGCTTGCTAAATTTTGTGATGTCGTTCATATGTTTTCTATTCTGTTTTAACGGGCTATTCGAGAATAAAGTTCTTCTGGTGCAATATCAAAACCACATTCCCAAGCTAATGTAGGCCATGAGTCCAGATAGAATTGGGAAAATTGTTTTGGATCACGAAGTGGTGCTGCTATTTGATATTTTTGAATAACGTCTTCAAGGTCAGTTTCTCCGGATTCCCCAGTATTAAATTGCAGAAATATTTTGAATCCATCGACATATTTCGCATCTTTTAGATAAATACATTCTTCCATTTTTTGTGAGTTAGAAAGATTTTATTTTTTGGTGTACTGTTTTTTTCAGAAGATTGCCAATTTTTTCAATATGCTTATCCGTTACCCAAATATTCAGAATATTAAACCGCCACCAGATTTTTCCATCATGTTGGACGGTCGCAAACCACGCCTCGCCTAATTCCCGGATTTGCTCTGCAACTTCTTCATAGAATAGGGAGGGCATGTCCTGTTTTAATCGCGCACAGACAATGGAAAGCTGTCCATCTGCCAGAATTTCAAAATCCGCCGCATGCAATTTATTTTCCAATTCACGCGCCAGCACAATATTGTTGCGGACAATCTCTGCAATCATTCCCCAGCCGTAACATCGGAATGCCATCCACAAAGTGATGCCAGTCGCCCGCCGGGAGGTGGAGATGCCGCGCTGGTAGGGTTCTGGATGGCCTTGCGGGATGTAGCTAACCTCCAGTGCGAAACTCTCTTTTTCCAGTTCTGGGTGACGGGTTAGCACAATGGAAGAGACCAATGGCATGAAAAACCATTTGTGCGGATCGATTGAAATGGAATCGACGTTGCCAAACGATTCAACATAGTGTTGAAACTCTGGCAACAACATCGCTGCGCCGCCGTAGCAGGCATCGACATGGAACCAGATGTCCTGTTTTTGACAGATTTTGCTTAGTGCATCCAGATCATCAATTGCGCCGGTTCCGGTGGTGCCAAAATTGGCGACCAGACAACAAGGAATCAATCCGTTTTCCAAATCGTTCTCGACCATGTGGGCAAACGCATCGCTGTCCAAAAAGCCGCGTCCGGGTGCAGGAATTGTACGGATATTTTGAGGGTCAATCCCGATGACATGCGCACTTCGCATCACGGAAAAATGAGCAGCCTGCGAGTGATAGACAACCAGCTTCAGCAATTCTGCATTCGGTTTCCGCAAACTGTATGCACGTGCAAGTAACAGCGCATGGAGATTGGCATACGATCCACCTGGCACAATCATTCCGGTCGCTGGGTTTTCCCAGCCAAACCAGGAGCAAAAGAGGCGAATGACCTCCTCTTCACACCAGTTTGCTGCCGGCCCGTGATGGGATGCGCCAGCGTTGTTGTCGAGTGCGGAAACCAGTGAATCAGCCAGTGCTGCCGCAGGTAGAGGCGAAGAGTTGACCAATCCTACATAGATTGGATAAGTGATGCCCAAACTGTTGGGGACAATGGTCTCCTCAAACTCCTGTAATGCTGCTTTTAGTCCGATCCCTTGCTGATCCAGTATTGCCGGTTTTGGGGCAGAAGAGGCACTTTTTAAAGAAGTCTCTTTTGGTAAATTCTGGAACCATTGGGTCAAAAAATTAGCGACCCAGTGGGTAGCCTCATCCAGTTCTTCGGTGAGTTTGGGAAGATATTCAGAGTCCATTCAACATCCATTCAAAATCTATCCAACAGTGATCCACTATCTATTTCTGAATCTATTCTGGTCTATTTTGATTGATTTTGATCTATTAGGTTCGTTTTTACTCAAAAACAGAGCAAGTGTTTACTTGCGATTCTGTTCTTCTTCTGCGCCAGTGAGTGCATAGTCAATGCTAATACGGCCACCGGCAACTGGACGAAAATGAGTGTCTGCATAGGCGACATGATCCGGGTGTTCACGGTAGGAGTCGATCACTGCTGGATGGGCAAAGCGGATCAGCCAGCACCATGGATATTCGACGTCCGCCTTAACGGCACGCCCACTCCAGGTCGCCCGTACGCCGGGAATTTGGTCCAGTACACGCAATCCTTCTGCCGCCAGTTTTTCGGATTCCGCTTCCTCGCAGGAGGTGTCGTAAATGATCAAATGTTCAATGGGTTGCCACGGTTCACAGGCGATGGATGCCGCTTGACCATGTCCCGGTGCGCCAGTCTGATGCAGTGGTTCTGGGAGTTGAGTAGTGACTGCTTCTGTAATTTGTGTTTCGAGTTGCTTCCAGGAAGATGCTTGTGTAGTGATTTGCAGATTCTCTAATTGCAGTTCTTCGTCTATTTCAATGCAGGAATTTTGCAACGTATCGCGCTGAATTTGCTCAATACCGCATGATTCTGCAATTTGGTGGATTTCAACCGTTTTTTTTTCGTCAAGACTGTCTGCTGGGAGCAATGCGTTGCAACCGAGGCGAATTGCCAAAGTTGCTTGCGTAGCATTTTGGATATTTTTTGCCAGCAATGCGATGGGGATAGGAGTTTGTCTCGCCATCAATTCAATAGAGGGCAATACGTTATTCTCTAGTTGGTCGCCATCTACTGTTAGCGCAATAGGCGCGTTCAGTTGTGTGGCGCAATCAAGAATGCCTTTCACCAGCGGCGAGGCGTGTGCCTGAATCAACGGAAGCTTGTAAGCTTGTTGTTGTGCGTGGTTGTGCAAATCTGAAAATTTTACAATTGACATCGTGAATGCCTCACCTCATTGTTTGGTTTTACTGGAATGATTACGTATCAGACGAATAATAAATTCTATTTATACAGATGTGAAATGGGATGCATATTTTTTTATTGTCCTGTTTTTGTGTGGATCAGTAGGATGTTTTGTTCGTTTTTGATGTTTAGATTGCTACACATCATGCTTCACCTGCATACAGAAAAAGGAAGGTAAAGATGTCAGATTCTTATAAAAATTTGCCTTATAACCACGTGACTTTCAAAGCATCCCACAATTCCTACCAGCGGGATGAGCAGCCGATTTCTACACAGCTAGATTGGCGAGCAAATTCTCCTGCGGATTGTGGTTGCCGGGGGAGTGAGTTGGATATCTGGTACAAGCCGAATAATGAAGATGAAGAGCAATTTATGGTTTCCCACCATGATGGGAAATTGCCTTGTAAGCATGAAAAAAATAATCTATTGGGTAGTTATCTAACCAGCCTACGTAGATGGCATGATGTAAATTTTGACCATGATCCGGTTTTGCTGATTTTAGATGTGAAAGATGACAAAAAATCAGGAGATTTTCAGCAAGATTTGGATGTATATCTCAAACGTTATTTAAAGAAAGAGGTCTTATTTACACCAGCCAATTTGCTGAAAAATAACCCTGATATTAAGCTTGATCAATATGTAAAAGAGCACGGTTGGCCAACGGTTAAAGATCTATTTGGAAAGTTTATTGTGTGTTTGAGCGGGGATCACCACGCAAAGCTGCGTTATATGGAACAAGGGGGACGGAATGCACTTTGTTTCTGCGATTATCGTCCAAGAGATGATGAAAATCATATTCCTGCCACAAAAGGCGATTTTATCTTCTACAATTTCCATAATATATACCCAAATTTTAAAAGTGATGTGAAAAAGGTATTAGAGATGAATGGCTTTGTGCGTTCTTTCAAGCCAAATCATGAAGACGATTGGAACAAATCTATGAAACTGGGTGTCAACTGCATCGCGACGGACAAGGTTAGCAATCACGGATGGGCAAAAGTTTCCGATGATGCGCCGTTTGTGAAGCGTAAGGATTTGGAAAATTAGCAGGTAGAAAAACAAAGAAAATTATGTGCGGAATTTGTGGTGAATTGAGACTGGATGGCAGTCAGCCTGATTGTTCCGGCGTGGAACGAATGGTTGAAGTATTGCGTCCACGCGGTCCGGATGATGAGGGTATTTGGCAGCAAGATTCGATTATCTTGGGACATCGCCGCCTCTCCATTCTGGATTTGTCTGAAAATGGTCATCAGCCAATGGTGGATGAAAATCTGGGGTTGGCGGTGGTGTTCAATGGCACGATCTACAATTTTCCGGAATTGCGCAAGGAGCTGATCGCACTCGGCTATACGTTCCGCTCTACTGGCGATACAGAAGTGATTTTGAAGGCGTTCCATGCGTGGGGCAGGGCGTGCGTAGAACATTTTTCAGGGATGTTTGCGTTTGCGATTTGGGATCTCCGCAATCAACAACTCTATCTAGCGCGTGATCGGATGGGCATCAAGCCGCTCTACTGGGCAAAAAATGGCAACCGGTTTGTTTTTGCTTCCACATTGCCTGCACTGTTGGTGGTAGGTGGTATTGACACGAATTTCGACCCGGTTGGGTTACACCACCATTTTACGTTGCATGCAGTCGTTCCTGCGCCGCGCACAATTTTCCGTGACGTGCGTAAAATGGAACCGGCGCATTGGATGACGGTTGCTGCGGACGGAAATGTTGAAAATCAGCGATATTGGTCGCTCTCTGCAAAACGTCCGAAAGCATCAACACAGTCACCGAAAAGTGAATGGGAATGGGCAGAGGAAATTCGTGCTTCGTTGATGCAGGCAGTCGAGCGGCGTAAGCAGATTTCCGATGTGCCGGTTGGCGTGTTGCTCTCCGGTGGATTGGATTCCAGTTTGTTAGTTGGGTTATTGGCGGAATCGAATCACCCTGATATTCGTACGTTTTCCATTGGGTTTGAGGATTCACCTGAGGAGCGTGGCAGTGAATTCGAGTATTCGGATGCAGTAGTAGAGAAGTTTCAGACGCAGCATCGGAAAATCGTGATTCCCAATGATCAGGTTTTGTCGCGTTTGCCGGAAGCAGTGAAAGCAATGTCGGAGCCAATGTTTGGGCAAGATGCGGTGGCATTTTATCTGCTGGCCGAGCAGGTCTCTCAAGAAGTACACGTAGTACTCAGCGGACAGGGGGCGGATGAAGTCTTCGCTGGCTATTTCTGGTATCCGCAAATGGTGGCGGAAAACAACACATTGCCTGCGGTGGAGCGATTCCGCAAACACTATTTTGACCGCGATCATGATGAGGTTTTGGCGATGCTGTCGCCAGAATTTCATAGCGAAGATGCAACAGCAGAATTGCTGGAAGATTTGTTACAACAACCGAATGGCGACACGTTTCTGGATCAGGTGTTACGCACCGATGTGACCACGTTGATTGTCGATGATCCGGTCAAACGGGTCGATAACATGACGATGGCGTGGGGATTGGAGGCGCGGGTTCCGTTTCTGGATCACCATTTGGTTGAATTGGCAGCGCAAATTCCGCCGGAATTGAAATTGAAGCAGGGCGGCAAAGCCCCACTGAAAATGATTTCGCGGGGATTGTTGCCAGATTCAGTGATTGACCGCCCGAAAGGGTACTTCCCGATGCCTGCATTGAAGTATGTGCGCGGCGAATTTTATGATCTGATGCGTGATACGCTAACATCGAAAATAGCACGCGAGCGGGGGCTGTTCCAACAAGAATATGTGCATCAATTGCTGGAAAATCCGACTGCGCCGGAACATTTTACTCGCATCCAGGGCAGCAAATTGTGGCAACTGGCATTGACCGAAATGTGGTTGCAATCTTTCTTATAGGCCTATATAAAACCCTGTCCGGTAAAACCATTAAAATTTTGTGGTAATATTCGAAAAATTCGATATAGCGTTTTGGTTTTAATGCTTCGGGTGTTAGTAGACAGAATTTTAGGCTTGGTGGGAAGCGTATTGTGCGCTTTGCATCGTATTTTTGGAGAGAAGACTGTATGAGTACAGAGACTGTGGATCAAAGTAAGCGCCGCTTTCTGACGGCAGCCACTTCTGCAGTGGGCGCGGTGGGGACCGTATTTGTGCTGGTTCCTTTCGTCAGTTCGATGAGCCCCAGTGCGCGGGCACAGGCGGCTGGCGCCCCGGTTGAGGTGGATATTAGCAAGATGCAGCCCGGTCAGTTGCTGACTGTGGAATGGCGTGGCAAACCGATCTGGGTTGTGCGTCGCACAGAGGAAGCATTGTCCAATCTGAAAACATTGGAAGGGGAGTTGGTTGACCCAGCTTCCGGCGCATCCGATCAGCCGGATTATTGCCAGACTGATAGCCGCTCTATCAAGCCGGAATTTATGGTGATGACCGGTATTTGTACTCATTTGGGATGTTCACCAACCTACCGTCCAGAAATTGCCCCGGCTGATTTGGGCGCAGATTGGAAAGGCGGTTTCTTTTGTCCATGCCACGGCTCCCGCTTTGATTTGTCTGGGCGTGTTTATAAGGGTGTCCCGGCACCATCCAATTTGCCAGTTCCACCACACCAGTATCTGAGTGACAGCAAGATTCTGATCGGTGTTGACCAAGGAGTAGCATAATGGGCTTGAAAGAGACAAATGCGACGGGGGCGATTGGTTGGGTTGATCAGCGTTTCCCGTTGCTGAAAGTTTGGAATGAACATCTGGCGCAATACTATGCGCCGAAAAATTTTAACTTCTGGTACTTCTTTGGTTCGCTGGCGTTGTTGGTGCTGGTGATCCAGATTGTTTCCGGAATTTTCCTGGCGATGCACTACAAGCCGGATGCGGAGTTGGCGTTTGCTTCCGTTGAGTACATTATGCGTGATGTGGAGTGGGGGTGGCTGATCCGCTATATCCATTCGACGGGCGCATCGGCCTTCTTTATTGTGGTCTATCTCCATATGTTCCGCGGGTTGATGTACGGTTCTTACCGCAAGCCGCGTGAGTTGATCTGGATTTTCGGGGTCATTATCTACATTGCGATGATGGCAACTGCATTTATGGGTTATCTACTGCCATGGGGGCAGATGTCCTACTGGGGCGCGCAGGTAATCGTGAATCTGTTTGCGGCTGTCCCATTTGTGGGCGAAGAGTTGTCCATTTGGATTCGTGGTGACTTCGTGATCTCTGATGCGACCTTGAACCGCTTCTTCGCGTTCCACTTTGCATTGCCATTTATTTTGGCGGCATTGGTCTTCCTGCATATCGTGGCACTGCATGCAGTGGGTTCCAATAATCCAGAAGGGATTGAAATCAAGGAAGGACCAAAAGGAAACCGTTGGAGCAAGGATGCGCCAGCAGATGGTATTCCGTTCCATCCGTACTATTCTGTGAAGGATATTGCAGGGGTGGCAGGCTTCCTGATCCTCTTTGCGGCAGCGGTCTTCTTCGCGCCGGAAATGGGTGGTTACTTCATTGAAGCACCGAACTTTGAGCCGGCGAATCCGATGAAGACACCAGAACATATTGCGCCAGTGTGGTATTTCACGCCGTTCTATGCGATTTTGCGTGCGGTTCCGCCGATGTTTGGTTCGCAGTTCCCAGGTGTCGTGGTGATGTTTGGTGCGATCATCATGTTCTTCCTGTTGCCATGGTTAGATAAGAGCCCGGTTAAATCTATCCGCTACAAAGGGCCAATCTTCAAGATTGCAATTGCGATCTTTGTGGTCTCTTTTGTTTGGTTGGGCTATTTGGGCATGGTTGCATCTACGCCTGTGACTACATTCCTGGCTCAGTTATTTACTGCGCTCTACTTTGCTTTCTTCTTGTTGATGCCTTGGTACTCGAAGATTGACAAAACCAAGCCAGTTCCAGAGCGGATTCCGGAATAGGATATTGAAGGCAAAAAATGAGGATGAAAACGATGAGAAAAATCATGACGTTACTTTTTGCCTTGGCGGTGGCTACGGTTTCCGCCCCTGCATTCTCTGGTGGAGGTGCAGGTGTCCATCTGGACAAGGCTCCGATTGATATCTATGACAAGGAGTCATTGAAACGGGGCGCGAAGCTCTTTGTGGATAATTGCCTGAGTTGTCACTCTGCCCATTTCATGCGTTATAAGCGGATGGGTGATGACCTCGGTATGACCGTCGAAGAGACCAAAGCGTTGATTCATACGGGTGCGAAAATCCACGACACCATGAACGTGGCGATGCCGCAGGATAAAAGTGCAAAATGGTTCGGCACGCCACCACCTGATCTGAGCGTGATTTCCCGTTCCCGGAACGCAGACTGGATCTACACCTATTTGCGTAGCTTCTATCTGGATGATTCCCGTCCGATGGGCGTCAACAATACCGTTTTCCCGGATGTGGGTATGCCACATGTCTTGTGGAAACTGCAGGGTTGGCAGCAGAAGATTGAGCAGGGCGAAGGCGATCACAAGGAAATCAAGTTGATGGCTGATGGCACAGGCACAATGAAGCCAGTGGAATATGATGCGGCGGTTGCTGATTTGACCAATTTCCTGGTTTATGTTGGCGAGCCAGTCAAATCCTACCGCCAGACGTTGGGCTGGTATGTGTTGGCATTCCTCTTCATCTTCTTCATTGTGGCGTACATGCTGAAGAAAGAGTACTGGAAGGATGTCCACTAAAAATAGCCTAGCTCTATTTTAGGTAGAGGAGGCCTCCTACCCTGGGCACTGTTTGGGCAGTGTCCGGGGTTTTTGTTTTTTTGGTTGTGTTGGAAATAGAAGAATAAAAAAGGTGTCGGAAAGATTATGTCGGGTTCTACAAGACGTGCGGTAATGATGCTCTATGCCGGAGAGCAGGATCATATCAGCCACCGGGTGCGGCTGGTGCTGGCGGAGAAAGGACTCTCCTATGAGACCGAGATTGTCAATCTGGAGTATCCGCCGGAAGATTTTCTGGAATTAAGTCCGTACCAGATTTTGCCGACTTTGACAGATCGCGAGTTAACATTGTTTGGTTCGCAAGTGATCATGGAATATCTGGATGAGCGGTTCCCGCATCCACCGTTGATGCCAGTTGATCCAGTTTCCCGGGCGCGGACACGGCTGATGATTGGGAGGATTGAACGGGACTGGAATCCATTGGTGGAAAATATCCTCACTGGCGACAAGAAAACAGCAGACCAGTCGAAGAAAGAGTTGCGTGAAAGCATCACGATGTTGGCACCGATTTTCGCCCAGCAACCATTTTTTATGAGCGATGAATTTTCATTGGTTGATTGCTGTATCAGTCCGATTCTCTGGCGGCTAAAAAGTTTGGGAGTCAAGTTGCCCGATTCCGCGAAAGAGGTTGAGCAATATGCAGAACGGCTGTTTCTACGGGGCACATTCCAGAAGAGCCTAACCGAAGAGGAGCGGGAACTGAATGGATAATCCATCAATCGTGCTCAGCTCTAGTCGTCCATACTTGATCCGTGCGATGCATGAATGGTTGACCGATAATCGGTTGACTCCGCATGTGATCGTCAATGCGTTGCATGAGTCGGCAGCGGTTCCGCAGGAGTATGTGCAGGACGGGCAGATCGTCCTCAATGTAGATTACGATGCAGTTTCCCATCTGGAATTGGGGAATGAATGGATCAGTTTCAGCGCACGGTTTGGCGGAGTTCCGATTGAGATTGATTTTCCGCCGGAAGCAGTGATGGGTATTTATGCACGGGAAAATGGTCAGGGGATGATGTTCCCGGACGAAGAATATGCGGAAGCAGAAAATGCAGAAAAACTTGCCCGAAAACCGGAATTGAAAGAAGCGAAAAGCGGGAAAAAAACAGACGGAAAAACGCAGTCTCGTACCGGAAAAACTACGCAGCGCAAAAAAGAGGGTAAACCGAAAACGGATGGGAGAAGGACAGAACGCCCCTCTCACCTCAAACTAGTGGAGTAAATCAGGATTAGGTTTTTGCGTAGCTTTTTGTTGGAGCTGAATTCATTAACGTTAATAAGTTTAAAGCTGTGGTCCTTTATCGGGATTTAGTATCCCTTTCGGATCAAACACAGTACGAATTCCGTTCATCAGTTTCCGTTCTGTTTCCCCAATTTCCAGTGGGACGAAAGGCTGTTTGACTAGTCCAATCCCATGCTCACCGGAAATACTGCCGCGCAGTTCCAGCACGGTTTTGAAAATTTCTGCCAGCGCAGTTTCAGCACGCTCCATTTCTTCCAGATTATCTGGGTTGACAAGCAAATTAGTGTGTAGATTACCGTTTCCTGCATGTCCAAAATTGACGATCTGAAGCTGGTGCTGTTGTGCCAGTTGATCCAGTCGGCTGATCAATTCCGGCAATTCAGAAACCGGGACTACGATGTCTTCGTTGATCTTTTTTGGTGCAATTTCGCGTAGGCGTGGGGAGAGGATTTTCCGAGCTTGCCATAATATTTTTGTTTCCTGTGAATTGGTTGCAGTGCAGAATTCAAGTCGTCCAGCATTGTTACTGCACTGGTCGATTTTAGAAACAGCATCGTCTAATGATGTCTTTGTACCATCAACTTCCACCATCAGCATCGCGTTGGCTTGTTCTGGGAAATTATTGCCTAATTGTGGACGGATCAGATCAATCGATTTCCGATCCATGAATTCCAGTGCGCAAGGCGGTGTCGGTTGCGCCATGATGGCGGCAATGGCTTCCGCAGCAGTATGGATATCACGAAAAAGGATGCGCGCCATCCGCTTGGCTTGCGGTTTGGGAAGTAGTTTTAAGGTTGCTTCAGTAATAACAGCGAGTGTCCCTTCCGACCCCAACAGCAATCGGGTCAAATCATAGCCAACTGCCCATTTGGTGGTTTCCGTGCCAGTTTTGATCTCTTCCCCTGTGCCAGTGATGGCACGCAAGCCAAAGATATTTTCCCGCACTGTGCCATATTTCACGGCGCGAGGTCCCGCTGTACCGCAGGCAAGGTTTCCGCCCACGCTACAAAACGCGCTGCTGCTCGGGTCTGGTGCCCAGAAAAAGCCGTGTTTGGCGGCAGTGGTTTGTACTTCCTGATTGGTGATGCCAGGTTGTACGGTCATCATTCGGTTGGGCAGGTCGAGCCGTACAATTTTGCGCATCTGCTCGGTGGAGAGCACTACGCCACTTTGTGTCGGAACCGATGCGCCAGAAGTGCCGGAGCCACGTCCACGCACGGTTAGCGGGATTTCATGATCATGACAAATCTGGACAATCTGCTGTACTTCGTCATGCGATTCTGGAAGCAACACAATTTCCGGGCGTACACTGCGACGACTATTGTCATAGCTATAGGCAACCAAATTCGCTGCATTGGTCAGAATTTGGTCGTCACGCAAATCTGCGCGTTGGAAAAATCTGCGTAGATCCTGCGGGGAATGATAGGACTTCAAAAGCTTTCCAAATAATAGAAATCAGAAAATGATCCTGAGATTGATTTTGTATGATTGATTTGTACTGATTAGTTGTGGATGAATTTAGTCTTTATATTCAAATAGTTTAACTATTTTTTGCACGCCGCTGATGCCGCGAGTAATTTCAGTTGCCTGATGCGCGACACGGCGGGAGACCTCACCCATCAGATAAGTGACACCGTTTTCTGTCACGACTTTGATATGGTTGGCGTTGAATTTGTGGGAGCTGAGCATCGCGGTTTTGATGCGTCCGGTCAGCGCAGTATCACTAGTGCGGCTGATGATAGAACTGGGTGCGGCAATGGTAATTCGATTATGCACGCGGCGCACTTTCGAATGTTTGCGGGCGATCCGTTCCGCTTTTCGTTTTAGCGCATGGGTGGGGGCTTCGCCGGTCAGCAGCACAATAAAGTTGATGCTGGTGACATTAATGTGCGTCTGGTCATTGAGTTCCGCATCCTGACCGATAGTATAGCCGACCTTCATTTCAATATTCTGATCGTCAATCATTGTACCGAAAGTGCGTTGGCTGGAAGAGGCCATTGCGGTCGTCCCTACCGTGGCGGTGGCCACAACTGGTGCGCAACCGCTACTGGAAAGCGCAGAGACAATCAGCACGGTAATCGGTAAAAGAGTGTAAAAAAACGGTTGTAGGAGTTTTTTGAGTCGCATTTGGTAGTCCCCGAGAAAATCCCTTATTGTACTGGTCTGAACCATCGCATCAATGTAATGGTCAAGGTTTTTTGTAGAGAAATTAAGCTGCTTTTTTCACCGGAGATTTTCACTATCCGTTTGTTATTGTTGTTTTCCTCTACCATCAGCTTGGCGTAACCACGCCGTTTTTTCGGAGTACAGGAAAGCCGTTCTTTTCTTGTGGCCATTTGATTTTTCCAGATTGTGTACGGGGAAATAACTCTCCAAAATTATTTAGACTACTACAGGATTTATGGCTAGCTGGTGAGTGGTCGATAACTGTTGCTATACTTAAAAAATTTTTGGAAACAGAAGCGTGAAAAATTCAGGAAATAATAGGAAATAAGATGATGAAATCCAGAAAAATACATACAGCTTTCGCATTTCCGCTCGCGATTACGCTATTGCTGGGCGGCTGCGGACAAACCGGATCGCTCTATCTGCCAGACGATAAACGTGCGGTGCAGTTGGAACAGCGTACAAAAGTGGTTTCAGTAGAAGAAGCGACACAACTCCGTAGTGAAGCAGCGAAATTGCGCCAACGTCACAAGCAGGTTCAGCAGTATCAAAAAGAGTTGGCGCAGTTAGAAACAAAACAGAAGCGGTTGCTACAAGCTGGAAAAACTGTAGAGGCGGCAGAGCAGTTAAAGGCAGTCAATAAAGTGCGCTACAAACTGGGGCAGTTGATGCTGGATCAACAGCGGGATGCAAAAGCGCAAAAATCACCAAAATAGAGTTAAAGCCAGATTTAGGAAGAAGAATTTTCGATGAACGTATTTGAACGAAAAAACGGCACATTGCATGTAGAAGAAGTCTCTATGCGTGAATTGGCAAAATCACATGACACGCCCTTGTTTGTCTATTCGGAAGCAGCGATCCACGAGCAGTTTGCTGAATTTGAGATTGGGTTTGATTCTGCTCCGAAACAAAAACACCTGATCTGTTTTGCAGTCAAAGCAAACTCCAATCTGGCGATCTTGGCATTGTTGGCGAGACTGGGCGCGGGGTTTGATATTGTTTCAGTCGGCGAATTGGAGCGCGTTATCCGTGCTGGGGGCGATCCAGGTAAAGTAGTCTTTTCCGGGGTTGGGAAGAAATCAGCAGAAATTCGCCGTGCGTTGGAGTTAGGGATTCGTTGCTTCAATATTGAATCGGAAGGCGAATTAGAGCGGGTCAATCGCGTTGCCGGGGAAATGGGCAAAAAAGCACCGATTTCATTGCGCGTCAATCCAGATGTCGATGCGAAAACACATCCTTATATTTCTACCGGCCTAAAAACGAACAAATTTGGCATTCCGGTTGAACGGGCATTGACAGTTTACCAACACGCGGCGATGCTGGAACATGTCGAAATTATCGGTATTGATTGCCACATTGGTTCGCAGTTGACGCAACTTGCACCATTTGAAGATGCGCTGGATCGTGTATTACTATTGATTGACCAATTATCGGGGCAAGGAATCAACTTGCATCACATTGATATTGGTGGTGGATTGGGCATTGATTATCAGGACGACAATCCGCCTTCACCAGCAAAATATGTTCGTGCGATGACGAAAAAACTGCAAGGTCGCAATCTGGAGTTGATTCTGGAGCCGGGACGCGCAATGGTTGGCAATGCAGGCGTATTGCTCACAGAAGTGGAATTCCTGAAAGAAGGCGAAGAGAAGAATTTTTGCATGGTCGATGCGGCAATGAATGATTTGATCCGCCCAATGCTCTACTCTGCATGGCAGCGCATTGAGTCGGTAGTTGAAAAGCCAATCGACAAGAAAACCTATGATATCGTTGGACCAATTTGTGAAACAGGCGATTTTCTTGGCAAAGACCGCGAATTGGCAGTAGAGTCGGGCGATTTGTTGTGCGTTTTCTCCTCTGGCGCATACGGGTTTGTGATGGCTTCTAATTACAACTCGCGTCCGCGTGCAGCGGAAATTCTGGTTTCAGGCGATCAGTATCACGTAATTCGCGAGCGTGAAACGATTGAGTCGCTGTTTGCCGGAGAGCATATTCCTAAATAATTAATGGGAAGAGAGAATGAATCTGAAATTCACCAAAATGCACGGTTTGGGCAACGATTTTGTTGTCATCAACGGATTCAGCGGCGAACAAGCTGGATTTGAGCCGACCGTGGAGCAAGTTCGTTTCCTCGCTCATCGTAATTTCGGAGTTGGATGCGACCAAGTGTTACTGGTACAGCCACCACAAACGGCGGAAGCCGATTTTCGTTACCGCATCTGGAATCAGGACGGTGGCGAGGTAGAGCAGTGCGGCAATGGTGCACGTTGTTTTGCGCAATTTGTCCGTGAGCAAGGGTTAACTGACAAAGACGAGATTGTGGTCGAAACGGCGGGTGGTATTATCACACTGAACGTAGTGCGGGATGGCTGGATTACTGTCAACATGGGTGAACCGGTACTGGAGCCGCAACAGATTCCGTTCAAGATGAATTTCCGCGCCCACCATTACGATATTCAATATGATGGAGAGACCTTCAAGGTTGGGGCGATTTCCATGGGCAATCCGCATGTCGTGTTGCCAGTGGATAATGTCGATACCGCGCCGGTTGAAACCTTGGGGCCACCGCTGGAGTCTCATGAGCTGTTCCCGCAACGAGTTAATGTCGGGTTTATGGAAATCGTGGATTGCAACCACATCAAACTTCGTGTTTACGAGCGTGGCGCGGGAGAAACGCTCGCATGTGGGACAGGTGCATGTGCGGCCGTTGTTTCCGGTATTGTGCAAGGTGATCTCGACCACGAAGTGAACGTCACACTGCCCGGTGGTGCGCTTTCAATCTCGTGGGCAGGAGAAGGCGAGCCGGTGATGATGACCGGACCAGCAGAAACCGTTTTTACGGGTGAGATTGATATCTAGGCGAGTTTGCACATGGTTGATGAGTCCATTTCATCGCAGATTTTAGCGCAATCTGCTACTGAATTTTCCGCAGAAGAGTATTTGATCCACGAAGAACCTTATTACGAACCAATCAACAATGAAATTGGTTTGTTTGAAGTAGCTGTTCAAAATCGCCTGCCGGTATTGCTAAAAGGACCAACCGGTTGTGGCAAGACGCGTTTTATGGAGCACATGGCATGGCGGTTAAAGCGTCCATTGTTGACGGTCTCTTGTCATGATGACTTGACCGCTTCCGATTTGGTTGGTCGGTATTTGATTACGGGTGGGGAGACGCGGTGGGTTGATGGGCCATTGGCGCGGGCGGTGCGTGCCGGTGCGATCTGCTATCTGGATGAAATTGTCGAGGCGCGGAAAGATACGATGGTGGTGATTCATCCACTCGCCGATGATCGCCGCATTTTGCCGATGGAGAAGCGCGGCGAATTGCTCGAAGCACCGGATGAATTTTGCCTCTCTATTTCCTATAACCCCGGCTATCAGAGCGTATTGAAAGATTTGAAGCAATCGACTCGCCAGCGGTTTATTGCGTTGGATTTTGATTATCCAAGTGCAGAGCTGGAGCAGACAATTATCCAGAAAGAATCAGGTGTCGATGCAGCAATGGCAACGAATCTGGTCAAATTTGCAGAGATGACGCGCAATTTGAAAGGTTCTGGGTTGGAAGAGGGGGCAAGCACGCGGTTGCTTGTTCATGCGGCTAAACTGATTGCCTCTGGGATTGATCCGGTGGAAGCGTGCCGTTCCGCAATTGGGCAAGCGTTGACCGATGATGCGGAAATGATTGCAGCGGTGAATGAGTTGTCCTCAACTTTGTTTTGATTTCATTCTTAATAGCAAGAAAATTAATTTCTTCCAGAAAATTTTTCGGTGAAACAGGAGAAATAAAATGCCACATATTATCGTTGAATATGCAGAACAGATTGCAGACGATGCAAAAGTGAATGAAATGCTTAACGCAGTTCACAATGCAATTGCAGATAGTGGTTTGTTTGAGGTCAGCCACATCAAAACTCGTGCCTATCCATTCCGTAACTTTACTCAGGCAGGTGGCAGCGAGCCGTATATCCATATTCAGACGCGGATTAAATCTGGGCGGGATGATGATAATAAAAAACGGTTAGGCGAGGCGATTTTGTCGGCATTTCCCACATTGAATATTCCAGCTTCGGTGGTGACAGTGGAAATTATCGATATGGATCGTGGTTCGTACGGCAAATACAAACCTGTGTAATTCGAAGATTATTTCGAGTCCATCTGAAATAAATTCATGGGAGAAACGCACACGATCCTGATGTTGCTATTTGCTGTGGCAGTAGGTTGTTATATCCAGACGATCACCGGTTTTGCGATGGGGTTGATTGTGATGGGGATTGCTGCGACGTTGCAATTGGTGTCGATTCAGTCGGTCGCTGCGCTGATTTCTCTGGTTGGATTGGTCAACACGTTATTGGCGTTACATAAACACCATCATCATATTCACCGAAAAACGATGGTTTGGGTACTGGCAGGGATGGTTCCGGCGATGGTTTGCGGAGTATTACTGCTCGATTATTTGAGCCAACATTCGGTGCAGTTGTTGCAGTTGATTTCCGGGTTGGTGATTATTATTGGTGGTATGTTGCTGATGTTGAAGCCACATCCACGGGAAAAATTGTTTCCGCCGATCCATACTTGGCTTACTGGTGTAGCATCGGGGATTTTGGCTGGAATGTTCAGCACCGGTGCGCCGCCGTTGGTCTATTCGCTCTACAAGCAGCCGATTTCGATTCAGACAATCCGCAGCACAATTTTGGCGGTTTTTGCCATTTCGACCATTAGTCGGATTGCGTTTGTCACAACGCAGGGACACATGACTGGCGAAGTGATCACCCTCTTTCTCTATAGCCTGCCGGTAGTTTTGCTGTTTACCTGGCTGGGGAAAAAATATCCGCCTGCGTGGAGTGATCTTGCGATGCGTCGTGCTGCATTCGGGTTGCTGATTTTGTTGGGCATTTCGACCACTGTGATGGTGTTTGTTACTGGATAGAAATATAGATATAAATGAAAATTGATTGAGAATAATATTAGACTTGTTTCTTCAAATTAAATCATTCGCTTAGGCATAAATGAAAGTT
>CAYFMX010000030.1:0-26704 GCA_964344325.1 uncultured Piscirickettsiaceae bacterium
AAGCAGAAATTGTTTACGAAAAAGGTTTATGAACACACGAGACCTGACATCTAGTAGCTTTCATTTCCATTTTTATGGATCAGACAATATTTTTCTGGAGTTAGTGCTGTATCCTTAGGCTGTCAAAAATAGATTTCAAATCACCAAACGAATTCCTTTTTTTTCAATCGTAATAACCCGCGCTTTATATAAATTACCGATTGCTTTTTTAAACGCCTTTTTGCTCATTCCAAACAGCTTTGCAATCAATGCAGGATCAGATTTATCATGAACCGGCGCAAAACCGCCTTGCTGTTTTAAATAATCTTCAATCAGCTTTGATTGTGCATCACCACTCTTCCGACTATCTTGCAGCATTAAATCAATTTTTCCATCAGGACGAACACGCTGGATAAAACCGGTCTTGCTTTGCCCAAAACTCAACCGCTCATACACCTCGTTTTTATATAGTACGCCCCAATAGCGATGATTGATAATCGCTTTAAAACCCAAGTTCGTACTGTTTGCAATAATCAAATCCACTTTTTGTCGTGGTTTGAATGGATACGGAGATTGGTCTTCGAGAAACTTGTTAATTTTGGAGGAGGCAGTAATCCGCGCATCCACCGAGTCTAGATAAACGCGCACCAAATAAGAATGCCCAACTTCCATCGGACGATGTTGCTCCGAAAATGGCACGAGCAAATCTTTCTCTAATCCCCAATCCAGAAACACGCCCCAGTCATTTTTATCCACTGCTTTCAGGTAAGCGAACTCTCCAACTTGCACTTTCGGAATTTGTGTAGTTGCGACAGGACGGTCTTCCGAATCCAGATAGAGAAAAACACGGATCGAATCGTCAATGGATAAATTTTCCGGCATATATTTTTTGGGTAAGAGCACTTCGCCCAGATTTTCGGCATCCAGATAAACGCCAAAATCGACTGTTTTCACGACCGCCAATTCATACGTGTGACCGATTTTTACCATTTTTTCTTCACCATTTTTTCACCATTCAGAAATTCCCTTATTTCGGTTTGGGTTGAGATTTGGGTTTAAGTTTGAGTTTGGATTTGACGCGATAGAGATTTTGCGCAGGAAAAAACGTTTCAATATACAACTGTTCCACTTTCTCTCGCGCCCACGGTGTTTTACGCAGGAATTTCAAACTTGACTTCACCGATGGATTATTTTTGAAACAGCGGATATCAATCCGTGCGCCTAATCCGTCCCAATCATATTCTTCAACCAATGCATTCACAATAATCTCTAGCGTTTTTCCGTGGAGCGGATTATTTTTCTGTGTTTCTTCCATCAGCTATCAAGTTAATTCAGTTTTTTTGAACATCATTCAAAAATCTTGCTGCGCAATATTTTCACCTGACCCCGCCGTGTTTTATTGTCCAGCCGCTTTTGACGGGAACGATAGGTCGGTTTCGTAGGGCGTCTCTTTTTGGGATCAGTCGTGACGCTACGAATCATTTCCCGCAACCGTTCCAATGCATCGGCCTTGTTCTTTTCCTGCATCCGAAACCGTTGTGCTTTGAGAATCACCACTCCTTTTTTGCTGATTCGGTGATCGTGTAGCCGCAACAAGCGTTGCTTGTACAGTTGGGGTAATGATGAAGTGTGAATATCAAACCGCAAATGAATCGCCGACGAGACTTTATTCACATTCTGGCCACCCATCCCTTGCGCACGAATTGCGGAAAGCTCAATTTCGTGGTCAGGGATGGAGAGGTTTTGAGTGATTTTCAACATGGCGGATGGTGAGAGTTGTTAGCAAAAAAATTAACGGTTCTTGATCTTACGTTCAAGCTGGATTAATTCCTGTTCAATTTCTGCTTGGTCTTGTTGATCTGCAAGCTGTGCATCATGCGCTTTTCGCCGCGCATCAAACTGTTCATATTCTGCGGATACCTGCGATTTCATCTCGGTATGACGGATCGAACCTCGTCCTTGGAGTAATGGAAATGTGTTGGATTCAATGATTTGATCAATATTGCCACGCCAAAAGTCCATTGTTGTATCAACACGCCGTTTTGCCCGTAATTCTGCGGTTTCTAGAAAGATCATCACCAGCCGGTTCAGCGTGTCCACTTCGTCTTCTATGAGGTAATTTTTTGCCGTGTAAATATCTTGTTTGCGGACAATGGAACCTTTCCAGTTTGTCAGCCCCATATTCTCTTTTCCGGCGTCAGCGCGGCTGAGAATAATCTCCGTAGCGACTTGCTCCGTCACCGCAAACAGTAATTTGTTCTGTGTTTCGGCAAAAAACATCTGTGTCGCTTTATCGCTGCTGTCGTAATCGTTGCTTAATGCGAAAAGATCGCGTACTTTCTGGTAGAAACGTTTTTCAGATGCGCGAATGTCACGGATTCGCGCCAGCATCTCATCGAAATAATTGGGACGGCCATCCGGGTTTTTCAATCGCTCATCATCCATCACGAACCCTTTGACCATATATTCGTGCAGATGGCGATTCGCCCATTGTCGGAATTGTGTTCCGCGTTTGCCGCGTACCCGGAAGCCAATTGCCAAAATCATCGGCAGTGCGTAATGAAGGATGTCGTAATTTTTACCATCTTGGGCAGTTGTAAAGTAATTCTTTACAACTGAATTCTCATCTAACTCTTTGTCTTCAAAAATATTTTTTATGTGTTGCCCCACATTTTGTTTAGAGGTGCCAAAAAGTTCTGCGAGCTGGTCTTGGGTCAACCAAACATTGCCGTCTTGCGCATACAGCGAGACAGATGATTTTCCATCTGGCGTGTTGTAGATGATGATGTTTTGTTGGTTGTCATCAAACATAAACTGTTTCTTTATCAATGCGTTCTTTTAAAAAAGCATTCATATTTTCACGATAACGAATAATATCAACTTTGCGATGCAATATTTCTTGTAGTTCTTCTTTTAAATGCACCATCATAAAAAGGTTGGGCGGCATTTCCACAACAATATCTACATCGCTATTTTCAGTCGCATTATCCCGTGCAAAAGAGCCAAAAAAACCAATACGAGATAAATGATATTTATCTTTTAACTTCTGCTTGTTCTGTTTGATTTGTCTTAGGATATCATTTTGGTTCATAAGCTGTAATAACTTGATATCTTGTATATTGGGTTTTCCACATGTAAAAGAGTCGAAACAACCTAGGCGGAAAATTGAAAATAAATTCAATTTAAAAAATCAGATATAAAAGATATTTCCTACCAGAATAGATATAAAAATGACAGCAATAATGTTAACTATATAAGATAAAAAGCTTATTCTATATGTTTTGGTTACATTGATTGCAATATTGTTTGATATTTCTTTGAAAATCTTGTTTGACCTGTAGTAATGCCTACCAGATAAAATGATATGACCAATTACGCAAACAATTAGTGTAAAAATTGCGATTATTGATGTTTCTGGGTTTTCTCTGAATATCTTTTGTCCATCGTCAGCAGAGACCATACCAACAAAAATAACAGCGAGAAAGCCTATTACTCTCCACAAATTATCAGAGTACATTCGGCTTTCATCTTTTAAAGTCTCTAAAAGCAATTTTTTGTAATCTTCATTCATTTTTAGATGCTTCACTAAGCAACCAAGTGATGGCAAGAAATAATCCGCCAACTACAACTGTATTTTTTACAGTATCTTTTTCGGAAGGAATTGCGGCACCTAAAGCTGCGCCAAGAGCGGCATATTTAACATATTTGTTGTCAGAATATAGACTTGTTGCAATACTTAAACCACAAAACATATTTTTTCTTAACTGAAGACTTTCTTTTTCTAAACCATGTGCTAAACGAACAAAATGTTCGCAGTTAGATGAAAATAAATCATATTTTAAACCAATATATTCTTTGGATTTTTTTACAGCATGTTCTAGATTTTCTCCGCAAATAGAACTTATTTTGATTGTTTTTCCATCTGAAAATTCTTCTAATGAATCGTGGCTAACACAACCTCTTTTTTTGGAGGCATGAATTATTTTTCCAGATCCATCATAAATTCCATAATGCAGGAAATTGGGGAAAGTTATAGAAAAAACAGTCCCCGGAGGACTATTTTTAATATTGTCAGTAATTATTAATTGATTGTTCATATTGTGAGAGCCGTCTATTGATTTATCCTAATAAAGTGAGGCGCTACTTCTAAAACCTCCTGCGTATTTTTACAAGAGGTTTTATCAATACAACTAACGATTATTTCTCCAACTGCTTCACATCACGCACCGCCCCAAACGCCGCACTGGTTGTCATCGCTGCATAGGCCTTTAATGCTGCTGAAACTTTCCGATCCCGGTTTTCCGGCTTCCACGCCTGATTACCTTTCGCTTCCATTTTTGTGCGACGCTTCGCCAGCACATTATCCGCAACGGCAACACGGATCGTACGGTTTGGAATGCTGATTTCAATCGAATCACCTTCCTCAACCAGACCAATCAAGCCACCTTCTGCCGCTTCTGGCGAAACATGCCCAATCGACAGCCCGGAAGTACCGCCAGAGAAACGCCCATCGGTGATCAATGCGCAATCTGCGCCCAAACCTTTCGATTTCAGGTAGCTGGTCGGGTAGAGCATCTCTTGCATGCCCGGCCCACCACGTGGCCCTTCGTAGCGGATAATGACTACATCGCCCGCCTTGATTTTGTCGTTCAGAATCGCTTCAATAGCCGCTTCCTGACTTTCAAAAATTCGCGCAGGCCCAGTGAAATTGAGAATCGATTCATCGACCCCCGCAGTCTTCACGATACAACCTGCTTCGGCGAGATTTCCGGAAAGCACCGCCAGCCCACCATCCTGACTAAACGCATGTTCCTGATCGCGGATACAACCATTTTCGCGGTCTAAATCAAGCGTTTCGAACCGTTTTTCCTGACTAAATGCCTCAATCGTCGGCACATTGCCCGGTGCAGCGCGGTAAAAATCCAGACGTTTCTCATCACCCGTCGCACATACATCCCACAACGCCATCGCCTCGCCCATATTTTCCGCATGCACCGTTGGCGTTTCACGGTTGATCAGTCCGGCGCGATCCAGCTCTGCCAAAATCGCCATCACCCCGCCTGCGCGGTGGACATCCTCCATGTGGTATTGCTGCGTGGAAGGCGCAACCTTGCACAAATGCGGAACCTTACGCGACATGCGGTCAATGTCCGTCATCGTGAAATCG
Organism: uncultured Piscirickettsiaceae bacterium; assembly: GCA_964344325.1. Lineage (GTDB taxonomy): Bacteria > Pseudomonadota > Gammaproteobacteria > CAYFMX01. Next base: position 5,147 of record CAYFMX010000030.1, read on the forward strand.
ACCTGCCCCTCCCGTGCTGCTGCGAGCAGATGCAAAACAGTATTAGTGGAGCCGCCCATCGCAATGTCGAGCGCCATCGCGTTTTCGAACGCCTCAAATGTCGCGATGGAGCGCGGCAAAACGCTATCGTCATTGCCTTCGTAATAGCGTTTCGCCATCGCGACAGAAATACTGCCTGCTTCCAGAAAGAGCCGTTTGCGATCTTTGTGTGTCGCCACCAGCGAGCCATTGCCCGGCAATGACAAGCCCAACGCTTCCGTCAGACAGTTCATTGAATTTGCCGTAAACATGCCAGAACAAGAACCACACGTCGGGCACGCAGAACGCTCGATCTGTTCTACATCCGCATCCGTTTCGTTCGGATTTGCCGCAGAAACCATCGCATCGACCAGATCCAGCTTCACGTCGCCTTTGGATGCCAGATGTGTTTTCCCTGCTTCCATCGGTCCACCAGAGACAAAAATCGTTGGAATGTTGAGCCGTAATGCTGCCATCAACATCCCTGGTGTGATTTTGTCGCAGTTGGAGATACAGACCAACGCATCAGCGCAATGCGCGTTGCACATATACTCGACCGAATCGGCAATCAACTCGCGTGACGGCAACGAATAGAGCATGCCACCATGTCCCATTGCAATGCCATCATCGACCGCGATGGTGTTGAATTCCTTGGCTACGCCGCCTGCGGCTTCAATTTGCTGCGCAACCAGTTGACCCATATCTTTCAGATGGACATGCCCCGGCACAAACTGCGTGAATGAATTTGCCACTGCAATAATTGGTTTGCCGAAATCACCTTCTTTCATACCAGTGGCACGCCACAGTGCGCGTGCGCCAGCCATGTTTCTGCCGTGGGTGGTGGTTTTTGAGCGGTAGTCGGGCATGTCGATTTCCTTATTTTTATATTTCGTAGTTTTTTGATGCTGGTAATTATTCAGGATTGTCTTTAATGGAGTCATTAATTAACAGTAACTGTATTGGCTATAGATTGTGGTGTTTCTGAAACTTCAGCCACCTCTCCCGTTCCAAACAGAAAATTCTCCATCTGCTCGGCAAGAAAAGACCGTGCTTTAGCATCTGCCATGCTGAGGCGACGTTCGTTAATCAGTTTGGTTTGGTGTTGCAGCCACAGTTGCCATGCCTCTTGAGAAATTTCGTTGAAAATCCGCTCGCCCAGTTCACCCGGATAGACAGAGCGCTCCAAGCCTTCCGCTTTTTTACCCAATTTTGCGCATTGCACCATTCTTGCCATTTCAATTCTCCTCAATTCTTCAATTCGTCTTCAGTCAATGTCTGTGAATTCAAATCACGATTCAAGCCAATCCCCAAACAGCGCTCAAAATGATTCAAGTTTTTGGATCAGTTTACGCACCGGCGCAGCCAAGCCAAGGTTTTCGGACGCTGTTTTTTCGATCCATGCACTTTCTTCCATCTTCGGAAAATCTGCCTGATTTTGATCAATCTGTACGTAAAGCGGTGTAATTTCCAGCTTGAAGTGGGTAAAAATATGGGTGAATGGTTGCCAAATTTCAGGTTCAGAAAATGATTTTTGTAATTGGTTTTCGCACCACTTTTCCCACTCATTTGCCGCTTCGAGTTCCGGGAAACTCCACAGACCACCCCAAATTCCGGTTTCCGGGCGACGTTGCAACAGGATTTCCCCATTCGTATTCTGCAAAATGATCATCGCTACAGTCCGTACCGGCAACTGCTTTTTCGGCGAGGGCGTGGGTAACTCTTCCGTACGCCCTTTCTGATGGGCAATGCATGATTGCGACACCGGACAAATTTCACATTGCGGATTTTTTGGCAGGCAACAGGTCGCGCCCAAATCCATAATCGCCTGCGTATACACGCCACATTGCTGTTGTGGCATTTCGTTTTCCGCAATTTGCCATAGGGTTTTTGTGACCGCACTTTTGCCCGGCCAGCCTTCGATCCCGAAATGGCGGCAGAAAACCCGTTTCACATTGCCATCCAAAATTGGCTCTGGCAACTCAAATGCCAACGAGAGAATCGCTGCTGCAGTCGAACGTCCGATGCCCGACAACGTAACCATTTCGTCTAGCGTTTGGGGAAAATTGCCGGAAAATTCAGCACAAATTTGCCGTGCCGCTTTATGCAAATTCCGCCCGCGTGCGTAATAACCAAGCCCTGACCACAATGCTAACACCTCATCTTGTGTGGCGTTTGCTAAAGTTTGTACATCGGGGAAACGCGCTAGGAAACGTTCAAAGTAAGGAATGACCGTTTCTACTCGCGTCTGTTGCAACATGATTTCGGAGACCCAAATCCGATATGGATCGCGATCTTTCTGCCACGGCAGGTCGTGACGACCATATTGTTTCGACCAGCGTAGCAAACGATTCGAGAAATTTTGGGGAGAGTGATTGTTCAAAGCAAGAAAAAGTAGGAAAGAAACTGCTCTTCCAGAAAAAAAAGCCCAGCAAGGAAAATCTTTCTCTGGGCTTCGATTTTTTCGGAACAGCGGTTATTAGCCGTTCAGTATTGATGACATGTGCTTACACCAGTGCAATCTCATCATCATCTTTAATGGGGTGTTTGGCATTGACGATTTGCTTGTTGACCATAATTTGAAATTGACCGTCCTGGAGCATTTTTTCCCACAGCTTGCCACGAGCACGTAGTTTGTCGAGCACCTCGCCAACCGTTTTCGCACTGCCTTGCATCATCGGTTCGCCGCTTTTTTTGAATGCCTCAGAGAGCCGGGCAAAATAGAGAATCCGGATCATTTCTTTGATCCTATTGTTTTGCCTGATAATCTTCAATCGCCGCCTTGATCGCATCTTCCGCCAACACGGAGCAGTGCACTTTCACCGGCGGCAATGCCAACTCTTCAGCAATCGCTGAATTTTTGATCTCACGTGCTTCATCGAGCGTTTTGCCTTTCACCCATTCCGTTACCAGCGAGCTGGAGGCAATCGCAGAACCACAACCGTAAGTTTTGAATTTGGCATCCTCGATCACGCCATCATCACCCACCTGAATCTGTAATTTCATCACGTCACCGCATGCAGGTGCGCCGACCATCCCCGTGCCGACATCTTTTGCTTCTTTATCCATCGCTCCAACATTACGTGGATTTTCGTAATGATCCATTACCTTTTCGCTGTACGCCATGATCTGTCTGCCTCTGCTGAAATCATCATCTTCTGGAATAAACTATAATACTTGAGTGTCTTACTGCAGTATAGGATGCCAAACAAAAAAAAGGCGCATCCGGATAGGATTGCGCCAAACACCACCAAAGGAGGATGGAGGAATTGAGAAACCTTCAAAACTGATTCAGAGAATACTAATATTTTAATTTTTTTAAACCAAGGATTCATTATTCGGTCATAAATAAATTTTATGACTATGTGCCTAAGTTGCACCTCTTTGGTGAAGAAAAATTGATAACCTATTGATTATTTGTAGAGAAAAACCTGAGAAATTTACGGATATTCTACTATTCCATAAATTCTTTTTATTGGATCATCCAACTACATCCAGTTCTCGCTGGCGAAAGTCAACGCCACATTTCTTTGCCAGTTGCTCACATGCAGCAATCTCCACTCCTTCCAAGCCATGAATCGCCGTTGCAGTGACGTGTGGAATGTAGTCCGGCGCATCACGTAAAAACGCCAGCATTGCCTTAAAAGAGCCAGATAACTGTGGTTGGCAGTGACGATTGTAGACTTCTTCGTTTTGCGCATTCATCGAGACAGAAAGCGCATCAATTTTTCCCTGCATTTCTGGCAACACATTGTGCTTGTGTACGAGGTTGGCCAGCCCGTCAGTATTGATCCGCACGTTTCCGCCTTGTTGTTTGATCCACGCTGCCACTTCCAACAATACTTTCAGGCGCAAAGTCGGTTCGCCGTACCCGCAGAAGACGATTTCTGAATATTCTGCTGGATTGCCAATCGCTTCGATAATTTGTGTTACTTCCGGGCGTTGGGTGATGGTCAGGTCAAAGTCGTGTACCTGCTTTATACCTTGTGTTTTCGGGCAAAAGGCGCATTCCAGCGTACAGCGGTCAGTGATGTTGAGATAGAGCGCATCCCGGATTGGATAGGTGATGGTTTGTGGCATGATGATTTTTTCCTGTTGGCACTGTTTGCGCGAAGGCGGCGATTATAGCCATTTCAAAGGAAAAATTACGCGATTCACCCTTTTTTTGGAGGGGCGTAATGCTTTACGCCCTTACGGACGCACTTGTTCCATTCTGCATTCTTTTTTGAATACAAAGCCATCTTCCCAGATAATGTGCCGTTTTTTCTTGGAAAATTTGGAGAAAATCATGCGCCCCAGTGGACGGAATTTTGATCAGTTGCGCGAAGTGCGTTTCACGCGCAACTACACCAAACACGCAGAAGGTTCTGTGTTGGTGGAATTTGGCGACACCAAAGTGCTCTGCAATGCAAGTGTGCAGGAAAAAGTGCCGCGTTGGCTGAAAGGCCAAAACCGGGGTTGGGTCACGGGCGAATATGGTATGTTGCCGCGCTCGACCAACAGCCGGATGGATCGCGAGGCAGCGCGGGGCAAACAGGGTGGACGGACGATGGAAATCCAGCGTCTGGTCGGGCGTTCATTACGAGCGGCAGTTGATCTCAACAAATTGGGCGAACGACTCATCACTGTCGATTGCGATGTGATTCAGGCTGATGGTGGTACACGCACCGCATCGATTACCGGCGGTTATGTTGCATTGGTTGATGCGATCCAGAGATTGCTAGATTCAGGCACATTGACAGAAAGTCCGTTGCAATCCTATGCCATTGCTTCTGTCTCAGTTGGAGTTTATCAAGGGCAGTCGGTTTTGGATTTGGATTACGATGAAGATTGCAACGCCGAAACGGATATGAATGTGGTGATGACCAGCAACGGCGATTTTATTGAAGTGCAGGGAACTGCAGAAGGCGCGCCGTTTCATCCTGAGGCGTTACAAAGCATGTTGGAATTGGCGAAAAAAGGGGTTTCTGAATTAACCGCTGCGCAGAATAGTGCGTTGGGAAAATAATCCGCAGAAACAAATCAGCAGGATAGAAAATAATGAGTCAGAAAAAAATTGTATTGGCGACCGGCAATGCTGGAAAAGTCCGCGAACTGGGCGCAATGTTGGCAGATGCCGGAATTGAAGTTGTTCCGCAAACCGAATTTGATGTGCCGGAAGCAGAAGAGACCGGCCTTACCTTTGTCGAAAATGCGATTATCAAGGCACAAAATGCGGCAAAACATACTGGTCTTCCGGCAATTGCCGATGATTCCGGTATTGAGGTCGATGCACTCAATGGTGAGCCGGGTGTTTATTCAGCACGGTATGCAGGCGGGCACGGTGATTCCAATGCTAACAACGAAAAATTGCTGAAAGAGATGGAAAACGTTGATGCAGGGAAACGCACGGCGCGGTTCCAGTGCGTGATGGTCTACGTGGAACACGAAAAAGACCCGACTCCGTTAATTGCACAAGGATCGTGGGAGGGAGAAATCCTTACTGAGAAACGTGGTGAAAATGGGTTTGGCTATGATCCGGTCTTTTGGGTGTCGCAAGAAAATTGCAGCGCGGCAGAATTGTCTGCCGACGTGAAAAACAGCCTGAGCCACCGAGGGCAGGCATTGCGTAAGCTGGTCGAGCAACTCACGCACTAAAAAGCAATTCAACAGCACAGGAAAGATGACCAAATAACCGTGTGTTTGGTCGTCGCTTGCTCTACTATTGCCTTACAGTACAGCTTGTTTATAGGCACATAAAAAGTCTATTGCCATTCAGTGCGGCGGAAACCTATATGGTTCTGCAAATTTCCCCAGCGGGGAAAAGGCGTAAAGCCGATGGTTTTAACCATCGGTGGAAATGCACTGAACAGCATTGCATAAAAAAATCACAAAAAACGATCACACGAATTGAGAGAAAAGGAGAAGATCATGATCCATGAAGTTTCTGGAGATATTTTGCTCACTGGCGCACAAGTCATTGTTCACGGCCTCGCACCCAATGATCCGATGAATCAGGGGCTGGCGCTTTCACTACATGAAAAATATCCGGCGATGCACAAGGACTTCCACCATTGGTGTCACCAGAACCAGAAAAAATCACAGCCGGGTGCGACGTGGGTCTGGGGTGGTGCGGAAGGGGTGCGTATCGTTAATCTGATTACGCAGGAAGGTGGTTATCATCATGGTGACAAGCCCGGTCATGCAACAGTTAAACATGTTCGTGATAGCCTGAAAGAGTTGGTGAAGATTCATAAGAAAGAGAAATTCACTTCTATGGCATTGCCAAAACTGGGAACAGGCGTGGGTGGTCTGGATTGGGATGATGTTTTCCCAGTCATCAAGGAACAGCTCGGTGATTTGGGTATTCCAGTTTACGTTTACAGCGAATTTCATGCAGGCCAGAAAGCGAAAGAGCCTTCCTAAGGGTTTTCTGCGAATAAAAAAATACCGCTGTTCTCAGTGTTGGGAGCAGCGGTATTTTTTTATGTAACGTTGATAAAACGTTACTGAAAGCAGCTTATAGATCCAATCTCGTATCTTATTTGTCAGTTTGATGTACCTGATCAATCAGCACATCGACTGTCACAGACGCCTTCCCTTTCAGATCGACTGGCTGTCCGCCATACAAATCCCCAATGCTGTCTTTCGCTGTGCCGGACTTTGCGATTTTCGCCTCTACCACAATCTTGTCGTGCATGGAAATGCTATTGTTGGCAATCATCGCTTTGGAGTCATCCAGCGTGACGGTAGTCGGCAAATCAGCGACGGTTAATTTTTCCGCCGCCAACGGTGCGCCGCCGCTTGGTTTGTACGCAAATACAAACACTACCTCTTCCGGTTTCGTTTGGCTGCGCAATGCATCATCCAACGCAACATTGATGGTGACAGAAGTCGCAGTTACCGGCATATCAATCAACTGCGCCGGCTCTAGTCCCAATTCCAGTTGCGCCGCTGCTCCCGCATCGTTGAGCATCACTGCAAATTTGCGTTCTTCTTTTGGAACCAACGGAGCCAATTTTTCCCACGCATCCAACGCCTTGCGGTATTGTTCCTGATCAAAATATGCGACACCAAGCACCCACAACAAATCGGCATCCTTCGGGTGCTGTTGCACACCTTGTTCTAATAGATCGAGTGGCTTGCCAGCCCATGAGCCATTTTGTTTGGAGAGAAATTCCGCATAACCGGCGATTAGTAAGGGGTCAGCACGCTTACCAAAATGGTTGATCGCTTTTTCATAGACACTCGCAATTTCATTGATACGACCTAAAAATTGGTAACTCTTGGCTAACATTACCCAGCCTTCCGCATCGTCCGGATTTTGCTCCAATCGTTTTTCCAGCTCTTTGACTGCGCTCGCAATATCTGGCATTTCATCGGCTTGGGTATGTGATGCCGTTTCGAGTTGTACTTTCGCATCCGGCGTACCAATTTGGCTATAAACCCCAAACGCAATCGCCGGAATCAACACCACAGAAATAATTGCACCCCATCTTCCAAATTGTGGATCAGGTGTTCCGTTGGTCTCTACTGCATCCTCTTCATCACCGAGATCGCCGAGCAATTCGCGTTCCAGATCAGTTTTTGCCAACGTAAACTGATCTTCGCTGATCACACCGTTATCGCGATCTTGCTCCAGCTCTTCCAGCCGCTGCCGGAACACCGCCAAGTTGTTCTCTTTTTGCGACGCGCCAGTTTTGAAATTCCCTTTCAGCAATGGCCAGAGCAAAAACGCCAACGCCACCACCACCATCAAGATTGCCCATACCCAGAACATTATTTCAACGCCTCTTCCAGTTTTTTCCGCTCTGCATCGCTCAATTCAGATTCGTTCGATCTGGATGCTGAATCGGTTGTTGTAGACGATGTTGCGTTTGCCGATTGCGCAATATTATTGGTTGCAGAACTTTTTTGATTGCGTCCGCGCAATTTCAGCCACAGCAACAACAATCCCAGCGGAACCAAAATCAACGGCAGGCCCCACAATGCCCAAGTGCGTTTATCGACTTGCGGACGGTAGAGTACAAAATCGCCATAGCGGGCAACAAACCACTCTTTGATCTCCAAATCGGTTTTGCCTTGTTGCATCATCGCGTAAACCTTGTCGCGGTGGTCTTTCGCCAACGGTGCATTGGAGCCAGCCAGATTGGTGTTTTGACATTTCAGACAGCGCAACTCCTCGACCAAATCCCGGAAACGATCTTCTTCTGTCTGCGATTTAAATTCGTACGAATCAATCGGCGCAGCATTGGTTTGCGCCACAAAAAAAGCACTCAAAAACGACAATAACAATAATAGAACGGTTTTTTTCATCATCATGTTAATCAATTTTTTTCCAAACCAAGGTACGGTTATTCTTCGGCATTGCAATATCCTGTTCCAAAACCAGTCCGAGAGGCTCTGCCACCTCTTTTAACCACGTCACATCCCGAACTCCGCGATGTGATTCCCAAGCGCGTATCCAGCGATCAAAACGCAGGTTACTCTCACTGGTATGTTCGCCATCGTACAAAAACGGCCCATAGATCAAAAATTGTCCCGCTGGTTTCAATGCCTCTGCAACCCCCGCAAACATTGCCTCTACCGCTTGAATGGGCATGATATGCGCGGTGTTGGCAGAATAGACCGCATCAAATTGCTGCTCCGGCCAAGCATCCTCCAACACATCTAGTGCAATCGGGGCACGCAAGTTATTGCAGTCCGATTCATCAATCCACATCTGAATCCCATTGTGCATTTCAGCACGGTCGCTGGCTTGCCAAATTAATTGTGGAAATTCTTTGGCAAACATCACCGCATGTTGTCCCGTGCCGCTGCCGATTTCCAGCAATTCTCCCTGCTGTGGAAGATACTGTTTCAATACATCCAGAATCGGTGGGCCATTTTGGTCACAGGCTTCGGCATACGGTTTTTTTGACATAAAACACGCAGTAAAACAGGTGATTGCTATTGAGTCCTACACACACTTGCCATCATTTTCTTTGATCTCGCGGATCATCGGCAAAAAATGACTATTTACATTCTGTGTGTCCAGCGGCCCCGTATAGCGTTCACAAATTCGCCCATCCGTATCAATCACGAAAGTTTCCGGCGCGCCGGTCACACCCCACTCTAAACCAGCGATATTGTCGCCATCAAAACCGCTCTTATCGTACGGATTGCCTAACGCATTGAGCCACTCCAGCGCTTCTGCACGGTTATCTTTCCAGTCAATCCCGTAAATTTTGAAACTTTCTGTTTCTGCAGTTTTTGCCAGCTTCATCAGCACATCATGTTCGGCACGACAAGAAGGGCACCATGTTGCCCATACATTGACCAAGCTGATCTGCCCTTTCAAATCATCCTGTGAAAAACTCTGGTTGGGTTGCAATAAATCGGGCAAGGAAAAATCGGGCGCAATTTGACCGATCAACGGCGAATCATCACTTTCGTGGCGCGGATTGAGGGTCAAACCGATGTAGAGCAGCACAAACAACAACACTACCAAACCAACCGGAATCCAGATACGTGCAGGAGTACGTGTGCGGGAGGCCATGATTTTTCCCTCTCAAAAATGATTTAAAAATAGTTCAAAAAAAACATGATGCAGAAATGCGATGAACAAAACAGCGTGTCCAATTACTATTCGTTAAACAAATCGTCCATCCCTGCACCGGAAATTTCTTGCAATTTTGTGCGACGAGCACGTTCAATTGCTGCATAAACCTGATCCGGTGCCGTGCCACCAAAATGGTTCCGCGCCGCGACAGAGCCTTCCAATGTCAGCACCTCAAACACATCTTCGTCGATACGTTCATCAAAATTCTGTAACTCTTCCAGCGACATCTCTGATAAATCTTTCTGCTGTTCAATGCCATAGCGCACCGCTTTGCCGACAATTTCGTGCGAATCGCGGAACGGAACCCCTTTGCGAACCAGATAATCAGCCAGATCGGTTGCAGTGGAAAAACCGTCTTTTGCGGCGGTGCGCATTTTTTCGCGATTGACTTCGACCGCAGGCATCATATCGGCAAATACTTTCAGCGAGCCTCTCAATGTATCGACCGTATCGAAAACGGGTTCTTTATCTTCCTGATTGTCCTTATTGTAGGCAAGTGGCTGGCTCTTCATTAACGTTAGCAGCCCCATGAGATTACCGTAAACCCGTCCGGTTTTACCGCGTACCAGTTCCGGTACATCCGGGTTTTTCTTCTGCGGCATGATCGACGATCCCGTGCAGAACCGATCTGGTAAATCGACAAATCCAAACGGCGCGGAATTCCATAGCACCAACTCTTCAGAGAAGCGCGACAGATGCATCATCAACAATGATGCCGCTGCAGTGAATTCAATCGAAAAATCGCGGTCGCTCACCGCATCCAGCGAATTCTCAGCAATGCCATCAAAACCGAGCAGCCGTTCTGTCATCGTGCGGTCAATCGGGTAGGTTGTTCCCGCTAAAGCTGCCGCGCCCAACGGCATGATATTGATTCGTTTGCGGCATGCACAAAAACGCTCCCGGTCGCGTACCAGCATTTCGTACCACGCCATCATGTGATGGCCAAAAGTGACTGGCTGTGCGGTTTGCAGGTGCGTGAAACCAGGCATAATCGTGTCCGCTTCGCGTTCCGCCAGCTTGAGCAGACCTTCTTGCAGGCGATCAATTTCCCCCAGAATGTGATCGACTTCTTCACGTAACCAGAGGCGTAAATCAGTTGCCACCTGGTCATTCCGTGAACGCCCGGTGTGCAATTTTTTACCGATATCACCGATTTTTTCTACCAAACGCGATTCAATGTTCATGTGAACATCTTCCAGCGCGACTGACCAGACAAAATTTCCTTCCCGGATTTCTTCCTGAATCTCCTCCAGCCCTTCAATGATCTGGTCGCGTTCTTCGCCAGTCAGGACCTGTACATCTGCCAGCATCCGCGCATGTGCCATTGAGCCGAGGACGTCCTGTTGCGCCATGCGCTGGTCAAACGCAACCGAAGCAGTAAACGCCTCGACAAACGCATCGGTGGATTCCGTGAACCGTCCTGTCCACGGTTTTTCAACTTTGTCGCTCATAGATTGATTCAAAAAAATGGGAATGAATTGTAAGAGTGTGCAGACTGTATCAGTAAACCATCAATAGATTCTATAGCGTATGTGATGATTCTGGATGATAATTTATGAACGATTGCTCATTGATTGGTTAGTAGGGCTTACGCGTTGACAGATTTTTCAAATTTTGTGGGTTGAGATGGCTTTTGCCAACCACGAAACTGCCAATGAACTTTCCAACAACTTCCTTGAACAGACCCCGTTGCCAGCGGTAAAGCTCTCCATCACTTCGTCCATACGCATCTCAGAACCCCATCGGATGTTCCTTTAGCTCCATAATACTGCTTGTGCCACATTCCTTGCACCAGCATTGGTTAGTTCCCATAAACGTTTTTCCCATTTTTGACGATTCTCTCATTGCCATATTTCTGGTAAGTATAATTTTTTGGTAAAAAATGATGCTAAAAATCACTGGAAACTCCAAGTTTTTTTATTTAATTATTTCAAATCACTATTTGCAGAATAAAATAACTGTCCCAATGCAATTCCACCATCATTCGCAGGAATATTTTTATGTGTGAGTAACGAAATATTCTGCTTTTTCAAAAAATAATCAATCAATACAGTTAACCACAAATTCTGACTTACCCCGCCCGACAATGCGACCTGAGAAATTTCATTCTGTTCGGTAATCTTCAAAATCATCTGCACAATTGCATGTGCCAAACCTACATGAAATTTACAGGCCATCTCTTTTTGAGAAACACCTTGCGCCAAATCATCCAGTACAGAAAGCCAAAATGGCGTTGGGTTTAGCATATAAAACTGATGTTCTATTTCAGAATTACTGCTTCCGGAATCAATAAAATCAAAAGTATATTTTTTACTACTGGGTTTGTCCCCTAAGATCGCACTGACTCCGGCAGAATCCAATAGTGATTCCAGTTCCATCGCAGCTTGGCCTTCATAGCTAATTTGATCAAAACAGATGTCGATACTTGCTGCCATTGCATCAAACAGCCGCCCGGCCGAATGAGACTGCGGACAATTCATGCCACTTTTTTCCATTTCCAGTAATAATTCAACAGGCTTTTCGGAAAACTGCTGAAATAACGGTAAATGATGATATTGTTCTTTTAACTGCTCCCACGACTCACATTGAATGAAGTGTGCTAACAAAACCCGCCACGGCTCTTGTTGCGCTTTTTCTCCGCCTAGTAAGGGAATAGGCTTTAATGTTGCTATACGCTGAATTTTTCGGTATCCACCGAATAAAAACTCGAATCCCCACAGGCTGTCATCATCTCCAAAACCAAGTCCATCTAAAATAATTCCCAGTATATTTTTTTCGTTTGCAGATATTTTATTTTCTACTAAACAGGAGATAAAATGAGCATGATGGTGTTGTATCGGTTTTAAAGTAATCTGATTGACATATTCCTCACGCGTAACAATTTTTTCTGCGAATTGGCGGCTAAAATAATTTGGGTGCTGATCGGTACAAATTTTTTCTGGCCTTACCTGATAAAGTTGTTGTAAATCCTGCCACGTTTTTTGATATGACTGTTGATTTTCAAAATTGGCTTGATCCCCTAAATACTGAGACAAAACTGCCCGTCCGCTTTTTAGCAACGCAATACTGCTTTTTAAATCTGCGCCAGTCGCCATCATTTCTGGTATAGATTCAAATTTTGCTGGAATGGGAACGGATTGTGGTGATAATCCTCGACCCTGCCGCAAGACCAGATAATTTTGAGCGCTTTGGTATTTATCAAGCTTCAGTGTTGGCCATAAACGAATCACCGAATCTTCTAGTCGTCGCACAATCGGACGATCGTGAGATAAAATTGCTGTTGCTAAACTGGATAAATCCCGCAAGGCAATTTCATCTTGAAAAATTTGCGGTTGTCCAGATAAATTTGCTGAGGTAAAAATCAGGATTCGATCTAAACGTTGCATCAACAAATGATGCAATGGTGATATCGGTAATAAAAAGCCGAGTTGAGATTGATTTGGCGCAATTGCATTGCTTAAAACAGGATGGTTGTTTTCCAGTTTTGGCAATAAAACAATTGACCCGGCAGGATCTTCCAGTAATGTTTTTGCTAAATCAGAAACCATTGCATACGGTCGAATGGCATCAACATTTTTCGCCATTAACGCAAACGGTTTGTGTGGACGGTGTTTTTGTTTGCGTAAAAATTCAACCGTTTCATGCTGATGGGCATCGCAAACCAAGTGGTATCCGCCGATTCCTTTGATTGCGACAATTTCTCCATGATCAATTCGCGTACAAATTTCATCTAGTAAATTTTCATTATTTTCTATAGAAAATATTTCCCACGGGGATTTTTGATTCTCTTGTCCTTTGCCTTTTATATGGATTGTGTTTTCGTTTAAATTCTTTTTCTGCACAAATAATTTCAATTGCGGGCCACATTTTGGACAGGCATTCGGTTGTGCATGAAAACGCCGGTCTTCTATATTGTGATATTCTGTTTCACACGCCGTGCACATTTTAAAAGAGCGCATCGTGGTTGCAGGTCGGTCGTAGGGCATCGACTCAATAATCGAATAGCGTGGTCCGCAAGCAATGCAATTGGTAAACGAATAGGAAAAGCGCCGATTGTTTGGGTCGAAAATTTCTTGCAGACAGTCAGGACACGTAACCGCGTCGGGCGGCACATCAGTGACCACATCGGTCTGTTGAGAAAAATCAATCGAGAATTCAGTTGCCTGCAACAGTGCATTTTCATCGCGTACTGCAACCGATTCAATGTTGCGGATTCGTGCCAGTTTTGGCGCATTATTGAATAATTGTTGTTTCAGCTTTTGAATATTGGTGGGTATGCCGACAACCTCAATCAATACGCCTTGACCATCATTCAAAACGGTTCCGTTTAATTGCAATGATTTGGCACATCGCGCCACAAAAGGCCGAAATCCAACCCCCTGCACAATACCGGAGATTCGATAGGCGTGACATTGTCGATCTTTCATTACAGATTAAGAATCAACAAATTCTCGGCAGTTGATCCCCAACCAGCATATCGACAACCCGGCTGCCGCCAAAACCAGAGTGCATCACCACTGTGCCCGCGTGTGCCTCAACTACCTCACCAATCACACAAGCCTCTTTTCCATACGGATGTTGGTGCATCATTGTGAGCAGTGCATCTACCTGCTCCGGCGGCACAATTGAGAGCACTTTGCCTTCATTCGCCAAATAGAGCGCATCCAGGCCGAGCAACTCGCAAAATCCTTGGGTCTCCGTGTTGATTGGAATCATCGCTTCTTCCAATTCAATGCCGCACGCCGCGCCTTGGGCAAATTCATTCAGCACCGTTGCGACACCGCCGCGCGTCACATCGCGCATTACCCGAATATCCGGCGCAGCCGTGAGCATGGTTTGAATCAATTGATTCAGTGCACAACAATCGGATTGCACTTCAGTTTGAATCGATAAATCGCCCCGCGCTGCCAAAATTGCTACACCATGATCGCCGATATTGCCGTTCAGTACGATTTTGTCGCCTGGCTGGATATTTGGAATTTGCAAATCCAACTGATTCGGCACAAAACCAATGCCGGTCGTATTGATAAAAAGCTGGTCACAACTGCCACGCTCGACCACTTTGGTATCACCGGTGCCGATAAAGACACCTGCACTATCGGCGGCTTTTCGCAGATCGGCAAGCACATCAATCAGTGTTGGAATCGGTAATCCTTCTTCCAGAATCAGTCCGCAACTGAGCAATACCGGCTCTGCGCCACCGACTGCCAGGTCGTTTACTGTGCCGTTGACCGCCAAATGCCCAATACTACTGCCGGGAAAAAAAAGCGGTGTCACCACATACGAATCGGTCGTCACCGCCAGTCGGGAATTTGGATAATCTTGCAAAGAGAGCTGAATTTGATCTTCCAGTGGCGCATTTGCTGGCTGACCTAATAATGGAATGATGATTTCACCAATCAACGATTGCATTGTTTTTCCGCCACTGCCGTGCGCCAATGTAATCACTGTATCCGCGTATTTTTGCTTTAATGCAGCACAGATTTGATCAAGATCAATAGAATCATTTTTCATTTTGAATATCTTTGAGGTGCGATCATTATTCAGTTTAAATGTGTTGGTTCTAGAGCCTAAAGAAATTTTTAGAAATTGTAAAAAAACCACCCGGCCGCTTCGCGTCCCCCCTCCAGTGGAGGGGAATTCCCCTTCTGTGAAGGGGTAGCAGGTGGAGCCTGACGGGGTAGTCAGCTTTTCTTTGGATTCCTGCGTTTGCGGGAATGACAATATTTTGAGTTCTCAATGATCACTGTCGAGAATAACAGCATTTCAAAGTATTTTATGTTGGGGATACCGTTGCAAATCCACACGCGGCGAATATTGGTATGCTGCAGCACACGCTCCTTCAGAGGAGACCATCAATGCGCCAATCGGTGTTTCTGGTGTGCATTCTCGCCCAAATAACGAGCATCCATCCGGTTTGAGGGAACCGGTTACCACTTCGCCGCATTTGGCTTGTTCAGGATCAGCAATTTTCGCCCGCACGACATCAAAACGCTGTTCTGCATTAAATTGTGGAAACGTTGATCGAATTTGTACACCGGAATCCTCAATATTTCCCAATCCGCGCCATTCATTCTCTTTGCGCGGTTCAAAGACTGTCTCCATTGCCTGTTTTGCGACTGGATTTCCCTCTTCTGGTACGATGCGTTTATACTGGTTTTCGACTTCGCTTCGCCCCTCTTTCAATTGTAAAGTCAGCATATAGACCGACTGCAAAATATCGAGTGGCTCAAAGCCGGTGATGACAAATGGGCGGTGATAATCCTGCGCGATAAACTGGTACGGTTTGGAGCCAATGACCATGCTGACATGCCCTGGCCCGATAAATCCATCCAGACGCATATTGGGCATCTCCAGCATCGCTTTGAGCGGTGGCTCGATCGTAATGTGGTTACAGAAAACGGAGAAATTGGCGATCTGCTGCTTTTGCGCTTCGAGAATCGTCAATGCCGTGCTCGGCATTGTGGTTTCGAATCCAAGGCCGAAAAAGATGACCTCTTTTTCCGGATGTTTTTTCGCCAATGTGAGCGCATCCAGCGGTGAATAGACCATCCGTATATCGCATCCCTCTGCTTTTGCCTGTAGCAAACTTTTACGAGAACCAGGAACGCGCATCGCATCGCCAAAGGTAGTGAAAATGACCTGTTTCTGCGCAGCCAGCGCGAGCGCATCGTCGACGACACCGGTCGGTAATACACAAACCGGGCAGCCGGGGCCGTGAATAAATTCAATCTCTTTCGGTAGCAGTTGCGCTAAACCGTAGCGAAAAATCGTATGGGTATGCCCGCCGCACACTTCCATAATATGGAATGGACGTTTTTGATTTTCTGGGACTTGCTGGACGAGGCGATGAATTTTTTCGGCAATCTGTTTTGCCTGCGCCCCGTTTCTGAATTCATGAACGTAATTCATCGATACGATTCTCCACTAAACTGCACTGTCCTGAATCGCGTTTAATTCTTCTTGTGCTTCGCCCAATTCCTTTAGAATCGACAAAGTTTTTTGGGCCTCTTCCTCATCCAAAATACTGAGCGCAAAACCAACATGCACCAAAACCCAAAGATTCATTACATCTGCAACCGTTTGTCCGGGTTCCAAAACGCAGGCGATATTTACTTCTCGTTTGACACCAGAAATATCAACAAGCGCGAGTTTCTGGTCTTCATCCGTAGCAGAAATAATTTTTCCGGGAATGCCTAAACACATAATTGAATACTTGTGGTTGAATGGTCTTTTGATTATTCCAATGCGGCTGATAATTGTGCTAATTTACTTTGCAATTTTTCCTGCGCTACTTTCAATTGAGCGGTGCGATTTTTGGAAAGCCATTCAATCCACTGATCCATTCCCTCTCCTGATTTTGCAGAAACCTGAATGACTTCTATTTTTGGATTTACCTGTTTTGCATAGTCGATACATAAATCGACATCAAAATCCAAATGGGGTAATAAATCAATTTTGTTTAATAGCATTATATTTGCTGCAGCGAACATGTCGGGATATTTTTTCGGTTTATCTTCTCCTTCAGTCACTGATAAAATCGCAATTTTATGTGCCTCGCCCAAATCAAACGCAGACGGACAAACCAGATTTCCAACATTTTCGATAAACAAAATACTGTAATCAGCTAGTTGAATTTTCTCCAGCGCATGCCCTACCATATGTGCATCCAGATGGCATCCTTTTCCAGTATTGATTTGAATCGAAGGCACGCCGGTTTCACGAATGCGTTCTGCATCATTTGTTGTTTGTTGATCGCCTTCGATGACTGCTAAATCAATCGAAGAATTTGAATCCAAATTTGAATTGGATTTTAAACGCTGAATGGTTTCAACCAGCAAGGTTGTTTTTCCAGAACCAGGGCTGGAAACTAAATTTAATGTAAAAATACCTTTTTCTTCGAATAATTTCCGGTTTTGTTGCGCATATTGATCATTTTTCGACAGGATATCCTGTTCAATTTGAATCATTCGTGACTGGGAAAGCCCAGGCGCATGCGCATGTGCGGGGCCTTTTCCAAAATGGATGGCGTCTTTTTGCTTATCGTGTTGATGATGTGAGTGATTATGGTCGTGATGATGCAGGTGATCATGTGCATGGTCGTGCGTATGATGCCCGTGTGCATGCGTATGTTGATGCCCCTCAATTTTCACTTCGCCTTCGCCACATCCACATACGGTACACATCATTCATTCACCTAAATTAATTTTTGATTACTCAACTTCAATCTCTTTGATTCGTAATTCTTCGCCGCCCGTGACCTGCAAATGCGCACCGCCGCATTGAGGGCATGTTGCGAAACGTTCCATCACTTCGACCGTTTCTGCGCAATCAAAACACCACGCTTGACCCGGTAAATCAATAATTTCCAGTTTTGCGCCATCTGCCAACGAGTTTCTAACCACCACATCCCAACTAAAATAGAGCGCCTCTTTTTCAACACCTGCGAATTGTCCGATTTCAACCCAAACCGTTTTTACTTTTGTAAATGCATGTTGTTTGGCCTGTTCTTCCAAGCTTAACAAAATCCCTTCACAAATGGACATTTCATGCATGATTAAATTTGATTAGAAATTAGAAACAGGCTGTTTTTCCAGTGGAACACAAGGATCAATGACCATCATAATTTGATCGATCATTTTTGACCAATTTTGATCTGCATTTTCTGTTTGCGTTTCTAATTTTTGTCCTATATTTTTCAAAAAACGCTGCGCAATTCCATTTTGAATACAATTCCATTCGGTTGGGGCGATAATGGCATAATCTGCGACCGCTCCAGTTTGATCCAGTTTCGCATAATGGAACAATATACCCCGTGCCGTTTCTGTCCATGAAACCTGGCTGTTATTTTCAGAATTTTTAACAATGCCATGCAATAATTCACTAGATGGGTTGCGAAGCCAATCCAATTTTTTGCTAAATCAATCATGCGTGCAACCATTCTTGCTGCCAGCGGAAATTTTCTGGAAAATTCAATGAATCCACTGTTTTCTGAATCATCTGATAATTCAGAAATCATTTTTGTATAACAGGAGTTTTCGCACGGAGCATTTTTCCATTGTGGTGTATTAACCCACTGAGACGCAATTCCATTATTCATATCAGACAAGCCAGACAAGTCAGACAAGATTTGTTTCGCAACTTCTCGGTTTCCAGGCCAGGAATTCTTCTCTACTCTGATTTTGGAAGATTCTTTCTCCCAGTCCATTATTTTCAAAATAGGTTTCGCAACTGGATAGTCAGTATTCTGAATCAGTTGTTCCCATTGCTTACTACTTTTCGGTTGAATCCATTGATCCAAATCTCCAATAATATTTTTAATTCGATTTTCAATCTGTTTTGCAAATAATTGGATTTGATTTTCTTTTTGTATATCCTCGGTTTTTTCCACAAGAGAGGCAATTTGTTTGACCCAATTTCCAGCACCTTCCAGTAAAGTTATATCGGGCTCTTGATTTAAGAATATTTTCGGCCATTGTGAAACGAGGGCAATCCAGTGTTCACGAATAATTTCCATCGCCGTTTGCATCATCAATAATTGCTTCATTTCTGGGGAGCTTTTTAATCCCATCGATTCCATCGATAATACTTGGTGCGCCGCAAAACGATGACCCTGTGCACATAAACTATACAACGCAGGTAACAATGTGATGACCTGTTCCGGCTTTTTTCCAACCAACAGTTTTTGCGCAATTCCGGTTGGGCGTTGTGACTGTACGCGCAAGGGTTGTTCGGTAATCACAACGCGCCCTTCAAACATCCTCTTTTCCTATTTTCCTAAATTTCTGTATCTTGATAATTGTCGTGCCATGATTGTTTCGCTTCGGATTTGATTTTTTCAGGTAGAGACTGATTCTATCATCTCAGAAAACCGTTCCGCGCTATCTTTCAAATCTTCAATCGATGCTTTGGCGGCAACTGGAATATCGGTAATTTCAAGTGTATTTAAAATCAGCCGGTCTTCAGAATTAAAATATTGTACCCACCAGGTATTTTTTGTCTGTGTTGAAGTAATCCTGCAAACGCCATATCCACGACTTAATACCACAGTTGTACCGATGCCTAAAATAGTGCTGAGCCATTGTAAATCTTCCGGGGTTTGTGGAAGAAGTGTTAAATTAATGACATGTGCTTCATCCAGTTTAGTTTTTTCTATCTCTTCTTCGTTTATTTTTGCATTGATTTCAGACAAAATTGCAGGCGCATTCATCACTCCATCTGGAATCGTTTCCGGCAGTGAAACTGTAGTTTTTGCGTTTTGGAATGTCTCTTCGGAAACAACTGATGGAATTTCACCAATTTCAATCGAATCAAAACACTGGTCTCCAGAAAATTTCGCAATTCGCCAAACGCCAGTCAGCACGGTTTCCTGTATTTCATACTGTATGGAGTCCTGACGAACCTGAATTGCTACTTCACCTTCGCCTAAAAATCGGTTGATAAAATTAAGATCGTTTTTCGGGAGTTTGGAAAGATCAAGAATTGTATTTCTTCTGTTTGTTTCCGCATTTGAATAGTCCTGTAGCGATTTTTTTACTTCATCCACTGTTTTTTGAGCTGCTGGATAAAGTGCAATCGAATCATCCATCAAAACGGGTGCATCAAAAACATGCATCATTTGTGGCATCGGTAAATAATCCAATGCCATGCTATCAGATTCTACCGGTTGGCTTCCTGCGCCAACGACCTGAATGGGGATATTCAATTCTTTATGCTGCATTTTTATATGTATTTCTGCTTAATTCAAAATTTTGTCATTTCGAGCAACGCGAGAAATCTATTTTTCTTGAAAAAGATTTTTCCTCGTTCCTCGTCAAAATGACAGAAACCAAATATTATGTTATGTCGTTTTCAAAAAATCAGGTAATTCCGGTTTTCGATCGACCAAATCCTGAAAGAAATCGTCGATATTTTCGCCATTTTGAATTGCACGCATTGCTCGACGTGCATCCAGTAATTCCGGTAAAAAACCAGGGTCAATTACTTCACGTGCGCTCCCCAAAAAAGCGACGACCCATGTGCCTACTGATTGTTCACCAATCAGCGACAAATCAACTTTACCGTAAACCTCTTCCTCTTCGTTGGCACAAACCGCAACCAGGCCGTCCACTTTGTTAATCTGCATCGGTACGCCAATACACATTGCGTCTATTTTCCTTCAAACAGTTTGCGGCCATCGATAGGCACGCTCATCGATGCGTCATTTTCTGATTCTGAAAGCGATGGATGAAATTGATAGTGCGGATTATTCAGCACACGTTCATCGCCAATACGTAACGCTTCAGAAGGCAGAGGCCGGTTTTGCTCATAATCAGAAAGTTTCAACGCGTCTATCAATGTATTTGACAATTCATCAGCTTGCTCTCGTTTTTGATAGCGTATGTTCCAATCATCCAATTGACGAATCGCCAATGCTATACAGGAATCGATTTGTGCTTTCACAACCGGCGTCAAGGAGCCGCCATAATCTTCGATTTGCTGCGGTTGCACGCCGATCAAAGTGATATGCTGCGGATAATTGTTTTTCAGTTGTGCCATCGCCAGCACTTCCTGAAAGCCAGTCTGGTGCAAACTCACCTTTTTCGCGCCGAGGAAACAGGGTACATCGTCGTCCTGCACAATTTTAATTTCTCCGGGTTCCAAACCGTAATCGACCGCATCGAAAATTAATAAATGATCGGCTTCTTCGACATGGTGAATCAGATAGATGCCTTGCGTTCCACCATCAACCAATTCCACATCCTGATCGAAAATATAGGCGCGATCCAGTGCTTCCAGACAACGAACACCGAAGCCTTCATCTGCCCATAGTACATTTCCGATTCCCAGAATGACGGTTTTCATAGTGTGTGATTCAAACAAAAAACATGCCAATTGAATATAAATTCAATGCTTATTGGATATTGATCTAATAGAGTTGTTTCGACAGTTTAATTTTAAAATGTTCTAATTCGATATTTTTA
>CAYFMX010000031.1:0-26048 GCA_964344325.1 uncultured Piscirickettsiaceae bacterium
AGCGCGGAAGAGTGGGTAGCTTTTTTCTGGAATATTATCTTCTGAGACCCAACAGATAGCGCTTTTTACGTTTTTTTGGTTCATGATTACTTCTTTAATCGACAAAATCCCAGGTTCGCACTAATCTCGGGAATTTCCAAACAGCTTCTAAGGCCCGTTTGTAGGTGTCATAACTCGCTTTTTTGCCGGTTTCCCGTTCCAGTTTTGCTGCTGCCGCCTTCAATTGGTGGGGATTCTCTGATACATACCCAATCAGGCTTTCTTCTTCACTTTCTGATAAGATTCTTGGGCGGCCATCCCTTTTTCTATCCAGCAACCCTACGAACCCTTTTGTTTCCCAATTGTTGATCCAGATACCTTCTATATTGCGGCTTATGCCGAAAACCTCACATAACTGGACAATTGTGCTGCCTTTATGGCTCAGCAATAATGCTTCACAACGTTGCCGGGTGCGGGAGTTTGGGTGCTTTTTTGCTGCTTCCTGCAGCGTTATTTTCTCTGCGGGTGTCAGGGAAGATACAAATTTCATCGGAAAATCAGGGACTGTACCTTTTATAGGTAATTTTTGCTCAGGTACTTACTAATACCCCGCTGCTTGCGGCGGGGTTATTTATTTTCTACCCATAACCATTCAATCAGGAAATTTTCCGATAAATCTCCCCGCCCGTCTGCTGGAACTCTTTTGATTTTTCATCCATCCCTTGCTGAATCGCTTCATCGTCATTTAATGCTTGTTTCGCAGCAAAATCGCGCACTTCCTGACTGATTTTCATCGAGCAGAATTTCGGGCCGCACATGGAGCAAAAATGCGCCACTTTTGCCGACTCTTTTGGCAACGTCGCATCGTGGAAATCAACTGCACGTTCTGGATCAAGCGAAAGCGCAAACTGGTCATGCCAGCGGAATTCAAAGCGAGCGCGGCTCATCATATTATCGCGGATTTGCGCCCCCGGATGGCCTTTCGCCAAATCAGAGGCATGGGCAGCAATTTTGTAGGCGACGATTCCTTCACGCACATCTTCCTTATCTGGCAAACCGAGATGCTCTTTCGGCGTCACATAGCAAAGCATTGCTGTGCCGTACCAACCAATCATCGCTGCGCCAATTGCAGAAGAGATGTGGTCGTAGCCTGGCGAAATGTCGGTCACCAGCGGCCCCAGCGTGTAGAAAGGCGCTTCGCCGCACTCCTTGAGCTGCTTCGTCATATTAACCTGAATCATTTGCATCGGCACATGACCGGGGCCTTCGATCATCGTCTGCACATCATGTTGCCATGCGATTTTAGTCAGCTCGCCGAGCGTTTCCAGTTCGCCAAATTGTCCAGCATCGTTCGCATCTGCCAGCGAACCGGGACGCAACCCATCACCCAAGGAGAAAGCGATGTCATACGATTTCATAATGTCGCAAATTTCCTCAAAATTAGTGTAGAGGAAATTTTCCTTGTGATGCGCCAAACACCATTTGGCCATAATCGAGCCACCGCGTGAGACGATCCCAGTCATGCGGCTGGCAGTCAGCGGCACATAGCGCAACAACACGCCTGCATGCAGTGTAAAATAATCGACGCCTTGTTCTGCCTGTTCAATTAACGTGTCGCGGACGATTTCCCACGTCAATTCCTCCGCAATGCCATTCACTTTTTCCAACGCCTGATAAATCGGCACAGTACCAATCGGCACCGGCGAATTGCGCACAATCCATTCGCGGGTTTCGTGGATGTTCGCACCGGTAGACAAATCCATCACCGTGTCACCGCCCCAGCGGATTGACCAGGTCATTTTTTCCACCTCTTCCTCAATGGAAGAGCCAAGCGCAGAGTTGCCGATATTGGCGTTGATTTTGGTTAAAAAGTTCCGCCCAATGATCATCGGCTCTGCTTCAGGATGGTTAATATTCGCCGGGATAATCGCCCGTCCCTGCGCAATTTCATCGCGCACAAATTCCGGCGTGATAATTTTTGGAATCAATGCACCAAACGCCTCTCCCGAATGTTGCCGCAACAGCTCTTCGTCTTTGATCGCATCCAGCTTCTGGTTTTCGCGGATCGCGATGAACTCCATCTCTGGCGTGATCATGCCCTGCTTTGCATAGTGCATCTGCGTCACATTTTGCCCCGATTTTGCACGGCGCGGTTTACGTGTGGTGTGGAAACGCAATTCCGCCAGTTGCTCATCAGCAGCACGTTGCTTGCCATATTCGGAACTCATGCCGGAAAGTTCTTCCGTATCGCCGCGCTCTTCAATCCACGAAGCACGCAATGCAGGCAAACCTTTTTTCAGATCAATAGAAACTTCCGGATCAGTGTACGGGCCAGAGGTATCGTAGACATAAATCTTGTCGGCGAATTTGGGATCAGTCTGTTCGGTGAGCTGAATTTCCCGCATTGGCACACGAAGATCGGGGCGACTACCCGCCACATAAATCTTTCTGGATTGGGCAAATTGCGGAACAGCAGTGCCGCTATCAACTTTTACACTCATGGAATTTTTCCCGGGTCTGGAAGATCAAAGGGGCGCACTATATCATAGGCAACCAAACAAACTGGTGCGTTGGCATGGACGACATGAATGACGCGCTTTTTATCGAAATCGAATTCTGAACAGGCAGGGAGAGAAGCATGGATTTGGAACAAGCGCGGTTCAATATGGTGGAGCAACAAATTCGGCCATGGAATGTGCTGGACCCACGTGTACTCGGTGTTTTGTACGATACTCCACGGCATCATTTTGTCCCGGAAGGGAAAGAAGAGTTGGCATATGCTGATATAGCATTGCCGATTGGTCATGACCAAGTGATGTTGGAACCTCGATTGCAGGCACGGATTTTAGAGGCGATCAATCTACAAAAAAATGAGACAGTGTTGCAGGTCGGCACCGGAACAGGCTACCTCACCGCACTGTTGGCAAAACTGGGCGCATCAGTACGCAGCCTCGACATTTATGATGAATTTACCCAAATGGCGAGGAAAAATCTCGACAATGAAGGATTGGGCAACACCATCGTCGAGACTGCAAACGTCTTCGCTGCGTGGCGCACCACCAGCCAATACAATGTCGTTGTTTTTGCAGGCTCCGTGGCGGAAGTCCCGGAAAAATTCAAACAGACGGTATTACCAAATGGCGGACGGCTGTTTGCGTTTGTCGGTGAAGATTCGCTGAAAGAGGCAACCTTGTTGACCCGCATCAGTGAGAATGAGTGGAAAACAGAATTGCTGTTTGAGACTGGCGCGCCGAACTTTATTGCTTCACGAGTACGTCATTTCACGTTTTAGAAAATTTCTGGGGTCTTTGTTAATCAGTGCAGATTAGTCAGGGCGTACAGAAAGCAGGAAGGAGAATAGAGATTTATGACACAAGATGAAATGAAAAAATCAGTTGCTAGAGCTGCATTGGAACATGTTGTTACTGGCGAGACAATTGGTATTGGCACTGGCTCCACTGCTAATTTCTTCATTGATGCGCTCGCAACTGTAAAGCATAAAATTGATGGTGCAGTTGCCAGTTCCGAAGCAAGCGCAGAACGGCTACGTGGTCACGGCATCCAAGTGCTGGATTTAAATAGTGTTGACCATATGTCCATTTATGTGGATGGTGCGGACGAATCCAACGATCAACTTCATCTCGTCAAAGGTGGCGGCGGCGCATTGACCCGTGAAAAGATCGTTGCGGCAGTTGCGGACAAGTTTGTCTGTATTGCGGACGAGAGCAAGCTGGTCAAAACGCTTGGCAAATTTCCTTTACCGGTGGAAGTCATCCCAATGGCACGAAGCCATGTAGGCCGTGAAATTGTCCGCTTGATTGGAGGCCAACCAGTATTGCGCGAAGGGTTCACAACCGACAATGGCAACATCATTCTTGACATCCACGACCTTGAAGTGACCGACGCGCCGAAAGTAGAGCAAATTCTCAACAATATCACTGGTGTTGTTACCAACGGTTTATTTGCGCTCAGTCCAGCTGATGTGTTGCTGCTTGGCACGCCGAATGGTGTTCGTGAAATTAAAGCAAGTTAATTGTTAAAAATGCCAGAGACATCGCTTCCCGCAGTTTGCGACAAGCTGGAACAACTACGGGAAGATATTCGATTCCAGCACACGTTGTTGGGAAAAGAACTGCTCTTTAAAACCACATGGGGTTTGTTTAGCCCACGTGGTATTGACGAAGGGACAGCACTGCTACTGGATCATTTACAAATCGGGGCACGGGAGCAGGTGCTCGACATTGGTTGCGGTTATGGTCCTCTAGGAGTAGCGATTGCCGCGCAAGACCCAATGCACGAGGTACATATGGTTGATAAGGATTATATAGCGACTGAATATGCAAAGCGCAATGTGATCCATAATCAGCTACAAAACTGTCAGGTTTATCTCTCGAATGGTCTCAGCGAAGTGCCCCATGCGGTCAAATTTGACACGATCGTTTCCAATATTCCGGCAAAAGTAGGGCGAGAGATGTTGACGATTTTGCTTTGTGACGCGTACGCACGGATGGAACCAGGCAGTCAGATTGTGGTGGTAACCATTAATGGTTTACGCGATTTCATCAAGCGCAATTTCAATGAAGTATTTGGCAACTACAAAAAACTAAAACAAGGGCGTGCTTACACGGTGGCTCGTGCTGTGATGGAATAGTCTTTCTCCGGACGGATGATCGTCATAGAGTCTGTCGTTTAATCTAGTGTCACTTTGTGTTGCGCAAACCACGCCTTATCGATTTTCCATTCCACATGCTTAATTTCTGGGTGTGCCAGCACGATAGCTTTTGCGTGGTCTTGAATATTCGCCAGTTCTTTTTGTGCCGCGATGACCATTTGTGAATTGGCATCCTGCCATTTCAAGTGCGGTTTGATGATATGTAAAAACTTCAGTACAGACACTTCCGCAGAGCGGGGGCTGGTCATTACCGCAGTATTATTATTATGAATATTGAGCACCTTGAAGGTGTATGGATATTTTTGCAGTTTGGGATCGCGCAGCAGCTCGCTGTTGAGAGAGTCAATTTTCGGGTCAAAAATCAGCAGCCAATAGAGTGCAACAGCGACCGGAACGCCCAACCACCAAGCCAGTTTTTTGATCATGTTTCCAATTCCTTCTGTTTGTTTGGTTTGTCTTGTTGATTGCTGCAGAATATCCGGCGATGCTCCAACACTGGAAAACGATTGCGCCATTGTTGTTGCTGGTTGCGGTCAATTTCTGCTATTGCCATGCTTGATTTTTCGTCATTTTCGCTAATTTCACACTCATTCAATTTATGACCCCACGGGTCAACGATCATGCTATTTCCGAAGGTGGTACGGCCATCAAAATGTGTTCCTCCTTGGTTTGCTGCGACAATAAAAACTTGATTTTCAATCGCACGCGCTCGTAGCAAAGTTTCCCAATGTGCTGCACCAGTCGTTGCAGTAAAAGCTGCTGGAACCAGAATCATTTCTACACCTTGTTCTACATAATGACGAAATAGTTCCGGAAAACGCAAATCGTAGCAAATCGCAATACCTATTTTTCCAAATGGTGTTTCTATCAGTCCAATTTTTTCTCCTGGCTCCATCACGGATGATTCGCGGTATTCTGTGCCATCATCCAGCACGACATCAAATAGATGATGTTTATCGTAACGTAACACGCATTTACCCTGCGGGTTGAACAGCAATGATGCGGCGTGCACTTTTTTTGGATCGGTTTCAGAATGGATTGGAATGGTTCCACACAGCAGCCAAATTTGGTGTTTCTTCGCTTGATCGGAGAGAAATTGCTGGATTTTTCCATCGCCGAGCAATTCCGCATGATTTTTTAATTCCTGATCTGCACCCATCCAGGCAAAATTTTCCGGCAACACAATAAGGGATGCATGCTGCTCTGTAGCTTGTGCAATCCAGTATGCTGCTTCATGCAAATTTTCGTCAATTTCTATACTGGATGCCATTTGCACCACAGCTACTTTAAAGAGAGGAAATTTTTTCATGGAGCAAGCAGGAATCATTTAGGAATAACTGGATTTGAAAATGAGGTACAAATTTGGTTATTTAAAGTTATCAAATGACCGAAGCACATCCATTTTAATTACCAGATTTCTGGATACCACTCATACTGGAACAACCCTGATAGGGCACGGCACGGTTTCCGTACATTCCTCTTGCAGCTCCAGAACACCGCCTGCACCACATTCCTTGCACTTTTATTGTTGGTTCGTTGGTTCCTACAAACATTGTTCCCGTTTGTGATGATTTGCTCGCTGCCTCATTTCCGGCAAGTATAATTTCAGTAATCATAGGACTGGAAATTTTGGGTTTTATCATTTAATAGTTTTGAATTATCAAAAAATTCAGTGGCTTGGTGGATAAAATGGGTGGTTTGGATTCTTGTATCTCTATGGGTAGACACCTTACTGATTTATTGAGGTAGAAAGATCGCTATCATGCATACAATTGCTTTATGAAAGCGTTATGGCTCAACAAATGGGGTAATGAAAACAAGTAGTTCTCTCTGGTTATCTTCACGGGAGGTATGCCTGAATAGCTGACCAGCTACCGGTATGTTTGACAAGCCAGGAACGCGATTTTCAACTTCACTATGAGAAGTTTCATAAATACCGCCAATAACAAGTGTTTCACCATTATTTATCATAAAATGCGTCTTAATTTCACGCGTTTCAATGCTAGGTTCACAACTATCGCAAAGTGTTGCGCCTACAGCATCTTTCTTGATATGCGCTTGCAGAATCACTTGATTATCTGGCGTAATCTTGGGAGTGACGCGTAGTTCCATCACAGCATCTTTAAAACTTGTTCGCATGCCTTCATTTTCTGAAGTCGTATGATAGGGGATTTGTACGCCCTGCCTGATCACCGCTTCATAGCCATCCATAACGATCACTGTTGGCTTGGTAATGGTGCGAGTCTTACCTTCTAATTGTGCAGCGGCTAATTCCAAATCTAAAGCAATATTTGAGGAAATTTTTGCTAACGAAATACCGATGCTCCCCATTGGATTGGCAGCGGGTACATTGATAAGTAGGCGGTCACCAAATGATATTTTTTCGCCTGTTATTACATTGTTGGAGCCAACCGCATTACCTGCGAGAGAAAATTGCCAAGAAGGAAAAAGCTTACCTGTTCCAAAAAGGCCAATCCGCGCACCTAATTCATTAGAAAAACCGTGTGTAGCAATAACAATTTTGGAACTAATCGACACCTGTTTTACTGGTGTATCCAATTCTTTAATGACATTATTGATCTGCTCCATATTGGTTTTTACATCATGCACAATCAGGCTATTTGTGCGTTGATCGGGTGAACGAAATCTTTGTGAAGGAGGTGCTGAATCTTTTTGTAATTTATATGGCGGTAATTTCTTGAGCAAATCTTCTGCATCCGCATAATGTAGAGGAAAAATTTCTGTAGCCATATTCGGTTTAATTGAAACTGTATTCTGTGTTGTATTGGTCTTTAATTCATTTGAATTGAGCGAATGATTGGCTGGTTCTTCTGTTTCTGGATTTCCAGAAATCACTAACGTACCCAATGTTTCTTCTAACGTTAACTGATACGCATCAGCTAGTATGTCCAGCGCGTCGTGCCATGGTGTCTGGAATAGACGTAGTGAGATGTTTTCCTGAGGAATTGAATTGGTAATCAGAACATTTTGTCCTGCTTGGGCAGAAATAGTCGCCAATACTTCATGTAACGGTAAATTCTGTACATCAAGTGTAACCGTTCCTGAAAATGTGGAGGGTAAATTACTTTCCGTATTGGATGGTGAGAAAATGACTTGAATTTGGTTTTTCTCTCGTTTTAAATGATAATCAAACGGTATATTTAATGAAAAAATTACACGTGTTTTAGCATGATCATGAGCTGTTTGAATACCAAAGATTGGTGGGATCAGTTCTGGCATTTGATTTGAGATTTTATTTCCAACACGAGGAAAATCAAGGACTAAGTGATACGGTTGTTGAGTTTTAAAAATAATTGGCTCTGGAACTATCCCATTAAAATTAAGCTGATAACCTGTTTTTCTGTTTACATGTTCGAGTGTTTTTCTTTCATGTTCTGTAGTAGATACAGTATTTTTTCCAGATTTTTCTGAACGTGATAAAGGTTTAATTTGCGTAAGTACAGCAGATATATTTTGTGGCTTGATTTGCGTGTTTTCTGCCCACACAAGTTGCGTGCTACACAATTGGAGCAAGACTATCTGTGATAAAAACAAGAGAAATAGTGCAAGAAAACGGTATTGTATTCGTAGTTCTGAAGTTAAAAGAGCTAACATCATAGAGACACCTTGATTTTTTTAATAACGAATTTTAAAAAACCTTATGGAATTAGAAAGCTATATTGGATTTTTTTATATGACACTTAGGTTGATTGTTAAAAAAATCAATCTTAGTTGATATGATTATGATTTATTGTAAAATACTTCAATATGGTTAATTTACCTATATTTGAATAATAGCTTATTCATGCAACATATTTAGATATATCCACAACGAGTTGCTTCATAAGCTTTCTATTGAGATTTCTTTTGAAGGATTGCTCTTTTCTTCTCTTATAGTTTTTTCAGCCTAAAAATATAACGTTATTGGAAATGAACAAAATTGAGTGAATACAATAATGAGCCGTTATCAAAAAAAACAATATACGCAATATCAGTTGCGTCAGTTTTCTTCCATGTTCCATGCAGGCGGAGTTTTTGCTTATCCAACTGAGTCTGTTTATGGATTAGGGTGCGATCCTTGGAATGAAGAAGCAACTTCACATTTGTTGACATTAAAGCAGCGAGATATTGAAAAAGGAGTTATTTTGATTGCGGCTAATCTAGAACAGCTACTGCCATTTCTTAAATTAACCGATCATTCAATGCAACAATGCTTACAAATGCCACAATCTCAAGCAGTTACGTGGATCGCCCCTGTATCCGACGATGCGCCAAACTGGATTAAGGGGAAGCATGAAAGTATTGCAGTGCGAATCACTACTTTTCAGCCAGTTATTCAGTTATGTAATGCTGTAAAAGTGCCTCTGATCTCAACCAGTGCCAATCGAAGTGGTCACCGCCCAGCAAAAAACGCATTGGCCGTACGACGTATTTGGAAGACAGGAATTGACTGGATTTTGCCCGGTCAGACTGGAGGAGCAGTGCGCCCTAGTGAAATACGGGAACTAGCGACGGGGAAAATACTACGTGCGGGCGGGTAAAAAAATCAAAAAAATATTCTGCATATGATGTCTCATTGTGTATCATTCTCACGTTTTATTGAATACTAAAAGAATGTCAGAGTGTAAACGGATATAAGCTATGTTGCACAGTATTAATGAAGTATGTGAATTGACTGGAAAAAGCCGCTCTAGTATTTACCGGATGTTTAGCCGAGGCGACCTCAACTATACTGTTGGTAAGGATGGAAAACGGCGTGTTGAAACCTCTGAACTTACCCGCGTTTTTGATACGCTCCACTTTAGATCACAAACAAATCCTGCTGCAGAAATAGGAATCACTGCACTCCCAGAATCATCTCATCAAGCAGAGTCAATTCCATCATCCGCTACAAAAAATAGTACGGTCTATGCTAGTACGCAAGAAATGGCAGCATTGCGAGGCATGATTAATGATCTAAAAACTGAACTGGGAGAATTGCGGGAAGACAACCGACGTTTATTGCGTTTACTCGAATACAAAACTGTAGAGGCACAGCAAAATCAAGATGACACACTGTCAGTTGCTTCTATGCTATCCAAATCTGGAGATACGGATGAGACAGATTTGGACGAATCCCATATCCCTGTTACCGAAGTTGCTGGACATGACTGGAAAGCCTATAAGAAACAACGTACCAAACAGGAACAGCTCGCTAATGAACAGCAATTCGCGTCAGAATCGGCCTCTGATCGAAATGAAACTGGGATGAATCAAGAACAATCTCAAGACCAACAAAGTCAGAAATATATAGGGCAAAAAGAGAAAGCTTCTAATTCAACACACCCAGAACAGTCCATGCAAGCATCAAATCCAAAATCTGTACAACCTAAACAGCCTGATTCTCCAGAATTATCAAAACAGAGCAGCGCATTTGGTGAGTTAACGATTTGGCTGAAAGATTTTTTCTTTGGAGAGTGGCAAAAACGTTCTTCCAAGTAGCTTTATTAGAAAAACCGCATAAAACGTTTTTTTGTATGCGTGAATTCAACTCAAAAGTGCAGCCCATCGTAAAGCCGGAAAAGAACGGTAAGCTGGAGCAGCATCCGAACCCGAACCTTCTATTCCGACCAGAATGGAAGGCTTAAATGGGAAATTACACACAACTCACCGACAAACAAAGATACCAGCTTGCAGCGTATTTGGAAGCCGGGTTAACCAAACGGGAAAAATAGGCTAGGCGTACACAAAACGACGGTTTACCGGGAGCTGGCACGGAATCAGGGTGGTGGCAGGCATTACTATGATGCAGATCAATGCAATCCATCAAAACCGGAGGTACCAAAGCAATAAGGTGAGGGGTTCAGATCAGTGAAGAGGTCTAGGCGAAGTTTGAGTAGCGAGACTTAGTATGCACAAAAACCTTTCTTCTGTTCAAGCGATTGCCCTGTTAAACCATCTTAAAATTCTGCTGATTTATTCCGATTTTTCTTTTCCCAATCATTCCATTTTTTTGCCGAAAATCAATTTTCTGGTCAATTCTTAATTTTCCCGTTATATTCTACTGTTTTTCGAAAACGCAGGAGAAAACCAAATGAACATAATTAAAAATCTGGCTAAAAAATGGCTATTTTTACTCTTCACATGCAACTTGTTTTTTGGATTAGCCGCAGTTCCTATTTCTGCTGCAGAAACTATCGACATCAATCAAGCGGATGTAAAAAGTCTTTCCACGTTACACGGCATTGGCAAAAAGAAAGCTGATGCTATCGTCCAATATCGTGAAATCCACGGGTCTTTTCAAACTGTGGATGAAATTGTCAATGTAAAAGGAATCGGAAAATCCATTTTAAAGAAGAACCACACACGCATTATCGCTTCACAAGCTTCGACTTCACAAATAGATGAATCAATAGAAAAACCAGACAGTGATGAATAAAAAAGCTGTATTTATATTGGGTCTAGCATAGAAGAGAACCTATCTATGCCAGACCCTTATTTTTAGTGATCATGCTGTTCAAGCGGTTGCACTGATGAGTTGTACTTGCGAGTTGAATTCACGACACAACATTGATCTTGCACCGAAAATTAATGACCTAAACATCGGCGATACCATTTCCTTTTCCGGCAAATACGAGTGGAATAAAAAAGGCGGCGTACTTCACTGGAAGCACCACGACTCATGCAGCAAACACAACGGCGGCTGGCTATGCCATCGTGGAAAGACATACCGCTAAAAAAAGAATCAATCGCCGATTATTCGTTCGCCAACGCCGCCAACTGATCCGCTTGATGTTCCTGAATCAGCGGCTCAATCACATGATCCAGACTACCTAACATGATCTCGTCGAGCTTGTAGAGCGTCAGATTGATGCGGTGGTCGGTCATCCGCCCCTGCGGAAAATTGTAAGTACGAATGCGCTCGGAGCGGTCGCCGCTACCGACCAGTGACTTGCGGTTTTCAGCAATTTCACCCGCCTGTTTCTCTTGTTCCGCCGCAAGCAGCCGGGAAGAGAGCAGCGACATCGCCTTGGCGCGGTTTTTATGCTGCGAACGCTCCTCTTGACACTCCACTGCCACGCCGGTCGGGATATGAGTAATGCGAATCGCGGAATCGGTTTTGTTGACATGCTGCCCACCTGCACCTGATGCACGGAAGGTATCAACCTTCAAATCCGCCGGATTGATTTCAATATGATCGACCTCATCCACTTCCGGCAAAATCGCCACCGTTGCTGCTGAGGTGTGGACACGCCCTTGTGATTCTGTTTCCGGCACACGCTGTACGCGGTGTGCGCCCGATTCAAACTTGAGCCGCGAAAATGCGCCCTGCCCGATCACCCGCGCAATAATCTCCTTATAACCGCCATGTTCCCCCTCGCTTTCGCTGAGAATCTCCACCTGCCAACGACGTTGCTCTGCGTAGCGCGAATACATCCGGAACAAGTCGCCTGCGAAAATCGCCGCTTCGTCTCCACCTGTCCCGGCACGAATCTCCAGATAAATATTACGCTCATCTTTCGGATCTTTCGGCAACAACAACTTTTGCAGTTCGAGTTCCAGCTCCTCTTTTTTAGCCTCTGCCTCTACTAACTCCTCCACTGCCATTTCGCGCATTTCCGGATCGCTCTCCTCGCGCATCTCCTTGGCAGCCTCAATATCGTCGAGCACCTGTTTGTAACTTTCGTAGGTGTTGACGACCGGCGTCACCTGCGCATGTTCCTGTGACAATGTACGGAAACGGTTGTTGTCCTGAATCGTTTCCGGATCAGAGAGCAGCGCGTTTAGCTCCTCAAGGCGGGCAGCAAGGTTTTCGAGTTTGGTGTGGATTGATTGCTTCATGAAAATTCCAATTCTGCGATGACTATGGTGATGCTGAGCAGACACATCAATCTGCCCTTATGTCAAAAATAATAGGATAGTAGAAGCGAACCCGTGTGTTCGCCCGCTAGAATTCAGATCTATTTATTTAGAATAGCTAATGCCGATCTAGATCAAACAGCTTATTGATCCCGGCAATCAACGCTTCGCGCTCTTCGTTTTCCGCAGCCTTGAGCCGCGCACACGGCGCATGGATCAGTTTGTTGGTCAGTTGGTGCGTCAGCACTTCGAGAATATGTTCGGGATTTTCACCAGCGGCGAGCATTTTACGAGATTTCGCCAGCATTTCCGCCTGGGTGCGCTCTGCTTGCGCTCGAAAAATTCGGATCGCCTCTACGGAATCCTGCGACTCAATCCAATCCATAAAATGAACAACTTGCGTATCGATAATCTCTTCCGCCTGCTTCGCCGCATCCTGGCGGGATTTCATATTTTCCTGAATCACTTCCTGCAGGTCATCTACAGTATAGAGATAGACATCGTCAAGCTGATCGACTTCGGATTCAATATCACGCGGCACGGCAATATCAACCATGAACATCGGCTTGTGACGTCGTGCTTTCAACGCACTTTCGACTGCGCCTTTGCCGAGAATTGGCATCGGGCTAGCCGTAGAAGAGATCACAATATCGGCCTCTGCAAGATGATCTGCAATTTCTGTGAGCGAAATCGCATAACCACCAAACTCTTCAGCAAGATGGTGCGCACGTTCCACCGTACGGTTCGCAACGATCATCCGCCCGATTCCGGTTTCGTGGATATGACGCGCTGCCAGTTCAATGGTTTCGCCTGCGCCGATCAGCAACACCGTTTTTTCATTCAGATCGCCGAAAATCTGCTTCGCCAATGAAACTGCCGCAAATGCGACAGAAACCGGACTGTTGCCAATTGCGGTATCCGTGCGCACCTGCTTGGCAGAACGAAACGTATGCTGGAACAACCGATTCAGTAATTTACCAACCGAACCTGCCTCGCTTGCTGTAGTAAACGCTGTTTTCATCTGCCCGAGAATTTGCGGCTCGCCAAGCACGAGCGAATCCAGCCCACTGGCGACGCGAAACATATGACGCACCGCATGATTATTGTCGTAAATATAGGTGTAGGGACGGATTTTTTCCTGCTGGAGCCGGTGAAAATCGCTGAACCAGTGGATCAGCCGGTTTTCACTGAACTCATTCATCGCGCAATAGAGTTCGGTGCGGTTGCAAGTAGAGAGGATCGCTGCCTCGTTGAAGCTGGCAGTGGAGACAAGGTCTTTCAGCGCATCGCCGATACGTTCCGGCGCAAACGAGACTTTTTCGCGGATATCGACCGGCGCGGTCTTGTGGTTAATGCCGAATGCAACCAGTGTCATGATGGTGTGTTTGCCTCCCCGTACAGAACACGGAATTTTGCGTGAATCCTGCCGGAAAGACAAGGAACAACCGAAGCGGCTTCAACCTCCAATCACACTTTCCCCTTCCACGGCACCAGTTTTTTCTCCAGATAGCGCATGAAGAGGTCAAACAGATAGGCAATCGTGCCGATCACGATAATCCCCATCACCACCACATCGGTGACCAAAAATTCCGACGCGCTCAATACCATATAGCCTAGCCCGGAAGTCGCTGCGACCATCTCTGCCGCCACCAGCGTCGTCCAGCCAAAACCAATACCGATGCGCATCCCGGTCAAAATTTCCGGCATCGCGCCTTTCAAAATGACATGGCGCAAAATCTGCGCTCGTGATGCGCCCAATGAATACGCCGCGTGAATCTGCTCAATCGAAACGGAACGAACACCGGCACGCGCATTCAGCACCATCGGCGCAAAAATCGCCAGATAGATCAAAATGATTTTGGATTCCTCCTCAATCCCGAACCAGATGATTGTCAACGGTAGATAGGCTAACGGCGGAATTGGCCGGTAAAATTCAATCGGCGGGTCAAAAACGCCCCGCGCAACCCGGTTCACCCCCATCATCATTCCAATCGGAATTGCCGTGATACAGGCGAGGAAAAACGCGCTAAAAACACGTCCCATGCTCGCCAGCGTATGTTCCAGTAATGTCGCGCCACCGAAGCCTTCCGTGACCACATCAATAAACTGGAGCACTACCGCATCCGGCCCCGGCAGGAAGAGCGGCTTGATCCATCCCATCGCAGTCACCAGATACCACAACAGCGTCAATGCAATCGCGGTGACAATGCTGATCGCCAAACTTTTACCCTGACCCGGCGCGCCATAAACCTGCCCCGGCTCCACTGCGCCGCCGCGACGGAACATCAATACCAAACGGTTCCAGAATGTCATTTTCCGTCTCCTTTGCGGTATTTTTGGGGCTTCTCATGATGTCCCCGCATCGCGGCCTCATCGCCGTGGATGATATTCAGCACTTGTTCCCGCATGGCAATGAATTCTGGACTGGATTTGATAACCCGCGCATCCTCGCCATCAAAAAACTGTTGTTGGAAAGCCAAATCATAAATTTTCACAATCCGTCCCGGACGTGGTGACATCACCACTAGCCGGTTCGCCATAAATAACGCCTCTTCGACACTGTGGGTGATGAAGAAAATCATCTTTTTGGTTTCGCGCCAGATTTGCAGAATCAGTTCCTGTAGCGTCTCGCGGGTCAACGCATCCAGCGCGCCCATCGGCTCGTCCATCAGCAACATTTTCGGATCACTGGCGAGCGCACGGGCGATGCCGACGCGCTGTTGCATGCCACCAGACAATTCGTAAATGGTGTAGTCGCTGAAATCGCCCAGCCCGACCAAATTGAGATATTTTTTGCCGATCTGTTCCCGTTCTTCGGTTGGAACACCTTGCATTTTTAATCCGAAAACCACGTTTTCCATCACGCTAAGCCACGGCAGCAGTGCATGTTTCTGGAACACCACGCCTCGGTCTGCGCCTGGCCCTTCAATTGCCTTCCCGTCCAGCAGCATCTCCCCGGAAGAGGGTGCGATAAACCCGGCCATCAAATTCAGCAAAGTGGTCTTGCCACAACCAGACGCCCCCAACGCCACAACAAAATCTCCTTCGTTGATGGTCAGATCAATCCCTTCCAGCGCACGCACCGATTCGCGCCCCGCTTTTCCGGGGAACACCACCGATGCATTTTTGATTTCCAGTTTCATTGACTTTGCTTCTGTTCGTTTGTTGTTCTTTTTTCGTTCTTTTTCATGTTTGATGGTTCAGATTTGACCATTTTACAGACAAAAAAAAGCGCAAATGCAAACAGTGCATCTGCGCTTTCAGTGAGGCTATACAACAAGCATCAAAAAATGACCGCTTGATCCTCTTTATTGACCCAGCACTTTTTTCGCCGTTTCCACATGCTTCGATGTTACGAAATCGCCATAGTTGGACTGCAAGCTTGGGATTTTCTTCTGGCCTTTCAGGAACTCGGACGTGAACTGCAACGCACGCGCTGCACCACCATCTTTGCCACCACCTAACCAGGCTGGGGAAAGCTGCTCATCCAGCGTTGGGAATTTGTACAACGCCAACGTTTCTGGCACTTGCTCTGGCTTGCCTCCGCTCAAATCCGCAATCGCTTTCGCCATTGGGGATTTTGCATGCCATTCCTTCGGATTGTTACGATAGTTGCTGTCCGCCATGGAAATCAAAGCCACAAAGACACCCATAAATGCTTCGTTCTCTTTCGCCCATTTTGGATCAACAATCATACCGTCAAAGGTGCATTTGCCCCATTCGCACAATTGACCAGAAGTGATCAGCACTTTGCCGCTCTCTTTGATCCGCGCCAACGCTGGATCCCAAACAAATGCCGCGTCGATGTCGCCACGCTCCCATGCTGCTGCAATCGCATTTGGCTGCATGTTCAGCAGTTTCACATCTTTCTCGGAAAGGCCGAACTGCTCTAACGCAAACATCATGTGGAAATGCGTGGTGGAGACAAATGGCACGCCGATTTTTTTCCCTTTCAGGTCTTGTGGAGAATTAATTCCGGAACCGTTACGTACGACCAATGCTTCTGCCGCTGCAATATCTTCCAGAATCCAGAAGAGCTGCGCCTCTACGCCACGGCTAATCCCTGCCGCAATCGGGCTGGAACCCGCAACAGCAATCTGCACGTCGCCAGAAGCGACTGCCTGCAATGCAGATGCGCCGGAACTGAATTTTTTCCAGTTGATTTTGTACCCAGTATCGCGCTCAAAAATCCCCTGTTTGATGACGATTTTCCACGGGTTCTGCATCGACTGGTAGCCAATCGTCACCTCTTTTTCCGCCGCCTGCGCGGATGTGGCAAGCCCCATTCCGAACACAGACAGAAGGAGGAACGGAACTACCTTCCTGAACAATTTATTTAACATCGGATTTCTCCTTTCGCTCTCTCAAAAGTATTTGGCTTTCACCAAACGTGTACCAAAAATAGGATGACAATATTTTTTATATGCTTATTAAACAAACACATATCAAGAAAAAATAAAACAAACCATCATCACAACGAACTTTTACCGAAAACAAAAAAACAGTGCAATAACCATCACTCTTTCAGAATAAGCTGGAATGCTATTCATGGGACTCAATTCGCATCACTTCTATGAAAGCAGAAATTCAGAAAAAATTACCCCGTCAGGCTTGCCTGCCACCTCTTCAAAGAAGGGGAATTCTCTTCCTCTGGAGGGGGACGCGAAGCGGCAGGGTAGTCTGAAATCCAACAAAAAAACCCCGCCAAAGCGGGGTTTTTGTAGCAACATCGAAAAATGCGCACGGTTAACTACATATCCATTAACCTGCAAATTTCTCCAACTTATCAGAGCGGATCAACTGCCCATCCAGACCCGCTTCTTTCACAGATTTACCGTAAGCAACACTGATCAACTGCGAGAAAAAGACAACCGGCATATTGAAATTCGTGCCGAACTTCTCATTGATGTCTTTCTGGTACGCTTCGGTATTCATCTGGCAAACCGCACAAGGCGTAACCATCATGTCAGCACCGCTGTCATGTGCCGCTTCCAAGATGTCTTTCACAATCGCCTGTGCTTTGTCTGGCTCAGAGAACATCAAACCGCCGCCACAGCACTGCGCTTTCTTCTCAAAATTGCCGATGGCTTCTGCGCCTACTGCCTCGGTCATCTTGTCGAGATAAAGCGGATTTTCGTGGGACTCACCCGCGATGCCGTATGGACGGTTTGCCTGACAGCCAATGTAACTGGCAATCTTCAGCCCGTCCAACGGTTTTTTCACGCCAGAAGCCAACTGCTCGTAGCCGATATCTTCGATCACAACTTCAGTCAGATGACGCGCTTTCTGCGTGCCTTTGAACTCCAAACCACCTTCTGCCAACGCTTCGTTTGCTTCGCGTTTCAGATCAGGATTGTCGTTTAAACGCTCTTTCGCTTCACGGGTTGCGAGCCAACAAGCCGGACAGCTTGCAATCACATCCTGCTCCGGGAAAGATTGCTCAGCAAGCGCAAGGTTGCGCGCAGAGAGCGTCAAGCGTGGCAGCTCGCCACCACCAGCATAACCGATGGATGCGCCACAGCAGTTCCAATCCGGAATTTCATTCAGCGTGATCCCCAACGCATCGCACATCGCAGTCACGGACTGCTGCTGGTTCGAAGAAGAACTTTTCTTCTGTGCGGAGCAGCCGGGATAGAACGCATATTCTTTAGACATAATTTCTGTCTCCTTTTGCGTTGGTTAGTTGGAAGCAGGCTGGGTACGTGCCGCTTCCAGCTCATGTGCTTTGTTGATGATCTTCTGGAACTTGCCAGTATCTTTCACACCGTGACCACCAAGTATTTCCATTGGATTGAGGCGTTTCGCCTTGATCATCTTCATCCCAAGATCTTTCTGCGCCATCGAAGCTTTGATGCCTTCAGAGATGCCGTCCTTGAACTGCAACGCCAAACCCAGTTTCATCTCGTTGACGCGCCCTTTCTGCATCAGGTTATCCCAGAACATATCGCCAAATTCTGAAGTGACCTGACCTTCCGGCACTTTGCCCAACACTTTCGCATAACGCGCCAGACCATGCATGATGTGCGTGATCGGCAACTCACGCGGGCAACGCGCGATACAGTTGTAGCAGGAGGTACACATCCACATGGAGCTGGAACCCAAAACTTCCTCGCGCTTGTTGGCGCGGATCATCATGAACAGCTCCTGTGGCGGATGATCCCAGTGTGGTCCAAGCGGGCAGGAACCCGAGCAAACGCCACACTGCATGCACATCTTGACCCACTGGCCTTCTTCTACATTCTTCTCAACTTCCTTCAGGAAGTTGTTGGTGTATTTCTCAGACATAACGACTCCCTTAGAACTTGAATGGACTCATGCCGATTTCATCAATCAGCTCGCCCATTTCGTTGAAGAGTTGAGGAATCCGCTGGATATCGGCAATGGAAACTTCGTGTGTCTGCACACGTTCCGGCTCCATAGCCATCCCTTTCAGCGTGTCATCCACTTTGGACATACGCTCATGCGCCATTGCAGAACCACGGACAAAGTGGCACTGGTAGTTGTCGCCCTTCGGACAACCCATCAGCATTACCGCATCGTAACCACTATTCAGAGCATCGGTCACAAGAATGGTGTTGATGGAACCGAGACAACGTACCGGCACCACACGGACGAATGGGGTGTATTCGACGCCCAGCATGCCCGCCTGATCAAGCGCAGGATAAGCATCATTTTCACACGCCAATGCGAGAATACGTGGTTTCTCGTCAAACTCGTCCGGAATATCAACTGCCTTGATCTGCTCGCCCAAGGTGTTGATCGAGTAGTTTTCAAAGGAGATCACGCGTACTGGACAAGCCCCCATACACGTGCCGCAACGACGGCAACGGGACTCGTTATACTGCGGATAACGTTCTTCATCCTCGTCAATCGCGCCAAACGGACACTCTACTGTACAACGTTTACACTGCGTACAACCTTCACGGCGGAACGAAGGGAAGCTCAAGTCAC
Source organism: uncultured Piscirickettsiaceae bacterium (assembly GCA_964344325.1). Taxonomy (GTDB): domain Bacteria; phylum Pseudomonadota; class Gammaproteobacteria; genus CAYFMX01. The sequence goes on from CAYFMX010000031.1 coordinate 19,442, forward strand.
CAGAACGCGGATGCGCTGCACGACCCAATGCCGCATTCTCCAGCGCCTGAATTGCTTTCAGCGCAGCACCGGTTGCATCTTCTTTGGCCTGCTCAATATCCATTGGACGACGGACAGTACCAGTTGCATAAATACCAGTACGACGCGTCTCGTATGGGAAGCAGATAAAGTGGGAATCCGTGAAGCCATCCCGCAACTGCGGCATGTCTGGTCCCTGACGGTAATCCAGGTTCAGCACAGAAATCTGGGAGAATTCTTCTGCTGGAGCCGCTGCCTCTTCCGCATTTTCTTCGCCTTCTGCTGCTTCTGTGCCTTCTTCTTCCTCGTCATCATCTTTCTTCAACAGATCAATGTTGACACCAGAATTTGGCACCTGACCCGTCGCCAAAACGATGAGGTCTGCTTTTTCTTCGACTTCCTCGTCGAGAATCAAATCCTTGAACTTGACCGTACCATCTGCAGTGACTTCGCTGACGATACCCTTGGAGAAAGTGACACCCTTGCGCTGACCACTGCGGTAGAAATCCTCACCCGCAGAACCCGGTGTACGCAAATCTGTGTAGATAATTTGCGTGTCGATATCCGGATTTTGATCCTTGAAGTACATCGCCTGCTTGATCGACGTATTACAGCAATGACCGGAGCAGTAATTCAACTCGCCATCTTCTTCACTACGCTGGCCTGCACATTGTACAAAGACAACTTTTTTCACTTCATTGCCATTGGAAGGACGTGCAATTGCGCCATCACCAGCCGCTTTCGCCAACTCTTCCAGACCCGCCTGATCGACCACATCCTGATTCTGACCGTAGCTGTATTTGGTCAATTTGGATGCATCAAACGGCTCAAAACCGGTCGCCTGAATGATCGCGCCAAAGTTCTCTGTCGTTGTGGAGCCGCTTTCCGTCGCGATATCAACGCTGAAACGACCCGGTGCGCCGCTCGTGCGTGCAATTGTTGCGTTAGTTACAACAGTTACGTTCGCTAGTGCGTCAATTGCTGCCTGCATGCTGACAATTTCAGTCTCTGCCGGATGCGCATATGGCGCGTCACTTGGAACACGCTTATGCAGTTTGCCTGCCCAACCGCCCAATTCACCACTTTTCTCAACGATTGTCGCTTTGTAACCCGCTTTTGCCGCCTCCAATGCAGCTGTCATACCAGCAACACCACCACCCACAATCAAAATATGGTCGTTGCGATCCTGCTGACCACTCGGCGCAGGTTGGTTCATGTATTTGACTTCTGCACAACCCATGCGGATATAGTCATCTGCCATATCCTGCGTGGTTTCCTGCGCTTCTTCAGTGTCTGGACGAATCCAGATGACACCTTCGCGCAAGTTGACGCGGGAGAGCGCTACATCATCAAAGTTGAACGCATCGGTTTTCGCACGTCGGGAGCATGCACCAATGATCACCTTGTTCACGCCATCGTTGTCGATGTCGTTACGGATCATCGCCACGCCTTCCTCGTTACAGAGGAAATCGTGCTCTTTTACATCATTTGCACGGCTCTGCTTCGCAGTCGTCGCCAGCTGACCCATATTCAGACGGTCACCGAGGCCACACCCTTTACAGAGATAACATACTGTTTTTTCGTCGGCCATTTCTTATCCCTCCGTACCTGAAATGCGATTAATGACCTGAATGGCCCGCAACGCGCTGCCGGTTGCATTCTGCACTGCGCGGTTGACGTCCAACGCCTCGCTTGCAACACCCGCTGCGAAAATGCCGCCATTGTCTTCACTCGGACGAATGAAGCCGTTGGCATCGCCGTGAATTTCGATTGGCAATTCACCTGCTTTCACGTTTGGCTCCATACCGACTGCCAGCACGACCAGATCGTGTTCCGTTGCGTAGCGGTGATAGCCTTCAGTATTTACACCCTTCAGCATTGGATTGTCATTTTCACCCGCAACAATGTTCGCCACCTTGGATTTGATGAAAGTGACGTTTGGATCGGTCTTCACTTCCTGATGGAAATCGTCAATGCGGTCAATCGCACGGATGTCAATGTAATAGATGGATGCTTTCCAGTTTTCATCATCGCCATATTGCTCACGCATCAATTTTGCGTGTTTCAATGTTGCCATACAGCAGATACGAGAACAGTGCTTCATGTAATTACGGTCACGGGAACCGGCACACTGGATGAACGCCACATTACGCGCTTCTTTGCCATCAGATGGACGCAGAATCTTGCCGCCTGTCGGTCCGAATGGATCAGACATACGCTCAAACTCAACGTTGGTGATAACATTTTGATAACGGTCATAGCCGTAGGGCTGAATCTTGTTCGCATCGTATGGACGCCAACCTGTAGCCCAAATCACAGAACCGGCTTTGATTTGCAGGTTTTCTTCCTGCATGTCGAGATCAATCGCGTTGACTTTACAGGCCTCTTTTGCTTTGTCTGCATCGCCAGTGCCGATGATGGATGAATCAATCACATACCGCTGCGGGAACGCCATTGTGGAGGTGATGTATGCGCCTTTGCGTTTCTTCAGGCCATAGTTGAATTCATCATCAAACTCAGTCTCAACTGCCTTGTTACAGTCACCACACGCGGTACAGTTGTCAGTGACAAAACGTGGCTTCAAGGTCACATCCAGCGTGTAATCGCCAGACTGCCCTTCGATCTTGTTCACTTCCGCCATCGTATAGACCTTGAGGTTCTTGTTACCCTTGATCCGACGGTAGTTGATCTCCAGCCCGCACGTTGGGTGGCACATCTTCGGGAAATATTTGTAGAGTTGGCTGACCCGGCCACCCAGAGAAGGGTTCTTCTCCAGTAAGATGACCTGTTTGCCGCACTCTGCCGCTTCAATCGCCGCAGAAATGCCGCTGATGCCACCCCCTACAACCACAATGGTTTCGTTGGTTGCGACTGCATCCGTCATGGGTTTGTTTCTCCATTTACAGGAATCGGACAAAAATTTTGCCGGGTTTTGGAGGCAAGCCCCGCCTCCCGACACCTACATAAAGCTTGCAACAGTGAACGATACCTTGATTAAGGAGTGGAAGCCAGCCGGAGAAAGAAATCAGGGATGAAAAATTCTGATGGATCAATAATTACGCAGAAACAGCTGTTCAAATAAGAATCAATTTTATTTGAGGTTGATGCATAAATTTCAGATATAAAAAAACCGAACATGAAGTTTTAATTCATGCCCGGTTTTTTTCAGAAAACGATGAGTTTTCCTAAGGTTGCTATCGCATTTTGATCAATATTGATCAGCAATTAACCTGCGAGAGAATCAATCAGCTCATCGTAAGAAACGCCTTTCTCTTTCAGCAGATCCAATACCATCTGGAAAGATGCTTCCATGCCTTCATCGCTGAAGCCCATCTCTTTCTCTTTATCACGCAACTGCTTGTAGAGCGGAATGATCACATCATCCAACACCTTGCGATCTGGAACGGTACGCTCGGAACGGTAGCCGTTTGCAGTCGCAGTAACGTGCGCCAGTACCCAATAGTGGTCGCCATTCTTCGCCTTGTTCACAACATAAGCGCGGATGTCTTTGCCTGTGGAAATGGTGTCCCACAGCAATTTGAAGACTGCGCGAGGCATGTCGTCATGACGCACGATATTATGAGGCGCGCCCATCAATTCGTCTTCTGTATAACCCGCAACTTCCTGGAACACATCATTCGCGAGGGTGATTTTGCCGTTTTTATCAGTCTCACTAATAATGGTTCCGGTAAACGTACGTTCAGCCATTTTCTCTCTCCTTCTTTCTTTGACAGTAAGCAGTTATTGTTATTCGAAATTGCAAACAGAAGCAGTGACTGCCTTTTCTGGTTGCCATTCCATTTTTGTTATTTTCGCTGTCTCCATACAATCCGTTTCAGCGTTCAACAGATTGATTGATCAATATTTTTTATATCGTCAATAAATCCGGCGCAACGCAGAGTACAATTCTATTGATAGGGCGGTCAAGACAGTTCATAGGCGAAACTGAAAAAAAAATCAAACTAGAAGATTGGATTGATTTTTGTCATATTTTCTGGGATTCTCAGCCCATAAAATCTGATATTTATCTATTTTTTATCACTATTTTTTTAAACATAATATTGAAAATCTTTTCAGACATCCCATATAGAATTTCAGGATGACAGAGGCAAACTGTTTTACGTATAATCCGCGGTTGCGCCTTTTCAGAACTCTTTGACAGATAGACAGACTCAGGAAACGATGGAATCAAAGAACGCTCAGGAAAATGACATCAAGAACCTCATTGCCAAAGGCAAGGAGCAAGGTTATCTGACCTATGGCGAGATCAACGACCATCTTCCCAGTGAGATCACCGATACCGATCAGATTGAGAACGTCATCAGCGTCATCAACTCCATGGGCATCAAGGTGCTGGAGAAAGCGCCAGATGCCGAAGAGAGCCTGCTGATCAATGGCGAAGGCTCCTCCTCCAATGACGACACCGATGAAGAAGCCGCTGCGGAAGCCGCTTCCGTTCTAATCTCCAGCGAAGGCGAGCAAGGCCGTACCACTGACCCGGTACGTATGTACATGCGCGAGATGGGTTCCGTAGAACTGCTGACCCGCGAGGGCGAAATCGCCATCGCCAAACGCATCGAAGCCGGTATGCGCCAAATGATGGGCGCGTTGGCACTCTACCCCAGCACGATTGATGTGTTGCTGGACGAGTACCAAAAAATCTGTGCCAACGAACAAATTCTGGACAACGTCATTATTGGTTTATGCGATTTCTGCCCAGAACCAGAAGCAAGTGCTGCAAAAATTGCTGCTGAAAAATCTGAAAACCAGTCCAAAAACATCAGCGCAGCCAATAGTGACGAGAAAAAAGAAGATTCTGAAGAAGACGAAAAAGAAGAAGGATTCATTGGCCCACCGCCAGAGATGATGCTGGATCGCCTCCAACTCATTTCTGAAATGCATGAAAAGGTGAAAGAGGCCGAACAAAAACATGGCGTCGATCACGAAACCACCGAAGAGTTGCGCCAGGAAACTGCTGATCAGTTTATGCAGTGCAAGTTGGTGCCGAAGTTGCTCGACAAGATGGTGGAAAATATCCAGAGCGTGATCAGCCGTGTGCGCGACAATGAACGCATCGTGATGAATCTCTGTGTAGATCGTGCCAAGATGCCGCGCAAAACCTTCATCACCTCTTTCCCGCAAAATGAAACCAATCTGGAATGGATTGAGGAACAGATTGCTTCTGGAGAAAAATTTGCTTCTGAGCTAGAGCGATTTGCACCAGAAGCGTTACGCGCACAGAAAAAACTGCTCTCTATTCAGGAAGAAGGTCAGATTTCGATTGAACGCCTGAAAGAGATCAATCGCATGATGTCCATTGGCGAAGGCAAAGCACGTCGTGCGAAAAAAGAGATGATCGAAGCGAATTTACGCTTGGTGATCTCCATTGCGAAAAAATATACGAACCGCGGCTTGCAATTCCTTGATTTAATTCAGGAAGGAAACATTGGCCTGATGAAGGCAGTTGATAAATTTGAATATCGTCGCGGCTTCAAATTCTCCACTTATGCGACATGGTGGATTCGCCAGGCGATCACTCGCTCAATTGCAGATCAGGCTCGCACCATTCGTGTACCGGTGCACATGATTGAGACCATCAACAAGCTGAATCGTATCCAACGTCAGTTGCTGCAGGAGATGGGGCGCGACCCGACACCTGAAGAGCTGGCGGAAAAGATGGATATGCCGGAGGATAAAATCCGCAAGGTACTAAAAATCGCCAAAGAACCAATCTCCACAGAAACACCGATTGGTGATGATGAAGACTCTAATTTAGGTGATTTTATTGAGGATACCAATGTCGTCCAACCAGATCACGCCGCCACTTCCGAGGGCTTGCACGAGGATACACAAGAAATTCTCTCTTCCTTGACGCCACGCGAAGCAAAAGTATTGCGTATGCGCTTCGGAATTGATATGAATACCGACCATACATTGGAAGAAGTGGGTAAGCAGTTTGATGTGACCCGCGAACGTATTCGCCAGATTGAAGCGAAGGCATTGCGGAAATTACGCCATCCTTCCCGCTCCGAGAAACTGCAAAGTTATCTGGAATAGCGGTAGAAGAAAAATTTGGGCCTATAGCTCAGTTGGTTAGAGCAGGGGACTCATAATCCCTTGGTCGCAGGTTCGAGTCCTGCTGGGCCCACCAATAATTTCAAAGCCTTATCTGTATTTTACGGGTAGGGCTTTTTTATGTCTGTGTAATTTTGGTGTAATTGTGCAGAAAAAGTAGAAAGTGTTTTTTTTGGTGACTGTAGCGCACGACTATATCAATCGTTTTGTGCCCAGAAATCCGTTGCACGGTCGGCAGGTCAATTCCAGCCTGTACCAAGTGTGTGATAGCAGTATGACGCAGGGTATGACGCACTACCTCTTTCGGATCAAGTTCGGCAGCTTCTACCACACAGCGAAACGGTTTTTCGATACTTTGAGCATACCCGGAAGCAGAAAGCTTAGAAGCTGTTTGGAAATTCCCGAGATTAGTGCGAACCTGAGGTTTTGTCGACCAAAGAGGTAACTGTCAGGTCTCGTGTGTTCATAAACCTTTTTCGTAAACAATTTCTGCTTCTTTTTTTCCCATTCCTTG
>CAYFMX010000032.1:0-24403 GCA_964344325.1 uncultured Piscirickettsiaceae bacterium
ATGTACGGCATGGGCGGCATGCGTGGCATGTACGGCATGGGCGGCATGGGCGGCATGTACGGCATGTACGGCTGGTAAGTTACGGAAGATAATCCGAGATAGCCAGCCTGTAACCATAGTGCTGGCTAGATCGTTTCCTCCGAAAAGGCCTGTAGGTTGCTTGTGTTAGAGCCTATAGGCCAACCTGCGATTGGGGTTTGAAAATTAACGGGGAAATGACGCGGAAGTTTGATTCACTTGCGGAGGGGATTCGATGGAGAAATGGCACAGAATATTCGTTGGGTTGGTGATCGCCATGATTACCGGCTCGGCATATGCGGTACAAGGACAACAGGGAGATGCGCTGACTTACGATAATGCGCGTTGGGATCCCATTCACTTTAAACCTGCAATTGAACAAGCGACAGATGAGCAGTGTCTGGCTTGCCATCAGGAAGTTCTGGATCGGCAAGTATGGGAAATGGCACCATCTGGTCTGAAAGCTGCAGACACATTGGCTTGGTATCAGACAATGGATACCTACCAAGGGGAACAGGATACGTTCCACCGTCGTCATTTAGTTACTCCGATGGCACAAGATTTGATGCAATTGCGTTGTAATACTTGTCATGAAGGCAATGACCCACGTGATGAAGTTTCTGGCACCTCTGCGACTACACAGGCAGGTTTGACTATGCGTAAATCAGTCAATCCGGAAACTTGTCTGATGTGTCACGGCAAAATGGATCACGAGGTTATGGGATTGCCAGGGCCTTGGGAAGAAACTGCGAAAGTGTTCCAGAATAACTGTCTGACTTGTCACTCAAATATTCGCACAGTCCGTCATCAGGTGAACTTCCTGAAACCGGAAGCGATTGAAGCGGCAGGCAAGCAGAGTGGGGATGTTTGCTATGGCTGTCATGGTGGACGTGCTTGGTATCGCATTGTGTACCCTTATCCTCGGCATGTTTGGAGCGAAGGTGCGCCTGTTCCTGAGAAGCTGAAAAATCGGCCGACTGAATCTCAGCCACGGTTCTTGAAATAAGGGCGGTTCTTCATAAGAACAATACTGGTTCATACATGACAGGAGTTTTAAATATGTCAGGAAAAGATTTAAAGGATTTGCTGCAGACATCGATCAAGATGGATCGGCGAAAATTTTTGAAGACCTCCTCTCTCGGTTCCGCTGCATTGGCGGCTGGGGGTCTGGCAAGCACAAAGAAGGCAGAGGCATTTGCCTATGAGCCTTATCCGGTTGATGACCAGCTAGAAACAGTTGTCACCAGTTGTGCGCATAACTGTGGTTCCCGCCATATGTTGGTGGCGCATAAGATGGGCGACGTAATCGTACGTCTCTCCTCGGATGATGGCCGTTATCAGCGTGATGGGCATTTCGGTAAGGATACGTTTGAAGAGCCGCAGTTGCGTGCTTGTTTGCGTGGTCGTTCCTACCGTTCCCGTCTCTATTCTGCGGAACGTCTGTTGTATCCGATGATCCGTACCGGTGAGCGCGGCGAAGGCAAGTTCAAGCGTGCTTCTTGGGACACGGCACTGGATCTCGTTGCCGGCAAGATGCTGGAGCTGAAACACAAGTATGGTGAAACTGCGTTGCTGGATCAGTCCTACGCAGGTTCTTCTTACGGCGTGCTCCATAACTCAGATCAGATTGAAGGTCTGTTGGGGCGTCTGTTGGGTATGTTTGGTTGCCGTACCAACTCTTGGTCTGTTCCTTCCTACGAAGGCACCAAGTTTAGCTCCAAGACTACCTTCGGTACGATTGAAGACGGTAACGAAGATGACGCGTTTGCACATTCCAAGCTGATCATTATGTGGGGTTGGAACCCGGCCTATACGTTCCACGGTGGTAACACCTTCTACTATATGCGTATGGCGAAGCAAAATGGCTGTAAGTTTGTTGTGGTTGATCCACAATATACTGACTCTGCATCATCCTATGATGCATGGTGGATTCCGATTCGTCCGAATACAGACGCGGCGATGATGGCCGGTATGGCGCATTACATCTTCACCAAAGAGTTGCATGACCAGAGCTTTATTGACAAGTTCGTTCAGGGTATGGACGCAGGCACTATGCCAGAGTGGGCGTCAAATTCCCCGAATGGTCGTGAAAATTTCAAGGATTACATCCTCGGTAAATACGACGGTCAGGCGAAGACTCCAGAGTGGGCTGCAGAAATCTGTGGCGTTCCAGCGGAAGATATTCGCAAGTTGGCTGATATGTATGCGACTACCAAGCCTGCTGCATTGAAAGCATCCTGGGCACCAGGTCGTAACGCATACGGCGAACAGTACCATCGTATGGCGGCTGCACTGCAGGCAATGACTGGTAATATCGGTGTTCTCGGTGGTTGTGCGGAAGGTATTGGTAAGGGTTGGCATGCTGAGGCAGGCGCGTACCCGCAAGACCAGTACAATAATGTATGGGCAGCATCGATCAAGTCCGACCGTTGGGCACATGCGGTTCTGAACTATCCGAATCTGACCCGTGAAGAGTTGGGTCTGTGGCCGGGCAGTGTCATGGGTGACGGTCTGATTCCGAACATCCGTGGTATCTTCTGGCAAGGTTCGAACTGGTTCAACCAGCTCACCAACATCAACAAAGAGATCAAGGCGATCAAGAAGTTGGATCTGGTGGTTTGTAATGACTCCAACATTACGCCATCCGCACTGTGGGCAGACGTTCTGTTCCCGGTTGCAACTCACTTTGAGCGTCATGATGTTGCGTTGCCTTGGTATAAAGGCCATTACTATATCCATCGTCCAAAAGTTATCCAGCCGCTGGGTGAAAGCAAGACGGACTTCCAGATCTTTACAGAATTGGCATACCGTTTGGGTGGTTCGCAGTTTGGTATGGCATACAATCCGAAATCTACGCGTGACTACTTCTTCTATGATGATGCTGTGGATGAAGCATATCTGCGTGAGTGGTGGTACAAGCGTGTTGTGGGTCATCAGCATGTGGACATGTCTTGGGATGAGTTCAAGGCGCGTGGCGTGTACAAGTTCAAGTTGAAAGAGCCGAAAGTGGCGTTCAAGGAGAACGTGGAACAAGGCAAACCTTGGCCAACCCATTCTGGCAAGATCGAGATTCTCTCTACCCGTCTGGCACATACGCGCGATTGGGCGAAAGAGACTTCCTACGGCTACCATATTCCTTCCATTCCGAAGTGGATTGCGCCATGGGAATCCCTGAATGAGCATGAAAAGATGAAGAAACATCCTTTCCATGTGATTACGCCACACCCACGTTGGAGAACGCACTCTATCTTCCATAATATTCCATGGTTGCGTGAGACGTTTGATCAGGAAGTAACGATCAATACAAAAGACGCGAAGAAACTGGGCATTAAGACCGGTGATACGGTTGAAGTCTGGAATGACCGCGGCAAGATCGTGCTGCCAGCATATGTAACAGAGCGTTGCATGCCAAGCGTACTGGTTGTTTACGAAGGCGCGTGGATGGACTTGGATGAGAACGGTGTTGACCGTGCTGGTAACCCGGACTTCCTGACTCTGGATGAACCAAGTCCAGCAGGTTCGTTCGCCTACAATACAATTCTCGCGAACGTCAAGAAGAGCAATCTGGAGCACAAACCAGGGTGGGATCGGTTGGCGACTTCCAGAAGTCATGTTTTTCGGCGCGACGTATAAGGAATAAGGAGAAACAGTAATGGCGAATGTTGATAAGCAAAAAGTGAAAGAAGCTGTAAAGCGCCAGAAAAAGGCGACTTATACGCCCGTCAAGCCGGATTTGCAGTTAGGCTTTGTCCACAATAATGTGGATTGCATCGGCTGCCGTGCGTGTGAGATTGCTTGTAAGGACAAGAATGGTTTGGGGCCAGGTCCTCGCTTCCGTCGTGTTATGTATGTGGAAGGCGGTACTTACCCAGACGTGTACGCTTATAAAGTGAACATGTCTTGTAACCATTGTTCCGAGCCGGCTTGTCTGCCGACTTGTCCAACGGGCGCAATCTTCAAGCGTAAGCAGGACGGAATTGTCGATATCGACTCTACACTCTGCATCGGTTGTCGGAAATGTGAAGCGGCTTGCCCATACGGCGCACCGCAGTTCGATCCAGCTGAGCAGATCATGAAGAAATGTAATCTTTGTGTGGATGAGATTGATGCCGGTCGTAAACCATACTGCGTCATGGCGTGCATGATGCGTGTATTGGATATCGGCCCAATTGATCAGTTGCGTGCTGGTAATTATGAGACCAAGGCTATCGGGCCAGATGATAAACCTGTTCGTCAGGTGAAGAGCATGGCAAATCCGGAGCTAACTAATCCATCTATCGTCTTTGTTCCGCATAGCAAAGGCACGGTGAAGGGCTCATAAGGAATGGGTGACGCTGCACAAGAGACAGCATTCACCCAATTTACGGAGGCGGTTGCGGAGGATCTTGATCTTCTGCATCGTCTCCATTCGGGTGAATTGAACGAAGATGCAATCGCTTCCCTGCGGGAGAGTGAGTTTCCAAACCACTTGGGGCTTGTGCTTTCGGAAAAAGGGCAGGAGGTTGCTGATGATTTGGCAAAAGTGGTTGCCGGATGGCCAGTTGTTCCAGATCAGGAATTGATAGAGCGTTTAAGTACAGATTACAGTTCTATCTATCTGATCGGCGCACTACGTGCTTCCCCCAACGAATCAGTATGGGTGGATGAGGAAGGGCTAACCCATCAGGTTCCAATGTTTCAGGTACGTGAGTGGTATGCGAAGCACGATCTGAAAGTGCCGGATTGGCGGGTATTGCCAGATGATCATTTGGTCAATGAGTTGATCTTTGTGCAGCGGCTTATGCAGGAAGCGGGAAGTAATCAGGAGGTTTTAGCTGAAACTGCCCAATTTATGGATGAGCATTTGCTCCGTTGGCTGACGCCATTTGCAGAGCGCGTCGCACAACGGTGTGATACTGATTTTTATGCTGGTTTCTGTTTGCTGACTTCGTTTTACTGCGAGCATCTACGTGATTTGCTGGCAGAAATTCTGGGTGAGTCACGTCCAACCAAGGAAGAGATTGATGCGCGGATGGATGCACTGAAACCACCACAGGAACAGGAAATGTGTTCCGCTTCAGGAAATGAACCGCCGGGTATTTAATGGTTTAATATTTTATAGTATTGAATTCGGTGTTTTTTTACTGAATGTTTGTTGTTCATTTTCCTGCCATTTTATTTTCTTAGATTTTAGTGTCTGAGAATTAGTTTATTGATTTGATTACAGGTTGATTCGCGTTGTCAGAAGATGTGAATAAAACAGGACAGCGCGGTTCCCTCTTTTCGCAATGGAAAGAGGAGTGGGTATTGCCAGAAGTGGAAGGCGAAAAATGCGTTCATGCCCACTTTGCTGGAGCAACCTGTAACCATTGTGTCGAAATTTGCCCAATCAATGCGTGGGTCATTGATGATGAAATGTTAGGTATTGACACATCCCGTTGTGATGGGTGTGGTATATGCGTAGCAGCTTGTCCTGAATCCGCAATTTCCAGCGGATTATTTCCTGCTTTTCGTGAGAAAAATTCACAACAGCGGTTTCTGTTTTTGAGCTGTACGGCTGGTTTGTCTTCCACGACGGAAAACCAGAAACAGGCCTCTCAGATTTCTTCCCAGACTTCTCCTTCCTGTTCAGTTGATGCTGAAAATGCTGGTTTTTCTGAATCAAATACTGCTGCAAAAACAGCACGGGAACGGTTCCGGGAAAATTTTCAGGAAAATGCGGTTCAAGAGGAAACTGCGACTTCACAAGCACCGATTTCTCGGGAAGGCATCGTCCCTTGTATTCATGCGATCAGTGACCGCGAGTTGCTGAAATATTATCGGAAAGGATACCGCTACAGTTTGTTGCGGCATGATGCCTGTGAAGAATGTCCGAGAAATCCGACGGATTCGCGTTGGTCGATTTACCAGCGAATTGAAAAGTTGAACCGATTGTTTGAACAACGCAATCAGGCACAGTTTTCTATCTACAAGGTTTCGTTGGAGGCTTGGGAAAAATATTTGCAAGAAATGTCTTCAGCGGTATTGACTCCCGCGCTAGATCGGCGAGATTTTCTGCGTCGTGCGATGACGGTTGCGGTAGAAAAAGGGTTGGAGAAAGTCGAAGAATTGCAACCGGAGGAGACGATTGGTTCTGTACCGTTGTTGCCAGAAACGGCGGATCCGGACAATCTAGGGAAACATTATGCGCTGTTTGTCCCAGTGATGGATGAGCAAAAATGTTGCGGTTGTGATGCCTGTTTACGTCTTTGTCCGCATGATGTGATTCGATTTTCGCAGGAAGAGCATCGTTATCAGCTCGACGCAGCCTGTTGCACGGGTTGCAAATTGTGCGTGGATGTTTGCGACGACGATGCGATCCGAATTGAAGAAGCGGTGGAGCAAACGCAGTTGCAGGTTCCTTTATGGGAGAATCGCTGCAAACGGTGCGGAGTGACCTACCACTATCCGGAAAATTCTCCCTCACTCGAAAAATACCAAACCTATTGCCGAATTTGTGCGCAGTGGTCAGGGCATCAAAAACTGTTTCAAGTGTACGATGATTAAAAGCGATTCAATCAAATCTGTATCCAATTGTTGTTGAGTGGCTACAGCATTTCGCTGGGATCAACATCCACCGACCAGCGTACTTTTTTCCCTGTTTTCATTGTTTCCAGTTTAGGTAGCCACGCTGCCAGTTTCTGTTTCAACAACGTTCGATTGTGCGATTGCAATAACAATTGCGCACGGTAACGTCCAGCCCGTTTTTCAATCGGCGCGGGAATTGGCCCGAGAATTTCAATGCTATTTGCTTCGTGCGGATGGTTGGTTTCAGCAGCCAAAGTCCGAATCTCTTCCAAAAATTGCAACGCTGTTTTGGGCTGGTTTGCTTCTGCGCGAAATAACACAAGATGACTGAATGGTGGTAATTGTGCCTCTTTGCGTTCTGCTAGCAGTTGTTGCGTGAATGCGTCGTAGCCATGTGCCAGCAACGTTTGTAGCAGTGGATGATCCGGATTGTAGGTCTGTAATGCGACGGTTCCCGGTTTTTCTGCGCGACCGGCACGTCCGGCAACTTGGATAATGAGTTGTGACATTTGTTCGGTAGCGCGGAAATCTGCGCTAAACAAGCCGCCATCGGCATCCAGAATCGCTGCAAGGGTAACTTTGGGAAAGTGATGTCCTTTCGCTAACATTTGTGTGCCGAGCAAAATGCGCGGTTGGCCATCGTGGATCTCTTCCAGGTGCGCCAACATTGCGTGTTTGCGTTGCGTGGTGTCACGGTCTATGCGGCTTAGTGCCACATCCGGGAATTGTTCCAGCAACGCTTCTTCGACTCGCTCTGTGCCGCTGCCAATAGGACGCATTTCAGAATTTCCGCATTGCGGACAAGTCTGTGGTGCCGGTTTTTCGTTGCCGCAATGGTGACAGATGAGTCGATTGCGGCTGCGATGCAGCGTAAACGGCAGGTCGCAACGTGAGCAAATGCTGGTCCAACCACACGCACGGCATAGCAACACGGGTGCATAGCCACGTCGGTTGAGGAAGAGCAAAACCTGACTTTGTTGCTCAAGATGGGTACGGATTAGTTCAACCAGTGGTGTAGAAAGCAAGTTTTTCGGTCTGCGAGCACGCAGGTCGATCAGTTCAAATGTGGGCGGTTTGGCGGTTCCGGCACGTTCCGGTAAATGTAACAGCTGGTATTTTTCCTGTTGTGCATTGTGCAAGCTTTCCAGCGCAGGGGTCGCGCTACCGAGGATCACTGGAATCTTTTCCTGCTGTCCGCGCCAGACTGCTAAGTCTCGGGCAGAGTAGCGGAAACCATCCTGCTGTTTGAACGAACTATCGTGCTCTTCATCGACGATCAAAATACCGGGATTGCGCATCGGCGCAAAAATGGCGGAGCGTGTACCGATGAGGATTTTCGCCTCACCAGAACGGGCACGAAGCCAATGATTCAAACGTTGCGGTGCAGTTAGGTTGGAGTGGAATTGCAATACTGGGACAGCAAACCGTTCTTCAAAACGCGCCACCGTTTGCGGGGTGAGCGAGATTTCTGGTACCAACACCAACGCCTGTTTTCCAGCTGCGATGATCTGCGCAATTGCTTGCAAATAGACTTCTGTTTTGCCGCTGCCGGTAATGCCATAGAGCAAAAACGGCGCAAATTTCCCCAGTTTTTTGCAAATTGCATCAACTGCGTATTGCTGGTGTTCGTTGAGCGTGTAGGGTGATTTTGAGGGAGGGGGGAGAAGATTTTCTGTTGTGTTGGTATTTGTGTGAATTGGCGTTTGTGCAGTTGTTTCGGTTGTTGTTGCTGTTGTGTCGGTTTTTGTGAATTTTGTGACCAGTCCTTTTTTTTCGAGGGCTTGCATTGCGGTTCGCCAATTTGCGATTTGATCTGTGAGTTGTTTTCCAACTACGCCATCTGGATGTAATTGCAAAAACTGGAGCAATTCCCGCTGGCGTACCGCATTTTTGGGCAGTGATTCCAGAATTTCTGCGAAGCTTTCGGTTTTGTTTTCAGTTGAGTCCAATTTCCAATTGGTTTCTGCTTTGGGTGCCGCCGGTTTGCCTTCGCGCAACAAAACGGGGAGGGCAGTTTCGTAGCTGTCTCCGACCGGGTGTTGATAATAACTGGCGGCCTGGAGCAGCAAATTGTGGAGTGTTTTCGGTAGCAGTGGTTTCTGATCGAGAATTTCCAGAATCGATTTCAGCTTTTCGGGGTCAAAATCAGAAGTTTCGGCAATTTCGAGTAAAATGCCGATCTTTTTCTGCCGCCCGAACGGTACGCGAACACGGATACCGGGCTGAAGTTTGGAAACGTCTGTTTCTGGATTGGGGAGGTAATCGAAGGTTTTGCGTAGCGGAACTGAAAAGAGGGCGATGCGGAGGATCATCCGACCCAGCCCAGTTTTTGCCGCAGGACGCTATAGGGACTGTAATCCGACGGGTGGATCAGGCGGATGTAGTGGTTGTAGCGTTCGATTTGCAACTGGTCTTGCATCTGCATTTCAAAGCCGTTTTGTCCGTCCCAACTCACTTGTGCATGTCCGGTTTTGTGGACGAGCCGAATCTGGATATGGTTTTCTCCACCAATCACAATTGGACGGTTGCTGAGGGTATGTGGGCAGATCGGTACTAGCACCAGTGCACGCAATGAAGGCGCAAGGATTGGCCCGCCACCAGAAAGCGCGTAAGCGGTAGAGCCAGTCGGTGTAGAAATCACGAGGCCATCCGAGCGTTGGCGGTTGACGAAATCGCCGTTGATCAGTGTGTCGAATTCAATCATCCGCTCCACATCAAGCTTGTGGATGACGACATCATTTAACGCGCAGCCGGAAGCGACTTCCTCTTTGTCGCGCATTACGCGTGCGTGGAGCATACAACGTCGTTCTTCGGTGAAATGCCCAGCGAAGATGTTTTTGATGTAGTCGTCAATGCGGTTTGGCGCGATGTCGGTTAAAAAGCCGAGCCGTCCGTGATTAATGCCGAGCATTGGGATGTCGAATTCCGCGAGCGAACGCGCTGCGGTGAGGAAGGAGCCGTCGCCACCGATCACAATTGCCAAATCGCAGGTTTTGCCCAGCTCTTCGCGGGAGAGTACCGGTAGGTTTTTGGTTGGGTGTTGTCCAGCGATTTTCTCGTCCAGCATCGGCTGCACGCCTTGTCCGCGCAACGCGGCGACGAGTGCGCTGAGCGTCTCCTCTACGTCAACGTTGCCATATTTGCCGATGATGCCGATGGTTTGGAACAGGGCTTTCATAAATCTTCTATGCCGGGTGCGGAATGCGGGCGCAACAATGCGCGGGGAAAGTGAAAGGGAACGATTGTACCCAAACCGTTGGCAACGTGGGGGGATTGTTTGCAGATTTCGTTTTCGACAGCACTACCCCGTCAGGCTTCGCCTGCTACCCCTTCAAAGAAGGGGAATTCCCCTCCGCTGGAGGGATGACGCGTAGCGTCGGGGTGGTTTTGCTTTTCTTTGTGCTACGCTTGGATTTTTTTCCAAATTGATGGACGTTTTTCCAATGACATCAGATACGATCACTGCATTGGCAACGATTATTGCTGCATTAGCGACAATAACTATCGCATGGTTTACCTACAGACAGCTCAAGCTCAAAGAATCTTTTATTCCTTTAGAAGAGCATGAGAGAAGTTTGCGGGAACGTGCGCTCAAAATAGACGAACAATTGGAAAATGCATCACTTGAACAACGCAAGATACTGAAGAGAGAAAAACGGACGATTGACGAACAGCTTTTGGAGCCAGGAGCTAGTTATAAAGCGGAGAAAAAACGCTATCAAGAAGCAGTAAAAATTATTGATTATTTCAAGAATGATTTGTCGCAAGAGCAATATGACAAGGCTTTGCAGCTATTAGAAGCTGTTTGGAAATTCCCGAGATTAGTGAGAATCTGGGATTTTGTCGATTAAAGAGGTAACCATGAACCAAAAAAATGGAAAAAGCGTTATCCAAGCAATCTGAGTGAGGGCTCACGCCTGTTGTTAAGCCATCTGCCCGGTGGGTGCAAAAAGCTACGGAAAATCCGGGTCGATGGCGGATACCGTGGCCAGTTGGTTAAATGGGTTGCGGCGCGTTTCAGGTTTGTTCTGGAGGTGGTTTTACGCCCGAAAGAAACCAGGAAGTTTGTGTTGCTGCCCCGCCGTTGGGTAGTTGAACGTACTTTCGGCTGGCTGAACCATTCGCGCCGCCTCAGCAAATGTTACGAACGACAGACCCGTACGGACGAAATCTGGATGTATATCGCCATGACCCGCATCATGTTGGCCAGACTGGCCTAAGTTGTGAGTTTCCAAACAGCTTCTTAAGGAAAGGTAGCAGTGGTTTGGCAAAGATGCTATTGCAACAAAAAATTGATGATGACAAAAAAGTGATTGCAAAAGCAGTATTTCAAGCTGGTCAACAAGCAGAGCAGAAAATTGATTATCGTACCGCGATGGAACAGTTTGAACTTGCCGTAACGCTGGAGCCAGAAAACGCAGAATATCTCAACGAAGCTGGAATGATGGCTTATACATTAGGCCAATATGCTGACGCGCAACGCTGGTTTGAAAAACTAGTCAAAATCCACGAACAAAACAATCCGGATACTGCTGAACATGCGACTGCACTCAACAACCTCGCACTTTTGTACAAATCACAAGGCAAATACGGCGCAGCGGAGCTATTGTTTCAGCGTGCAATTGAGATTGGAGAAAAAACGTTAGGAAAAGATCATCCTAAAGTGGCAACGTGGCTCAACAATCTCGCATATTTGTACGTTTCACAGAAAAAATATGCGGAAGCTAAACTACTCTATCAACGCACCATTGCGATTTTGGAAAAAATTTTCCCCGACGGGCATCCAAATTTAACTGGCGCAAAACAAAATTACCTAATAGCGCGGTTACAGATTGATATGAACAAGCCAGAAGAAGCAATAGAAAAAATCAAACAAGCAATTGCAGAAGGAAAAATCAGCAAGGAAGAGTTGGAATTATTGTTGCAATAATTGGGTTTGACAAAAACCCCTCCCCAGCCCTCCTTTTACAAAAGGGAGGGAGCGTTTTCTGAAACACTGCATTTTTTGCGATATAAACACGTTTTTTCGGGATAAAACGACTTTCTTTTATGTAGCATGGAGGTTCTCCCCTTTCGTAAAGGGGAGATAGAGGGGATTTCAACCCAAACCAGAAAAAAACTTGAAGACAAATCAATGGAAACCACCCAACCCAGCCTTCTCCACGGCCTCTACATCATCACCGATCCAAAACGCACCGACAAAACCGGCTTGATCCCAGCAGTTTCCGCAGCCGTGCAAGGTGGCGCAAAAATCGTCCAGTACCGCAACAAGGAAGCTGACTATGCCCAGCAAAAATGGGAAATTTTCGACCTGTTGACCCTCTGTCGCCCGCTGAATATTCCAGTGTTGATCAATGATGATGCCGACCTTGCCGCCGAAACCGATGCCGATGGCGTCCATATCGGCGTGGAAGATGGCGCAATCGAAGCAGCACGCGAAAAACTCGGCAAAAACAAAATCATCGGGGTCTCCTGCTATAATGATCCGTTACGTGCGCAACAAGCGGAACAGTCGGGCGCGGATTACGTCGCATTTGGGCGTTTTTTCCCGTCGCAAACCAAACCGCAAGCCGTGCAAGCAGAGCCAAAATTGTTGCGCGAAGCAAAACAGAAGCTTTCAATCCCTATTGTGGCGATTGGCGGCATCACCCCGGAAAACGGGAAAACTCTGGTCGATGCTGGAGCTGATATGCTGGCGGTGATTCATGCAGTTTGGAATTTTGGAGAAACCGAAAAAATTCAACAAACAGCGCGTAAAATCGTATCGTTATTTGAAAAATAGATTCAGAAAGTAGAAAAAGTGGAAAATTTTCTATTTGAATGGAACCAAGAGAAGAATCGGTGGTTACAGGAAAATCGTGGGATTTCCTTTGAGGAGATCAAAAGCAGCATCTTGAACGGAAATTTGCTGAAAACAATCCAGAATCCAAGCAAGAACTATCCCAACCAATTAAGTTTTGTAGTAAAAGTAAACATCCATGACTATATCTATTTGGTTCCATTCATAAAAACAAAACAGGGTTTTTTCCTCAAAACTGCATACAAAAGCAGGAAACACCAAAAAATTTTCAATAGGGAACAGAAATAATGGTCAGAACAGATTGGGATGATACCCCTGAAGAGAAAGCATTTATCGAACAAATAGAAAACGGCGAAATAGAGCCGATGGATCATAACAGTGATGAATTTAAGGAACTAAAAGCACAACTGGAAATGGCAGCCAAAAATCCTCCATTGATCCATACAGAAGAAGACTATGAAATCACCATCAACGTGCAGGAAAATGATCTGGACAACATCAAACGGATGGCCTCGGAAGAAGGGCTCTCTTTTCATGCCTTCCTTACTACGATGATCCACAAAATAGCCTCCGGGCAACTGAAAGCCTGCTAAAGCTAAAAAAACAAGAGATTGAATCCACGATTTAAGAAAAAAATTAAAAATCAGAAAAATTTAAAAGCGTAAAAATCGAAGAGCATAAGAAGATGACCGAAGCACACAAACTGTTTACCGAAGCCCAACAACACATCCCCGGCGGGGTCAACTCGCCCGTCCGCGCATTCAAGAGCGTTGGCGGCGATCCCGTCTACGTCCACCGCGCACAAGGGGCGCACTTCTTTGATGAAGAAGGCAAAAAATACATTGATTACGTCGGCTCTTGGGGGCCAATGATTGTCGGGCATGCACATCCGGAAGTGGTGGAAACGGTGCAAAAACAGGCGGTGGATGGTCTCAGCTTTGGCGCACCAACTGTGCTCGAAACAGAGATGGCGGAAAAGGTAAAAGCACTGGTGCCATCCATTGAACTGGTGCGCATGGTCAACTCCGGCACCGAAGCGACGATGAGTGCGATCCGTCTTGCCCGCGGTTTTACCGGGCGCGACAAAATCGTCAAATTTGAAGGCTGTTACCACGGTCATGCCGATTCACTGCTGGTAAAAGCCGGTTCTGGCGCGTTGACGCTGGGCGTGCCTACTTCACCGGGCGTACCGGCTTCGCTGGCGGAACACACCCTTACCCTCCCCTACAACGATGCGGACGCAGCGAAACAACTGTTCGCAAAAATGGGCGAAGAATTGGCCTGTGTGATCGTTGAACCCGTTGCTGGCAACATGAATTGCGTGCCACCCGCGCCCGGTTTCCTCGAAACCTTGCGCGAATTGTGCGATTCCTACAGCACCGTGCTGATTTTCGACGAAGTGATGACCGGTTTCCGTGTCTCTCTCGGCGGTGCACAGGAAAAATTCGGCATCACGCCGGATTTGACCACACTCGGCAAAGTAATTGGCGGCGGCATGCCGGTCGGCGCATTTGGCGGCAAACGCGAAATCATGGAACAACTTGCGCCGCTGGGTCCGGTCTATCAAGCTGGCACGCTCTCCGGCAATCCGTTGGCAATGGCGGCTGGGTTAAAAACGCTGGAACTGATCTCCAAACCCAACTTCTTCGAAGATTTGGAAACCAAAGTCGCAACGCTGACCGACGGCATCCTCGGTGTGGCGAAAGAGGCTAACATTCCAATGGCATTCAGCCGCGTAGGCGGAATGTTTGGGCTCTTCTTCACCGAAGAGGAAAAAGTGGAGAACTTTGCACAAGTAATGGCCTGCAACGGCGGACGCTTCACCCGCTTCTTCCACGGCATGCTGGACGAAGGCGTTTACCTCGCGCCATCGGCGTTTGAAGCCGGTTTCGTCTCCTCTGCTCACACCGAAGCGGACTTGCAGGAAACCATCGATAAAGCAGCCAAAGTGCTGAAAAAACTGTAGCAGAACGATCATGGAACTTTGGGATGCAATCGTTCACTGGATGGCAGCGTGGAAAACCGAGCTATTTTGGATCGGCGTCGGCTCCACTGCGATTCTCGCGCTGACGATTCTGGCGATGCCGTGGTTGTTGGCGTGGATTCCACAAAACTACTTTGTCGTTCAGGAAAACCGCTTCAAAACCAAGGAGCCGCGTTCGCTGGGACGGTCATTCCTCAATTTGTTGCGGAATATTGTTGGAGCAATGTTGGTGCTTCTGGGCATTGCGATGCTCGCCCTGCCTGGCCCCGGCATCGTCACACTATTGCTCGGCGTGATGATCATGTGTTTTCCCGGTAAATATCGACTGGAACGATGGCTCGTCAAACAGCCGAAAGTGCTGGAAAGCATCAACTGGCTGCGGAACAAACGCAATGCGCCGCCGTTGCGGCTGGAAAAAGAACGGTAAAATCCGGATAGTTTCAAAAAAATATCCAGTAATATCCAAAATAAATCTGGTATCAAATTGAGAGATCATACGGAAAAATGGACATCCTGAATCCCACTGCCTGCGAGGAAAAAGAGCCGTTTGCGCTGCAAGCGTTGGGCGAAAGTATGATGCCGGAATTCGACGATGGCACGGTCATCACGATTGATCCGAGCTATCCGCCACTGCATGGCGCATATGTGCTGGCGCGTTATCAAGATGAATACCATTTCCGCCAGTTGATCCAGCAAAACGGAAAAAGCTATCTCGCGCCGCTCAACCCTGCATTTCCAACGCTGGAACTGGAAGGAGAATTTGAGATCGCCGGGGTGATCACGCAGCAATACCATAAGCGCATCATGGTGCATTACGAGTATCCAGAAGGCGGCGTCATCAAACGCCGCGAGCGCAACCGCAAAACAAAAGAAGAGAAAACTACGACCTACCGTTTTTCCGAACCGGTATAAAATCAATGGGTTTTCGTGATGAAACACACATTTTCATTCCAAGTTTCGGAAAAATTTCCCCAGCCACCAGAAACAAAGACAGCTAAATTCAATCAGTTTCGCGGTACTGCGGACACCAACCTGTCCACAGATCAAATTTTGGCATTATCCCGGGAACAAGAAACTCATTTGGTCACACCGGAGAAAATCCCCTAAAATCTGCACCCATGCAGCTCGTACTTCCGCAAATCGGTAAACGCAAATGGTCAGCCATTCTGGCGATTTTGGCGTTGTTGTTCCAGTCTTTTGCACCGTTAGTACAAGCAGCAGCGAATGGCGAACTTTTTGAAAACGCGAGTGATACCAAAAACGGTTATTTCACCACCCTTTGTACCTTGCACGGTATCCAAACCGTCTGGGTTTCTCTACCTGGTAGCGAGGAACAACCAGCTCACTATGTTCCCAATTCTTACCTGCAATGCCCGTTTTGTCTGTTGCATGCAGCCACTTCAGCGTACCTCCCGACAGAAAAGGTAACGCTGTTCCCGACCACGATTGGCGCAGATCAATTTGCTACTGCAGATCGTGTTTCAGCGTTACCGAAACCGCGCTGGATGGTTGCCTTTGCAATCCGCGCACCACCTGAAAATCGCATTTTCTAAATCTTAGATTTATCATTAACCGGCTGATTCACTTTCATTTTTAGAATCAGGGTTTACTATTTTTGCTGATTTTCAGGAGTCCAAACGGATGAACTCAATCAATCGTTCTGCGCGTGCGCTTGCTGCGCTGGTTTTCACCACATTTTTCGCTGCTATTTTTTCCACCGTCACTTTTGCCGGATCGCAAATCACTATTTCTGATCCGTGGGTGCGCGCCGCGCCGCCGAATGCCCCGGCACTGGCAGCATTTATGCTGCTGGAAAATTCCGGTCACAAGCCAGTGAACCTGATTTCTGCTCATGCAGATGGCTATGGGCGTATTGAGCTGCACCGCACGATGAAGCGCGACGGCATGATGAAAATGATCCTGCAAAAGAACATCCTCGTTCCTGCACACGGCAAAACTGTGTTGAAACCAGGCTCCTGGCATGTGATGCTGATCCAGCCAGAACGCGTGCCACAAAAAGGGGAAACGGTTCATCTCACCCTTAAATTTGATAATGGTCAGACTGAACACATTGATGCCATCGTTCGTCCGGGTAACGCAACGCATGGAGTGCGTGAAGTGATGCACGGCATGGGACATCCAACGCATCATCAGCACATGCATCAACACTAAATTCTGCACGCTTCCCCGAAATTGGGTAGATCGTAATGCGAATACCGTGGGTTTTGGCAGCTTTCGGTGGTTCTTTGCTCCTGCACGGAATCGCCGCGAGCGCGCTATTTTGGGCGGATCAGCAGGAAACGGTGTTCATCACCTCTTCCGCCGATACACCGTTTGAAATGGTCGTGCTTGCGCCGACACATCCGGAATCGCTTGTGCCATCGGAGGCACAAGGGGTTGAAACGGCCGAAACCGTTGAACCCATCACGGAACCGCAACCGGAGCCGGTCGTGGAAGAAGAACCGATTCCAGAGCCAGAACCCATCGTGGAGCCTGTGCCGGAACCCAAAATAGAACCCGTCGCAGAAATGATTCCAACTTCGAAACCGGAACCGGAAAAAACACCTGTTGAACCGACGGAGCCACAACTGGAGCCGGAACCCATCCAGCAAGAGCAACCGGAAGGCGAAGCTGTGCCCGTTTCTGGCGCAGAATCGTTCGTGGAAGCCAACCATCAAGCGGCAGAGCTGAATAACCGCAAACCGGCTTATCCACGCAAAGCACGCAAGCGCGGCCTGGAAGGGACTGTATTGCTGCGCGTTGCTGTCAGTGCCGCTGGAACACCGCAGGAAATTTTTGTGACGAAATCCTCTGGACATCGATTGCTGGATCAGGCTGCGAAGAAAACCGTGTGGAAATGGAAATTCCATCCGGCACAACAAGGCGGAGAAGCGGTGGCAAGTACCGTCGAGGTTCCGATCCAGTTTTCATTAAAGCAATAAACCGCAATGCGAAAAATACGAATAATTCATGAAAAATCAGGTCATTTCGAGCACAGCGAGAAATCTTTCAATCTGCCATTTTGTACAGATTTCTCCTCATTCCTCGTCGAAATGACAGAAAGTCAAAAAAATCGAAAAAGAGAATTGAGCCATGCAAGATGAACCAATCTTGAGTCTTGAGCCATCTGCCGGGCAGTCGATGTGGATCGGTTGGTGGGGTAATGCCGACCCGGTGGTGCAAGGCGTTTTTGTGTTGCTGATCGCACTCTCTGTGGTCAGTTGGGGTATCATTTTGGCAAAAGCAACGCGCTATTTTCAGGTATTGCGTGAGGAAAAACGGGCTTATTGGCAACTTTCATCCAACAGTGCCCTGGATCCTGAAAATTTGCATCACGATCTGCCAAAAAGCGCGATGAGTCGGATTTTTTTCGACAGCTTGTCTAGTCAATCCAGTCAATTACACGCAGATCGAAACCAGTTGGATGAACTGGCTTCTCGATTTCTTGAAGCACGGCGACTGGAGCTGGAAAACGGCCTGATTGTGCTAGCGACCATTGGAAATTCTGCGCCATTCATCGGTCTGTTGGGAACAGTCTGGGGCATCATGCATGCGCTCCAGGCATTGAGCGGCGCAGAAATGTTGTCGATGGAGATGGTTGCTGGGCCAGTCTCTGAGGCATTGGTCGCGACCGCTGCCGGACTGTTTGCGGCGATTCCAGCAGCGGCAGCCTACAATCTTTTTGTGCGTGGATTGCGGCGAATCAGCGGCACCTTGGCGATGAACTTGCGCCTGATTAACGATCTGTTTCTTAAAGCGAACTCTGTCATTTCGATGAGAGATAAGGAGAATTCTTGAATAGATCACATCGGTTTCTCGCTACGCGCAAAATGATAAAACCAACGGGATAATAGATGGCTATTCAACTCAACGACGGAAACCATGAATCTCCGATGGCGGAGATCAATGTCACACCGCTAGTCGATGTGATGCTCGTGTTGCTGGTGATTTTCATTATCGTTGCGCCGGTCTTTTCGCAATCGTTTCGCGTCGATTTGCCGCAAGTTTCTGCCCCGTCAGAGACTGATCCAATTGTTATGGATCTGGAGCTAAGTGCTTCTGGTGCGCTATCGCTCAATGGTGCAACCATTTTGCTAGAAGCATTGCCAATGCGTCTGCGAGCAGAAATTGCCCAAAAGCCGGAATTGGTGGTACGCATCGGCGCAGACCGTACGACCGACTACCAGTTTGTCGCCGAACTGTTGGCAAAACTAAAAGCGGAAGGGATCACCCGGCTTGCGTTTGCAACGCAGAAACCGGAACCGTAGCGCGTTCACTGAACGATAAAACGACAATGATGAAACCGCTTCGTCTGCAACAATTCTGCACTGCCAAATGGCCTGCTTTACTCGCCATTTTTGTGCTGCTGTTCCAGTCTCTTGTGCCGCTGGCGCAAGCGGTTGTGTTGAGTGGCAGTGATGCGGATGTAGACCCAAATGGCGCGGGCTATTTCACAACGATTTCCATTTCCGTCGCCATCTGGAGCTGAAAAATGGCGATGCGATTGCGGTAACGGGTTCCCATCGCCAGCGCAATAGCGACTGGCAGGAGTGGAGTGAGTTCGACACCCAACAAGTAAACGGGCGGAAACGGCATATTCTGACAGATACTTTGGGATTGCTGTTGTTTGTGATTGTCACAACAGCTAACGTACAGGACCGTGATGGCGCACGCCTGTTGTTAAGCCATCTGCCCGGTGGGTGCAAAAAGCTACGGAAAATCTGGGTCGATGGCGGATACCGTGGCCAGTTGGTTAAATGGGTTGCGGCGCGTTTCAGGTTTGTTCTGGAGGTGGTTTTACGCCCGAAAGAAACCAGGAAGTTTGTGTTGCTGCCCCGCCGTTGGGTAGTTGAACGTACTTTCGGCTGGCTGAACCATTCGCGCCGCCTCAGCAAATGTTACGAACGACAGACCCGTACGGACGAAACCTGAATGTATATCGCCATGACTCGCATCATGTTGGCCAGACTGGCCTAAGTTGTGAGTTTCCAAACAGCTTCTCACTAATCTCGGGAATTTCCAAACAGCTTCTTACAAAAAAAACTTGACCATTACAGTTTTTTATCCTCTTATTTGTTTTTCATGGTATTAATCCAAGTTTATAGGAAATCTTTGGACACTATTTATGCGATATTCACAGATTCATCAAAAAACCAGCCTGAAATTATCGTTTTTTCTGCTAGCTTTTCTTCTATTACCTTTTACGGTAGCACAAGCATCAATCCTTAACGGAGAATTGCCTAACTTCACGAAGTTGATCAAACAACAAATTCCGGCGGTAGTGAGTATTCGAGTCACAGAAAAAAGCCCGTTTACGGATACCGAAAGAGGAGAAATGCCGCAGCGCAATTCGCTACTATCTGATGAATTGCCCGATTTTTTCCGTCACTTTTTTGAAGATCGCGGGGTGGGTGGCGGTGAAACACCATCTCCATTCCCATTTGATCCGCGTAAGTTTGAAGCGCATTCGCAAGGTTCTGGCAGTATTTTGACCTCAGATGGCTACATTCTTACCAATCACCACGTCGTCGCTAATGCGCAGGAAATTCTGGTGCAGCTGTATGACCGCCGTGAATTTACGGCAAAGGTGATTGGCTCCGATCCCCGCACCGACATCGCTGTGATCAAAATTGATGCAGATAATTTACCGACCATTAAATCGGGTAATGGTAGTAAATTGGAAGTAGGAGAATGGGTTGTCGCTATCGGTGCACCATTTGGGTTTGAGATGTCCGCCACCGCCGGTATTGTTAGCGCTAAGGCACGAAGCATCTTCAGCGGCAACAACAAATACAATTACGTCCCATTCATCCAGACCGATGTAGCAATCAATCCCGGTAACTCTGGTGGCCCGCTCCTCAATCTGGAGGGCGAGATGGTGGGGGTTAACTCCATCATTCTCAGCAAATCAGGTGGTTACATGGGATTATCATTTGCGATTCCGGCAGAAGTGGCGATGGATGTTGCTCGCCAAATCCGCGAAACAGGGCACGTTGTGCGTGGTTGGCTTGGTGTGATGATTCAGCCAGTTACGAATGACTTGGCAGAATCATTCAGCATAGATCGCCCTCATGGCGCGCTGGTAACGCAAATTCTGGAGGACGGACCAGCGGCAAAATCCAAATTGCAGGTCGGCGATGTAATTGTCGAGTTCAATGGGCAAAAAATTGCAACAAACGTCCATCTGCCACCGATTGTCGGGCGCACGCCAGTGGGGATATCCGTCCCGGTTCAAGTAATCCGCAACGGAAAGAAAAAGACCATTGAAATCACAGTTGGTCAGTTGCCAACGGAAGAGGAGCTACAAGCCAATGTGGATTCTGCAACATCAAATGGCGATAGCAAAAAAGCAACTTTCCATTTCGGTATGAATTTACAAGATATACCAACCCCCCTGCGTAAAAATCGGAATTTACCAGCAGGTGGTGCATTTGTAGTGCAAGTAGAACCCAATAGCCCAGCTGCGCGTGCTGGAATTCGTGATGGAGATGTGGTCAGTGAGTTCCACCACAAGGAGGTGGAAAATGCGGAACATCTGCTCCAGATGCTGGATGACGCGCCAAAAGGACGAGGAATTCCTGTTTATATTTTGCGGGAGGGCGGCCCGATCTTTTTGGGGTTGCGTTTACCGCAAAAAAACTCAACCACTATGCGCTGAAAATACATAGATTGATCCAAAAACAACTGAAAGTTGTTCTACTATAAACTGTAATGGTCTAAGTAAATCCGGACACTGAACTTCGGTAGTATTGTGTGTACTACAGAAAAGGAAGTGTTCAATGAAAAGGCAACGTCGTTCATTTATACCAGTTTGCGTTATCGCCAACGGTTGCAGCAATTGAAACAACGAATGAAAAAAGCGGCTTAATTTCTCTATAAAAAACTTGACCATTACAAGTTGCATGAACGTGTCGAAAAAGCTGTATCCGAACGATGCAGCTTTTTTTGTTTGAGATGAAAGGAAACGAGGCAAGAACATGAAATGGAACCGGATCACCGGAATTTCCCTGATCGCGATGATTTGGCTACTGGCGACAGGACTACAAGGATGTGGCCCGACCGTCAAACTGGAAACGCCGGAAAAACCGCTCGAAATCAACATGACGATCACTATTGACCACAACATCAAAGTCCAGCTGGAAGAAGAGATTGAAGCCGTGCTGGCCGAAGAAGGAAACGAGGAGATTTTCTGATGAACAAGATGACAATTTCTTTGGGAAAAAATCTAAAAAAAGGGCTACTGGTTTTGTTGTTGGCGATGCCATTCGCGGTAGCGGCCGGAGAATTAGATGATCGCCGCGCAAACGGCAGTGTCGGCGAGTCAGACAATGGCTATCTGGTGGATAAAGGTGGGGCATCCAGTTTTGTCAGTTCTGTGAATGCAAAACGCAAAGAGCAATACAAAAAAATGGCTGCGAAAACCGGCGCAACGCTGGGACAAGTGGAAGCAATGATGGCGAAGAAAATCCGCGCCAAAGTCTCATCCGGTACATGGATTGAAGAGAATGGAAATTGGCGAAAAAAGTGACGTCAATATTGGGTAGCTTTCATTTCGAGCGGAGCGAGAAATTTGTAAGAACATTTCTGAAACTTTCAAAGATTTCTCCTCATTCCGCGTCGAAATGACATGAAAATCAAAATTGAAAGAGTAAAGCAGTGAAAGGGCTGTTTCGCGCTATTTTCCGCACCCTGCTGGTTTTCGGGCTACTGCTATTGCTGCTACCTGTTTTTGTTGCAGCAGCATGGTGGTGGTTCCCCGATTATCAGGCACATTTGCTGGAAACGGCGACGGAAAACTCCACTATTCAAATCGTGTTGGATCAACCCACCCGCCCAGATCATATTCAAGGTTTGCGGGCAAAATCACTGGAAATCCGCGACAAACACAATAAAAAAGCAGCCTATTCGATCCGTTTCAATCAATTTCATCTGCAACCGGAATTCAGCGGACAAGGCGATCATTTTCCATCATTGTTGTGGATGACGTTGTCAGAAACATTGACGGTTCAGTTGGCAATTCGAGCAGAAACAGCAGAAATTTCACTGCACGAAAAAGGTGTTTCAGAACCACAGCAGTTTTTACTCTCTGAAAACCGAGCAACTCTGGTTTGTACGATGCCACTTTCGTCGGTGTCCGATATTTCTTCGAGACTAGCTTCTGCTTTTTTTACAGATGTAGGCGATTGGTTTTCTGGTCAATTTGCAAATTTAACTTCTTCGCAATCTGCTACACAGATTGAATCTGCTGAAATTTCCCAATCTCCACAATCTTCAAAGCCGTTGTATTTTGAAGACTACGTCAATTGCACCCAGCAACCGCTGACATTGCAGATTGATCAAATTGCTTTGTTGAAAACTCAAAAGTCAGAAAAGAAATCAGATCAGAAGTCAGAAAATGCAGGAAAAGTAGATAAAAAAGCACAAAAAGAACCAAAAATGCAGCCAATTGCACGTGATTTTTCTATTTCTGCAACGCCCAAATTGGTTGCTGATGAAGCGCAATCAATCACATTGCACCGAGTGCAGGCGCAAACGTTGGGTGGCTGGCTCTATCTGGAGGAAGGCAACATTGATTTAGCGGAACAATCTGCCGATTTACTTTTGGAGGCAGAAACGCTCTCCATGCGAACGTTAGCAGATTTGATTGGAAACAAACGGCTGGCGATGTCTGGCGCAATTTCCGGAACAGTTCCCATCACTGTACGGCAGGGAAAAATCAGCGTGCAAAATGGTTCGTTCCAATCGTTGCCCACGCCATCACGCCCTGCGCGGTTGATTTATGCGACTACCCCAGCAGAAAAACAGTCTGCGCCCGAGCATCTGAAAACAACCTACGAAGTACTCAGCAATTTTATCTTTACCGATTTGTCAGGGAATTTTGAAGTTTTGGAGGATGGTAACTCAACAATTCGGCTCATGATTGAAGGAGCGAATCCTGGTTTTCGGCAAGGACAGTCGGTGAAATTCAATTTGACAGTGCGTCAAAATATGTACGATTTGGTACGGGCGATTTGGTTTTCAGATCAATTAAAACTGCGGTTGCAAAAACGGGTAAACCGTTAGGGTAGCGTAAAATCGTGAGTTCAACTCAAAACGTTGTAGTCAATTAATTCCAGACAGTAAGTTAATAGGACTTACGCAATGCCAACAGAACCTAATAATGCGTCCAGATTGAATTGACCACAACGAGCATGAAGAGTTGTAAAAGTGATTCCCCCCTATTGTGCATACCCGTTATCTACGCCGCCTCCGCTCGCTGTCCAGTTCATCGGTGAGGAGGCGGTCGGTGTAAGAATATAAGTATCGGTTGCAACAATTCCATTCGCCGCATCTGGAGTAATTGTAATCACGCCATCTACTATACTGATTGAATCTACTGCACCTGCAACACTAGTTGAATCTGCTGGAATGCCGTAACTCCCGCCATCGCAATCTGTCAGATCATTACGAATTTGGTAGCAAGCTTCTACGCTCACCTTAATTGGATTTGCTGCTGTTACTATTTCAGAATACCGTGCTTTAATGGTGTAGCTGGTATAAGAAGGGATCGCAATCGCAGCCAAGATCATAACTATGCCCAAAGAAATCAATAATTCTACCAGAGAAAAACCGCTTTCTTTCTTCATCTTCCAACTCTCTTTGTTTGTATACTTAAAAAAATCTAAAGTAGGATGCTAATATCACAAACAATAAAAAACATCATTTTTTAAATTCATTTTAAACTTTCGATTCTCACGAAAGATAATTTTATAGAAAAGAGCAAATTTACCCAAAATGTAAACTCAATTTGCAAGTGCAACGTGAATTCAAATCAAAAATACAACTTTCCTATTATGTCTAAAAAATATCTGGTTTGGTGTTTTAAACCCCAAGGTTTTTCTTGGTCTGCGGTTTAGTTTATCTGCCAGCTCCCGGTAAACCGTCGTTTTGTGTACACCCGGAAAATCGGCAATTTCCCGTTTGGTTAACCCGGCTTCCAAATACGCCGCAAGCTGGTATCTGTTGGGTCTCGGAAGATAATATTCCAGAAAAAAGCTACCCACTCTTCCGCGCTT
>CAYFMX010000033.1:0-8856 GCA_964344325.1 uncultured Piscirickettsiaceae bacterium
AGCGCGGAAGAGTGGGTAGCTTTTTTCTGGAATATTATCTTCTGAGACCCAACAGTTACACAATACGGGAAAAAGAGCCAATTCTCCCGAAAGTTAAGAAACCGGATTCCATTCAGTCTAAACTTGAAGAAACGACAGGAACAGAGCAAGAGATCGTTTTCAAATCACTCCAGCCCGCTTCTTTCTGGGCAGTGACTGAATATGAAGCTCTTGCGATTGATGAGGTAGGCAAAAAACAGATTGAATTGGCTGTAGAAGCACCAATTCCACCTAAAATTGAAGAACCAGTTTTTCAGCCACTTTCCAGTTGGGCAGCACTGGAACCGCGCCTACGTACTGCACTGGCGCAACTTTCCCAAAGCCATGCGCTGGATATTCCAAAGCTCGTCGATAAGTTAAGCAAGGCACAAATTCCACAACAATTGCCTCGTGCGCAACGGTATGGATGGGGCAGCAGTTTACAGGTGATTGATGACCGCAACCGCCATCTTGCGCCGTATTTGCCTGACCATGCATGGCTACTGCGTCAATTACAGCAATTTTTCCCTGGTGATACGCTGGAAACTGCATTTCTGGATGCCTCATTTGATGAGCCAATGCGTTATACGAAAGATGGGGGAATAGAAAAATATCGAACACCAGCCGGGAAGCGTGTGCTGGTTTTGAGTGATCTGGGTTGTTTGGCGGAAGATGGGGGGCGTTCACGCCGTTTTTGGTTGCAGTTTGGACGACGTTTGCGTGCAGAAAAATGTAAGGCAGTCGCGTTGCTTCCTTGTTCTCTGCAACAATGCGAACCAGAGTTTCATGAACTTTATCAGTTGGTCTGTTGGGAGCATCCAGCACCACCAAGACTGGATCGGTCACAGCATGAGCTGCTCTGTGAACCATTATTGCAGTTGTTAGCACCAACCTGGCGTTTTTCTCCCAGTTTACTGCGTTCAATCCGGTTTTTGCTGGACATACGGAAGTTTCCTGCCAGCTTGGAATCGTTGGTTTGGCAGCATACTGCAACCCAAGATTTGAATCTCACCACCTCTGCGCTAAACGCGGAAGAATCGATGCAGCGTTGGGAAAGCTTTCAACAGAAAGAACCGGCGTTGCAGAAACGGGCTTTAGAAAAAATCCGCTCTTGGCATTTCAATTTACCGCCAGAAATCTGGTATTCAACAATCTGGAATCTATCTGAGGATTCACAGCAATTGTTGAATCCAGAGGATGTAGAAAAAGCAAAAGAGTTTTTGAGGCATATTGCTCATCGTAGTTTGGACGGAAGTGATCAGCCATTAAAAGCCAATGCGCATGCATGGATAGATCGTAATCTCAAGCGGTTGAGTCCATCAGCCAAACGAGATTTGGCGTTAAAAGAATCTGTTCTGCAATTACGTAGAGCACAACAACGTTGGGAACAAAACTCAGAAGAAATAGAAGCAAATGAAGTGACAATAAGAAAACTGCTTTTATCCCAGCGAGGCGATCAATTTTTCCTGACTAGACAAGCAGAAAGCCAACAAAGCCCGGGTAGTTTACTGGCTGAGTTAAATGGTGAAGCAGTTGAACTGAATTTGGAAGTTTTGGAAATCTCTTCTCTTTCTTTCAAAGAACAGGATGAACTATTCTGGAAGTCTAGAACATTGCCCACCTGGGCAAACCGCTGGGGCAAAGATGAATACGGCCTTTGGGTTGAATTTGTCTACAAAAACGTACCCCAACGCATGCGCTGGATTGAACCGGGCACGTTTATGATGGGCTCACCGGAAGACGAACCAGAACGTTACGATGATGAAGGCCCACAACATCAAGTGACGATTTCACAAGGCTATTGGCTATTTGATACGGCAGTTACGCAGGAATTATGGGTTGCAGTAGTGGGAGAAAACCCAAGTCGTTTTTCTGAAGATATACAAAATCCAGTAGAGCGGGTGAGTTGGGATGATTGCAGGGAATTTTTAGAGAAATTAAATCAGGAATTGCCGGGACTGGAATTGGAATTACCAAGCGAAGCGCAATGGGAATATGCCTGTCGTGCAAGAACCACAACCCCATTCAGCTTTGGAGAGAATATTACTCCAGATCAAGTCAACTATGATGGAGATATTCCTTATAACAACGGGGATAAAGGAGAGTATCGGGAAAAGACGGTTGCAGTGAAAAGCTTGCCGCCGAATCCGTGGGGCCTGTATGAAATGCACGGCAATGTGCGGGAATGGTGTTTGGATGGAGTGCGAGATTACAGCGCAGAAGCTGTGACTGATCCGTTAGGATCAACCGAAGCTGGGGCGTTGCGTGTCATTCGTGGCGGCTCGTGGTTCGGCGACGCGCGGCTCTGCCGTTCTGCCTGCCGGAGCTGGCGCGACCCTGGCTTCCGTGGCGACCTTCTTGGTTTTCGTCCGTGCCGAGTTCAAGTGAGCCAGGCAGGTCAGGCCGCGCAGCCTGCAACTTTCGGGGCAGCCGCGCAGGCGGAGCGCGCGGATCGCCGGAAGGGGCGAGGCGAAGCGGTGGAGATCAATTTGCCCAGTACGCAAAATCCGACGGTAGAACAAGCAATCCCGAATTTTGATGGTCAATTACTATTACGTACAGACCGGGAAAAACTGACTCTTCAACGTTTCAATAAACCGCGATGGGCAAGTGCGATGGGGCGTGACCAGTTTAGCCTGTGGGCAGAATTTACCATTAAAACAGGACAAGTATCCGTTACTCAGCGTATGCGCTGGATTCCGCCAGGGCAATTTTTGATGGGTTCGCCAGAAGATGAGCCGGAACGAATGGATCAAGAAAGCCCACAGCATGCCGTAGTCATTTCAAAAGGGTACTGGTTGTTTGATACCGCAGTCACGCAGGAGCTTTGGGTGGCAGTAATGGGAGACAATCCAAGCCAATTTCAAAAAGAAAAAACAGTAAAAAAATTGTTCCGTAAGCAGACGCAACGAGAAATGAAGGCTAAACATCCGGTCGAAAAGATCAGTCGGGAAGATTGCCAACAGTTCTTTGAAAAAATTAATAATTTGATTTCAGATTTGCAATTGGAATTACCGAGCGAAGCGCAGTGGGAATATGCTTGTCGGGCAGGAACCACGACTCCGTTCAGTTTCGGAGAAAACATTACGCCGGATCAAGTCAATTATCACGGAAATTATCCTTATAAAAATGGGGAGAAAGGAGAGTATCGGAAAAAAACGGTTGCGGTAAAAAGTTTCTCTCCGAATCCGTGGGGCTTGTATGAAATGCACGGAAATGTCTGGGAGTGGGTCGCAGATGCTTGGCATGAGAATTACGAAGGTGTGCCAGAAGATGGTTCGGTTTGGGAAGGTGAAGCTGGAGCGAGGCGTGTCGTTCGTGGCGGCTCGTGGATCGATAACGCGCTGTTCTGCCGTTCTGCTTACCGGGACGCGTACCGGCCTGGCAACCGTTTCGACTACCTTGGTTTTCGTCCGTGCCGAGTTCAAGCATGAGCACAGGCAAGTACGGAGCGTCGATGATTTAGTGGTAGAGACGTAGCATGCTACGTCTCTACATGGATATACATGAATATGTAAATCGCGATGGACAAATACAAAAACAGATACCGCATATCGTCAACGCGATTACAAAACTGGGATTACGGATCAGCAGGAGCCTATTTCATCACCATTTGCACAAAGGACAAGATTCATTATTTTGGTGAAATTACGAATGGAAAAATGGAATTGTCTGATACAGGAAAACTGGCCAACAAATTTTGGTACGAAATTACAAATCATTTCCAGCAGGTTGAATTGGGTGAATTTGTAGTGATGCCCAATCACGTACATGGAATATTGATTCTCAATGGCGGAAATGCGCCGGAATCTGCATCTGTACCCGTGTCTGTAGAGACGTTGCATGCAACGTCTCTACCAAAATCCCAAACAATGGCATCTATTTCACCAAAACCGGGATCATTATCGACCATTATTCGTTCCTACAAATCCGCCGTAACCCGGCATGCCCACCGTCTGAATCTGGAAATGGCATGGCAACCCCGTTTTTATGATCACATTATCCGCAACGAAAAAACATTACAGAGCATTGCAGAATATATCCGCAATAATCCGTTTCAGTGGCTAGAAGACGAATTGTACACACAGTGATGAATACGGATATATGTAGAGACAAGGTATACCTTGTCTCTACTGAAAATACACCTGGGATATCCAAATGACCCATCCAAAAATTGATACCTCCTGGCATCCTCTGATCGACGGCAACCCGCCTGCGTGGGCGAGTGGTTGGGGCGAAGATCAGTACGGCGTATTTGTAGAATTCACGCTAGAGGATCAAGGTCAATTCATCACCCAAAAAATGCGCTGGATTCCACCGGGGCAGTTCACGATGGGATCACCGAAGGATGAGTCGGGGCGTTGGAGTGCTGAAGGGCCACAACATCCTGTGACGATTTCACAAGGCTATTGGCTATTTGATACTGTAGTTACGCAAGAGTTATGGATTGCAGTAATGGGAAAAAACCCAAGTCGTTTTTCTGAAGATATACAAAATCCAGTAGAGCGGGTGAGTTGGAATGATTGCAGGAAATTTTTGGAGAAATTAAATCAGGAATTGCCAGGGCTGGAATTGGAATTACCAAGCGAAGCACAGTGGGAATACGCCTGTCGTGCAGGAACCACAACCCCATTCAGTTTTGGAGAAAATATCACCTCAGATCAAGCCAACTACGACGGAAATTATCCTTATAAAAATGGAGAGAAAGAAGAGTATCGGGAAAAGACGGTTGCAGTAAAAAAATTCTCTCCTAATCCGTGGGGCTTATATGAGATGCACGGGAATGTCTGGGAATGGTGTTTGGATGGAGCGCGAGATTACGGCGCAGAAACTGTTACTGATCCGTTAGGATCAACTGAAGCTGGGGCGAGGCGTGTCATTCGTGGCGGCTCGTGGATCGACTTCGCGCAGGACTGCCGTTCTGCCTACCGGTTCGCGTACCAGCCTAATTTTCGTGACAACAATCTTGGTTTTCGTCCGTGCCGAGTTCAAGCATGAGCTCAAGCAGGCACGGAGCGTATGCGATTCGGGAGATGCGCCGTTGCGGAGCAGGCGCCGAACCGGAGCGGATTACGCGGAGTATGAATAGATTCGTTAGTCATACGTAGAGACGTAGCATGCTACGTCTCTACCATGTAATGCACTGCAACTTTTTGGGTGTTTTTTCAGGGCAAAAGTTGCACAGTTTTTCGGGTTAGGTTGCATCGCAGTTGTATCTGTTGTTGCATCAAAAATCCTTTTCTATCAGTTGGTTTTTGACATTAGTTGCACGCTTGTTGCGTAGCGAGTTGCACAGAAACCCCCAAAAGTTGCAAGTTGCACCACCTAGGGAATGCAACACGCAACTTTTCCGGTTTTCCGGATCATTTGGAAATTTTCCCTTCTGATTTTGCTTTTTTGAGCATACGGGAAATGGTCGATTTGTTGCGGTTTACTTCTAAGGATGTCTTGTTCCCGCGTTTTGCATTGGATGGAATGTATAAAATTATATACAGGTGTTCAATCGGAAAAGGAAATCAGTCTTGCATTGTCGCTTTCTCTCTAAATGGGTCATAATGACCTAAAAGACCTGAAAAGGAGTTTTGTCATGCAATCTGTCTCTATCGCGGAAGCCAAAGCGCACATTTCCGATCTGATCGCCAAGAACCGCCATACGAAAGAGCGGTTCATTATCACCCGGCATAGCAAACCCGCCGCCGCATTGGTCAGCGTGGAAGACCTCCAATACCTGCAACAGCACGAAGCCAGACAAGGGTTGGCGGATATTGCCGGAAAATGGGAAGGGTTTGACGAAGTGCTGGAAGGCATGGGCGATTTGGGGGAGCTGCGCCAGCAGGGGGGGAATGGGGCGCGATGTTTCTCTTTGACACCGACGCACTGACCAATCTGGTCAAGCCCCACCCTTCGCCCATACTTTCGCAGAAGCTGGAAGGCTTGCACAATTCGTTGCTGTACACCGCTACATTTGGCTGATTTGGAAATTGCTTCGATTGCCGTAGCCAATGACTTCACCTTGATTACCAACAATGTGAAACATTTCCGGCGTGTTCCGCGCTTGAAATATGAAAACTGGGTGGAGCCGGACTGAACTGGCATGACCAAACGGGCTATGCTGCCCGTTTTGCAAATTGCCCAACCACCACGTTGTCGCGCTGCCCATGTTGCAGCAGCAGTTCCAGACGTTCCCCCAGTCGCCGCCACGCCTCTTTCTGTTCCGCTTTGAGTTCGTGCCGCTGGTAGATGCGTTTCAATTTGTTCTGCTCTACGTGGTTCAGGCAACGTTCAATCACTTCTCCCATGATCCCTAATTCGCCCATCATCGTCGCCCCGGTACGGCGTAGGTCGTGCGGTGTCCATGCACCACCAGAAAGCTGGCTTTGCTACGCCCTTTGATCGCCTCTGTACGCACCCGGTCGCAGATTTGCTTGGAAATAGATTTCAGATGCAGATGGTTTGTGCCATCACGTGAAGGAATGCACCAGTCAGAATTACCTATCAGGGAACCAGGCGGTCGCACGTTCGAATCGTGCCGAGCGCGCCATATAAGACAATGGGTTACGTTAATTTAGCGTAATCCCTTTTTCTTTGTCTGCGATTTTTGAGTGTTATTTACAACATCCCCGCATGTTCAATAAACTGAATCACTGTATCCACACCTGTTCCATCTTTCAGATTAGTGAAAACATATGGCTTTTCACCACGCATCCGTTGCGTATCGGATTCCATCACGTCCAGCGATGCGCCAACATAAGGCGCAAGGTCGATTTTGTTGATTACCAACAGGTCAGAGCGGGTAATACCAGGGCCACCCTTGCGCGGGATTTTTTCCCCTTCCGCCACATCAATCACATAAATCATCAAATCGGCCAGTTCGGGGCTGAAGGTCGCAGAAAGGTTATCCCCACCGCTTTCGATAAACACAATGTCGAGCTTGGGAAAATGCGCCTGTAAATCGGCGACTGCGGCGAGATTCATCGACGCATCTTCGCGGATTGCAGTATGTGGACAACCGCCAGTCTCGACACCGACAATCCGCTCAGCGGGCAATGCCTCTGCGCGAATCAGAATTTCTGCATCTTCGCGGGTGTAAATATCGTTGGTAACAACAGCGATTTCGTATTGGTCGCGCAACTGCTTGCACAACACTTCCAACAATGCAGTTTTTCCGGAACCGACTGGCCCGCCCACGCCGATACGCACGGGTGCTTTGGTGTGATCCATATTGTTTTTCCTTGAATTTATGAACGAAACAAACGCGTGTACTGGGTTTCATGCAAACTGCTTGCCAGTGCCATCGCAGGGGCAGATGCGCCGATTTGATCTTCTTCGAGTTGCAAACCGGTTTCGACTGCCTGCGGCAAAATTTCGCTGAGGTTCAATTCCACCTGTTGCCCGGCGGTTTGCCCAAGCGGAATCAGCTTGATCGCTGCCGCAACCTGATTTTCCAGCCAGCCCCACGCATAGCCGAGCGCAGCATCTTCGAGCGGAATCTCCCACTGCACCGCTGCCAGCGCGTAGGGGGTGGCCTGGCACAATTGCAGTGCATCCTGCCACGCGGTCGCCTGCTCGATTTCTAAGCTTTGCAGCAATGTGGTCAATGCACGGGCGCGATTTTGCTCTTCCAGCCGCAATTCGCTGGTTTCGCGGGCAGCCAGCAAAGTATGGCTCCAGTATAAAAGAGCGATTTCGTCTTCCGCTTTGCAGGCGTGGTAGAGCCGCGCCAGAATCGGGATATCGAGTTGTGCCAGATTATCCTGCGCCAGCCCCTGCAACCAGTTTTGCAACGTGTCAGTATCGTGTACCCAGCTATTTTCGACCGCCCATTCCAGCCCTTGTGAATAGGTGAATGCGCCAATTGGCAGCGCGGGGCTGACCAGTTGCATCAGGCGCAGTTTTGCGAGTGGATGTGCGGGGTTTGTTTTTTGTTGTGTCGCATTCATGAAAAGTGGTTCTATTTTCAATTCCAGTTTTTCGTGAGATTAAAAACGCGTTATATTTTCCGATCCTGATTTTTCATGATGCACTCCCTTCCCTCCCAAAATAAACCACTTCGTCCGATTAAAAAACTTCCATTCTAAACATCATTTCAAAAAAGAGAATAACGATGTCCGAACTTGCCCTGCAACTGATTCAACAAGCCAAACAAAAACAACTCACCACGTTGGATTTGGGCAAGTGCGGCTTGACTGAATTGCCGGATGAACTGTTTGAACTGGATCAATTGGAAACCTTGATTCTCAGTAATGAATATTGGGAATACAACCCGGAAACAGGTAAACGAGAAGAAAAGCAAAGTATTAACAATGGTGCATGGAACCAGATTGAATCTCTCCCTGCACAATTCAGACAACTGCGCTCGCTGAAAAAGCTGGTTCTTTCAGGAAACAAAATCTCTGATCTCGAGCCGCTCACCAAGCTCACAAATCTGACGACGCTCTACCTCTCTGATAACCAAATCTCTGATCTCGAGCCGCTCACCAAGCTCACAAATCTGACGACGCTCGACCTCTCTTATAACCAAATCTCTCATCTCGAGCCGCTCACCAAGCTCACAAATCTGACGACGCTCTACCTCTCTGATAACCAAATCTCTGATCTCGAGCCGCTCACCAAGCTCACAAATCTGACGACGCTCGACCTCTCTTATAACCAAATCTCTCATCTCGAGCCGCTCACCAAGCTCACAAATCTGACGACGCTCTACCTCTCTGATAACCAAATCTCTGATCTCGAGCCGCTCACCAAGCTCACAAATCTGACGACGCTCGACCTCAGAAGCAACAAAATCTCTGATCTCGAGCCGCTCACCAAGCTCACAAATCTGACGACGCTCGACCT
>CAYFMX010000033.1:8956-22692 GCA_964344325.1 uncultured Piscirickettsiaceae bacterium
AAATCTCTGATCTCGAGCCGCTCACCAAGCTCACAAATCTGACGACGCTCGACCTCTCTTATAACCAAATCTCTCATCTCGAGCCGCTCACCAAGCTCACAAATCTGACGACGCTCTACCTCTCTGATAACCAAATCTCTGATCTCGAGCCGCTCACCAAGCTCACAAATCTGACCACGCTCTACCTCTCTTATAACCAAATCTCTGATCTCGAGCCGCTCTTACACCTGATTCAAAAAGGTTTTCCTGTTCATATTGAAAGGAAATACTACAGCAATCGACCTGAAATTGTGGTTGGCGAAAATCCACTAGAAAAACCACCCAAAGAAATCATTGAACAGAGTAATGAGGCAATCCTTACTTATTTTCGTGATTTGGAAGACCAAGGAAAAGAAAAGCTCAATGAAGCTAAACTGATTATTGTTGGTGAACCCGGTGCAGGAAAAACCACACTAACAGAGAAGCTATTCGACCCTGATTTTAAACTATCAGAAGAAACGGAAAGCACATTGGGTATTGAAGTCCGTGCTGGATGGAAATTTGATCATCCCGAGAAAACAAATGAGAAATTTACTGCCAATATCTGGGATTTTGGCGGCCAACAAATCCAGTACATGACCCACCAGTTCTTCCTCACTCCCGGCGCAGCTTATGTTTTGGTTTCTGCCAATGACCGCAAAGAACCAACCAATTTTCCCTATTGGTTCAAAATTATTCACCTTTTAGGAGAAGAGAAAAACCAATATAGCCCGGTTTTAGTGGTTTTGAATGAAAAAGATGACAAATTCATCAACAAATTCAATTTTGACCGCAAATTTTACGAAGAGCGTTATCCGGAACTGCAAATTGAAGTGTGCGAAGTCGATTTATCCAAAACCGATGGAGAATATGAAGCATTACAAACTAAAATTCAGAAAATGTTGACCAGTTTGCCGCATGTCAACGCTGATCGCCCTG
Organism: uncultured Piscirickettsiaceae bacterium; assembly: GCA_964344325.1. GTDB lineage: Bacteria > Pseudomonadota > Gammaproteobacteria > CAYFMX01. The sequence continues at coordinate 9,914 of CAYFMX010000033.1, forward strand.
CCCGCTGGCGCGATATTCAGGAGACATTGCGCGAAGAATCGAAACAAAACGATCACATCAATTTTGCACGATATGCAGAAATTTGCGCGAAAAATTCGGTAAAAGATGAAGAGAGCCAAATTCTTTTCAGCCGCTATTTGCACAAACTGGGCACACTGCTCCATTTTGTTGATGACAAAATTTTACATGATTTTATTATTCTCAATCCACAATGGGCTGTCGATGCAGTCTATAGCGTGCTCATTGATAACGAGATTGTCCGAAACAATGGTTCTTTTACCCAAGAAAAACTCTTTTCCGTTTGGGAAAAATATAACCGTACCGAACGATTGAATCTACTCAATTTGATGAAGCAGGATAATTTTGAAATCTGTTATGAACTCGACGATAAACCGGACACCTTTATTGCGCCGCAACTGTTGAGTGATACCCGCCCCGATTTTAATTGGGATGAAAATGAAAACCTGAAATTCCGTTTCCAGTACAAATTTATGCCGGAAGGGATTATCACGCGTTTGATTGTACGTATGAATGCGTTGATCGAAAAACAGGATGATATTGATCTGGTTTGGCGAAAAGGCGTCATTTTAAAACGTGATGATTGCCGTGCAAAAATTCTGGAAGAAGAAAATAAAGATGGTTTCAAAGTGATTGATATTTCTATTTCTGGAAAACAAAATGAGCGAAAATTTCTGTTGCGCTCCATTCGAGAAGAAGTAGAGAAAATCCATGCAAAATGGTTCAAAAATATCCAAGCGGAACAGATGATTCCGTGTAATTGTGATTATTGTTCAAACCCAGAACACAAAGACCAAAAATATTTTGAATTTAGAGTTTTACAACGTGCACAAGAAAAAAACAAATCTGTTCAATGTGACAAGGAATTTCTGGATGTTTATGTTCCTACCTTGTTAGAAGGAATATTTGAAGAACAAGAATTAATCCAGAAAAAAACAGATGGAGACATTTATTATATTTATGGTAATGATACGAAAATCCTGAAAACAACGGGTAATCGTAGCCCGATTTCCATCCAAGAACATCACCAAAATATCCAGAATATTTCTAGCGCACTACATCCCGAACTCAATAAACGACTATTTCCGATTGCTGCACAAAATGAACAGGAAACATTCGATCAGCTTCGAACATTGATTGAATTGCTGAAAAAAACAGAAAATCAACCCGAAAAAATCACAATTGAAGAAAAACAAGGGCTAAAAACCGGATTACAATCGCTAACAGAAAAAGGCGGGAAAATTTTCAATGCCCTTAGCAAACTAAAAGGCAGTGAAGAAGTTGCCAGTTGGGTTTATGAAAAAGCGACAGAATTACAGCAAGCTATTGAACCTTTTCTGTCTTAAAACGAATAGAAAATAAACTATAGGAAAAAAATTCAGTATGTCGGAAATTCCAACACACTGGCAACGATAGAATTACCACTCATCCCGCAACCGATTTTGCATGGACAATCCATCTTTCTGATGTTTTTTCCAAAGCCCGAAAGCCTCAGTTTCCATCGCCGATTGACCCGACGAAACAATCTTATCCGCTACAGGCTGATTGATTTGCGCTATTTCCAATAATTGCTGATAGGCCGCATAAGGCAAAATAACGGAAACCCGTTCCCCTTGCGGATTCACAATAAACTGTTCCTGCGCTTGCATCTCTCTTTTATCCGAATTCGAGAAAACAGGGAGAGTAGCACAACATAAGCAATTTGCTACGAATGCGAATGACTATGCCCATGATGCGAATGATGATCATGATCTGTGCCATGCTCCCCATACGCCCCCGGCTCCGGCTCAAATGGCAATTCTTCGGATTTCGGCTCTAGACCAATCTTCCGCACCATCTCATCCAGCACATGATCATGCTGATAACGCAACTCACCGGACAAAATCTGCAACGGTAAATGGCGGTTTCCCAAATGGTAACAGGCACGCGCAAACAATAACGGATCATTCGTTTTCACGACAGAAACCAGTTCCGGTGCAGCACGCACCGATGCAACGATTCCCTCTTCCGAGCGCAATCTCTGTCCATCCCGCAAAATCGGGCCACGATCCAAAAACAATCCGGCTTCCCGACCATCATCCAGCGTCACCCGCAAACGTGCTTTGACCCGCTGTTCCAGTGGCAAAGTCAGTGTCGTTTCTGGCTGTGTTGAACCGTCCATCTCAAGACGCTCAATAAAACGAATCATGCAAACAGTTCCTGAAAATGCACATCAATCTAAAAGAGAAAATACCGTTGCGCCATTGGTAAAACATCCGCCGGTTCACAAGTGAGCAATTCTCCATCAGCACGCACTTCATAAGTTTGCGGATCAACTTCAAGATTGGGTAGATAATTGTTCAAAATCATCTCTTTTTTACTCACTGAACGACAATTTTTGACCACGCCAATCAATGATTTCAATCCCAATTGCTGATGCACTTCTGCGCGATAACCAGACTGGGAAAGAAACGTCATCCGCGTCGCATGACGCGCCCCACCCAACGCACCAAACATAGGACGATAGTGAACGGGTTGTGGCGTTGGAATGGACGCATTCGGATCTCCCATTGGCGCAGCGGCAATCATGCCGCCTTTCAGAATCAGGCTCGGTTTTACGCCAAAAAACGCCGGTTTCCACAACACCAGATCCGCCAGTTTTCCGACCTCTACCGAACCCACTTCATGCGCAATACCGTGGGTAATTGCTGGATTGATCGTATATTTTGCCACATATCGCTTGGCGCGTAGATTATCCGACTCTACAGAATCACCCGCCAATGCGCCGCGCTGAATCTTCATTTTGTGCGCCGTCTGCCAGGTGCGCGTAATCACCTCGCCAACCCGTCCCATCGCTTGCGAATCCGAAGCAATCATCGAAAATGCGCCCAAATCATGCAGAATATCCTCCGCTGCAATCGTCTCCCGGCGAATCCGCGATTCTGCAAATGCCACATCCTCGGCAATGGACGGTGAAAGATGGTGACACACCATCAACATATCAAGATGCTCATCGACTGTATTGACCGTATACGGGCGTGTCGGGTTGGTCGATGACGGCAACACATGGGCAAAACCGGCTGCCTTGATGATGTCCGGCGCATGGCCACCACCCGCCCCTTCGGTGTGATACGTGTGGATCGTCCGTCCTTTCATCGCCGCCAGCGTATCTTCGACAAAACCGGATTCATTCAGTGTATCGGTGTGGATCGCGACTTGCACATCCTGTTCTTCCGCAACCGAAAGACAGTTATCAATCGCGGCTGGCGTTGTTCCCCAATCCTCATGCAATTTGAGGCCGATTGCCCCAGCCTCGATCTGCTCAGTCAGCGGCGCAGGTTGGGAGGCATTCCCCTTGCCCAAAAAACCAAGATTCATCGGTAATGTTTCTGCTGCTTCGAGCATCCGATGCATATTCCAGATACCTGGTGTACAGGTTGTCGCATTCGTACCCGTTGCAGGCCCTGTGCCACCACCCAACATAGTTGTGACACCAGACATCAGTGCATCTTCTACCTGTTGTGGACAGATAAAATGGATATGCGAATCAATCCCGCCTGCCGTTAAAATTTGCCCTTCCCCAGCAATCGCCTCCGTCGCCGCACCGATGACAATATCAACATTCGGCTGCACATCCGGATTCCCCGCCTTACCAATTCCGGCAATTCGCCCGTTTTTGATCCCGACATCCGCCTTGATGATGCCCCAATGATCCAAAATCAGCGCATTGGTAATCACGACATCAACGGCCTCTGCCGCGCATGCTTGTCCCTGACCCATGCCATCACGGATCACTTTACCGCCGCCAAATTTGACCTCGTCGCCGTAAACCGTGCGATCTTCTTCAACCTGAATAAATAATTCCGTATCGGTCAGCCGCACCCGATCTCCGGTGGTCGGGCCATACATTTCGGCATAGGCTTGTCGTGAAATCGTCGCCATTATGCTTTCTCCTGATCCAGACAGCCCATTACCTGACCATTAAAACCGAATACCCGCCGCGCCCCAGCGTAAGCAACCAATTCGATTGTGCGAGTCTGTCCCGGCTCAAACCGCACCGCTGTTCCGGCGGGAATGTTGAGCCGAAATCCACGGCTTTTTTCGCGGTCAAACTGCAATGCGGCGTTAGTCTCGAAAAAATGGTAGTGCGAACCGACCTGGATCGGGCGATCACCGTGATTGGCCACATTGAGTTGCACCGTTTCCCGTCCGTCATTCAATGCAATTTCACCGGCTTGTACCTGAATTTCTCCCGGAATCATTTATTCTCTCCTGCACTACAAAATTGGATCGTGCACAGTGACTAATTTAGTGCCATCCGGAAAGGTTGCTTCCACCTGCACTTCCGGAATCATCTCTGCAACCCCTTCCATCACATCATTACGCTTCAGTAATGTCCGACCATAATCCATCAATTCCGCGACGCTTTTTCCTTCACGCGCGCCTTCCATAATCTCTGCTGAAATCAGCGCGACTGCTTCCGGATAATTGAGCTTGAGTCCTTTCGCCTTACGCCGTTCTGCCAATAAAGCAGCGGTAAACAACAACAGCTTGTCCTTTTCCCGTGGGGAAAGTTCCATGACAACATCTCCGTAAAATGCTCTTAAATCGTCAGGTATTCCAAATTCTCGGCACAATCGCCGGTTTGCCTAAAATTGCAGGACGTAATGCTGACCAAATCGCAACAAACAGTTTTTGCACCCGTTCTGTTGAATCACCCAGAAAACGCACAACCAGCAACTCTTCTAGTAATGTTGCCGCACAATCGTAATGCCTGTCATTTGCGTGCTCTATTACCTGACGCGCTGTTTCCAAATGCGCTTTTTCCGCAGGACTCATCACCAACGTAGCTACAACCGGCATGCCACGTAACAACGCAAGTTGCTGCCGTGTTTCTGCATCAACGCGCAACCGTTCCAGCAGCAGCGGAATACCGTCTCGCCAAATTTCCAGACGGCTATCCAGCTTTCCAGTATCAAATTCCTTCTGAATTGCTGGACGACCTAAACAATGTGTTTCCCAAAATGCAAACCACACATCACTTGCCAAATCAAACCGTGTTTTCATTTGCACTTGTGCGCCGGGGAAGAAAATATTCTCCTGCGGCAGCCACTCTAACCGCGCCCCTTCTGCCAGTGAGAAATATTGCTCCATCGTTGCAGTCGCGCCTGTGCTGCGGTAGAACTTACCCGCACCCGGCGTGGTAATTAGCGCGTGACTCTCTTTCTCCAATTGCGCTGTGATGTGCAATTCATCACTGCCCACCACACCGCCCGGCGGATGCAACAGATAGAGATGGCAAACTTCCCCTTCTGGATAAAAAGCACGTTGTACGCTCAATGGCCCTTGCCGTTTTCTCCGGCTCAGGACTGTCCGGCCTGCCTGACGCTCAAACCCCAATTCCAGTTGTGCAGACCAACCCGCTTTCACTGTTTGCTTCTTGATTCGTTCTGGTTTAACAGTTTATTTTTTAACGCGACTCAACGCCTTGCGCGCTTTGGGTGAAAACAGCAGTGCCATCAACGCAATTCCCCCCACAATCGGCAACGCCAACCAGAGGTGCTCCATCGCATGATGAATCCCACCGCTCATAGATGGATGCGCTAGTGCGGTTGTGCTGCTCAATAAACCCAATCCACCGAAAAAATATTGTTTATTCTGTTTGGAAAGCATTGCGTTCGTTTCTCCTATTTTTCCGACATTAAACCGTCAAATACTGTTTGACCAACTCATCATCCAAATCCGCCATTGCGCCATTTGCCACCGCACGCCCCCGATCCAGAATCTGAAAATGGCTGCCAATACGACGTGCAAACGGCAATTTCTGTTCCACCAGCAATACCGTTAAACCAATTTCATGCACCAGTTTCAGGATAATATCGCCAATCTCCTGCACAATATTGGGCTGAATCCCTTCGGTCGGTTCATCCAGAATCAGTAGTTGCGGATCGGTCACTAACGCACGTCCAATCGCCAATTGTTGCTGCTGCCCCCCAGACAGATCCCCACCTCGTCGCTGCATCATCTCTTGTAACACGGGGAACAGTTCAAAAATATAAGCCGGAATTTCGCTGGAGCGATCACTCCGTGCAGGTAAGCCAATGCGTAAATTTTCTTCTACGGTCAGCAACGGAAAAATCTGCCGTCCTTGCGGGACATAACCAATCCCCATTGGCGCGCGTGCCTCCGCGCTTTTTCGCTGGATCAGTTCGTCCTGATAGAGAATTTCACCGGAACGAATTGGTAACAACCCCATCACACATTGGAGCAATGTCGTTTTCCCAACCCCGTTACGCCCCATCAGCACCGTACAAGTCTGCTCTGGCACAAGCAGATCCAGATCCCAAAGCGTATGGCTGCCGCCATAAAACTGGTTAAGCTGGTTGATTTGCAGAATATCCGGATGCTTCTCAGGATGCTTTTCAGGATTCTTTACGCTATCCACCGAGATAGACCTCCACCACACGCGCGTTATTCTGCACTTCGTCCATACTGCCTTCTGCGAGCACACTGCCTTGATGCAATACCGTTACCCTGGAATTTAATGCACGGACAAAATCCATATCATGCTCAACCACTACCACTGAGTGATCTCCAGCCAATCGGGTCAACAATTCAACGGTGCGATCCATCTCCTGATGCGTCATCCCCGCTGCCGGTTCATCAACCAACAATAGCTGCGGGTTTTGCATCAGTAACATGCCAATTTCTAACCACTGCTTCTGCCCGTGCGAAAGCGCACCTGCCAATTGCATTGCAGACTGTTCCAATCCGATTAATGCCAAAACTTCTTCAATTCGTGCGCGTTGCTCCGCAGAAATCCGCGCAATCAAGGTGCGCCAAATTCCTTTTTCACCCGCCATCGCCAATTCAAGGTTTTCAAATACCGTATGATGCTCAAACACCGTCGGCTTCTGGAACTTTCGTCCAATTCCGGCCTGCGCAATTTCCGGCTCATCCATCTGCAACAAATTCAGTTGTTGCCCAAACCAGCAAGTGCCTGTATCTGGACGTGTCTTGCCGGTAATAATGTCCATCATTGTCGTTTTGCCTGCGCCATTTGGCCCAATCACACAGCGCAACTCACCCACATCAACATAAAAATTGAGGTCGCTAATCGCCTGAAAGCCATCAAAATTGACGGAAATATCCTCCATATAGAGCACGGTACCATGCGACAAATCCAGCCCATCAACCTGTTTGGGCTGCATAAAATTAAAAACCTGATCCTGTCGTAACAGTGGCTTTCTGCTTTGCCTCTTGGAAGCAGCCTGGATACCCGTCATGATGTTTCTGACGCCTCCCGATTTCGCCGGAATAGACCTGCAATTCCACGTGGTAGAAATAGCGTCACCAGTACAAACAATGCGCCAAGCGCAAACAACCACGCATCTGGTAATGCTGCTGTGAACCAGGTTTTTGCATAGTTAACACCGATTGCGCCCAACACTGCGCCGTAGAGCGTTGCACGCCCTCCCATCGCAACCCAGACCACTACCTCAATTGAATTGAGCGGCTGAAACTCACTGGGATTGATAATCCCCACCTGTGGCACATAGAGCGCACCGGCGATGCCAGCCAGCACCGCAGAGAAGACAAAAATCGCCAGTTTGACATTTTCGACCCGGTAACCAATAAACCGCACCCGATCTTCCGTATCGCGAATCGCCACCGCAACTTTGCCGAGCCGCGATTGCACAATCGCCCGACACGCAAGATACCCCAGCCCCAGTGCAACGCCTGACGCAATAAACAGCCCAACCCGCGTGCTATCCGCCTGCAAACTGAAACCGAGAATATCTTTGAAATCGGTCAACCCATTATTGCCGCCAAAACCCATCTCATTGCGGAAAAAGGCCAACATCAACGCATAGGTTAATGCTTGCGTAATAATCGACAGATAAACACCCGTCACCCGCGAACGGAATGCAAACCACCCAAACACGAATGCCAACAATCCCGGTACAAACATTACCATCAACATCGCGAACCAGAACTGATCCATTCCCTGCCAAAACCACGGCAACTCCTGCCAGTTCAGAAAGACCATAAAGTCGGGCAATTCCGGATTCCCATAGACACCCCGATCCCCAATTTGGCGCATCAGATACATGCCCATCGCATAACCGCCCAACGCGAAAAATGCGGCATGCCCCAAGCTCAAAATGCCCAGATACCCCCAGACCAGATCAACCGCTACTGCTAACAGTGCATAAGTCAGATATTTCCCCAACAACGTAACGGTATAGGCACTTAAATGAAGTGAGTGCGTTTCCGGCAGCGCGTGCAACCACGGCACAGCAACTAACGCCGTTATTAGCACCAATAAAAAGATTTGTCCGCCGCGATCTTTTTTCAGCAGTTGCAGTGTGTTTGAAAAAAACATCCTATCCCTCCACTGCACGGCCTTTCTGCGGGAACAACCCACGTGGACGCTTCTGAATAAAGAGAATGACAAAGACCAGAATCAGGATTTTCGCCATCACCGCGCCTGCCCATGGCTCCATAAACTTGTTGGCGACACCGAGGCTTAACCCACCAATCAGCGTGCCCCACAAATTACCGACGCCGCCAAACACCACTACCATAAAGCTATCGACGATATAAGCTTGCCCCAGATTGGGACCGACATTGGTCAATTGCGACAACGCCACGCCCGCCACCCCGGCAACGCCAGAACCAAGACCAAAGGTAAGTGCATCCACTCGCGCAGAATGCACGCCCATCGCCCGCGCCATTGCACGGTTTTGTGACACCGCACGCACTTGCAATCCCAACTGTGTACGCCGTAACAGCATAAACAATGCTGCAAACACCAGCAAACAGAACAAAATGATGTACAGGCGGTTATAGGTCAGCGCGAGCGCGCCATTCACCTGCCAAAAACCACTCATGAATTCAGGATTGGCAACCGGCACATTTTGCGGTGAAATCAATGTACGTACAAGTTGCTGAAGTACCAGACTAATCCCGAAAGTCGCCAGCAATGTTTCCAGTGGACGACCATAGAGAAAACGAATGACACCTTGTTCAATCGCAATCCCTACCAGCCCAGAAACTACAAATGCAGCAGGAATCGACAATAAAAGCGACAGCCCAATCGACTCTGGCATCAACTGCTGCATGATGTAAGTGGTGTACGCACCAAGCATAATCAGCTCGCCATGTGCCATATTGATCACACCCATCACGCCAAATGTGATTGCCAGCCCAATTGCCGCTAACACCAGCACTGAGCCAAGGCTCAGACCAAAGAAGAGCGTCTCCAATTGCGCAAACCAGGCTACTTGCTCTTCAATCTTTTCCAACGCCTGACGCGCTGCTTCCTGAACTTGTGGATCAGCATCATTTTGCTGAATTTGCGTCAATTGCTGACGCACTGTCGGATGTAAATTTTCTTGCAGTGATTGCACCGTTTGCAGCCGCACGTTTGCATCTTCTGCCTTCAAATTTGCGAGTGAAATTACCAATTCCATCGCTTCACGCACTTTGGCATTCGTTTCCTGATCAATATAAGGCGCGATCAATTCCACATGCGCTGGATCAGGCGTATTTAACATCACCTCGACCGCTTTCAGACGTAATGCCGCACCCGGACTAGTTAAATCGCGCAGTGCTAATGCCGCACGAATTTGTTTACGCAATGCATTATTAATCGTAATTTTTTTCAACTTTCGGGATTTAAAGAGACCCAATTCTTTACCTGTAAAGACATCGGTCGCCTGATATTTTTTATCTTGCGCTTCAACCCAAACCAGACGCGCACTTTTTTTATGCACGCGTAGTGTGCCGTCCAGCACCCCCTCCACCAACGCATTGGCTTGCGGATGACCGGAGGCGATAATTTGCTGTAACGCTTCAGCTTTGGCACTGAAATTTTTGCCCGTTAGCGTAGTAAATGCCTTATCCAGTACATCATCGCCCGTTTCTACTGAAATGGCGTGTGCATTGATGGCATTGATCCAACAGAGGCAACTCAGCAAAAGAATCCAGAAGCGCATAAATCAGATTTAATTTTTCAGAATCAATATTTTCTTCTCTCTACCACCCCGCTGCTACGCAGCACCCCTCCAACGGAGGGGAATTCCCCTTCTTTGAAGGGGTGGCAGGCGAAGCCTGACGGGGTAGTTACTGAATAACAGCACGTTGAGAGAAGGATGAAAGCCAAGCCTGCTAGAAATTCTGACCAGAACACTTCCCGGTCTTGACGTTGTAATTACCGCACGCCAACGGTGCACGCCAGTCAGAGATCAAATTCTTGGAACCGGGCAGATAATCTGACCACGCATCCCCGGCAACATTGCCCGATGTACGCCAAACGACATCAAATTGACCATCTTCCTGAATTTCGCCAATCAGCACCGGTTTGGTGATGTGGTGATTCGGCATCATTGCAGAATAACTACCGGAGAGGTTCGGCACAGTTACGCCAATAATTGCATCAGAAACTTGCTCGGAATCCGTTGTGCCTGCTTTTTTCACCGCCTCAACCCACATATTGAAACCAATATAATGCGCTTCCATCGGGTCGTTGGTTACGCGGTCTTCACTTTTGATAAAACCTTGCCAACCATCAATGAAAGAATCATTTTCATCGCCTTCCACGCTCATAAAATAGTTCCATGCAGCGAGATGGCCGACCAACGGTTTGGTATCAATACCGGAAAGTTCTTCTTCACCGACAGAGAATGCAACGACTGGAATATCCTCTGCGGAAATACCCTGATTTCCCAACTCTTTATAAAATGGCACGTTTGCATCGCCATTGACTGTAGAAACAACTGCGGTCTTTTTACCGGCAGAACCAAATTTCTTGATATCAGAAACAATGGATTGCCAATCCGAATGACCGAATGGCGTGTAATTGATCATAATATCTTTCTCTTTGACCCCTTTTGATTTGAGATATGCTTCCAGAATTTTATTAGTCGTGCGCGGATAAACATAATCGGTTCCCGCCAGAACCCAGCGTTTAACGCCCTGATCCATTAAATAATCAACGGCTGGAACCGCCTGTTGGTTCGGTGCAGCACCAGTGTAGTAGACATATTTGGAAGATTCTTCACCTTCATATTGCACTGGATAAAAGAGTGGCACTTTCAGTTCTTCTACTACCGGCAACACTGATTTACGTGAAACAGAAGTCCAGCATCCAAAAATCGCATCGACTTTCTCTTTGGAAATTAACTCACGCGCTTTTTCAGCAAATAGCGGCCAATTAGAAGCTGGATCAACAACGACTGGTTCCAGTTTTTTACCGAGCAAACCACCTTTTTTGTTCTGCTCTTCAATGAGCATCAACATCGTATCTTTTAATGTGGTTTCAGAAATGGCCATTGTCCCGGAAAGAGAGTGCAAAATACCCACTTTAATGGTGTCTTTTGCCGCATAGGAAACAGTGGTAAATGTAAGCGAGGCTGCCGCTGCAATACCCAACGCCAGCATTTTAAAACGAAATGTGCTTTTCATGAGAACAACTCCAGAAGAGAAAATAGAGATTTAAGAAAAAGCAGCAAGAATCAATGCAAGATTTCATTGCTACATATTCCACTTCTTCCAAAAAAGCAAATAACGCGCCAATCTCTTTACAATTCAACGAATATCAAAGAATTCAACAGAGTAATAGATTTTATTTTTGCTGTTTTTTTAGCGTTATGTCGCGTTTCTCACAATTTAGAAAATCTATCATGCTCTTTTCTAGAGCATTAAAAATGCACAATGCACTATTAAGGTGCGGTTCATTACAACAAATTACATATGCCCATTTTTATACGCTGATGGATCAGCTGATACCGAACTGGAAACAGCACAAGAAAATGTAGATTAAAAATACTAACCACGTCCTAAGGACGTGGGAAGGTTCAAGGCTCTGGCCTTGAGAACCTGCCCATGCATCCTAACAGAGTTGTCGCCACAACAAAGTTAGGAGAAACAGCATGAGCAGACTTGAGAAAATATCGCATGTGATTTGGCATTGCTAATAGGCGTTGTTGCATGAATGTTAGAGAGTTTTCGAAGCGGATCGCGGCAATTTTCAAGCACATTCTAAGAACTTTTTCTTGGGAATTGATAGTAAGAATTTTCTTGCTTCGAACGTGCCATCTACTTCATTGATCTTCTTCGAACATGTGCAAACATTCATGCAACAACGCTTTGCCAATACCATATCGTATGGGTTCCGAAATATCGTTACCGTGTGTTGCAGGGAAAGGTTGCGTATGAGGTTGGAAAAAGTATCCGGGTGCACAGTGAGCGTTTAGGATGCAAGTTGGTTGAATTGAGTATCCAGCCAGACCATGTTCATTTGTTGGTCAAAGTTCCACCGAAAGTTTCGATATCGAATTTGATGGGCAGTGTAAAAGGGAGGACGGCGATTCAAATATTTCGTCAATTTCCCTATCTGAAGGAAAAACCCTATTGGGGGAATCATTTTTGGGCGAAAGGCTATTGTGTGGATACAGTTGGTGTAGACGCGGAAATGATACGCAAGTATGTAAAATATCAGGAAAATAGGGAGAGGAATTTAAAACTTGATATTTGATTGTTTGTAATTGGAAAAGCGGCAATCTTGGCGAACCTTCTCAGAGGGTTCGCCTTGTACGCCCTTCTAGGGCGAAACCAAAACCACGTTCTAAGAACGTGGATTTTTACTATGTAAATTGAAAATTTTTTGTAGGCAGAGTGTATTCTACGGTTAATTTATATTTGACCAATTTCCGAGAGTTTAATAGACTTGTTTCTTCAAATTAAATCATTCGCTTAGGCATAAATGAAAGTTCCAC
>CAYFMX010000034.1:0-22592 GCA_964344325.1 uncultured Piscirickettsiaceae bacterium
GGAAGAGTGGGTAGCTTTTTTCTGGAATATTATCTTCTGAGACCCAACAAATAAACCAATCAATATTTGATCGTGGATATTCAGTCTCATTTCTTGAATCACCAACCAGTAATTCTGTTTGTTTTATTAGTAGTGATTCCGCTGAAACTATGGATTCCCATAACGGGGAATTCATTAATCCATCAATACTGTTGAAGAACCCTGCAAATTTATCCCATTGCTGATGAAGATTTTCCCGTACACCCAGCATTTCACGGATGATTTTTGCTTTTTCGGTTTTGGTCATTTCTGTTTTCTCAAATCTGGCAATAACGGTGGCATTTGGCCTGTTTTGTATGCGTTTTCAATTTGCGGCTGCATGAATTCCCCTACGGTCTTACCATCTGGCAGAACAATGTTAGCCATGAATTCATCTTCAAATATAGAAATGCCCGCATCGACAGCCTCTAGCTTGGCCTTGATAACCAACGCTAAAGCCCGCCACTTCTGACGGCATCCGGTTTCCCACTCTTTCAGTGCCGCAGCATCAGAACGTTTGTCACCTCTTGACGGTGTATGAGTAAATTTCCGGTCATCTTTATTCGGCATTGAAACAATAAACTTGATTTGCCGTCTGTTCATGCGAAAACCAACTATCGCGTCATTCTCACTCCAACCGTACATAAACTGATCTGCACCATATCGCTGCAAAGTCCGCTCAATTTCAGCCTTGCTTTTTTCTGAGCTGACATTGGTGTTTTCTGCATAACTCATTACCGACTGACCCCATTCATATTCATATTTGCAAGACTAGATTTAGCTCTCTCGCAAGCTTCGATAATCACATCTAAACTGTCTGGATTGCTGGTTCTAATTCTCAAAAACGCGCCAAGTTCAATATCTGTTTTTCCTGCATAAATCTCTTCTCCAACTGGGCAGTTTCCGTGAGACACGCAAAAACCAGCCCAGCCTTCTTCATGGTTGTGAATGTCGCTTATTATTTTGTTGCCAAAACCAAGTTCTATATCAGTCATTCCCGTCCTTTTTTGGTTAGGTAGTAATAGTTGCCTCGATTGCAAATCAACCCTTCTTCAATCAACTCATTCACTGGTCTGGCAACAGCAAACGCCATTCCTTGTGGGGTTCTGCGGTCGGCTTGCTCCGGAAAGGCGGCAAACCCCATTTGAGATTTAACAACCCCGCGCTGTTCGCTAATTGCTTTTCTCTGGCGCAAGAAGCTCAGTATTCGTTGTTTAATTTTTTCTGTCTGCATGAATCAGAATCCCGCGATCGCTCATTCGCCCAATCGCGCTGACGTTAGTTTTACCGAAAGCAAACATTACGGTACCAGCTCCGGCGCGGCCTTTTTTGTGCTGGTTTTCCTTGCCTGGAATAAAGTCGATTCGACCCGCCATAAATAGCATGGCTGTTGCCGCTTTCATGGCCTCCTGACACCAAAGCGCATCGGTTCTGCTGAACACCAAAGCGATACCGTTATTGTGGTCAATCATTCTGCGCATCCAGTACGGCGTTTCTTTTCCGTATGGTGGATTCAGCCAAACCCGACCAAACCAAGGCTTTTTTAGGCCATCATCAAATATGGTGTATTTGGTTGCTGCCGGTACCATGCTTTCCATGTCGTGCGGTGACGCAGGATCAAGATCAAACGCGATCCCCAACTCATCAAATATCCATTTGGGTGTATACCACTCAACGCTTTTGTGTTTAGGCGCGTTGCGCTTTTCACCGAATGAACCGCTCACACCTTCCCCCGATACGCTGCGGTTTTGCGCATTGCCCACCCGATGAAATCACGGATTTCTTTTGGTTTGTCGCGCTGGATTTCATAATGCTCTTGGCAGCATGCCCCGATCACCCTGTGATCCTTGTCGTGACCACAGATTGACGATGGTAGTCCGCAAATACATCTCGGATAAGCGTCAGTCCTGTTTGCGTCGTACCAATGTTGCGAGCGTTTTGAATATGGCCCTGTATCGCCCGGTATGAGTCCTGGACCAAACAGTCCGTTTTCAATCCACTGCATTCCCGCGTCCGCACCTTTGCCGTGCTTCCATTCAATCCATGCGGCCTGTTCCGCTGTAACCATGTTATGAATAGCGTGGTTTAGCTCTTTGATGGAATCCATCATTTGCCTGATGAGGCAATGGGCGGAAGGGTTTCCGTACCAACTGCCGTCTTCTCGCTGCCCCCATATTGCTATTCCTGATGGATGACTTTTTCTTGATGTTATGGCAAATCTATCTGGAATATCCAATCTACTGAGTGTATTTGGTTCATCGCTAAAGCATCCTGTTTTAAGTACCGTGCTGCCTGCTTTAGCCTCAAAGATGATGTGGAATTTTTGGCGAAACTCTTGGTCGCTGTAGCCTGCCATCACGCCGTCCTCCCTGCTGAAAACGGGAGGAGGGGAGTGCACACATTTTGCACACTTAATTTTTTTTCTGATTCTAAATCAGCCTGTTGGTTTAAATATTGTCTACTCCTAGGGAGTACCACCCACCTAAAGAAACTTCCTGTTTCTAAAATATTTTTTTCAAAGCGTGAGTGTTTCATGAGTAACCACCTCCCGTTTTCAGTGGTGAGGATGGTATGAGCAACCAGGCGCAAGTCATTCTCGCATACGGCGGAGGCATGGATTCAACCGCCATAATCTGCATGGCCTTATCCGGAAAAATAGAAATGCCGGATCACATCGTATTTGTAGACACAGGCAGGGAAAAACCAACCACACTACAATTGTCCCTGAGTCCCTAAAAAAATTCTGTATTTTACATCAAATTCTCTGAAATAGATAAGAAAATGTTTTTATCTCATTGTTTGTTATAAAAAAAAGTAATTTTATCTTCCTCAAAAGGATGTCTAGGATTGTGATGAAAACGTGGCTGCCGGAAAAAAATCTTCCAGCGCGTCACTGATGAATAACAGACAGTAGGGGAAGTGCAATGGAAACGATCAAATATGGAAGTTTATTCTATTTGCGACACCAAAGTGGAAAATACATCGTCCATACAGAACAGGGCAAGCATAACTGGCCAAAACTGGGGAACGGGAAAGATCGAGTTGTGTTCCAGGTTCGTGGTGGCGAGGAAGGAGCTGTCGTGACCAATGGCAACACGATTACCATCCAGTCACTGGAAAATTCCATCGGCGGTAAAAATATCCTCGGCGCATTCGCGGATAGTTACGACTGCTATTACTGGGATGATTGGTATGGTGAAAATCACGATCAGCAGGGTTGGGGTATTCAGAAACGCGCTGGTAGCGACGAGTTGATTCACTATGAAGAAGCCGTTTATCTCATTAATTTACGCTACAATCAGCAACTTGTTACCAATTCGTTGCATGCCGGTTATATCACTACCAAAAACAAAAATGAGTGGTGGGCACTGGAACAGGTAGAGTAACCAGACTGAAATTCATAAATTAGGGGTTACGCATTGGTGAAATTATATGTTTAAAAATCAATTGGTTATTGTGCTTTAAATTCAGAAAATGAGCTGTTTTTATAGCTTGTAACTTATTGATATTTAAATGCTTGTACTTGCTAATGCGTGTAAATCCTATAGAGAATGCTATGTCTCCTTCAAACGCTCAAATGCACGCACGAGGCGAGATGCGCGTAGTAATTGTGTCTACTTTGATCGCCAGTGACTTCTAGTTGTAATCACGTGCCATGTTTGCGGCATATATCAGGAACTTTTAGACCAGTATCAGTTTCTCCCAGGATTGATACGATCTGGGATTCGGTAAATCGGGATTTTTTCATCTGGGTTTCCTCGCTTCAGTTGGCTAGAAAGCTCCAGCTTATAACTGTTCTTTTTTAGGAGAAGCTTACGAAAAGATTTGAGGGAGATCAGTATTTTTCATCCGATAGATGTCGGATTTTGGACATTCTGTCAGATTTTATTGTCCTAGAGTAGACAAAATGTCATGAAGAGGTGTTGGTCTGACAAATCAGCAGTTTTTCTCTTTCATACTGGTTTTTCAGGGAAAAATCCTATTTTCTCAATTTTTACTGCTTTTGCTGATTTGAAAATCATCGTGTTATACGGGATTTTCTTGGAATATTCCTAGATAAGGCAGGATCGTAGGGTAATAAAATACTTTTTTCCGGTACTTTTTTTGCTTATGATGTCGCTCGATTCAGCGTGTTGTAATATTTTTATGCACCAATTTAGTGCGTAAAAATGGAGTCAGCACCATAACCTTTTGAATCGTAATTAAAAATTTTACTATTTTTTGATGCTTTTACTATTAATACAATAAAAGGGAGACTTTTAGATGAAAAAAGCAATTTTGACGGGTCTGTTGGTGACGTGCGGTTTGGTTTCTTCCCCGCTGATGGCGGGTGACGCAGCAGCAGGTAAAGCAAAATCCATGTTGTGCGCAGGTTGTCACGGCCAAAATGGAGAAGGTAAGGAAAGCGCAGGGAGCACTCCAGCATATCCAGCATTGGCCGGTCAGGTTGAGGGCTATTTCATAAAAATCATGGGCGACTTCAAATCTGGCGCACGTAAAGATGCATCCATGAATGCGCTGTCTGCTGGCTTGAGTGACGCAGATATCGCAAACCTCGCTACATATTACAAAGGCCTGTAATCAGCCGCGTAGTTAGAGAGTCGCGGCAAGCAGAACATAAGCGTAACAACACGTGTAACAACGCGCAGTTCTACAGCAGAACCGATGTTTCCACAGTCGCGACATCCCGTTTCCGTTTTTCGGGTCGATCCCAAAACATTTCCGGAGGAGAAAGGATGCTCACCAAGTTAAGAGTGTTCGGAGCGATGCTGCTGCTTGCGTTTTCAGCTGCTTCGTCCGCTTCAGAACAAGCCCCACCCCCTTTTTGGTTGCATGTCGATGAACCAGTGCAACTGATCCCAGAAACACCCAAACAAAAATTTCTGCCAGAGTCGATCGGCAAGCCGTTGGAGGGTTTCCAGCAGTATGCAGACCGTGCTGTGCCGAAAGTGCCTTCCCGCAAGAAGCACATGACGTTGTATCCTTGCTCCAACTGCCATCAGGCGTTGCCGCCAAATCCGCAGCCGCGTGAGTTGATGCCAGTTCACGAAGTAGGCTTGCAGCATGGTGAAGGGCGCATCTGGTGTACCACGTGTCACGATTTGGAAGACCGTAACTTCCTGACCACCGTGCGTGGCGAAAAAGTCGATTTCGATGAATCCTGGAAAGTTTGTGGGCAGTGCCACTCTGCGCGTCAGCGTGACTGGTACTACGGCGCACACGGCAAACGGGTCTACAACTGGAAAGGCGAAGCAGAGCGTTACAACTGCACCCATTGCCATAACCCGCACCGTCCTCCGTTCATGGAGCGTAAACCGCAACCAGTCCCGCCTGTTCGCGCTGGGCTTGAGCCTATGAAGCCGAAAGAAGGTCACCATAAGCTGAAAGTATGGGAACGTCATCAGGAGGGAAACAATGAGCACTGATAAACAACTGCCGGAAACACAGGCAGAAGAGACCGCTGTGGACAACACAGCAGATCAGGCGCGTCGTAACTTTCTCAAGAAAGTGGGCGTGAGTGGCGCAGCACTAACGACTGGTGCAGCTTCCGTCACGGCGAGCACCCCGGCATGGGGCGGCTCCGCATTTATGGATGTGATGGGCGACCTGTTTCAGGATCACTACACGCGCATGTCCGACGAAGAGATGGCAGACGCGTTGGAGCGCATCAAACGCAAGGCACGTCGTAAATTTGGGGTCGAGATTGAATGTGAAGACACCAAGCCAATGGAAGGGACATACTTCGGTTATGCGCTGAATTTGTCCAAATGCCGTGGTTACCGCGATTGTGTGAATGCGTGTGTGCGTGAAAACAATCAGGGGCGTGATTCACAAGTCCAGTATATCCGTGTATTGGAGATGGATCAGGGTGATTCCAATCTGGAGCATTCCGATCACTACTTTGATCCGGAGACCGTTCCAGTGGAAGGCAAATACTACATGCCGGTACAGTGTCAGCAGTGTGACAATGCGCCATGTGTGAAGGCTTGCCCGGTTAAGGCGACGTGGCTGGATACCGATGGCATTGTCGTCATCGACTACAACTGGTGTATTGGTTGTCGTATGTGTATGGCGGCTTGTCCATATTGGGCGCGTCACTTCAACTGGACGGAGCCACAGATTCCACCAGAGGAGATCAACACCAACACCAACTATATCGGCAACCGCCCACGTATGAAGGGTGTGGTCGAGAAGTGCCATTTCTGCACCCAGCGTACCCGTAAGGGACGGCAGCCGGCTTGTATGGAGGCATGTCCGACAGGCGCACGTGTATTTGGCAATCTGTTGGATCCAAATAGTGATATCCGTTACATCCTGGAGAACAAACAGGTTTTCCGTCTGAAAGAAGATTTGGGGACGGAACCGAAGTTCTGGTACTTCACTGATGAAGCGAGGGCAAGAACATGATGACATTTATCCGTTTTATCTTTGATACGCTGAAAGCCGTATTGAAAGGCGGGCCTGCGTTTTACGCATGGATCGCGTTCCTGCTCGTGCTGATCGGGATTACCGGCTATAGCTACTCCCAGCAGTGGCAGCACGGTATGGTGATCACCGGTTTGAGCGATCAGGTCTCCTGGGGCTTCTACATCGCCAACTTTGCATTTTTCGTCGGTATTGCGGCGGCGGGTGTGTTGTTGACGGTTCCTGCCTACATTTTCCATCGCAAAGATGTGAAGTCGCTGGTGTTGTTGGGTGAAGCAATGGCGGTTTCCGCAGTAATCATCGCGATGGGCTTTGTTGCGGTTGATATTGGTCGTCTGGATCGTGCATGGCATGTGGTTCCAGGGTTAGGCTTCTTCAACTGGCCAAGCTCCATGCTGGCGTGGGACATCGTGGTATTGAATGGCTACCTGTTCCTGAACCTGTTTATCCCGATGTACCTGTTGTTCAAGCACTATCAGGGTAAACCAACACCAGTGAGCAAGTACTTCATTTGGGTTGTGATCACCTGTTTCTGGGCGATTTCAATCCATACGGTTACCGCTTGGTTGTTTGGTTCCAACGTGGCGCGTCCATTCTGGCATACCGCATTGTTGGCACCACGCTTTATTGCTTCGGCATTTGCAGCAGGTCCGGCATTGATGATCATCATTTTGCAAGTCATCCGTAAAGTGACTGACTATCCAGTATCACAAAGTGTTATCCGCATGTTGGCAATCATCATGACCATCTCCATGCAGATCAACCTCTACTTTGTAGCGGCTGAATTGTTCACCGACTTCTATTTCGAAGGTGCGCATGCGGCGTCTATCCACTACCTCTTCTTGGGGTTGGAAGGGTTTGATTCGCTGAAAGCCTGGATCTGGACTGCATTGGCGTTCAACCTGACGGCGTTGACCTTGTTGATGATTCACAAGACGCGCTTGAATATGGTGACGCTGAATATCGCTGCGGTACTTGGTTTCTCTGGCATCTGGATTGAGAAGGGCATGGGCTTGGTTATTCCGGGCTTCATCCCGACTCCGCTGGGTGAAATTTTCGAGTACAGCCCAACCTTGCTGGAGCTTGGTGTTTCCGTCGGCATTTATGCAGCGGGCGCACTGGTCTTCACCATTCTCGCGAAGGGTGTAATCGCGATTGAGATGGGCAAGATCGGCAAAAACCAGAACATCCCGACAGAGCATAAGGATAAAGAAGGACTGAGCGGCACTGCTGCGTTGGTCTAAACTTGTCCAACATAAGAAGGATGTTTGCTGATTGAGGCAGAAGAGACCCTTGGAAAACAGTCCGGTTTTTGGGCTGATCCAAGGGTTTCTTTTTGTCTGTCCCAGCAGCGGATTTGAAGAGATTTGAGAGAGGATGGAGGAGTTAGAATGCAGAAAAATGAAGGGTTAGGCGCAGTTCCCGCCACGGCACAAGGGTTTGGGAACTACCAACTTTCCCGCGATCTGCCAGTACCGAAATATCTGGAGGAGACCTATTGGTGGGCGTATGTCCATCCCAACGCAGTGCAGGTATTTGAACGCCAATGGTTGGTCAACCTGATTTTATGGGGTAATTTTGCCCGGTTGCGGGATTCTGCATTGGCTGAATTTGGTGATCAGTTAGATGGACAGACGCTGCAGGTAGCCTGTGTCTATGGGGATTTTTCGCAGAAGATTGCCTCCAAACTGACCCCGGAAGGGGAGTTGCACATTGTTGATATTGCGCCAGTTCAATTGGAAAATGTCAGCAAGAAAACGAAGAATTATGAGAATGTGATTCTGCATCATCAGGACTCGACCAGTATGCGGTTTGAGGATGAGAGTTTTGACAATGTGGTCGTTTTCTTCCTGTTGCATGAACAGCCAGAAGCAGTGCGTGCCAAAACAGTGAAAGAGGCGATGCGTGTGGTCAAGCCGGGTGGTAAGGTGGTGTTTGTTGATTACCATCGTCCGCATAAGCTGAATCCGTTCCGCTACATTATGATTCCAATTCTGAAAATGTTGGAACCATTTGCATTGGACGTTTGGAAGAAAGAGATTATTGAGTGGGTTCCGTTCAATATGCGCCCGACTAAAATAACGAAAGAAACTTCATTTGGCGGATTATACCAAAAGGTTGTGATGACCAAATAGCGCGGAATCTTTCTAATGCAAAAGTGGTTAAAGACGCCAGCAAGTTAATGCTGGCGTTTTTTGTTGTGGTCTAATAATTTCGGAGAGTTTTATAGTCTATATTTCCCTTCAAACAATCTGGAAAAGAACCAAATGGCCACAAGAAATGACTTTATTTTCTGTTTGAACAGTTATCTGATGAATAAGGTATAAACTTCCAGAAAAAGCCATTACCCGGCTCAGTCATCAGAAAATGAATGAATTGGCGAATGCGATTTTATTTGCGCTGGATTTGTAGAAATCGCAAAAAAACGTACAGAAACGCCGTTGGATCAGTTAAGATCGCAGTTCCATTATCAAACCCAAGCCGTTAAGCATAATCAATGCCAGTTTCGCTAACTCAATCTATACCATTGGATATAGATTTTTATGCGCTTCAAATGATTGATTATGAATGGTTATCGAGATCGACTGGGGTTTGAGTGGTTACCTGATGAATAAGGTATTAAGACTTAAGCACTATTTCTGTTTGACCCCCCCCTTCTGTTTGAGTGGTTACCTGATGAATAAGGTATTAAGACAAGGTCTACTGCATACCATTCTTCATCAAGAGGGTTTGAGTGGTTACCTGATGAATAAGGTATTAAGACTAAACCTATGTTTATAGAAGAAATAAGTTGGTTTGAGTGGTTACCTGATGAATAAGGTATTAAGACAAACAATTTCCGTACTGCATGTTGATTGCCGTTTGAGTGGTTACCTGATGAATAAGGTATTAAGACTGAAACAGTCAAAGAAAGACAAGTTTGCTTTTTCGTTTGAATGGTTACCTGATGAATAAGGTATAAAAATATGATTATTGCAAATGAGTTAAAAACCGGGGAAATTACATTTCCGCATAGCGTTGCCCAACAACAGGAAATTGCGCTGATTTCTATTCAGGGGCAACCAAAATATGCAGTGATGGAAATTGAGGAATATGAACGGTTAAAAGAAGCGGAAATTATCGCCGCTTATATTGAGACCCAAAAAGAGATTGGACAGAATGGCGGTTATACAGGCATTGAAAACCATCTGAGAAATATTGGATTAACCTAAACAATGCCCTATCGAATTATTTTTACCAAGGAATTCGATAAGCGCGCAGCAAAATTCCTGAAAAAACATCCGGATCAACGCGCCAAATATATTAAAACGCTGCAACTACTCGAACAGAACCCGTTTCACCCATCCCTGCGCCTACATCCGCTTAGCGGAAACCTGAAAGGACTGTATTCAGTTTCAATCTCAACCCGAAACCGGATTACGCTGGAATTGAAGATTGAACAAGAGCAAATCATTCCGGTTCATATTGGCTCCCACGCACTGGTTTATCGTTAACTGTCCGCAACCTGCAAAAAAACGTACAGAAACGCCGTTGGATCAGTTAAGATCACAGTTCCATTATCAAACCCAAGCCGTTAAGCATAATCAATGCCAAAAAAGCTAACTCGATCTATACCATTGGATATAGTTTTTTATTCGCTTCAAATGATTGATTATGAATGGTTATCCAGACCGGCTGGGGTTTGAGTGGTTACCTGATGAATAAGGTATAAAAAATGAATATCACACTAGATGTACCCAACGATATTGGTGCAAAAATTAATCAATTGCCAAACCGCAATGAGATTTTTAAACAGGCATTGCAATTTGTCCTGAAAGAACAGGATAAAACTTCCCGAAAAAACCGCGAACAAATACAAATTGCAGGGTATAAAAATACGCCGCAAACTGCGGATGAAATTGAAGAATGGTCAGCGGAACAAGACTGGGGACGCTAATGGAAAAAGGCAAAAACCAGAAAAGCCATTACCCGGCTCAGTCATCAGAAAATGAATGAATTGGCGAATGCGATTTTATTTGCGCTGGATTTGTAGAAATCGCAAAAAAACGTACAGAAACGCCGTTGGATCAGTTAAGATCGCAGTTCCATTATCAAACCCAAGCCGTTAAGCATAATCAATGCCAGTTTCGCTAACTCAATCTATACCATTGGATATAGATTTTTATGCGCTTCAAGCAATTGATTCTGAATGGTTATTGAGATTGACTGGGGTTTGAATGGTTACCTGATGAATAAGGTATTAAGACGGTGTGCAACACAGCTAATAGCATAATAGATAATGTTTGAATGGTTACCTGATGAATAAGGTATTAAGACGTCCCCATCAAAAGCCGCTCACCGAATCTTTGCTGTTTGAGTAGTTACCTGATGAATAAGGTATGAATAATCAAGAAAAGAAAATGGATACCGAAGAGAAAAACACGCTGCTGATTCAGGGCGATTTTTTCGGCATCCAGAATTTCATTTTCGCGATGGGTTCAGAGACGAACAAACACGCGGCAAAACTGCTGCGTGGGCGTTCGTTTTACGTTTCGCTGATGGCAGAATGCGCCGCGCTGAAAGTGTTGGAAACGCTTGCATTACCGGAAGAAAATCTGCTAATCAACGCGGCGGGAAAATTCCTGATTCGGGCGCAAAACACCGAAGCAAACCGGGACAATCTGGAAGAAATCCAGCAAGACTTTAACGAATGGTTTCTGGAAAAAACCTACGGTACATCCGGCATTACACTGGCGTGGCTGGAAATTGCTGAACAATCGCTTGAAAACGGTTTTGGTTTTATTTATGCAAAACTGTCCCAAAAACTGAACGAAAAACGCTATCAGCGATTTGATTTATGCAATGAGGCTGATTCGATTCATTTCAAAGAATATTTAAAAGACTGTGCGAAAAAAGAAAACGAAGAAGAAAAAAGAAATACTATTTGCGTAATTGATGGACGTTCTCCAGCAACAGAAAAACTGCCTAAAAAACGTGAATCAGACGAACAAAAATGGATTGGGAAATTTGCAAGAGACCAATTAACTGTAGGCGATCAAATCACCAAAAAATCGCGGTTGTGGATTCTAAACAAAACAATTCCGCATGAATCTGGTAAGTGGCTGAACCTAGATATTTTCGGTTATAAAATCTACTTTACCGATCAAAAAACAGAGCCTTCCTCTATTCCAGAAGATCAGCAAAAAAATCTACTACTACGTGCATGGGATTTTTCGCTGGAAGCAGAAGAGAAAAAACAGCTGCCCGATCCAATTCAGCATCGTAATTTGAATGGCTATGTGCCAACGATTGATTCAAAAACGCTAGAAGATGCGAAAAATGGGAAATATTCCTCTGCACCGGAAGATGAACAGCCGGAAAAAAACCATCCGGGTGACATTAAATCATTCAGTTTGATTGCGTGCGATGCACTGGAAAAAGATCATGAACGATCTGACGCGGAGGAAAGTTTCTGGAAAGGAACCCCTGCTTTGATGATCCTCAAAGGGGATGTCGATAATCTTGGTCAATTGTTTGAAAGTGCAGACACACTTGAAAAAGTGCAGGATTATTCAAAAAAACTGGATCACTTTTTTGCGGCGCAATTGCCGCTGTTGTGCAAAACAGAATATCCAGAAACTTATACTGTCTTTTCTGGTGGCGACGATTTTTTCCTGATCGGATCGTGGCATCAAATGCTGCAACTGACCCAAAAACTGCATTCCGAATTTGGAGAATATGTAAAACAATATTCAGATTTAAAACATCTTACTTTTTCTGCCGGATTGGTGATGGTCAAACCGCATCTGCCGGTACACCATTTTTCCCGAATGGCAGAAGAAGCCCTCCATTTTGCAAAAACCGGCAAAAAAACTGGATCAGAAGAGATTCCAGAAGAAGAAAAGAAAAACCACGTTGTCTGCTTTCAACAGCGGATGCGCTGGAATGATTTTGAAATATTGCTGAATGAATCCAGTTGGTTCGATGAAAATCGCGAACACTATGGTTTCAGTTCTGGCTACCTCTATGCACTGCTCCAGTTTGTCGAAATGGCGGAAAACAAGAAAAAACCGGAAAACGCAATCTGGCATTCTTATTTTCACTACCGCACCTACCGGATGCTGGAAACCTTAAAAAATGAGGCCGGACAACGTTTTTCAGAAATAGAATTAAAAGCAAAACTGGCGGAACTGGCAGAACGAATTGCCGATCAAGGCATCCGCAAACAGGAAGGCGCATATCGGATTGCGCTCTTTCCGCATCTATACCGCGACCGTGCGGGTGCAAGCTAAAAGAATTAAGAAGGAAAAGGGGAAAAATCGTGCGTTCAATTGAACCGGTTTTGGAAAAAATTGTTTTTAACACAGAAAAAATTGATCCAAAAAAATTTCCAGAAAACTTCGTGAATCTGTTTGATCGCACAGCAAAAGAAGCTGCCGAAGCTGTGGCCGAAGATCATCGCGTCAACAAACCCACACAACTGCGCCGCTTTTACGATGAAATTATCCGCTGGGATCAAAAAAGCAACGGAAAAAGTGACGACCAGTTTCTGAAACTGCTGCCGCTGATCCGGATGATCAACGCCAAAGCTGCCTATGCCAAAGGGCGCAATCTGGTGGATGACAACTATGTCAAGCTATTGAGCCACTGTTTGGGGCAAGTTAATACACCAAAAGAGATGCGCACTTTCAAAACCTTCATGGAAGCCTTTACCGGCTTTTACAAGGCGGAACGCCCGAAAGATTCCTGAAAATTTTAAGAGAAAAAAGAATCATGCAAGCACAATTGACCCTACAAATGGATCAACAACTGATCCAGAAAATTCAGATGCAAGCAGAGAAAGATGGAAAAGATTTATCAAAAATTGTATCTGATTATTTTCTTTTTCTTGCCAGCATTGCAGAAGCAAAACAGGAAACACCGATTACAGATTCTTTACGCGGCTTATTAAAAGGTTCGGGTCTGGATGAAAGTGACTACAAAAAACATCTGGAAGAAAAATACCAGTGAAAATTTTGTTTGATACAAATGTAGTGCTGGATTTTCTTTTGGAGCGGGAGCCGCATTTCAATTCAGCCAATACATTAATGAAATTGGTCGAACGGAAGAAAATGGAAGGCTATCTCTGTGCAAATTCGGTCACTACAATTGATTATCTGGTTGCAAAACATTTAAACCGTACTGCATCAAGATTAACTGTACAACGGCTACTAAAAATATTTCAGGTAGCTACTGTAGATCAACGAATATTGAATATCGCTGTAGATTCCCTATTCGAAGATTTTGAAGATGCAGTGCTATACCAGTCAGGAAAAAATGCTGGAGTCGATGCAATTGTGACAAGGAATAACCGGGATTTTAAACATGCCCTATTGCCAGTTTACTCACCAGATGAATTGCTGGAAATATTGCATATTTGATCAGTATTTGGAGGCAGTAATATGAAACTGAACGGCATTGAAGAGATCAACGGGACGATCCATTTAATCACTGGCCTGCATATCGGTGGCAGCGATGTAGAGATGGGCATTGGCGGCAATGACAATCAGGTAGTCAAACATCCGTTGACTGGAAAGCCTTATATCCCCGGCTCCAGCATCAAAGGGAAGATGCGCAGCATGCTGGAATGGGATTTGGGCGTAGTCGGCACAACGAACGGACAGCCACTCGGCTTCGATCATCTCCCAAAAGTTGATTCGCAGAATCAGGAAGAGGCAAAAAATCTGCTAAAACTATTTGGAGCCGCACCACCCTCTGTATCTAATACAGATGAAAAATTGGTAAAAGAAATCGGCCCAGCACGTTTAGCGTTCCGCGATTGCCAACTCTCCAAAAACCAGCTGACCTCGTTTGAAACGCCCTTTGAAACCAAAACCGAAAACCGCATCGACCGAATCAAAGGGACAGCCGAACATCCGCGCCACATGGAGCGCGTTGCATCTGGAATCAACTTTGATTTTAAACTGACGTTGCGGGTGCATGGCGAAGACGATGCGTCAAAAACAGCACTGCGCGAAATGATCCTGAAAGGCTTCTGGCTGGTAGAGATGATCGGACTTGGCGGCTCTGTTTCCCGCGGTTACGGGCAAGTGCAATTTGATCTGCAAGATTTCGGCGATTTCGCGTGGGGAGACAAACTGAATGCCCTGCGAAATGCTCGCGGCCATCAGGATTTGGCGGCATGAATGACCCCGCCTACGCCACATTTGCACTCACCTTACAGCCGCAATCTGCATTTGGCTCCCAACTAAAAGGCGATACGCTATTTGGACAACTCTGCTGGGCAATCCGGCATGAATGTGGTGGTGAAGTTCTCAGCCAATTATTGGCAGACTATACAAATAGCCAGCCGTTTGCGGTGGTTTCAGATGCATTCCCCAAAGGCTTTTTGCCCAAACCCACATTACCCGACCGTTTTTTTGATGCCGTTCCATCAGAAAACCGGAAAGAAGCACGCAAAAAAATCTGGTTCCCATTAGATGATTTGTCCAAATTGCCGCTGAACCAGTGGCTGCAAACCAATGTTACGGATTCAGTCGCGTATGGCTGCCATCAGGATGAAGAGGAACAGGACAAGCAAAGGCCATGTCTCTCGCGTACACCGCAAATGCATAATCAGATTAACCGCCAAACTGGAACAACCGGTGCGGATGGATTTGCCCCCTACACAACGTCACAAACCTGGTATCCCGCAGAAACCGAGCTAACTGTTTATGTCGTATTGGATGAAAACCAGTGCTCTGCTGAATATTTAATAGATTTGTTTTCACAAATTGGTAGTTTTGGTTTTGGACGCGATGCCAGCATCGGTTTGGGGAAATTTGATGTGACGGACATGCAACCATTTACATTCCCCACAATTGAAAACGCCAATGCAGCATGGGCACTCGCCCCGGTTGCCCCGCAAGGGTTGGGGTTTAATGCAGACCGTAGTTTTTATGAGCCATTCACCCGCTTCGGCAAACATGGGGACTTGGGCGCAATTTCTGGAAGGCCATTCAAAACGCCGTTATTACTCGCACAAACTGGCGCGGTTTTCACGCCAAAATCGGCAAATACACTTGAAACTGCACTGAAAAATGGATTTATTGGACAAGGATTAGGCGGAAAAAATTCAGACGGAGAAGGTGTGCTGTCCAATGCGATTTCAGAAACAGTTCATCAAGGCTATGCACCAATTGTTCCGATGAATCTGGAAGCACAAGAAGAGTCGAGAGAAACATCATGAACCAGCCCGAATTCTTCGAAAACCACATGCTACGGATTACCCCGCTTTCCCCGCTCCACATCGGTTGCGATGAGACTTACGAACCGACCAGCGCAGTGATGGTGGAGAATGCGCTCTATGCATTGCCGGATGCTGAATTTCTGCTAGATGCACTGGATACACGGGAACTAGAAAAACTGGGACAGATTCTTTCCGGTGAACCGGATGTAACCATGCTCCAGCGCATGCAGCGATTTTTCGATCAACACAAAACGTTTCTGGTTCCGTTTGCGACACACGCAATTCCTGTTTGCGCCGGTTTTGCCCACTACTACGAAGAGCGGATCGGCAAGGTGATGCAGCAAGAAGGTCAACAGCGCGGCAAACGGGAAGAAGGGTTTGTCATTAACCGTTTGACGATGGATCGCACCATTTTTAATCCGGTTGATCATACTCCCTACGTCCCGGGTGGCAGTTTGAAAGGGGCAATCCGCACCGCGTTGCTGGATCGTGAAAACGACGGAAAATCGTTGAAGCATCAGAAAGAAAACAACGATGCATTGCAAAAACGGTTGTTTGATTATCAGAAATTCGATCATGATCCGATGCGTGCTGTGCAGCTTGGCGATGCGCAGATCGAAAAGAGAGACAGTTCGGAAAATTCCCAACTTCCACGAACCAAACTCTATTTTGCGGTTAACCGCAAACGGGAACCGGTTCTGGATAAGCAAGGCAAACTACGCGATTCTGCCGCTGAACAAAAAAATCTGAACCAGCGTCTGGAATGCATTCCGGCATGGGGACAAACTTTTTCTGCTGCGTTGAATCTGTATGACTGGCAATCGAAAACTGATCAAAAGTTTCAGTTTTCACTGGAAGAAATTGCGCAATCCTGTAACCGTTTTTACGGCAAAGTATTGGAAAACGAGTTACAGCAATTGGAAAACCCGAAACTGAATTGGCTCGACCCAGAATGGACAAAATGGATCAGAAATTGGGTAGAAACGCAGCAAAACCAGAATAAAAACGGCTTTTTGTTGCGAATCGGGCGACACAGCGGCGCGGAAGCAGTGACGCTGGAAGGCGTGCGCAACATCAAAATTATGGAAGGCCGCGATCCAAAGACAAAGAAAGCGAAATTCTCATGGCAAGAGGCAGCGAAAACCGTTTGGCTTGCGGCAGAAGAACTACAAGACCAGCGCGGATTGTTGCCGTTTGGCTGGGTTTGGGTTGATGTTGATCCGCCGGAACCTACGCAATTGCCTGCGCCGTGGAATCCGGATGAAATTGCACAAATCCGCAATTGGGTGGAAAAAACGACATCTGAAAAAGCGGCTTTCAAGAAAAAGCTGGGCGAGAAACAGCAGCTTCAACAGGAACAAGAGGAAAAACAGGCCGCGCAGGAGGCTGAGGAAAAACGTCTGGCGCAACAGGAAGCTGACCGAATTGCCAACCTTTCCCCACTGGAATTGCGCATGGAAGAGATCATCCAGAATTCGGGCGATTCTGCCGGAATTGCATTACTGAAAGCGTTGCAGACGGATGAATGGGATTCAGCCGATGACCGGAAACAGGTTGCTGAGGAAATCAAACAAATGTGGGAAGCGGAAAAACGGTGGATTCCTGAGTTTTCCGGCTCCAACAAGAAGAAGTTGAAAATTCAGAAGCAGTGCCTTGCAGTTTTGGAGTATTTGTAGAAATCCTCCCTGTCCCTCCTTTACGAAAGGAGGGAACCTTTATGTTGGATTTTTTCAAGGGGAAATTAAATGGATTTCATAACTAACATTTTCAATCATCCTTTTTTTACGATTGTCGGAGGAATTTCCACAACAATTGTAATTGTTGGTTTTGCATCGACAGGATTTTTAGCATGGAAAGGGGTGATTTCTGTTTTATACCGTATTGGAAGAGGATTATCTGGCCGAAAAATTGCTATATTGGCAGAAGGTGAGGAATTTGGTCGATTAAAAAGATTGATAACAGAATCTGGGATTTTTAAAGAAAAAAATATTGTCCAAGTAGATACAAAAACAATAGATAAAGCAGAAGAAATTACTCTACTACTTGTCCATTGGAACACTTTTAAAGATCATATGACAGATGTTTTTAAACATGTAGGCCATCAAGATTCTTTAATCGTTTATGCGCCACAAGATGAAGGGTTTATCGACGAAGAGAATATGAAAAAAATAAATTTAAAAAGCAGTGCTGTTGTTGTCAATCATCGAGGAAGATTATTGAATGATATTTTTTCTTGTATGGCAACAACTGCCTATAGAAAAAAATAGATTTTTCCATAGATTACAGTCAAAAAATTATTTAAAACAGATTAATAGATTATCTACAAACAGGAAGAAAAATGAAAACGTTGACCATGAATATGGATGATTCTATTTATCAAATCATCAAAGTGGCAGCAGATGGTCAACGGAGAGAAATGACCAATTTCATTGAATTCGCAGTATTGCAGTATCTGAATTCTTCGCAAGCAGAAACCAAAAATTTCAAGAAGATCAAGCAAAAAGTTGATTCAAAGATTTATGCAAAAATTGTAAATACTGTTTATCCTCAATTGAGATGAAATCCATTTTATGGAACCAATATCAAAAAACTGAAAGGAAATCTTGAGGGCTACTATCGCTATAGAATAGGAAATCATCGACTTTT
Source organism: uncultured Piscirickettsiaceae bacterium (assembly GCA_964344325.1). Taxonomy (GTDB): domain Bacteria; phylum Pseudomonadota; class Gammaproteobacteria; genus CAYFMX01. Next base: position 18,299 of record CAYFMX010000034.1, read on the forward strand.
CTATTTGATTGAAGACGAAAAAATTTTAGTGGTTGTGACTGATTTTCAACATAGAAAACAGTCTTATAAATAATCAACTAACCATATAAAAAATAAAAAACCGCATCCAGATTCAACTTTGAGTGCGGTTTTTTTACGCCTATACCTTATTCATCAGGTAACCATTCAAACCCAGCGGTTGCTGTAAATTTAACAAGATATCTTAAGTCTTAATACCTTATTCATCAGGTAACCATTCAAACTCAGATCATATAAATCTGTGAAAAGTGCTATTAGTCTTAATACCTTATTCATCAGGTAACCATTCAAACCCCAGTCGATCTGGATAACCATTCTAAATCAATCGCTTGAAGCAGATAAAAAATCTATATCCAATGGTATAGATGGAGTTAGATTTTTTGGCATTGATTATGCTTAACGATTTGGGTTTGGTAATGGTTCACCCAAAAAGACCACTTCTGGACTACTGCGCACGATTTGCGCCTTTTTTGGATGAAGTTGTAATCCTAACCGATCCAACTGCTTTTCGGCATATTTTTTTGCGTTTTTCAGCATTGCCGTTGACGGATCATTAGAAAACAAAGAGACTTTAGAAATTCGCCCGAGAAGACAAAAAAGGCACATGAAAACATGTATGCACTAGAGCTTGAAACGGAAGTGGATGAAAACAATGAAATTCACTTGAAACTTCCGGAACAATATCCGAAAAAACATGCAAAAGTGATTGTATTGATGGATGTTGCCGCACAAAAAGCCAGAAAACGCACGCCTTCCCCACGTTTGGCAAACCAAGGTGCAAAATGGTATGGCGATGAATTGCAACCGGCCTTTGACAATGGTGATTGGAATGATCTTTTCGCAGACGGAAAACAATTGTGATCCTTCTGGATACTCATGCATGGATCAGATGGCTGCATCCTGAAGCCAATTATCCACTACCGGAAAAGCTCTCTGTTTGGTTGGACAATATGGAAGAGCGAGTTGCAGTTTCAGTGATCTCTGCGCTGGAAGTTTCACAATTGGTCAAGAAAAATCGGCTAGTTTTACCGTTGCCTTTATCTGAGTGGTTTCCGGAAGCATTACAAGGATCAAATATTGAATGCTTGCCTGTTTCTCCGGAATTACTTCATCAATCCACTTTATTGCCAGATATTCACCGCGATCCTGTTGACAGGATTATTATTGCAACTGCTCAGCAGCATCAGGCAATGTTGATCACAGCAGATGAGAAAATCAAAAAATATCCTGATCTGAAAACAGTGTGGGATTAAATCCTTTTTTAAAATTCTTTCTAATATCCAAAAAAACAAAAACCGCATCCAGATTGAATTCTGAGTGCGGTTTTTTTACGTCTATACCTTATTCATCAGGTAACCATTCAAACTCAAATGCTTTTAACGCTGGAGAGTTTCATTGTCTTAATACCTTATTCATCAGGTAGCCATTCAAACGTTGACGATTTTCGCAACGACCCGTGAATTTGGCGTCTTAATACCTTATTCATCAGGTGGCCATTCAAACGCCGATCAGCAGCTATGGTTTCCGGGCGATCTGTCTTAATACCTTATTCATCAGGTAACCATTCAAACTTACGATCTTTGTAATCAGGGCATATTGTGGAAGTCTTAATACCTTATTCATCAGGTAACCATTCAAACACTTATCTGGTAATAACCTATCTCCCTGATGGAGTCTTAATACCTTATTCATCAGGTAACCATTCAAACCCCAGTCGATCTGGATAACCATTCTAAATCAATTGCTTGAAGCAGATAAAAATCTATATCCAATGGTATAGATGGAGTTAGCTTTTTTGGCATTGATTATGCTTAACGACTCGGATTCGATAATGGAACTACGATCTTAACCGATTCAATCACTTCGCGGTATATTTTTTGCGTTTTCCGATATTCTACAAAACGAATCCTTCTATAATCGCGAAATTCACCACGATTTGAATCATGACCTGACGAATAAGCTATCCATGCACAACCTCCAATTCCCGTTTTCCTTCTCGCGCTACCGGCTCGGTTTTATCGCGGAAACCGATGCATTTTTGCCGGAACAGAGCGGCTCGGCATGGCGCGGCGCATTCGGGCATAGTCTGAAACGCGCCCTGTGCGTCACCCGCGAACCTACTTGTGAAGCCTGTTTGCTGCGCCACAGTTGCCCCTACAGCTACATTTTCGAGACACCGCCACCGCAAAACAGCGCGAAAATGCGCAAATATCCTGCTACGCCGCATCCATTTGTACTGTTGCCGGATTTGCAGGCAAACCGGGCGTACAAACCGGGCGATCCGTTCCATCTGACGATCACGCTGGTGGGAAAAGCCAATCTGCATCTTCCCTATTTTGTCTATGCGTTCCAAAAGGCGGCGGAATGGGGGATCGGCAAGGGAAAAGGCCGTTTCCGGTTGGTTGCGGTGGAACAGGAGCCGGAAGTTGGCGCGGAACAGTGGGTCGGAATTGGCGATCCGCAAGAGGCATTGCAGCCGCTGCCGTCGCGCTTGCCGACTTTGCCGGAGATGCCGACGCAATTGACGGTTGCATTATTGACCCCGTTTCACGCGAAACAGAAAAATGCGCTGGTGCAGCTGGAAAATTTCACCTTTGCAGCGCACTTTTCGACATTAATGCGAAGAATTTCGCTGCTCGATTATTTTCACGGCGCAGGTGAATTGGAGAATATGGAAATTGATTTCCGAGATTTATTCTCGCAGGCGGAAAAAATTGAATTGCACGCTGCCGATTTACGCTGGAAAGATTTTTACCGCTACTCCTCGCGCCAGCAAATGCGGATGAATATCGGTGGTGTCGTTGGGCAATATCAAATTAAAACTGAAAAACATTTTGAACCGTTTTGGCCGTGGCTCTGGTTTGGGCAATGGCTCCACGCCGGAAAAGTGAGCAGTATGGGGTTGGGGGCGTATCGGATTTCCTGATTCTTTAAAATCAGATTTTCCTGTTCCCAGAAAAATAAAAACCGCATCCAGATTGAATTCTGAGTGCGGTTTTTTTACGTCTATACCTTATTCATCAGGTAACCATTCAAACCTATAGGACATCATACGGCACTTGCGAATGTAGTCTTAATACCTTATTCATCAGGTAACCATTCAAACTTCTTACTACCATTTATTAGAAGCATTAAACTGTCTTAATACCTTATTCATCAGGTAACCATTCAAACCTATAGGACATCATACGGCACTTGCGAATGTAGTCTTAATACCTTATTCATCAGGTAACCATTCAAACTTCTTACTACCATTTATTAAAAGCATTAAACTGTCTTAATACCTTATTCATCAGGTAACCATTCAAACAAATTAAAAATGCTTTTTGGTCGAGCAGGAAGAAGTCTTAATACCTTATTCATCAGGTAACCATTCAAACCCCAGTCGATCTGGATAACCATTCTAAATCAATTGCTTGAAGCAGATAAAAATCTATATCCAATGGTATAGATGGAGTTAGCTTTTTTGGCATTGATTATGCTTAACGACTTGGGTTTGGTAATGGCTCACCCAAAAAGACCACTTTCGGACTACTGCGCACGATTTGTGTCTTTTTTGGATGAAGTTGTAATCCTAACCGATCCAACTACTTTTCGGCATATTTTTTTGCGTGTTTCAACGCGACAGTTGACGAATGGCAAAAGAACGGGGAGACTCTCCGGGTCTTTCCAATAAGACAGAACCGTTTTTGAGTCGTAAATGAGCTTCTTTTTGGTCAATGATCAATAACATAACAAAGACGAGAAAGTTTTTTGGAAAGCCATTGATCCTAATGGATTTTTACATTCAAATACAGTTTTCTTGAAAGTTAAGCATAATTAATGCCAAAAAAGCTAACTCCATCTATACCATTGGATATAGATTTTTATCTACTTCAAGTGATTGATTTAGAATGGTTATCGAGATCGACTGGGGTTTGAATGGTTACCTGATGAATAAGGTATTAAGACAACAGAAATTAAAATACAAACTACGAAAGCCACTAGTTTGAATGGTTACCTGATGAATAAGGTATTAAGACTTCGAAGAAGATAGCCCTTAAGATAGCTGTGAGCGTTTGAATGGTTACCTGATGAATAAGGTATTAAGACGACTGAACAATTGCTCCCATTACAATAGCCAATGCGTTTGAATGGTTACCTGATGAATAAGGTATTTGGCGCATAAAAAAAGCCCCATCTAAAAATGGGGCTTTTTCTTTCTTCCCGCATAAAGATTCTCTAGATGTCAGGTCTCGTGTGTTCATAAACCTTTTTCGTAAACAATTTCTGCTTC
>CAYFMX010000035.1:0-22056 GCA_964344325.1 uncultured Piscirickettsiaceae bacterium
AAAAAGAAGCAGAAATTGTTTACGAAAAAGGTTTATGAACACGCGAGACCTGACAGATAGCAGCATTTCTTCTAAAACCTGAACTCCGAATTGTGGCGTTTACTCATGGAATCGCCCAGAGATTTCTTGAATTTATGCGCGATGCTTAGTGTCGTATACGTATTGCCAATAGAGGGCTTCCGCTGCTATCCTTCAGCTACCCAAACGTGAGGTACAGAGCTGAGTTACAGACAGACAAAAGAAAACCCCTAACTATCTAAATAGAAAGGGGTTTCTAAAGATGGTAGCGAGGGCGGGACTTGAACCCGCACGGTATCTCTACCAATGGATTTTGAATCCATCGTGTCTACCAATTCCACCACCTCGCCAGTAACGGAAGCGGCGCATTATAGTGGGAAGTTCGCCACAGTTCAAACCCTTGTTGAAAGCATTTTCAGTTTATCGGCCAGACCAGTTTTTCCGCAGCAGCGTCGTAGAAAGCCGATGCAGCGATGTGCCCAATTCCCCGTCGCATTGCTCGCTTTCCTGCTCCAGACTTTTCGCCGTCGCCATCGAAACTTTTTGCGGTTCAATGAGTTTGATTTTGGGTTCATATAATTTCGGGCGCACTTTTACGATCACTTTTTTGACGTGGAAGAGTTTCTCTTGATGGAGCAAATCCAGAATTTCCCGCTGTAAAAATCGTCCGCGCTGCGCCCAGGCGGGTGAATCGGCATGGACGGTTGCAATGCCGTCGCGGCTGATGGAGCTGATGCGTAAATGTTGCGAATAAGGGAACCCTACTTTCGGAATGACAGCGCGGTTCAAATATTGCAGGTAACGGGTACGTTGCAGCAATCTCTCGGTGCTGCTTCCTTTGTTGAGCAGAGTAATCGTCCGTTTGCCGGGAAAATAGTTTTTGGCGGGTGGCAAACTCTCTTCCAGAAAATCTTCCGGCGTTTCGTGTTTTGGGCGCAATGAACGCGGCGGTTTTTGTTGCTGGATTTTCGATTCTGATGTTTCCAATAACGCATGGAGAATTTGCAACGGTTTTTCTGCGTGATTTTCTGTGCTGATTTTCATCGGCGGCATGATAGCATCCATTACTTTTTTGATAGATAAATTGTTGGGCGGATTGTCGTTTTATGTCTGAATTACAGTCTAAATTCATGTCTGAATTGTGTTTTGATGCAAATTGCAAAAAATGTCCACGTTTGGTGGCGTTTCTCGCCGAGGTGAAACGGGATCATCCGAATTATCATGCTGCGCCAGTCGCGCCATTTGGTGATGAGAATCCGGATTTGTTGATTGTCGGACTGGCTCCAGGGATGCACGGGGCGAATGCGACAGGCCGTCCATTTACTGGCGATCATGCCGGAATTTTACTCTACCGTACCTTATATGCATTTGGTTTCAGCACTGCGCCAGAATCCATTTCCTACGACGATGGTTTGAAATTACGTGGTGCGCGGATCACCAATGCGGTGAAATGTTTGCCGCCGCAAAACAAGCCGGTTGCGGAAGAGGTCAATTTCTGTAATTCATTTCTGCAAAATGAGTTGGTGGCGTTGAAAAAAGGCGCAGTGATTTTGGCATTGGGTTCGACGGCGCATAAAGCGACGGTGAAAGCGTTGAAGTTGAAGCAGAAAGATTTTCCATTCAAACATGGATTGGCGCATAAATTGGAAAATGGGCGAATCTTGTTGAATTCGTATCATTGCAGCCGGTACAACACCCAAACCAAACGGCTGACGGAAGCGATGTTTCAAGATGTATTTCAGCAGGCTCAGGATATCTTAAATCGTGAATTCAACTCAAAAGTGCAACTTTCCTATTATGTCTAAAAAATATCTGGTTTGGTGTTTTAAACCCCAAGGTTTTTCTTGGTCTGCGGTTTAATTTATCCATCACCACTTGCACTTCATTGCCCCCGATTTTCACAAAACTGGAACCCTTCTTAAAATACTACCGGATCAGGCCATTGGTGTTTTCGTTCAGGCCTCGTTGCCATGATGAATAAGTGATCATGTAAAAATTATCGTGAATTCTTTGCTGCCACACTGCCCTAAAATATCTGACACACTTCATCTTTATCCGATCCTGTACCACTCATCTGTAACACTCAATCGTAAATAAGCATCTGATATATAATACATTCAATACGTTACAGGGCAACCGAGAATAGTCCTCTCCTCGGCATCAGACAATAAAACCTTTAATCATCCCAAATGATTAAAGGTTTTTTCATTGCAAGTCAGTCATTACGATCCAGTTTTTTGCGGCACAGGATCATACCCCCCATCATGCCACGGATGACAACGCCCAATCCGCCGCAACGCCATCCATCCACCTTTCAATGTGCCATATTCTTGGATCGCTTCCAGTGAATATTCCGAACAAGTTGGCGTAAACCGGCAGCTTTGTCCCAGATATGGACTCACAATGAGCTGATACCCACGAATGATCCACAGTAAAATCGTTTTCATCTCAAGAAGCGACCTATTAGGCTTGGTTACGCTCGCGACGCTGACTGACTGAATCTGCCAACAACGTCAGCAATTCCTCTGTATCTCCCCAGCCGATACAACCATCTGTAATGCTTTGCCCATAAGCAAGCGGTTTTCCCGGTTCCAAATCTTGCCGCCCTTCCACAAGATGACTTTCGATCATCACTCCACAAATATGCCCGTCACAATCATGACGCACCTGATAAGCCACATTGCTGCCTACATCAATTTGGCGACGGTAATCCTTGCGGCTATTGGCGTGGCTCAAATCAATCATCAATGTCGCACGCTGTTTGGCTGCTTCCAGCTCCGCCACCGCATCGCGGACGCTTTCTGTTTCGTAATTCGGGTGCTTGCTACCGCCGCGCAAAATCACATGACAATCCTCATTGCCAGTCGTGGAGAAAATTGCAGAATGTCCTGCCTTCGTTACCGACAAAAAATGATGCGGTTGGGAAGCAGCACGCACTCCATCAATCGCTGTCTGCAATTTGCCGTCCGTGCCATTTTTGAAACCGACCGGACAGGAGAGACCAGAAGCCAGTTCACGATGCACCTGACTCTCTGTTGTCCGTGCACCAATTGCGCCCCAACTGACTAAATCGGCCACATATTGCGGTGTAATCAAATCCAGAAATTCTGTTGCTGCCGGCATATGCAGATTATTGATTTTCAACAACAGTTCCCGCGCCTGCATCACTCCTTTATTAATGTTAAAACTTTCGTTTAGATCCGGATCGTTGATCATCCCTTTCCAGCCCACCGTTGTCCGTGGCTTTTCAAAGTAAACGCGCATGATCACCAACAACTCGTTCTTGAGTTTTTCCCGCAATGGTAGCAACCGTTCTGCGTATTCCATCGCGGCTTGCGGATCATGAATGGAACAAGGGCCAACAATCACGACCAAACGGTCATCTTCCCCGTGCAGAACACGGTGCATCTCCTGACGCGCTTCCTCAACTGTATGCGTTGCTTCCACAGTGATCGGAAACCGTCGGCGCACCTCTTCCGGGGAGGCCAGTTCCTGTTTGCCAAGGATACGGAGATCATCTATTTGGTCACTCATCACTTCCACCTGCTTTGACTGCCCTGAAAACCGGGAAAACTGTCTAGTGTACAAGCCGTCCAGTGAAATATGAAACACTCTCTGGAAAAATCGGAAAAAAAATGAAGAACGAGTTGAGAAAGCACATTCCAAAACACTCTAAAGAAACACAAAAAATGAAAATAAGGTAAAAAGAATGGAATAAAATCAAACCAAGGGAGTTGGAAAAGATTGCCCTGCGCAGTAGAATGGCAATTTGGCCTTTTGGTTAGGCTTCCAACCGATTGATAATAAAAAAGGATCATCGTGATGTATAAGATCAAAGGTAAACAATTGGCAGTCGCTTCCGCATTTTTCCTCGCTGCAAACCTCCATGCAGGCAGTTTTGAGGGGTATGTAACGGACATTGACGGAAGCTTCGTACGCACGTTAGTTGATAAAGAATGCGTCCATTCCGGTTTCTGGAATGAAAGTCTTGCGCGACCAGAATGTAGCGAAACATTGGAAGCCCGTTCCCAATACAACGCTGCAGTTGAAAATGCCCAACGCTACAATCAGCCAGCTCCTCAAAAACCAGCGATCGTTCAGCAATGGGAAGAAGAGCGTACCCCACAAGCGGAAGTGCAGATTGGCGTGCCACAAGTTTCCAACTCTTTCCTCACATCCATTACCGTACGTCCAGGCGACAACTTGTGGGATATTGCAGAAAACCAACAGGTATATGGCGATGCCAGATTATGGCCATTACTCCTTTGCTCTAATAAAGATCAAATTGCAGATTCTGACCTGATCTACCCAGGGCAAATTCTGAATGTTCGACATAATATTCCCTACTCAACTCGACAAAACGCAATCATTTTTGCGAACACACGTGGTGAATGGCGACTAGGCGAAGTAGAAGATAACGATCTGGAATACAAGGCATTAAACTGCTACTAAGCAGACCGAAGAACTACTACCCACACAAAAAAATCCCGTCATTGTTTGCCCTGCGCTTCATGGCGGGATTTTTTATTGCTAAAATATCTTGTTTTCAAATTTAGATTGCCTCTGAAATTAACTTATCCGCATAATGCGATCAGGGAAAAACAAGCCATGTCCAATAGGTTTTTATCCATTTCCACATTTTTCCGAACCAGCTTCCTCTTTTTCCTGTTATTGTTCAGCATTTCTGCTTTTTCCGCAGAAAATTCAGCTTCATCCTCACCTACTCTACTTCAGATGGAGATCAACAAAACTGAACAACGCGATGGGCTTTGTGTAGTCTATATGAAGTTGCGCAACCACACAGGAAAAGAGTTCTCCGAACTGAAAGCGGAGATGTTTGCCTTTGACAAAAATGAATTGGTTTCCGCGCATTTTCTAGTTGATTTCCAAAAAATCCTTGCAGACAAAACCATCATCAAACTGATTCCGCTCAAGGATGAGCAATGCAATCAACTCGGCAGCATTTTGCTGAACCAGATGAGTGCCTGCAAAACCACGGATGGTGATTTCCCAAATTGCATGCAGCAAGTGAAAACCACAAGCAAAACAAAAATTGAGTTATTCAAATAAATCAAACTCTTCTAGGTAGAGGTACATTCCGTGGAACTACAATTCGGATTCATTTTTGAGAAAGGCGGACCTGTTGTCATCATCCTGCTAATCCTCTCTATTTATGCGCTCGCGGTGTTTCTGCTGAAGCTCTACCACTTTATGGCAGAACGCCTCTTCTCCTCCCAGAAGTTTGTCCAAGTTGCATTGCAACGGATCGAAAACCGGCAGTTAGGCATCGCCGCGACAGAACTTTCTCGTTACCGTCACCCAGTCGCCAAGGTAATGGAGCGCGCCATTCGTCTCGCAGAAACAGAGAGCGAAAAAGTGGTACAAGCCGAAGTGGAACGCGCAGGCCGCCTTCATCTCGAATACTTGGCCTCTTACGTACGTGGACTGGACGCAGTTGCCCATTTGAGTCCACTGCTCGGATTATTGGGAACGGTATTGGGCATGATCCAAGCGTTCATGCAATTGCAAGCTGCCGGTGTCCAGGTCGATGTTGCGATGCTGGCAGGCGGTATTTGGGAAGCATTGCTCACAACAGCAGTCGGCCTAGCTGTGGCAATCCCGGCATTAGCTGCTGTGAACTGGATTGAAAGCGTGGTGGAACGCGTTCGCCAAGATATGGGCGATTCCGTGACCCGCACGATGAATGCGATCCGGAAACTCTCCTAATTTTCTATTGCCACTGATTTCACCATAATTTTTGGCCATGAATTTCGCTGCAGCCCACACCCGTCCAAGAAAAAGCTGGTTGAGTCTTACACCACTGGTGGATATCGTGTTTTTGTTGCTGATTTTCTTCATGCTGACAACCAGCCTGACTCAAAATCGTAGCTTGCCGCTGGACATTCCCGGAGAAAAAGGAAGCGGACAAAGCGTCTGGAAAGGGGCGACTTTGATCCGTATCCATACAGGCGGACGCATTGACCTCAACGGACGCGCAACCACTGTTCCGATTCTCGCCGGGAAAGTCGAAACACTGCTCGCTAAACAGAAAAATATGCGTTTTATTGTGCGTCCGGACAACGGCTTACCCATCCAACAAATTGTCGACGTGATGGATCAGCTCCGCATGGGCGGCGCATCCTCCATCAGTCTCATTCGTTAAAGTCCGTTAAAGCCAGATCATCATGCAGTTTTCCTATCAGAAACTCCGCTTTCAGGAACTGGACATGACCCCAATGGTCAGCGTCATTTTTTTGCTGATTATCTTTTTTCTGGTTGCCGGAACGATCAAATCCAACAGCTTTTGGGACATTGGCTATCCCGATTCCAGTAGTGAAACCCATTTGAACGAACAACCCGTTTCCATTTTTATGAATGAACAGGGGCGGGTAGCACTGGGGAAACAGGAGATCAAAGATCTGATCACGCTTGGTCAAACCCTGCAAAATAGCCTGAAAAATGGAGAGAAGAGCTCGACATTACAAGTCGAAATTCACGCAGATCATCGCGCAGATTCGCACCGACTAATTGAACTGCTGGATGAACTCCGCAAAATTGGCATCCGCAAAATTGATTTGGTGACGGAAACTGCACAGCCATGACCACTTCCTCCAAACAGTGGCTAATCACACTCTTTTTATCGGTTGCCACCCATTCCGCATTCTTCTATTTGCTACCTTCCTTATACACACAGGAACAAAGTACTCCGCCGCAACAACGGCACTCCTTGGCGTTGATCTCTTTGGAAGAAGAGGCATTTGCTGCAGAAGAACCCGCTGTTCCCTTGCTGGAAGAACAGGAAGAAATTCCAACCGTTTCTCTGGAGGATTTGGAGCAGGCGATCACTTCCCCGACTGCATCCCTCGCTGCACCGGAAATAGCGAACATGCCGGAAGCAATTCCGGTATCTCCGGAAGAATTTGTATTGCAGGAAGAAAATATACCAGCGCAACAACTTCCGCAACTCGCCCAACCTGTGCCTCTTTTACCAACGCTATCCGCAGTACCTGACATGCAAGCTGGTGCAGTCCCGCCACAAGAGACGTTGATCCCTGCTCTTCCAGACAGTAGTGACATGATTGTCGCGGAAGTGGAAATCGCATCCATTGAATTCCAAATTCAAGACATTTCCCAGTTTGAATACGATCTAGAAGCCCCGCTATTAGACGAAACTGCCATCTCCGAAATACAGCCATCCCAGATCACTGCGCAAAATTGGCGCCCTCGTTTCCCTACTTCTATAGCACAAAATACCCAAAACCATTTGGCTGCGCTGAAAATCATCAATGCTCAATATGGTCGAGCTATGCAGACGAAACTGAACCAGCAAGCAATCCAGATCAAAAAAATCGCTGAGCGTGAAAAAGCGGAAGGGACGATTCTTGTAGAAATGGTGCTGAATCGTGATGGATCATTGGATAGTATCAAATTAACCCAACGTTCAAAATCAAAAGCACTGAATGAAGCGGTAAAAAATGCGATCGGAAATGCTGCGCCTTTTGCGCCATTCCCAGAAAATGTGCCTTATCTAAAATTACGTTTCCGTCCTTTCCCGATCCGGATACGCTTGAAAAAATAGCACTGGCAAACAAACTAGAATAAAGAATCTTTATATTTCATAAGTTTCTTTATCCAATCCAAATTTTTCCGGATCAATTTTTCTCAGCAAACAAACATCATCAAAAAATACATATGCATAAAAAAACACTTGGGAAGATTAAATTTAATCTAACCCAAGTGTTTTTTATAAAGTAGATAATTTTATATCTCTTACTTCTTAATCTTCTGAAATACCATCATCTAATACTGGACGATCCACCAATTCAACAACAGCCATTGGTGCTTTATCCCCTACCCGAAAACCAGCTTTCAAGATACGGATATACCCACCCGGACGGCTTGTATAACGCGGTCCCAACTCATTAAACAGTTTCATTACCATCCCACGATCTCGCATCCGATTGAATGCTAAACGGCGGTTTGCAACACTATCTTCCTTCGATAATGTGATTAATGGCTCTGCAAAACGACGCAGCTCTTTCGCCTTTGGCAAAGTCGTACGGATCATCTCATGTTCAAAAAGAGAATTGCTCATATTCCTGAACATAGCCTTACGATGGCTGCTGTTTCTGTTTAACTGACGACCACTTTTACGATGTCTCATAAACGATTGCCTATCAATAAATTCTTTTCTAAAAAAACTAAAATTAAATAAACCGAACCAAACAATATAACACTAATAAATATCTAATCTGATTCTTTTTCTTCATACAATCCCGGCGGTGGCCAGTTTTCTAACTTAACCCCCAAAGATAAACCTTTCGAAATCAAAACATCTTTAATTTCATTCAGAGACTTCTTCCCTAAATTTGGTGTCCTTAACAAGGCAGTCTCTGTACACTGAACCAAATCACCAATATAAAATATATTTTCTGCCTTTAAACAATTTGCAGAACGGACTGTCAATTCCAGATCATCTACAGGACGCAACAAAATTGGGTCAATATCTGGCTCTTCATCCTCTTTTTCTACCTCATCTAGTTCAGCATGCAACTCGACGAAAGACTCCAATTGAGTCTGTAAAACTGTTGCTGCACGACGAATTGCTTCTTCTGGATCAATTGTTCCGTTTGTTTCCAAATCTATAATCAGACGATCTAAATCTGTGCGTTGTTTAAGACGTGCAGCTTCCACATCATAAGTAACGCGCAAAACTGGACTAAAAGAAGCATCAATTTGTAGCGCACCGATATTCGAACTCTCCTCTTCCATGGAAGAACGTTCTGCAACTGGCTGATATCCTCGACCAGTCGCAACTTTTAATTCCATATTTAATGTAGCAGAATCATCAGTAACCGTTGCAATCACATGATCTGGATTCATAATCTCTATATTATGATCCACGACAATATTATTGGCTGTAACTGCACCTTTGCCAGAATGGTTCAAACGTAATTCTGCAGTCTCACGCCCTTCCATCCGGATTGCAATACCTTTCAAATTCAAAAGGATATCAATAACATCCTCTTGCACTCCTTCAATGGAGGAATATTCATGCAAAACCCCATCAATTTTTGCCTCGACAACTGCACTTCCATGCATTGAGGAAAGCAAAATACGACGTAATGCATTACCCAAAGTATGACCGAAACCACGTTCCATTGGTTCAATAACAATCTGAACATGATTAGAAGCAATATTCTTAATACCAGAAAGCTTGGGTTTAAGAAAATCTTTCACTGAACCTTGCATTCAATATCAACCTCAACAGGCACAAAAACAACAATCCTGAACTATCAGAATTATTTGGAATATAACTCAACAATCAAATGCTCATTAATTTCAGCAGACAAATCAGACCGCTCAGGAACAGTTTTAAAAGTCCCTTCCATCTTCTCTTTATCCGTCTCAATCCAACTTACATCTTCTTTTGTTTTAGAAGCTAACTCCAATGCAAGTTTAATTCTTTCCTGTTTTTTTGATTTCTCACGAACCGAAACAGTATCTCCTATTTGAATTTTATAGGAAGGGATACTCACTACAGAACCATTCACTAAAATAGACTTATGGTTTACCAATTGGCGTGATTCAGCACGTGTTGACCCAAATCCCATACGGTAAACCACATTATCTAATCGTGTTTCCAAAAGTGTTAAAAGATTCTCACCTGTAGAACCTTTCTGGCGCGCAGCTTTTTTATAATAACCTAAAAACTGCTTTTCCAATACACCATAAATACGCTTCACTTTCTGCTTTTCACGCAGCTGTAAAGCATAATCAGACATTCTAGGTTGCTGACCACCTGCACCATGCTGTCCAGGAATATTATCCAACTTACATTTAGAATCTAACGCACGCAGCCCGCTTTTTAAAAAAAGATCAGTGCCTTCCCTACGTGCCAGCTTACATTTTGGACCTGTATATTTTGCCATATCAAATTTCAAATCATATTTTTGAGTAAATATTCTTACTTTCTAAATTAGTCAATTTAATTAACCTAATCCAGATCTAATTCATATTAAACACGACGCCGCTTTGGAGGACGACATCCATTATGAGGAATCGGTGTAATATCAGTAATGCTATTAACACGGATACCAATATTATTAAGCGCACGCACAGAAGATTCCCTTCCTGGCCCAGGTCCTTTAATCCTTACATCTACAGTTTTCAAGCCATATTCTTGTGCTTCTGTCCCTGCACGCTCAGCAGCAACCTGCGCAGCAAATGGTGTACTTTTCCTTGACCCTCTAAAGCCACTTCCACCAGAAGTCGCCCAACACAAAGTATCACCTTTCCGATCTGTAATCGTAATAATCGTATTATTGAATGTCGCATGAATATGAACAATTCCTTCAGAAACATTCCTTTTCAGTTTCTTCCGTTTGGAAGATGCAGCCGTTGCCATAAAAATAAACCTTACCTATTAAAACAAACCAAAACTTATTTAAATCAGAAAATTAACGTTTGATCGGTTTTTTAGGACCTTTCCTTGTCCTTGCATTATTCTTTGTATTCTGACCACGAACAGGAAGCCCTCGGCGATGACGAATACCTCGATTTGTTCCCAAATCCATCAGACGCTTAATGTTCATTGAAATTTCACGGCGCAAATCGCCTTCAATCGTAAATTTGCTAACTTCTGAGCGCAAAGACTCAAGCTCTTTCTCATCCAAGTCCTGAACTTTTCTTGTCTTTTCAACATTTACTGTCGAACAAATCTCCTGAGCACGTGTACGCCCTATCCCATAAATAGAAGTGAGGGATATCCATACATGCTTATGATCAGGCACATTCACACCTGCAATTCGCGCCATCAATTTTCCTCTCAAACAAAAAAAATGAAAAAGAAAGCTTTTTATTATAGCTCCCTCTCTCAAAAAAACAATGAAAAACTATCTTTTCTGCCCTATATCATCCTTGACGCTGCTTATGCTTTGGATCTTTACTACAGATCACCCGCAATACGCCATTTCTCCGAATTACTTTGCAATGTTGGCACATTTTTTTAACTGATGCCCTAACTTTCATAATTCTTTACCTGCTTATATAAACGAATAAATTAACTAACTTAGCTATTGTATGCTGCTAACAAAACTATCTTTTACTATCTTCCATACCCTTTCAAATTCGCCTTCTTCATCAACCCATCGTATTGGTAAGAAAGCAGGTACGATTGAACCTGAGCAATAAAATCCATAATCACAACAACGATAATCAATAGCGATGTACCTCCAAAATAAAACGGCACATTCCATTGGATAATCAAAAATTCAGGCAATAAACATACTGCTGTAATATAAATCGCGCCAATCAACGTTAAACGCGTCATCACTTTATCAATATATTTCGATGTCTGCTCACCAGGACGAATCCCTGGAATAAACGCTCCTGATTTCCTCAAATTATCTGCAGTCTCTTTCGGATTAAATACCAATGCTGTATAAAAAAAGCAGAAGAAGATAATCGCAACACTATAAAATATGATATATAAAGGCTGCCCTGGAGATAACGTAGATGCAATATCCTTCATCCATTGCATATTATCTGTACTACCAAACCAACTTCCCAATGTAGCCGGGAACAAAATAATACTAGATGCAAAAATCGGCGGTATAACCCCTGCCATATTCACTTTTAATGGCAAATGACTACTCTGCCCTGCATATAAACGATTCCCTTTTTGCTGCTTGGCATAATTCACAGTAATTCGACGCTGCCCACGCTCAACAAAAACAACAAATGCAGTAACTAAAATCGCGCCAATCAACAATACTAACACCATCATTGGATGCATCTCACCTGTACGCGCAAGCTCCATTGTTCCACCAACTGCAGAAGGAAGACCTGCCACAATACCTGCAAAAATAATCAGCGAGATACCATTCCCAATCCCACGCTCTGTGATCTGCTCACCCAACCACATCAAGAAAACAGTTCCAGATACCAATGTCACTACTGTTACAAAACGGAATGTTAATCCTGGATCAATCACAACACTCATTCCGCCAGCATGTTGGGACTCTAACGCAATGGAAATTCCAATTGCCTGAAACAGAGCCAATACAAGTGTTCCATAACGCGTATATTGGGTGATTTTTCTTCTTCCCGACTCACCTTCTTTTTTCAATTGTGACAGCTTCGGGGAAGTAACTGTCAACAGATTCATAATAATGGAGGCAGAAATATACGGCATTACCCCCAATGCAAACAGGCTTAAACGCATTAATGCGCCACCGGAGAACATATTGAACATATCTAGAATCGTTCCTGCCTGCTGGTCAAACATCGCCTGCAAAGCAACAGGATTAATCCCTGGAACTGGAATATGCGATCCAATCCGATATACAAAAATAGCCCCCAGCACAAATAGCAGGCGATTCCTTAACTCGGTCAATTTACCAGTATCTGGTATATTCCCTGCCATTCCTTACTGAAACCTGTTCAATTTAATTATTATCTAACCTAAATACTATGGATTACTATCAATCAAATACTACTAATCTAAAATTTTCCCGCCAACAGATTCTATTGCTGCACGCGCACCTTTAGTCAATTCCAATCCTTTTACAGTGACTGGACTACCAATCTCACCTGATGCAATTACACGAACACGCTTGATATTCTGACGAATCAATCCTGCTTTCTTCAAAGCCAACAAATCAATCTCGCCTTCAATCCCTTTCAGCTCATGCAAACGAATTTCATCGACAAAATATTTCTTACGGGAACTGAACCCAACCTTCGGTAAGCGACGTTGCAGTGGCATCTGACCACCTTCAAACCCCACCTTATGGAACCCACCTGAACGCGATTTCTGTCCTTTATGTCCTCGGCCACAAGTCTTCCCGAAACCACTTCCAATTCCGCGGCCTACACGCTTTGCTTTCTGCTTGGAACCAACCGCAGGTTTAATTGTATTCAAAAACATCGGATATCAATCCTCTACTTTCAGCATATAACTAATTTTATTGACCATCCCGCGATTTTCTGGCGTATCTTTCACTTCAACAGTCTGATGCATCCGACGGATCCCCAATCCTGCTACACAAGCCTTGTGGCTTGGTAAACGCCCAATCAAACTTTTTACCAATGTGACCCGAATCATGCCATCTGTTGCCATTTTCAATTACCCTAAAATCTCTTCAACGCTCTTTCCGCGCTTGGTAGCGATTGCTTCTGGACTATCCATTCCTACTAATCCATTAATTGTTGCGCGGACAACATTAATCGGGTTAGAAGAACCATTTCTTTTCGCCAAAACATTATGAACCCCAACCACTTCAAATACAGCACGCATCGCACCACCAGCAATAATTCCTGTACCTTCAGAAGCAGGCTGCATATAAACATTTGCTGCGCCGTGACGGGATTTAATCGGATATTGCAATGTCCCTCCGTTCAGAGAAACTTTTTGCATATTACGGCGAGCACGCTCCATTGCCTTTTGGATCGCTAACGGAACTTCCCTTGCTTTCCCGTATCCGAAACCAACTTTTCCTTTTCCATCACCAACAACTGTCAGTGCAGTAAAAGAAAAAATTCGACCGCCTTTCACCGTTTTTGCAACACGATTGACTGCCACCAACTTCTCTTGCAGGCCGTCATCATTATCTTTATTTTGCTTCTCTGCCATTGCTTAATCTCAAATCGTCTTTAGTAAGCTTAAATTAACATCAAATTAAGCTTAAAAAAATAGAGTCCAGCTACGAAATATAAATCAAAAAATATTACTTAAAATTCCAAACCATGTTCGCGTGCAGCTTCTGCCAACGCTTTTACACGGCCATGATATTTAAACCCTGAACGATCAAATGCTACTTTGTTAATGCCTGCAGCTTTTGTCCTTTCAGCAATCATTTTCCCAACCAATGCAGCTGCTTTAACATTCCCAGTTGCACCTTGTGCTTCTACACGTACTTCCTTCAAAACTGAAGAAGCACTTGCAACTACTTTTTCCTCAGCATCAACAATAATCTGTGCATAAATATGACGCGGCGTCCGATGTACAGACAAACGAGGAATTCTCAATTCTTTGATCTTTGCACGTGCGCGACGGGAACGGCGCAACCGACTTTGCTTCTTGTCCATTAACCAACCCTACCCTTATTTCTTCTTCGCTTCCTTACGGATCACATGTTCATCGCTATAACGCACGCCTTTCCCTTTATAAGGCTCTGGCGGACGGAACGCCCGAATCTCTGCTGAAACCTGACCGACCTTCTGCTTATCTGCACCTTTAACAACAATTTCGGTCTGGGACGGTGTATCAATTGTAATCCCTTCCGGAATCGCATAATTGATTGGATGAGAAAAACCAAGCATTAACTCCAGATTTTTCCCTGCCGCTTTGGCACGATATCCAACACCGATTAATGTCAGCTTTTTCTCAAAACCTTTGCTTACACCAAAAACCATATTATTGACCAATGCACGCATTGTACCTGCCATTGCCACATTGTCTTTGGTCAGAATTTTTAGTTGGCTGCCATCCTGTTCTATACCAACACTCTCATGAATTTCATACGAGAAATTCCCATTCGCCCCTTTGATCTGCACATTCTGACCATTTATAGAGACATCAACCCCACCGGGAATTTCAACTGGGGCATTTGCAATCCTAGACATCCGTATATCACCTAGCTATCAACTAATAAATGAAGCAGAGTACTTCTCCGCCTAATCCCTGTTTACGGGCTTTCCGATCTGTCATCACACCCGCTGGGGTAGAAATCACAGCGACACCCAATCCACCATTAACTGATGGCAGTTCAGCCTTGCCTTTATAAATACGCAATCCAGGACGGCTAATCCGTTTCAACATCTCAATAACCGGATTCCCCTGAAAATATTTCAACTGAATGGACATGGAACGCTTTCCATTCTCTTCTGATACAGAATAATCAGAAATATACCCTTCTTCTTTCATCAACTCGACAATCGCAACTTTAATATGTGAAGAAGGAACAATTACTTCTTTCTTATTTACTAATAATGCATTACGAATACGGGTTAGCATATCCGCAATCGGATCTTGCATACTCATCCTAAATTCATTCCCAACAATAACTACAATAAAAAAATAATTTACAAACTTATAAAAACACTTACCAGCTTGCTTTTCTTAACCCAGAAATATCACCATTCATCATGGCTTCACGCAATTTATTTCTGCTTAATCCAAATTTCCGATAATAACCATGCGGTCTACCAGTCAAATTACAACGGTTCCGTTGACGTGTTTTACTGGAATCTCTCGGCAACATATTAAACCGACGTCTGGCAATTGCACGCTCTTCATCAGATAGAGAAGTATCTAACATCTTCTTCTTCATATCTGCCCGCTTCTCAGAAAACTTCTTAACTAACCGCTCCCGACGCAATTCCCTCTGGATCATCGAAACCTTTGCCATCTGAAAATCCCTAATCCCTTTTTTTTAATTTCTGAATGGGAAATTCATTGCCGCTAGCAAAGCCTTCCCTTCTTTATCTGTTTTTGCAGAAGTAACTACGCTAATATCCATTCCCCGCAATGCATCAACTTTATCATAGTCAATTTCCGGGAAAATGATCTGCTCAGTAATCCCCATACTATAATTCCCACGCCCATCAAAAGATTTCCCATTCAACCCACGGAAATCCCGGATACGCGGAATCGCAATATTAATCAGCCGATCCAGAAACTCGTACATCCGTTCCTTGCGCAATGTTACCTTACAACCAATCGGCCAACCTTCGCGAATTTTAAAACCAGCGACTGAAATTCTGGAAAGATTCTTAACTACTTTCTGTCCAGCAATCTTCTCCATATCTGCAACGGCATTGTCCAGAATTTTCTTATCGCCGACAGCTTCCCCAACGCCCATATTTAAAGAAATTTTCTCTATACGGGGAACTTCCATCGCACTTTTATATCCAAACTGCTCTTTTAACTGTACGACTACAGCATTTTGATAATGTTCTTTACTGATACTCATAACCACTTATCACCCAATTTAGGTGTCAATCACTTCGCCATTTGATTTAAAATAACGAACCTTACGACCATCTTCCAACGTCTTAAATCCGACTCGATCTGCCTTTCCTATCATCGAATTAAAAAGAGCAATGTTAGAAATATGGATCGGCATCTCTTTTTCAATAATACCGCCTGCAATTCCTAAATTTGGATTTGGTTTCTGATGTTTCTTCACCTGATTAATCCCATCTACAATTGCCCGATCTTTCTCAGGAATTAAACGAGACACTGTTCCTTTCTGACCTTTATCCTTTCCTGCCAAGACAATAATTTCATCGCCTTTCTTAATCTTGTACATGGATTACCTACTATCTTTCAATTTCTAACAAAAACACAATCTAAATATCAAATCACTTCTGGTGCTAATGAAATGATCTTCATAAATTTTTTATTTCTCAATTCACGGGTAACTGGCCCAAAAATACGTGTGCCAATCGGCTCGTGTTTATTATTCAAAATAACAGCTGCATTACCATCAAAACGAATCAGTGAACCATCACCTCGTCTTACCCCTTTACGGGTACGAACAACCAAAGCATTGTACACATCGCCTTTTTTTACTTTACCACGGGGAATTGCTTCTTTCACACTGACTTTAATAATATCACCAATTCCTGCATACCGACGTTTGGAACCGCCCAACACTTTGATACACATTACTTTCCGTGCACCACTATTATCAGCAATATTGAGCACTGATTGCATCTGAATCATTATATTTTCCCTTTACAGCACTTCAATTCCACGCACAAAAAAACGATACACTAACACAAAATCTAAATTTAATAATTATATTGCCTGACTCTTTCTGACAATCTCAGTAACTTTAAATGATTTTGTTTTAGAGATCGGACGACATTCCTGAATGGAAACGATATCTCCCTGCTTACATTCATTATTCTCATCATGCGCATGAAATTTTGTAGAACGTCGAATAAATTTCCCATACAAAGGATGCTTTACCTGACGCTCAACAAGCACAGTCACTGTCTTATTCCCTTTATCAGAGACAACTTTTCCCTTGATGTTTCTAACTTTCTTCGTATCCACAGAATCAACCATTTGAAACACCTTCCATCTCTTTCATCACTGTCTTGACACGTGCAATATTTTTACGCACCTTTGCAATTTTACTTGTATCTTTCAACTGACCTGTCGATTTTTGCATACGCAAATTGAACTGTTCACGCAGGCTATCTTGTAGTTCTTTGTCCAATTCTGAACGGCTCTTTTGCCTTAAATCATTTGCCTTCATTTCTTTTTCCTACTACATCAATGTACGGGCAACAAATACCGTTTTGATTGGCAATTTTGCGGCAGCCAAAGAAAATGCTTCCCTTGCCAACTCTTCTGAAACGCCTTCAATTTCATACAATACTTTACCAGGCTGGATCTGTGCAACCCAATATTCCACATTACCTTTACCTTTACCTTGGCGAACTTCCAAAGGCTTTTTGGTAATTGGCTTATCCGGGAAAATACGGATATACAATTTACCACCACGTTTCACCTGACGTGTAATAGTACGTCTCGCCGCCTCAATCTGACGCGCAGTAATCCTTCCACGGCCTGTTGCTTTCAAAGCAAACTCACCAAAACTTACACTATTCCCATTCTGTGCAAGCCCTCGGTTTCTACCTTTATGTTGCTTACGAAATTTTGTTCTTTTTGGCTGAAGCATTTTTTATCTACCCTTTACCCAAAAACATTCCCAAAAACGTTACTTCTTCTCTTCTTTCAGATTTCGATCTGGATTATAGCTTTCAAAAATCTCACCTTTGAAGATCCAAACCTTAATGCCAATAACCCCATAAGAAGTATGCGCTTCAGCAAAACCATAATCTATATCTGCACGCAATGTATGCAGCGGTACACGACCTTCACGATACCACTCAGTACGCGCAATTTCTGCACCGTTCAAACGGCCAGAAACATTAATCCGGATACCTTGCCCCCCTAAACGCATCGTATTACCAACAGAACGCTTCATCGCACGACGAAACATCACACGTTTTTCCAACTGCTGCGCAATTCCTTCAGCTACCAGTTGTGCATTCAATTCAGGTTTACGGATTTCTTCAATATTAATCTGAACCGGTATTCCGATTTTTGCTGCTACATCTTTGCGAAGCTTTTCAATATCTTCGCCTTTTTTACCAATCACAATGCCCGGACGCGCCGTATGGATTGTAATACGCGCACTTCCAGATGGACGTTCAATCTCAATCTTACCAACAGATGCCTGTTCCAAGCGTTTTTTCAAAAACTTTCTGATATGAAAATCAGAATACAAGCGATCTGCATAATCACTACTTTCCGCAAACCAAACAGAATTCCAATTCTTGATATATCCCAAACGGTATCCAACCGGATGTACTTTCTGTCCCATACTCTTACAATCCTCAACGACGGTCGGAAACAGCCAAACTAATATGGCTTGTCCGTTTCAAAATTCTGTTCGCACGGCCTTTTGCACGAGGGCGGATACGCTTCTGCGTCATACCTTCATCGACAAAAATTGTGGAAACCTTTAACTCATCAATATCCGCACCTTCGTTATGCTCTGCATTTGCAATCGCAGAATTCAATATCTTATTAATAATGGATGCCGCTTTCTTATTACTGAAAATCAGCAATTCAGATGCTTCATTGACTGGAAGCCCACGGATTTGATCTGCAACAAGACGTACTTTCTGAGCAGAAATCTTTGCGCCTTTCAGCCTTGCAAAAGTTTCCATAATCGAAATCTACCTTTATCTACCCTTTATTTTTTCGCTTTCTTATCTGCCGCATGCCCACGATAAGTCCGTGTCAGCACAAATTCACCGAGCTTGTGCCCTACCATATTTTCATTAATGAGCACAGGCACATGCTGGCGACCATTATGGACAGAAATGGTTAAACCAATCATTTCTGGCATCACCATGGAACGTCTTGACCATGTCTTAATCGGACGACGATCCTTGTTTTCCAGTGCTGTTTTCACCTTCTTCCGAAGATGCTCATCAATAAATGGGCCTTTTTTAATTGAACGTGGCACAGCTTAATTCCTATTTCTTAAATAAAATAACTTTTAGAATTACTTTCTTATGCTATTTCTTACGACGGCGAATAATATACTGATCGGTACGTTTATTCGTTCTTGTCCTAAATCCTTTCGTCGGCATACCCCATGGGGAAACTGGATGACGACCACCTGAAGTCCGACCTTCACCACCACCATGTGGATGGTCTACTGGATTCATCACAACACCGCGGACCGTTGGACGAACACCTCGCCATCTAGAAGCACCAGCTTTACCCAACTTACTCAAGGAGTGCTCAAAATTACCGACTTCGCCGACCGTTGCACGGCATTCCAACAAAACTTTTCTCATTTCACCGGAACGAAGACGCAAAGTCGCATATGCACCTTCTTTTGCAACAAACTGTGCAGAAGTCCCTGCTGAACGCGCAATTTGTGCACCTTTTCCTGACTTTAACTCAATACAGTGTACAGTTGTACCTAACGGCATATCCCGCAATTCTAAAGTATTGCCTACACTAATCTCTGCACCACTACCGGACAAAACAGAATCACCTGCTTTAATCCCTTTCGGCGCAATAATATACCGACGTTCACCATCTTTATATAGAATTAAAGCAATATTAGCGGAACGGTTCGGATCATACTCAATACGCTCTACACGTCCAGCAATCCCATCCTTGTTTCTTTTGAAATCAATGATGCGGTAATTTTGTTTATGACCACCACCACGATGACGGACACTAATTCTTCCAGCACTATTCCGCCCACCGTTCTTGGATTTCTTCTCCACCAATCCAGCAAATGGTTTGCCTTTATGTAAATCCTTATTGGATACGGATACAACAAAACGACGTCCCGGAGAGGTAGGCCTTGCTTTAATCACTGCCATTTTAAATCCTAAAACTTATAAAGATGATAAAGTCTTCTTTTTATTCCATTCCAGAAAATTCAATTTCCTGACCTTCTTCCAATGTCACAAAGGCCTTTTTCCAATCATTCCGTTTCCCGAAATTCATACCAAAACGTTTTGTTTTTCCCTTCATATTAATTGTGGAAACACTCTTCACATTAACATTAAACAAAAACTCTACTGCATCTTTAATTTCAGGTTTTTTGGAATCTTTAGCAACCTTAAATACATACTGACTATGACTATCTGCTACGATTGCACTTTTTTCAGTTACATGCGGAGCAAGAATAATTTTCATCAATCGCTCTTGCTTGCTCATATTACTCATTGCAACCACTCCTCAATCCCTTTCAGTGCAGATTCTGTCATGACCATCTTGTTACAAGCAACCAAACGAACAGGATCCATTGTCTTTACATCTGAACAATCTGCATATGGTATATTACGGCATGCCAGATCAAAATTCTGGTTAATCTCGTTATCTATGACTAAAACCTTATCATCCAACTTTGTAGAAGAGAAAATCTTATTCAACTCACCAGTCTTATGAGAATTCAATTCAATATTTTCTACAATATGTAACCGGTCTTGACGGGAAAGCTCGGACAGAATACTCCGAATTGCCTTTCGATACATCTTCTTATTAACTTTCTGGCTATAATCCCGTTTTTCTGATGCAAATGTCACACCACCACTCCGCCAAATCGGGCTACGGCTTGTACCTGAACGCGCACGGCCTGTCCCTTTCTGACGCCATGGCTTGATTCCACCACCAGACACACTGGCACGATTCTTTTGTACTGCATTCCCGCTTCTGGCTTTCAATAAATACGCATTAACAACTTGATGCACCAACGCTTCATTATATTCAATACCAAAAACTGCATCAGAAACATCAATTTTTGATTTCTCTGAACCTGTCACAAAATCATGAACAGATAATTCCATAATTAAAAACCTGTCAATATAAACGTAATCTTTTCAATTTATGCTTGACGGATAATTACATTTCCGCCTTTTGCACCAGGTACAGCACCTTTCAAAAAGACAAGGCCTTTTTCTGCATCAATCCGCACCACGTCAATATTTCGTGCCGTCCGTTGAACATTACCCATATGACCAGACATTTTCTTTCCTTTGAAAACACGCCCTGGTGTCTGGCATTGACCAATCGAGCCATTGGAACGGTGAGAAATGGAGTTACCATGCGAATTATCCAACGCACGGAAATTATGACGCTTAATGCCTCCTTGAAAACCAAACCCTTTGGTAATCCCAGTCACATTCGCTTTTTTCTCAGTATCCAACACAGAAACATCAATCGCTTTACCGACTTCATATTCTTCTGTTTCTGCTACACGAAATTCCCAAATATTTTCACCAGCTTCAACGCCTGCCTTGGAAAAATGACCTGATAAGGCCTTATTCACTCGTGATGCTTTACGACTTCCTGTTGTTACCTGAATCGCCGAATATTGATCTGTATCCACAGTTTTTATTTGTGTTATATAATTCGGTTCTACCTGAACAACAGTCACTGACACAGAATCACCTTCTTCAGTGAAAACCCTACTCATTCCGATTTTTCTACCTACAATCCCGACCGACATGATATCCCTTCCAAAAATCTACCCTGTACCCTGTAAATCAATCACACAATCTATCAAGACAATTTGATCTGTACATCCACACCTGCAGCAAGATCCAACTTCATCAATGCATCCACAGTCTTATCACTTGGATCAATAATATCCATCATCCGCTTATGTGTGCGCAACTCATACTGATCACGTGCATCTTTATTTACATGCGGTGAAATCAATACTGTAAACCGCTCTTTCTTAGTCGGCAGCGGAACAGGACCACGAATCTGAGCCCCTGTACGTTTCGCTGTCTGCACGATTTCCCGTGTAGATTGGTCAATCAAACGATAATCAAACGCTTTCAAGCGAATGCGAATTCTCTGTCCAGACATTGATAATTACTCAATAATTTTGGAAACAACGCCAGAACCTACTGTCCGGCCCCCTTCACGAATCGCAAAACGCAAACCTTCGTCCATTGCGATTGGTGAAATCAATG
>CAYFMX010000036.1:0-21964 GCA_964344325.1 uncultured Piscirickettsiaceae bacterium
GTGGAACTTTCATTTATGCCTAAGCGAATGATTTAATTTGAAGAAACAAGTCTATAGATAGGAAAGTTGCACTTTTGAGTTGAATTCACGTCCGGAAAATGAAGATTTAACTTCAAAAATGAGATTAGCTGTTAAGTATCTTTAATCAAAAAATAATAACTCTATAAAACTGGATTGCTGTGCATAAATTAAGAATTTTACATCTGCTTTCCCAATGGCATCTTACTGGCGCTGAAACCTACGCAGCTAATTTATGCCAACAGCAACTTGCTGAAGGCCACCAATGTTGGATTATTTCAGACACGCTTACTGTACAAACAGATGCAATCTTCGTTTCCATGCCTATTCACAATAGGCACTGGCTCAATCGGATCAAAAATATTTGGAAATTGATTCAGTTTTGCAAGCAAAATCAAATTGATGTGATTCATGCACACTCCCGCGCCGCAAGTTGGCTTGTCAATGTTGTAAGGCGGTTTGTGCCTGTTGGATATGTCTCAACAGTACATGGTTTCCAAAGCATCCATTTTTCCAGCCAAAAAATGAATGTGTATGGCGAACGGGTTGCAACCGTTTGCGAGAATTTGCAGACTCATCTGGTGGAGGATCTGCATCTTCAACCTCAATCAGTCAATCTAATCCGCAATGGGTTTTGATGGTTTGTGAATCTACGCAGATGAATTCTGATTTGAAAATTGCATGGATTGGTCGTTTGACTGGCCCGAAAGGCGAAATTGCTGCCGGCCTGATTGATGTGGTTGCGCCGCAATTGCCGGAAGTTTCATTCACGTTAGCAGGTGTACCACTGGATCATTCGTTAGGAACTGCTTGGCAGACACGTCTAAAAAATCTGCCCAAGAATGTAATGTTGGTTGGTTTTGTGAAGGATGTGCAATCACTGTTGCAAAGCCATGACCTGATTTTAGGTTCTGGTCGCGTTGCGTTGGAGGCGCTGTTCGAAAAACGTCCGTTACTGGCAGTCGGTGAGCGAATTGCCCTTGGACTGATCGACGAAGATAATCTCGAAATCGCAAAAGCAAGTAATTTTGGAGATTGTGCTTCTTCCGGCTCAGGCGCATCAGAAATGTCATTTATTGCGGATGAGATTGCGCGTTTTGCTGAAAATCCAGCACTTTTTCAGCCGACCCATTTCCCTAATTTGCATGAATCGCTGTCTGAATACGATGGCAAATATGTGCATCAGAAAATGATGGGTATTTATCGAAAATCCATGCTGGACGTGCAGTTGCGGCGATTCAAGGAAATTCCGGTGTTGACTTATCATCGTGTCCTGCAGCAGGAACCAAGCTATTCAAAATTCCGCATTTTCATCACCGTGGAAGAGTTGGAACAGCAAATTCTGTCGCTGAAAAAACGCAAGTTTGATGTTGTCACATTTCACGACCTACTGAATGGAAAACGCGTTTCAAAACCGATTTTGCTCACGTTTGACGATGGCTATGCGGACAATTATGAAAATTTGTTGCCGTTGTTGGAAAAACATAACGTAAAGGCGACGATCTTCGCGTTGGGAAATCGGGAAATCCGGCGTAATGAGTGGGATATTGCGTTGGGCGAACAACCATACCCATTAATGGATGATGATCACCTACTGGCTTGTCACCAAAGCGGATTGGTTGAAATTGGTTCCCATGGCCTGAACCATCAGCACTTGACGCAGCTATCTGAAGATGCGCTCAAACGGGAAATATTTGACTCCAAAGAGCAATTATCTGATTTGTTGGGCGAGACACCGATTAGTTTTTCCTATCCTTATGGCGATTATGGCGAACGTGAAAAAAATGCGGTAAAACAAGCTGGGTATGCGTTTGGTGTAGCAACAGTCTCCGGGCCACTGCATTTTTCAGCGGATGATTTCGCGATCCGCCGGATTACGATGTTTCCAAACAAATCAAAATTTGATTTCTGGAAGAAGGGCAGCGGTTGGTATTTGCGCTATTGCAAGTTGCGTGGGAAAGACTTTTAAAGACTTTCAGTACATCTAAAAAACATCCCAATCCACATCTGAATCCGCTATCCTCCTGCACCAAATCAGGTATTGAAAAAATCCAAAGGAGAGCGTTTCATGGAAGAGATCGTCATTATCGGTGCGGGATTCGCCGGACTAACTGCTGTGCGTACACTGCGCAAGGAAGGTTACAAAAGCAACATCAAGCTGATCGCGCCGCAGAAAAAATTTATCTACATTCCGAGCGCGATCTGGATTCCTTCCCGGCGGCGCAAACGCGAAGAGTTGGAAATTTTGCTCGACAATTTTTGCCAACGCCACAACGTTGAGTTTGTGCAAGCCAGTGTCACTGGCCTAGACGCAGAAACCAAAGTTGTGCGGACGGATCGTGCGGATCAAAGTGAAATCTCCTACACGAAATTGCTAATTGCCAGCGGCAGTCGCTTCATCAAAAAACTGCCAGGCATTGAACATGCGCTGATCCCGTGTGCAAATCTGGAAGCAAGCGAAAAAATCCGCGACCGCATTGAGCAGATGGATGGTGGCACAATTGCATTTGGCTTCAGCGGCAACCCGAAAGAACCTTCCGCAATGCGTGGCGGTCCAATGTTTGAGTACATGTACGGCATCGACACCATGCTACGCCAGCAAAAACGCCGCGATCAATTCAATCTCGTCTTCTTCACACCAGCAGCGCAGCCAGGGAAACGCCTTGGCGGGCGAGCGATGAAAGGAATCATGGGCGAGATGAAAAAACGTGGAATCAAGAGCTACCACGGCAACAAGCTAAAGCAGTTTACCCATAATGCGGTCGAGACCGAAAAACACCTGTTTGATAGTGATTTAACGATTTTTATCCCCGGCATGACGGGTTTACCGTGGTTTGCGGAAAGTGGTTTGCCGCTTTCAGAAGGCGGATTGATTCAGGCTGATCCGAACTGTCGAGTCGCTGGTTTGGAAGATGTTTACGTGGCAGGCGATAGCGGCAGCTTCCCCGGACCGGAATGGATGCCGAAACAGGCACACATGGCCGATTTACAAGCCGAAGCAGCGGTGAAAAATATGCTTGCCGAATTGGATGGAAAACCGGTAACACATACCTTCAAACCTGAACTAGCCTGTATCATTGATTCCAATACGACTGGTGTGCTGGTCTACCGGAGCGCAAAACGCTCCATCATTATGAAAGGATTTTTCCTCCACTGGACGAAGCTCTTTTTTGAGTGGCTCTATCTGCGCAAAATCAAGTAGTCGCAATCAAGTAATAGCTGTCATAAGGCTCCCGCTTTCGCGAGAGTGACTGATTTTTAGATCGAACGATCAAAACAGATGGCGGTCGATGAAATCCCGAATAAATGGTTCGGGACGTGCGCTGTGAAAGCGATCGACCTCTTCACCATTTACAAATGCCAGTACCGTCGGGAAGCCTCGTGCACCAAAACGCCCGGCTATTTTCATGTTTTCATCCTCTGCTTCCAGCTTGGCGAGCAGGAATTTTCCCTCATATTCAGCGGATAATCGGTTCAAAATTGGTTCGATCACTTTGCAGGGACCGCACCACTCTGCGCTGATGTCGAGCACCACCAGACGTTCTTTGGAAGCTTCCGTAACAGCCGTTTCAAAATTATCGACATCCACTTGCACTTGCGTTGTTTTCATCTCTTTTGCTTCATGTTCTTCATTCATTGTAGCTTGGTTTTCTCTCAAATTTGTTTTTGATTCGTTCTTGGTTTGCTGTGATTTTCGCGGTCTGTTGAAAAAAGGCAGCTATTTTACGGGGTAATTTCCTGATTTGTCGCACAAAAAAAGAGGCTGCCCCGATAAGGGCAACCTCTTTTCTGGTTCCAAAATCCGAAATCAGGATTCGGAAACGCGACGTGCTTGTGCCGAATTCCGGCTCAGCACACAGGTATCGCCCGTGCTGCTGCCGTCGAGACAAGTGTAGATCGCATCAATCGCCTTATCCTCATCCGGGTAGATATTCTCTTCCCCGATATGCTTGTCCAGCCCAGTATCGCGCATTACTCGGAAGATCTGCGCTTTCAGGCCACTGAAGACCAGCGTTACACCGTTGGATTGCAGGCGGCTTACCAACTGGTGGACAACCTCTTCACCCGAAGCGTCCATTTCATTGATCGCATCGCCAACGACCAGCATGTATTTCGCTTCCGGATGTTCGCTCAACGCTTCCAGCACAGCATCTTCAAAGTAGGAGACGTTTGCGAAATAGAGCGAGCCATCAAAACGCAAAACTACAATGCGCTTGTCCTGCAACATATCTTTATGCACTTCGATATCACGCAGTGTGCCATCCTTGTAACGACCAAGGATTGCCACACGTGGACGCATGGTGCGGTAGAGATAGAGTACCAACGCCAAGCCTGCGCCGATCAGGATGCCTTGATCCAGATGCGGAGCAAAGCCGAGGGTTGCCACGAACGTAACCACTGCAGCAATACCGTCATGTTTGCACGCATGCCATGCATGGACGAAGCCCTTGAAGTTGATCAACCCGATCACTGCCATCATGATCACTGCTGCCAATACAGAGAGCGGCAAATAGTAGAGCAATGGTGTCAGGAACAACAAGGTGATGACTACAATGATTGCCGTGAAGACGGAGGACATCCCGGTCAATGCGCCTGCGCCGAGGTTCACCGCAGAGCGGGAGAAGGAACCACTCGCTGGATACGCTTGCGAGAAGCTACCCAAGATATTGCCAAGCCCTTGGCCGATCAATTCCTGGTTTGGATCAATACGGTCTTTGGTTTTTGCAGCCATCGCTTTTGCAACCGAGATCGCCTCCATGAAACCTACTACAGAGATGATGATCGCGCTGCTCATCAGGACGCTAAACACTTCCATATTGAATTCCGGCATTGCAAATGTCGGTAACCCTTCTGGAATCGCACCGACAACCTTTCCGCCCATTCCCTGAAAGTCAATGAAGTAACTGATCGTGGTTGTAATGGCTACCGCAATCAGCACGCCAGGCAATTTTGGTGCATACATCTTCAGCAAAAACATAATTGCGAATGCGAATGCGCCGATGATGAAAGAAGGCAGATGAGTATCCGGGATCTGCATAATAACGCCCCAGATATCCAGCATGAAAGAGTCACTGACCGGCTTGGTCACACCAAACATCTTGTTCAACTGGGAGAGACCAATCACCATCGCTGCAGCGTTGGTAAAGCCGACAATCACCGGATGAGAGAGGAAATTGACCACCACACCTAACCGCAATACACCCAACCCCAGTTGGAACAACCCGACCAGTAAAGCGAGCATGATTGCTAGTGGCACATAGAATTGCAGTAGCTGTTCTTCGGTAAAGGTACTGGCATCCATCCCTTGCGCTTGCAGCGCTGCGCCAACGGCGACTGCCGTCAACAACGAAACCACTGCGACCGGACCCGTCGCCAATTGTTTGGAAGAACCCCACAATGCGGCGATCAGTACCGGCATAAATGCTGCATAGAGGCCGAAATAGGCTGGAAGTCCGGCCAACTGCGCATAAGCCATTGACTGCGGAATGAGTACCAGCGCAACGGTGATGCCTGCAATCAGGTCAGCGCGGATTGTCGCGCCATCCATCGGGAACCAGTTTAAGAAAGGAAAAACACGTTTCACCACATTTGCGGCACTCATAGGCTATAGGCTCCCATTGTTGAAATTTATAGAAAAATCAATGTGTTATTATTTTTTAACCCAAAACACATCCGCTTCTCCTGTATATTAGAATGTACTGATATAAAGGTGAAAAAATGGATAAATGTTGAATAAAAAACTTCTCTAGTGTAGCAACCCAGCTGTTTTTCATCAAATTAACGATTTTGTATGGATGCAAAACAGGTGGTTTTTTGCACAAATTTTTGCACAAAATGGATGCGAAATTTCACAATCATAAAGACGATTTTGGAGCACATGAAATACTCTGATCGGCAACGGACAGCAAGAACGATACAGTACATGTAACATCTCCCAATGTTTTTTAGCCAAAAAATTTGACCTGAGGATTTGACCAAAGGAGTGGAATGATCCCATGACGACAACCGCCTACATCTCCCATCCTGAATGTGAACTCCACGATGCCGGCGAAGAACGCCCGGAAGCACCGGGGCGCATCGCTGTCATCCGCAATGCATTGAAACAACAACAGTTGTGGGATCAGCTTAACCATCACGAAGCACCGGAAGCGACGCAAGAAGCGTTATTGCGTGTCCATCCAGAGATTTATGTAGAGCAGGTTAAAACGCTTTGTCCGACAGAAGCAGGACAGTTGACAAAAATCGGATTGGATGTAGAGGCGAATGAACACTCTTGGCAGGCGGCGATCCGAGCAGCAGGCGCAGTCACCTATGCGGTTGATTTGTTGATGCAAGGAAAAGCAGATCATGCATTTTGTGCCGCTCGTCCGCCGGGGCATCATGCAGAAAAAAGTCGGGCGATGGGGTTCTGTTTTTTCGGTAATATCGCGATTGGCGCGAAACATGCGCTGGATGCGTATGGACTGGAGCGGGTCGCGATCATTGATTTTGATGCGCATCACGGCAATGGCACCGAGGATTTACTGCAGGATGATCCGCGTGTCTTGTTTATCTCGTCCTTCCAGCATCCGTTTTACCCGTTCACTGTGCCGGACAGTTCCCGTGACAACATGATCCATTCCCCCATTCCAGCAGGCGCGGGTAGCGAAGCATTTCGGCAAGCGATGGAAGAGCAATGGATTCCGGCGTTGCGAGAGTTCCAGCCGCAGATGGTTTTTATTTCTGCCGGGTTTGATGCGCATCAGGATGATCCGTTGGCGAATCTCAATCTGCACGAAACCGATTACCGCTGGATCACACAGGAACTGAAAGCGAGTGCGGATCAGTTCGCGGACGGGAAAATTATTTCTGTGCTGGAGGGTGGTTACAATCTGGATTCACTGGCAAAAAGCGCAGCAGAACATGTACGC
Source organism: uncultured Piscirickettsiaceae bacterium (assembly GCA_964344325.1). GTDB lineage: Bacteria > Pseudomonadota > Gammaproteobacteria > CAYFMX01. The sequence goes on from CAYFMX010000036.1 coordinate 6,930, forward strand.
GTATTGTTAAATAGTTAGATCGTTTGGCCGTCATTTCCAGACTCCCGCTTTCGCGGGAGTGATGTTCATTGAAATGGTTACCTCTTCCACAAAGATAGGATTCCTCTATTCAAAAATTTCGCGCTCATTATGTGGCTGCAAAGGCCGATTATTGGCATTCCCAATCACATCATAAAACAGCTGAAGTTGATGCCAGGATGCAGTGTTCGGTTTTTTCAGCACAATCCAGGTTACATTTTCAGTGCAAGGCGGAGTTGTTAACGAACCTTCATAGCGATAATAGTCATGGTCTCCGGGGAGCAGTTCTACTGCGCTGATGTGGTGAGATGAGAAACGGTACGCTTCGCCATGATAGTATGGCATCCGTTTCCACGCTTTTTTCAACGCCATACTTTCTGTGCCTTCTTCAAATAAAATCGCAACAATCGCCAAATTACCATTTTGGTCTGCATGAATCAGATGCGCTTCCATTGGGTAGGATTCACCGAAAATGCGATGCTCACTCGGCACATGAAAGCGAATTTGCTTGAGTTCAAAAGACCGGCCATCCAGTCGAATCCGCCCACCCGGCCAAAAATCCAGCAAAATTGCATTGCCGGTATTGAAAATCATCTTGCTGTTGGGACGGTAGTGATATGGGATCGGTTTCAGCGGCACATCGGTGAAGGCATTCAGATCAATCGGGGATTGCTGCGTGCCGGCTCCACACGTCGCATAGCTGGGATGCAGATTGCCCCAATGTTCGGGTGCCAGATCATTTTGGTAGCCCCATGCGGCGCGTGGTTCTGCGAACAGAAATGTTGGGAAAGCGGTGATCAGAAACAGAAGAATGGTGATCCAGATAGTCTCTGCTGTGCGTTTCATCACTTGCTCCCTCTCGTGTTTGGATAGGGAAAACTCTACCATAACGCATTGCACGTTATGGCAGAGTTTTTGGATGGCTGATGATGGCTTACTGCATCACCGTCCGTGCGTTGAGTGGCTGTACCGGACGATTATTCGGCTCCCCAATCACTTCCTGAAATTTCGCAATTTGTCCTTCAGAGGCGAAAACGACATTTTTCAACACCAGCCAGCGCACGCCTTCAGAGCAAGGTGGTGTGGTCAGAGAACCATTGAAGCGGAAATAATCGCCATCATGCGGCAACAGGGATTTGGCGTTGAGCTTCTCTTTTTGCTCTGCCAGTGTGACGATTTCACCGGACAGTTCTGGCATTTTGTCCCAGATTTTCTGCAAATCCTCATTTTCCGGCCCAAACCGGAACATCACTGCAACTACAGCCAGATTGCCATCTGCATCCGCATGAACCAGTTGCATTTCCAGCGGGAAGTTGCTGCCGTAGTAGGTATTTTCGCTTGGTGAATGGAAATGGAGCTGCTTCAACTCGAACTCCTTGCCGTCCAGCTCAATCGTGCTGCCCTCGTCGAAATTGACTTGAACCGTGTGGCCTTTATTGACGATTTCCGTGCTGTTTGTGTAATAAACAAGCGGGATCGAAGGCAAATCGGCTTCGGTAAAACGTTTCAGATCAATTGGAGACTGGTTTTTCCCGGAACAGGCAGAATATTCTGGATGCAGGCTTGCCCAATGTTCCGGGCCGTTGTCGCCAGAGTAACCCCAATCTGCTGCGCCTCCGCCTGCAAATGTAGTTGTTCCGCCCAATGCCAATGCAGTTGCCAATGCAATTTTGGTCATGGTTTTGAGTGGTTTCATTATGTCTCTCCTCGTCCTTTTTTCAGTGTTTTTTTGTTTTATGAGAGTTGTTGAGAGGTTTTTGGTGGTTTTTGTGATTGAATTTTTGATTATAGGTATCAATTTTATAAATCCAATTTATAAGTCCAATTTTTTTGAATCCAATTGTGAATATAAAAAAATGGCCCTGCACCATTGCTGTTCAGGGCTGTTTTTTGGCCGGATTTATTCAAAAACTTACACTATGAGTAATGAGTGAATCCAGGTTTACGCAGATGAATCAAATTATTGCAAAATTATCCGTGCATTCAGTGGTTGTACCGGACGATTGTTGGGAGCATCTATCACATTCTGGAATTGTTCGATTTGCTCCTTGGAAGCAGGAACCGGGTTTTTCAGCACCAACCAACGCACCCCTTCGGAGCAGGGCGGCGTAGTCAGTGAACCACTAAAGCGGAAATAATCCCGATTCCACGGTAATAATTGACCTGCGTTGACGCGCTCATCCAATGCAGACAAATCCACTTTTTCACCGGCTTTTTCCGGCATTTTTGCCCAGATTTTTTTCAGCACTGGATTTTCCGATCCGGAGCGGAACATGATCGTAACCACAGCAAGATTCCCCTCTTCATCGGCGTGTACCAAATGTGCTTCCATCGGGAAGAAACTGCCTCGGTAAGTATTTTCGCTCGGCGCGTGGAAATGGAACTGTTGCAGGCGGAATTCCTTGCCATCCAGACGGATGCGGTTTCCTTCTCCAAAATTAACCTGAATGGTGTGACCATTATTTAGTACTTCGGTACTGTTCGGGCGATAGTGGAACGGGATCGGCGGTAATGCCGCTTCCGTAAAACGTGTCAGATCAACTGGGGATTGGTGTTTACCGGTTCCGCAAGTGGCGTATTCCGGGTGCAGATTTGACCATTTTTCCGGTCCATTATCGTCTCCATAGCCCCACTCCGCTTCAGCGTTTTCGCCTGCAAATGCAGCGGTGCTACCTAAAACCAGTGTTGTGGCAAGCGCAACTTTTTTCATCATTTTCAGGTGTTTCATGATGCGTTTTTCCCCTTTGAATCGGATTTGGTCTGCATTTTTTATCATTCTTTTCTATTGCAAGAATGCAAGATATTCCCCATACCCTTCGGTTTCAAGTTTTTCTTTGGGAATGAAACGAAGCGCAGCGGAGTTAATGCAATAGCGTTTGCCAGTCGGCGGTGGACCATCGGGAAAAACGTGTCCTAAATGGGAATCAGACTGTTTGCTGCGGACTTCAGTGCGTACTGCAAACAAACTACGGTCTTCGTGTTCAGTCACCGCATCTTCAGAGATAGTGCGGGTAAAACTCGGCCAACCGGAGCCGGAATCGAATTTGTCGCAGGAGCTAAACAGCGGTTCGCCGGAAATCACATCAACGTAAATCCCTTCCGCTTTTTCATCCCAGAACGGGTTTTGAAATGGATGTTCCGTGCCATTTTTTTGGGTCACTTCATAGGCAATTTCGCTAAGTTGAGCACGCAGTTCTGCATCAGTTGGTTTGGTAAATGGATGGCTGAAACCATGTTGTCCATTCCCGTTTTTATTGTTGTTATTGGAGTGGCTCATGGTTTCTCGTTACTCCAGTTTGCCCCAGGTTTTTTCCAGAAAATCGGCGCGTCCAGAACCGACCCGGTAGCGGGTGTAGTGGAGCGGATTTTTGGCATGGTACTTTTGATGGTAATCCTCGGCAGGATAGAAGGTTTGCGCAGGTAAAATCAGCGTGGCGATGGGATGGTCAAATTTTCCCGATTGTTCCAGCGCAGCTTTTGACGCTTTTGCCAATTCTTGCTGATGCGGATTGTGGTAGAAAACCGCAGTGCGGTACTGCGTGCCCCGGTCTGCAAATGCGCCGCCTGCATCAGTCGGATCAATTTGTTGCCAAAAGATATCTAACAACTCTTGGTAAATCTTTTCGCCAGATTTGTCAGCTTGATCGTTTTCGTCAGAACTGGGAACCAGATAGGTTATCTGTACGGCTTCAAAATGCCCCGTCTGTCCGCCGCAAACCTGTTCGTACGTCGGATTTTCTACGTGACCGCCGATATAGCCCACCACCACATCCTGCACCGCCGAATGGCTTCGGAATGGTGCTTCCATGCACCAAAAACAACCACCTGCGAAGGTAGACTGTGCCAATTGAGATTGTGTGTTGTTCATGATCCCGGAAGGTCAGTTGTGTAAGTCCATTTTGAAATCGGCGATGAAAAATTGCCGCGATTGTCCAACGCTTCCGGGAGGGGCGCAACTGCTGTAAGAGTCGCTAAAATTATTGATTATTTGGGATGAATTGTTTTTCTGCTATTTTTAGCGTATCGGTGTGCGATGAAATTCCGTCGCACCGCATTGCGGGCATTTTGGCAAGATGGATGGCTCGTTGAATTGCACTTCGCATTCGCAAGCGTTGCAGGTGAACCGTCCCATGCAAACCACTTCGCCGCTGTGGTAAACGTGATGTGCTTCCTGATCCAGTTTGGTGAGCGCGATTCGGGTTGGGTCGCCCGCCTGAAGCAGCAATGACTTGAAACGGTCTTCAATCAGCTCCTCTTCCATGTGGAGCCAAAGTCCCAAATCCTCGCCGGTTTCAGAGATATATGTTCCGGCATCTTCCAAATCGCGGTGGAGATAATCGCCAATGCGTTCGATCTCCTCATGTGTGTATTCATTCAGGTCAGCAACCTTCTGTTTGGCATTTTCCACCAACTGTTTGAGCGAGGAGACTGCGTTCTGCTCTGCTTCCAAGGCATCGTGCAGATGCTCCTGCATGGTGTGGTAGAGGCGTAACAGCGTGGATTCTTTGGAATCGGTTTTGTCAGACATGAAAATTCCTAAATTTTATGGGAAGCGATTTCTATCATAATCACAATAAATGCAATGATGAGAGCAGCAAGAGAAAAGATGGCAAACCATTCCATGATCTTAGGTATTCTCCAATTGTTTGAGTTTTTCAATCAGACGATAGGCACGATAGTTTACAAATGCAATGGCAATCAACAAAACAGTTGCACTGACTGAAGCCGCTGCTGCAAGCGTAGTAGGGATTGTTGGATCATTTTGGAAAAGCCATGCAATGAGTGATGCGCTTAATGCAGTGCATACGGTAAAGACGATTTTGAGCCAACCGAGTTCTTCTTTAATGTGGTCTGCGCCAGACATTGACGAATCCTACAATTGCCAAGCTACTTTCCGCAACGTTGCAATCGAATTTTCATGCGGATCGTGAATCACACAGAAGAATGAAAAAGAGAGAGCAGGTATGATTCAGGCATGAACGCACAGACAAACTCACGCAACTCCCCCAAACACCAACGTGGTGCAGACAAGGTTTCGCGTATTCCGATCAAAGTTGAACCGACAGACACACCGAAACGCAAACCGAAATGGATTCGTGCGATCCCGCCCAAAGGGGAAGGGGTCAAAAAAATCCGTCAACTGTTACGGGAAAATAAGCTGGCAACGGTATGCGAAGAAGCGGCCTGCCCCAATTTGGGCGAATGTTTTTCCCACGGCACAGCAACCTTTATGATTTTGGGTGACATTTGTACCCGCCGCTGCCCGTTTTGCGATGTTGCACACGGCAAACCAGAACCGGTCGATCCGCAAGAGGCGCAACATCTTGCCGAAGCAGTGCAAAAAATGAAGTTACGTCATGTCGTCATTACTTCGGTGGATCGTGATGATTTGCGCGATGGTGGTGCGACACACTATGCTGATTGCATCAGTGCATTGCGTAAAACTTCACCAGAAACACGCGTCGAAGTGTTGATCCCTGATTTTCGCGGGCGGCTGGAAACGGCATTGCAAATTCTGACGGAAACACCGCCAGATATCCTCAATCACAATATTGAGACGGTTCCGCGTCTCTACAAACAGTGCCGACCGGGCGCAGATTACCAACATTCGCTGGAATTGCTGAAACAGTTCCGCAAGTTCCACGCAACTGTGCCAACCAAATCAGGATTGATGCTCGGCTTGGGTGAAACAATGGAAGAAGTAAAAGAGACGATGACTGATTTGCGTGCAAATAATGTCGAAATGTTGACGCTAGGACAATATTTGCAGCCGAGCCTCGACCATCTGCCAGTGGATCGCTACGTTACGCCGCAAGAGTTTGATGAACTACGCAAGCTGGGTGGACACATGGGGTTCACCCATGTTGCCAGCGGGCCGATGGTGCGTTCCTCGTATCATGCCGATTTGCAGGCCGATTCGCAGGCTGGTGTATCGGCAGATTGATAGGCCGATTAACAGATTGATGGCTAGATAAGGAACTGCTTCAAATCGCTGTAACCCGACTCTTGTTATAATGGCGGCAATCAAAAAAATTATTGGCACGTCAACTGCAAGTACGCGAGTATTTCAAACCTGCTTGACCAAAGGAGGGTGCGCATCATGAGTAAACGGGAATCTTCATCACAGGCCATTGATTTCAGCAAACCAGAGTACTACATCAACCGTGAGCTGAGTCTGATCAAGTTTAATCTACGCGTTCTGGAACAGGCGCATGATCCGAATGTGCCGTTGCTAGAGCAATTACGTTATCTCTGTATCTCCAGCAGCAATCTGGATGAATTGTTTGAGGTACGCATTGCACTGCTGAAAGAGTTTATGACGCATGGCATCAAAGAATGTGGTCCCGATGGTCTCAATCCGGCAGAAGTGTTTGATTTTATTCAGGAAGAGGCGCACAAGCTGGTTGGTCACCAATATGAGACGCTCAATAAGACACTGATTCAGCGTTTGGCGGAGGAAAATATCCGTTTTGTCCGCCGCACCAAATGGAACAAGAAGCAGCAGGAATGGGTGCATCGGTATTTCACCGATGAAATTATGCCAGTGCTTAGCCCAGTTGGATTGGATACCTCGCATCCGTTCCCACCGGTCAACAACAAAAGCCTCAACTTTATTGTTTCGCTGACGGGCAAAGATGCATTCGGACGTGATACCGATTTGGCGATTGTCCCTGCGCCGCGCTCATTGCCACGGGTGATTCGGATTCCGGAAGAGATCGCCGAAGGCCCCGATGATTTTGTTTTTCTCTCGTCCATTATTCACCAGGAAGTTGGACAGCTTTTCCCGGGGATGGGCGTGGAAGGGTGCTACCAGTTCCGTCTGACCCGCAACAGCAACCTTTTCATTGATGAGGAAGAATCCAGCGATCTACTTAATATGCTACAAGGTGAATTGCCGACGCGTCCGTTTGGCAGCGCAGTGCGGCTGGAGGTGGCGGACAACTGTACCAAACCGTTGCGTGAATATCTGTTGGAGCAGTTTGGGCTGGATGACGATGACCTCTATTTGGTGCATGGCCCCGTTAATCTGAATCGCCTCTCGGCGGTGCATGATTTGGTCAATCGCCCGGAACTGAAATTCAAGCCGTTTACGCCGGGGAATCCGCTCTCTGGAAAGAAAAAATCATCCTTTTTCTCAATCCTGCGCCCGGTGCGGAATGAGTCCGGTAAACAAGGCATTTTCAGCCGTTTGAAGCGGCAGGATATTTTGCTGCATCATCCATATCAGTCGTTCGCGCCCGTTACCGATTTCATTAGTACAGCCGCTTCCGATCCGAATGTGTTAGGGATCAAGCAGACGGTTTACCGCACCGACAAAAATTCCAAGATTGTCGCTGCGTTGATTCAGGCAGCGCAAAATGGAAAAGATGTTACGGCAGTTGTGGAGCTAAAAGCACGGTTTGATGAAGAAGCCAATATTTCACTCGCCGGACGATTACAGCAAGCAGGTGTGCAAGTTGTGTATGGCGTTGTCGGTCACAAAATACATGCGAAGATGATGCTGGTGACGCGTCGAGAATCGGATGGCATCCGCCATTACGCGCATTTAGGAACCGGCAACTATCACGCGATTACTGCCAATTTCTACACCGATTTTGGCATGTTGACGGCAAATCGCCAGATCACCAATGATGTCCACCGCATCTTTATGCAGTTGACCAGCCTTGGCAAATTCAGCGGACTGGAGAAAGTGCTGCAAGCGCCATTCACGCTGCACAGTACGCTGGTCGAGAAGATCAAACGCGAAGCGGAAAATGCGCGTGCTGGCAAGCCGGCGCGGATTATCGCCAAGGTCAATTCGCTGCTAGAACGCGAGATTATGCTGGCGTTGTATGATGCTTCTTGTGCGGGCGTGAAAATTGACCTGATCGTACGTGGAATTTGCGGCATCCGTCCGGGACTCAAGGGTATTTCCGAAAATATCTGTGTCCGCTCGATTGTGGGGCGTTTTTTGGAGCACCATCGCATCTACTATTTTGAGAACGATGGCAAGCAGGAGCTGTTCCTTGCCAGTGCCGACTGGCTGGATCGCAACTTTTTCGGACGTGTGGAGACCTGTTTCCCGGTCGAAGACCCGGAGCTATACCAGCGCGTTTTCGAGGAAGGATTGCAAACCTTACTAGATGACAACATGAATGCGTGGGAGCTGCATGCAGATGGCTCCTATCACAAGGTCAAGCCTGCTTCCAAGGCGGTATCGCATAGTGGGCAATCTATGTTGACGGAACAACTTGGAAGCTAGACATAACAATGCAGCTGATTCTTTGAAGATATACTTGAACTTAAAGAACCCGGATTTTTCCGGGTTTTTTTATTGTCATAACACAGCAACAATTTCAGTGAAAAATAACGGTAAAAAAATAGTGAAAAACCAGAAGAAAAGATCACTGTGAAAAAACACATTAAATACATATAAAAATCAATAAAGAAGTAAAATTTATGCACATTACAAAATGCTTTATGAGGAATAAAAAATGATATGCGGTCATAAAAACATCATGGTTCTTTTTTTATTTTTTCAGACATAAAATCCCGGAACAATCCGGGATTTTTTTTGGATTTTTTATTTTATATATCTCTAAATGTTTTTTATGTGTATTTTTTAGATGTGTTTTTTTAATTTTTTATTAAATAATTTTTATTGGTTTTTTTGTTTCTATTTTAAATGATTTTTTTTGCAGGAAAATTTGCATACAAAATAGAAAACATCAGGTTTTCCTACGGTCACGAACCTGCAAAAAACCAGTTTAGCAGAGGAGAGAAAAAATTGGATACGCTGACAGAATCGAAATACAAATCCGGTTTACATCAGGGAAGCATAGCGGTAGAAATCTGTGAGGCGCAGTCGGAACATGGCAATCTGGTCTGCGATTTTCTGCAGGCACACCAAGAGGTCTCATTTTGCGAATGGCAAGGCCCTGCGGAAACTACTGCGATGATCTGCCGTGAGTCGAGCATTGTGTTGCTGGCCTTTTGTGATGGTATTTTGGCAGGTGTTTTGTGTGGCGGCGTGATGGGGAGTCGTGCAACAATTAACCACATGGCGGTTGATCCGCTGTTTCGTCAGCTTGGGATTGGTTCGCGCCTATTAAAACATAGCGAACAGTTGATTCGTGAAAAGGGGATTCGGCGGATGTTTCTGTTTGTCGATGCGAACAATCAATTGGGTGTCAATTTCTGGGAGCGGAAAGGGTTTAACAGGACTTATGGCGAGTTGACGCTGGAAAAAGATATTTAGAAGGCATTTGCTAAATTTCGCACTTTTCTGATGCTTGATTTTCAAAGAGAACGCCACTGTTCCGTGGTGAAGGAGAGTCGTTCTTTTCTTGTGGTCATTTGATTTTTTCAGATTGTTTAAGAGGAAATATAGACTATGAAACTCTCCAAAATGATTAGACCATTACACACTGGCAGCCACTTGGGGCTGCTCACGGTCGCCACGCCCACCACTTTGTGAGGGCATTGTGACGTACTGTCCGGAATTAGCTGACCATAAAATATTTCGCTTTCTATTCGTACCATTCAAATTGCAATTTCATTTCTAAAAAACGTAGCGAATTCTAGTTCTAATCGCAATCACAAGCTGATTGCGCGTCGTTGAGCGTCAATGTGCCGACCAAATCCTGAACAGAGTTCAGGTTGTGTGCTTGCAAATAATCGACGATGCCCTGGTTGATTTCTGGGCAGATCAGCGGATTCTGGAATAGCGCAGTTCCCACACCCACCGCCGTTGCACCTGCAATGATGAATTCCAGCGCATCCTGCGCATTGGAAATGCCACCTTGGCCGATAATTGGAATGTTGTGTGCCTTGCAGACTTGATGAACCTGGTGCACTTTCAACAGTGCAACTGGCTTGATCGCCGGGCCGGAAAGTCCACCCATGTTGTTGCCGATAATCGGTTTGCGTTTTTCGATATCGACTGCCATACCCATCAACGTGTTGATGACGGCGAATGCATCGGTTCCTGCTTCGATGCAGCGTTTTGCATTGAAAGCGATGTCGGTCTGGTTCGGTGAGAGTTTGGTAATCAGCGGTTTTTTTGTCGCTTTACGGCACACTTCAACCACACGTGCGGAAATTTCCGGATCATTGCCAAAAACTGCGCCACCTTCCTTCACATTCGGGCAGGAGATATTGATTTCGATCGCATCGACTGGCGAATTGTCGAAAATTCGCGCTACTTCCGCATACTCTTCCACGCTGGAGCCAGAGATATTGGCGATGAAACGTGTTTCGCTGAAATCAAGCTTCGGCAAAATCTCTTCGACGACCTGTTTTGCGCCGGGATTTTGCAGGCCGATGGAGTTGATCATCCCGGAGGGTGTTTCAATCACGCGGTGCGGCTGGTTGCCGAGACGCGGTTCCAGCGTGGTTCCCTTGAGACAAATCCCGCCGACATCGCGGTTGGAAAAACCGGCGACGCGAGTATATTCTTCACCGAAGCCGACGCAGCCGGAGAGCAACACAATGGGGCTGCTCATGTGTAATCCACAAAATTCGGTAGCGAGTTTTTGCTGATCTGATTTATCTGTTTGATCCAGTTGAGCCATTGTTTTTATCCTATGCTGTTGTGCGTTTTGCGCTGCATTTTATCTCTCTTTCACAAGAATGACCCACGAAACTGATGATTCATGTTGTTTTGTACCGCCCCGAAATTCCGCCTAACACCGGTAACATCATCCGCCTGTGTGCCAATACCGGCGCACAATTGCATCTGATTCATCCGCTCGGTTTTTCGCTGGATGAGAAAAAATTGCGTCGTGCTGGACTCGATTATCATGAATGGGCAACAGTCACTGAACATGACAGTTTTGATGATTTTTACGCGATTGCAAAGCCAGAACGGATTTTTCTCTGCACCACGCACGGTAAGCAATTTCATACACAGCCGCATTATCAGGCGGGCGATTATCTGCTGTTTGGGCAGGAGACGCGTGGTTTACCACAAGAAATCCACCAACGTTTTCCAACGGAGCAGAAAATCCGCATCCCGATGCTAGCAGAAAGCCGGAGTATGAATTTGTCCAATAGCGTTGCGGTGATTTTATACGAAGCGTTGCGGCAACTGGATTTTGGTGGTTTGGGGTGATGATGTTGCTTATTTAATGTTCAGCTCAGTTGTCGGGCTGTAGCGAAGCGGAAGCCCGTCAACTGGAGCTGCTGGTTACATGCTGGCGCTTTCAATAGCTGATATAACACTTCCACCCACCCCGATAACTCTGTTGTGGTGATTTTCACAAACTAGCCAACTTTTATCTTTTGGCACCAAATAGTATTCAAATGCAAAACACTCACTAATAATACTTGAAACATTCTCAGTAGATGCTTCATATATTGGGTAATATGGAAGTTGATCGTCTTCCACTACAAACCAAACTATTTCTTTTTTATCTGGAACGAAGTTAGAAATCCTTTTGAAACCCATTCCATCTTCATATTCAATAGATGCAGATGGTAATTTAAATGCTTCCCACCACCATCGACGATCACCACCAGTGACAAAGGTTGATATAAGTGACTTATATATTGCTTCTGCCTTTTCATCACTTACGCGTACAGCCACCTTAGATAACCCAAGCTGCTTTATTGCATTTTCAACTGCTTCAACTACTTTAGACATTGTCTTTTTTGCACGTCCCTCTCAATTGCCATTGTTATGTGTGATTTTCTCATAGCTTGTTATATAGGCTTGGTGGTACTTGTCTATAATTTCACCAGCCTCTTCAAGTGCCTTTATATCTGGGTCAATATTATCTTCCCAACCATAATAATCTTCCGCCAAATACAACTTTGACTTCTCTTTTTCTAACTCTTTATCATCTGGATATAGATCAAAGAGCAATTCGTTAATAGCTGTATAAAGATTAATTTCACCCGTTTTGTACCTAAAGGCTACTTCTCCAGCTTTCTGTTCAAATGTTAAGTGGCCATCCAATTTGAACTTTAGCTTTAGAATATCAATAAACTCATACTTATCTTCAGAAAGTACGAGCTTTTCCACCCACTCGGGTGCGCCCTCATCGGTGTAGAGGCTGTAACCCCATTCAACACCTTCTTTAACTGAGACTATATTCCTATCGATCAAGCTAATTAGTAGGTTCAGATATTTATTCGTCAAGTTCATTTCTTGATTCTACAACTTCACCGGAATCCCCAAAATATATAACGACCAAGCTCACCGGCAGAATCAAGCGTAGTGAGGAACGAACGCAGCTTGATTTTGTCAGAGTGCAGCGCCTTGTTATGTGCTTTTATATGCATGCTACACCGCACTGCATGAAATACTGGAAGACAGGGTCATAGAAATCAGGTTTTCTTGTTCTATCCGATTCATCACCTTCCGGCACAAATACAACCATTCCTTGTCTTGCCCTTGTCAATAAAACCCGATATGTATTTAGCAGATACCGCTTCCTGGTTTTATCATTTATGTTCTGCCATTCGGTGCCGCGAAAGTTCTTAAATTCCCAGGAGTCATTGAGTTTCCTTAAATTTGCATCCCATGCTACACATGTCCAGTCGAGTTCGAGACCTTGGATATCGAATTCAGTTGCGACGTCTTCTAGAAACCCGGCCGAACGCACGTCTTTACTATCATTCAGGAACCAAGTTTTTGGCTCGATAGATGATTTTACATGTATGCCATAGGGTCTTAACCTATATGCACCTGACGAAGCGGTAATGCCCAGTCCTTCACCGCCACGAGCCTTAGATCTTAACCATTTTTTCGCATCATCAATATTTCGCGTTACCACAATAGGATAATCATCCTTTAGTTGCGCATATATTGTGCGAGCCTCCAGAGTATTGCCATCTAGAAAAGCTTTAACGAAAGCAGCCAACTTTTCTGAACGATAAGACCTAACTGATACAGACAGATGCAGTTCATCTCTTACCGTTAGCTGGTTATCAGTCAATGAAGAGTATATGTTTTCCCCATTTGTGTATTCATGATCTGTGAGTTTCTTTGAAACATAAACATCCCAATGCGGATAATCTCTTTGAATGGCTGAAAACCATTCTGGCAAACCGGCTTCACCAGTATTTATTTCCTGACCTCCACCAATTAAGCAAATAATCATCGCCCAATCCCTATGGCGATCTAATACGCTAATGAGGAATTCTGGTTCTGACATATCAAAACCTTGGATTCCTTTTTTTCGAGCCATAAAAGAGCTTGTTTGTTCTAAAGTCCATGCACGTTGTGCCTCATCGAACACCGCAACACGCTCTATAGGTGGCTTGTCATTTTGAAGCGCATCATCTCTGAAATGGTGGATATTCTGAATAAATGCTTTCGTTTTCGTTAAAGCCTGGTTTTTGGTTATTTGCTGAGCCGTACCTTTTTTTTCAGCTACTTCATTTCTAGCCAGAGCTTCTTGAAGCACCTCAACAAGAGGGCCATTACCGGAGAGAAATACCGCATGCTCACCTTCGTCAACGTTGTGACGTTCGTTCGCAATATTGAGGCCCGCTAGCGTTTTCCCAGCACCCGGTACTCCTGTAATGAAACAAATAGATTTTCTATCATTACCCTTAGATGAATTTATGATTTCAGCTATCGTGTCTGAAGTGGCACCAAGATTTATAGCGCCGGAATCTGACCTTGATATTTCCTTGACATTATGACCTTTGTACAAAGCCTGCGCCGCTTCAATAATAGTGGGTGTTGGTTTGTATATCGATTCTACCCATTCGATCGGATCTAGGTGTTGTTCTTCATTGATTTCAGCTGAAATTAACTTGATATGTGAAACAAAATTTCTTTGGTTTGATTTTACTGGCAAGAAGACGCGATCAGGATATGAATCAATTGTCGGTTCACAATCAATTGCTTCAGTTGCAATGACAATGGGAACAATAGCTCGACTATGGCTTTGCTCATGGAAGTTTTTTAGGTCTACCGCATAATCCAAGCTTTGTTCTATAGCAGAATTGGTGTAATTCTTCTCCCCAACTTTAAATTCAAGCGCAAAAATCACGCCTTGATAAAGAAGAACAATATCTACGCGCTTTCCCATTCTTGGAATTGCATACTCAAATGCCAGGTAACAGCCTGGCAATTCCGTTAGTGTGTTTTTGAGTATATGGATTTGAGATATCCATGCATTTCTCTGCAAATCTTCAAGTGCAAATTGATGATTCCGAGTTAACTCGCCTAGGATCAAGTCATTTCGATCATTCTGAAATTTCTCTAGTGAGGCGGAGTAATATGCGCGACTCATCTTGTTCCTTTTGCTTTATTGCACATAACGCCAAGTTAACTGGCGCGCGTCAGCGCGTCCAAGTGAGCGGTAGCGAACGTTGTTGAACTTCTTGTTAGCCGCATTTTCCCTCACCAAGTGGATCAAGTTCCACAATTGCGCCCACTGACTTCACTTGGCCGTTGCTAAAAATTGTTTCGAAGTGAACCCCCGCGGACAGTTCGGTTTGACTTCTGAGTTTTTCATTCATATCGATTATCAATGCGACGTGAAACTGGTAGCTGCTACCGGGATAAATGATTTCCCCGACATGATTGTAAGAGGGCCGGAATTGCGCCTGGCGTTTCACTTCCCAAAGCCAAGGATGGAAATTAACCATGGGCTTTTGAGTTAGGTACATTCTATAGCTAATGTCTTTTTCCTTAAGAATAGAATCCTTGGCGATGACCGTAACACCAGGATCATTTGCATTTCTTGGGGCAATTTGTTTTAGAACAACCGCTTCCCCGCCGGAATTATGAAACTCAAAGGGAAAAGCCAATGCGTAAGAGCACTTGCCTGATTCCTCAACTGTGGCATACGAAACCGTTCCACCACCATAAATGATGTTTGCATCGTTTGATTGAGATGATTGCCACAATGCAATCGCACTTATTACTACTGCTCCAAGAGCAATGAGATCAGATAAACCAAATTCACGTTTCAACTTGAACATATGCTCTGTATTTTTACGGCTAACAATCTAATATGCGGACTAGCTGTCAGGTCTCGTGTGTTCATAAACCTTTTTCGTAAACAATTTCTGCTTCT
>CAYFMX010000037.1:0-20548 GCA_964344325.1 uncultured Piscirickettsiaceae bacterium
GTAAAAATATCGAATTAGAACATTTTAAAATTAAACTGTCGAAACAACTCTATTGGTAATGCGAGTGAAGATGTCATTCGCAAGTATGTTCAGAATCAATTGAAAGTAATGGATCAAGGAGAGGAAAGTGCCAAGCAGCTTGGGCTTTTCTAAAACTCGGTCGCTTGCGGCCGAGTTTTTTATCTTGCGTACTCCTGTTTCACTGGTTATCTTTATCGGCTTTGTTGAGTGCATTGATTTATCTCACTTTGTGTATGTTTCTGTGTATATTTCCTACAGAACTATTTAGTGACGATTAAAAACAGTGACACACTCCAAACTCTATAAAACTGAAAAAAATGAAACAGTTATGGACAATAAAAAACAGGTAAAAGTACTATTTGTCTGCATGGGCAATATCTGCCGCTCCCCAACAGCGCACGGCGTGTTCCGTAAATTGGTGGAAGATTCCGATTTAAACGACTACATTGAGATTGATTCTGCAGGCACACACTCCTACCACGTCGGTAGTGAGCCAGACGAACGTGCACAACGGACAGCCGTCCGACGCGGCATTGAGATGAGCGATTTGCGGGCGCGAAAAGCAAAAGAGCGCGACTTTGACCGTTTCGATTTTGTGCTAGCAATGGATCGCGACAATTACGATATTTTGCAGGGTTACACCTCACCAGAAACTGAAGAAAAGTTGTATCTTTTTATGGATTTCGCTGATACAGACAAGTGGTGCACCCATGAGGTGCCTGATCCTTATTATGGCGGCGCAGATGGGTTTGAACGCGTATTTGATATGGTCGAAGAGGCTTCGCTGGGGCTACTTGAACATATCCGTCAGCAGCACAATTTTTGATGTCCAGTATGAATGCATTGCATGCGTGGTTGCTGGCGACCCGTCCGAAAACCCTCTCCGTGTCCGCAACGCCGGTTTTAGTCGGAACCGCATTGGCGGTAACGGAAGGGGCGACATTCCAATGGTCAATTTTGGTTTTGGCATTGCTGACGGCAATGTTGATCCAGATCGGCACCAATCTCCACAATGACTACGAAGATGCAAAACGTGGTGCGGATACGCCGGAACGGCTAGGACCAAAACGGGCAGTTTCTGAAGGCTGGCTCAACCCAAAAACCGTGCGTAATAGTGCATTTTTTGCATTTGGCACGGCATTTTTGTTGGGGTTGTTCCTCGTTTGGCACGGTGGCTGGGAAATTTTAGTGATTGGGATTGCTTCGATTGTTGCGGGCATTGCCTATACCGGCGGTCGAATTCCGATTGCCTATTCTGCGTCGGGCGAACTATTCGCCTTCCTCTTTTTTGGCCTAGTGGCGACGGTTGGCAGCCACTATTTGCAAAGTTTCCAGTGGAGTGCGGCGGCATTGTGGGTGGGCGCGGCGTTAGGTTTTTTTGCGGCAGCGGTGTTGGTAGTCAACAACTACAGGGATCGGGAAACCGATATTCAGGTCGGAAAAAAAACGTTGGCAGTGCGGATTGGTTTGCCGGCAACGCGCAAGGTGTATGCCGCAACGATGGTTTTGCCGTTTTTTTGTATCGTCGGATTATTGGCATCATTAGACGAAAAATATCCAACCGTTGTTTCCGTAATGTCGTTGCTGTTTCTAATTGCACTGCTGGTCGTGTATCGTTTTTGGAAAACGCCATACGGAACCGGACTGAACCAGATTTTGGCGTTGACGGCGCAATTTCAGGCGTTATTCGGATTAGCGATTATTTTTGGGTTGTTTGCGTAGGAATTTTTTAATCATGTTGCTTCGTCCATTACAAAGCGGAGATTTAATTCCTTACCATCAGTTTTTGTCTGATCCAGAGGTGAATGTTTGGCTAGAGGATGCTTGTCAGCGTCCTTTAATATTGTCAGAAGTGGAAAATGCGTTGTTTCACCAGCTGTGGACAACGTGGGCGATTGAGCAAGATGATGAATTGATCGGCGTGAGCGGTTTTTCCAAATATGATGCGGCGCGTAGTGTGGCGCGTTTTTTTATTGTGATTGGAAAAAAAGAGTTATGGGGACAAGGGATCGGCGGGGCAGCGATGAAAGAGGTGTTACGCCGTGGTTTTGAAGATTTAGGATTGCGCAAAATCGAATCAGATTATTTACAGCCTAATCTTGCCTCGGAAAAATTACATAAGCGACATGGCTTCACAGTGGAAGGATGTTTGCGCCAGGATGCGTGGCGACGTGGGGAATGGGTAGATCGAGTTTTACTTTCTCTGTTACGTGACGAGTATTTTTCTATCGTGCAGCTATCAAAATGACCGTGTTATAGTGATAGTGTAAATTCATATTTTTTTAAGATAGATTTTTCGGAACGTTTGTTCTTTGAAATTTAAATAGTTTCTATTTTTTAAATTTTCATTTTTTGTGAATTGAAAGGGGAATTTCATGTTTTCAAAAAAAATGATTGCAGTTTCTGTTTTCGTTGCTGCATTGAGTGGATGTGTATCGAACCCAATTACATCTTCTACAGGTTTCAATAGCTTACTAAACCAGTATGCGACTGGCGATTTTATCCATGCTCGTGTGGTTGCGAAAAGTAAAAATAGCAACAAATTGGGTTTGATTTTGCAGGGCTGGAGCGAATTTAATCTTGCAAATTATGATCAGGCAGAAGAGGTTTTCGCCAAAATTCGTAAAAAGCATCCAACAGATTTAGACGGCTATATGGGCGCAGCTTGGGTTGCAACCAAACGCGGACAGTATGAAGAAGCGGAAGCATGGCTAAAGAAAGGCAAACGCTGGATGGATGATTACCAGAAATTCATGGTCAGTGATCTGCAAGGATGGATGGCTCTGAATCAGGGAGATTTGGATGCCGCAGAAAAGCATTTCCTGAAAGTAAAACAGCATTTGCGTGCTGATTATCCAAACCGCCAATATTATCCAGTTCCGCAATCCTTGTTTGATTCGTGGGATGCAACACCTTATGTGAGTTTAGGTTGGTTGGCAATCAAACGAGGCGAATGGGAAAAAGCAAAACAGACCTTTGAAACTGGTTTGCAGAAAAATGCGGACTGTTTCCATTGTCGAGATGCATTAGCGCGGATTGCATTGCAAAACGATGATCCAAACCTGGCATTGCAGGAAGTGCTGAAAGGATTGGAAAGCACAAAAGGAAAACATCCCGGATTGAACGGGTTACTTGATTCTGTGTTGGTAAAACTAAATGATGCGGATATTAGTCTGAATACCTATGCGCAGTTGCAACAACAATATCCAGACCGTCCGATTTATCCATTGGGATTGGGTACGCTAAAAATCAATCTAGGACAGCGTGAAGAAGGGCAGGCGATCTTGAAAACATTGCTGGAGCAGAAAAACTTGGATCAAAACGTTGTGCTCAGTGCGCGATATACGCTTGCTTGGAGCTTCTATTTTGCGAAGGACAATGAGTCAGCAAAGCGTGAATTTGAAGCTTATTTTGCAAATGGCGGTGAATCTGCCCATGCCCAACGTGGGTATGGATTTACGTTATTCCGTTTGGGCGAATATAAAAAAGCGCATCAAGAGTTAAACGCGGTTAAGGAAAAATATCCAACTGTTGCACAAACTCCAGTAACTGAAGCGATTCCGGTTCCGGGAACAAAAATAACACGTACCATTACTTATAATGTTTATTCTACGCTCGCCTGGAATGCGTATCTGTTAGGAGATTTCCGTTCTGCCTACAAACGTTTTCGCCCCTTGTTAAAGGATTATCCGAATTGGGTCGATGTGCAAACCGGGATGGGTTTTATCTTGTGGAAGCTGGGTAAAAATCAACAAGCAAAACAGCATTTCCAGAAAGCATTGTCGCTTTATCCAAATTATCCAGATGCATTGCAGGGATTGGCTCTGGTTCAATAAGTAATCGCAATCAGTTCAAACAAGCTGAGATAATCTGAAAATTCATGAGCCAAATAGACCTCAAACAACAGCAAAAAATTGCGTGGAAACTGCATTCCTATTTTCAATTGCAAGAGGGAATGCAGAAACTAGAAGATACAGCACGTGAATATGTATTACTGGATACACGTACTGCAGAACTGTTTCCCTGTAATGAAACTGCTGGTTTTTTGCTGCATCAGCTACAAAATCAAAAAGATGGTGTGACATCTACACAATTGGCGCACCAGATGTGCGCGGAATTTGCAGTGGAAATAGCGCAAGCAGATCAGGATATTTCCCGTTTTTTAAATCGCTTACGCCATTTTTCGATGATTGAATCTGTTTTTTCATAACCACATAAATTTCACTCTCAAATTACATCATTATATTTTCTGTTTTTTTCCTCTATTCAAAGAGGTTGGAAGAATGTACTGGAATAAATTACTGATGTTTGTTTTTTTGCTTTTCTATTTTTCCGGAATTAGTGCAGCAAAAACGTGTAAAAAATATCAATCATGTGCAGAGGTTATAGCTGATTATCCTAGCGGAAATTTTGGAATCAGGGATCGAGATAAAGATGGTATCCCTTGTGAAAATATATGTTCCTCAAAGAAACAAGTAGAAGAACTGTTGAAATCTAATTCTAAATATTCCAAATCGAAAAAATTGGATAAAAACTCAAAAGAATAAATAAGAGAAAAGTTAGAAAAAATATTTTTTAGATTACTATGAATCTATTGGACTCTCATTTACATATCGCAATTACCGGTTTTGGCGGAAAAGGAAATCCAGAACCGGGACATGCAGTGGCTGATGCAATTATCCAGGGTGTTTTGGAAAAAACGGGCGATAGTAAAAATAGAGCAGGGGATATAGAAATTACTGCGTTGCTGTATGAAGGATGGGAAAGCGCAGCATGGGGAAGCGATTCTGTTTCACGTCTGTACCAAATTCCACCATTGATGGAAGGTGCAGAATCTGCGCTAGAACGAATTCTGGAATTGCATCAGCAACATCCAATTGATGTATTAATTCCGACGCTGGATCTGGAAATTCCACTTTACGCAACACTTGCAGCGCGTTTGCAAAAAGAGGGAATTGCTACATTATTGCCAGAAATTTCTTCGCTGGAAAAAGTGACAAAGGCACAATTACCTTATTTTTGCCACCAGTATCGCATTCAAGCACCGCGTACAGTAGTGGTTGATCATCCAAATAAAGTCTCATTTCACGCAAACCAGCTTGGTTTTCCGCTATTTGTAAAAGGGGCAATTGTTGGTGCAAAGCGTGTGGAAAGCGCAGAACAGGCATATCAGGAAGCGAATGCGCTGTATCAACGCTGGAACCGCGAAATCTTGCTGCAAATGCCAGTGATTGGTGAAGAGTATGTGGTGGCAATGGTCGCTGGTACAGATGGTTCATCGTTGGGTATGGTGATGATGCGGAAATTAGGCATCAATCGTCGCGGTAAAGGCGTTGTTGGTGCTGTGGTCGATTCACCAGAATTGAAAAAAAAGGCGTTACGAATTCTGGAAAAACTGCAATGGCGTGGTGCGTTGGAATTGGAATTTATCCATACAAAAAGTGGCCGATGGATGTTGGTAGAGGTGAATAATCGCTTTCCATCATGGATTTTGTTATCGCAATTTTCCGGTTTGAATTTGCCATTGTTGCTGGTACAGGAAGCATTACAACAGGAAGAGAAAAAATCGACTCAGATTTTTAATTTTGAATATCAAGAGTCACCAAATTTTGGAACGGCCTTTGTGCGGAGTGTGGAAGAAATTTCACTGTCGCTGGAAGATTGGCGATCTTTTCAGCGTTACCGTCAATTTGAAAAACCAACTAAAAATCTAGCTAAAGAGTTAACTGAAAAGAAGAAAAAAATATCTGAAAAACTGGAAACAGAAAATGTACCGGTTGTTGCAATCACAGGAATCAGCGCTTTTGATGAAGTGATGCCGGGATTGGGGATTGCCCGTGCTTTACAGGGAAAAGCGCGACTTCATGTGTTAGCGTATGGTGTTTACGATACCGGTGCATACCATCTGGATTTGTTTGAAAAAGTACATCTTCTTCCAGAAAGGCTAGAAGAAAAGGCTTTATTGGAATTATGCAAACAGTTACGTGAAAAACATCATGTAGATATTTTAATTCCAGCATTAGATGTAGAGATACCGAAATTTCAAAAACTGGCTACTAAAATAGATAAACTTGGCATTCGATTATTATTACCCTCTGAAAACGCTTTAGAGAAATGTTCCAAAGCGAATCTGTCTCAATTATCTATACTCGTGAATAATCATGAAATGACTTCTGTAAATCAGTTTTCTTTGTTAGAAACAGAAACGGTCAATAGTGAACAAGATTTGCGTCAGGTAGTAAAAAAATGCGGTTTTCCTTTAGCATTGAAAGGCCAGAAAAATGGTTGCTGGTTTTTAGGTGATGAAAAAGAAATTTCTACATGCTGGGCTGAGATCCGTCAACAGGAACGCGGGGAGGTCTTGGTACAAGAGTGGGTAGCAGGAGAAATGTTCGCTATCGCTGGAGTTTGTGATAAACAGCATCAAGCACACTCTTTAGTTTCAATTAAAAAACAGCAAAGCGGTGAATATGGGGAGACATGGGCTGCTTTTTCTGTCGCATTACCGGATTTGGAACAGGTGGTTGCTGACATAATGCAAGCCGTTCAGTGGTCAGGGCCATTTGAAGCGGAATTCATCCGTGACCGTGAAACCGAGCAATTTGTGCTGATCGAAATCAATCCCCGTTTTCCAGCGTGGATTGGATTTTGTGCCGATTTACCCGTCAATCCGGTACGGAAATTGGTAGAAATGATGTCGCAAGCAACATCGCAAAAAATACGAAAACAAGAAATAGCACAAAAAACGATTCCCACACGGCTCTTTTTACGTTTCTGCACTGAATATCCAGTCGATTCTGTGGCGCGTTTCGCGATGGGAATTGGGCGTTAAGGTTATCGGAGCATGACTATGGAAAAACAGAAACGTCCGTACCAACCACCGAACATTGAGCGTTTGCAAAACAATGTGATGGGTAAACATCAGGTGTTTGATCTCTCTCCCACACAATTGTTTGATGAACCGTACGATCTGGAAGCATTGATTGCTGAATATGGTTCTCCACTTTTTCTCGCTTCGGAAACGACGTTACGTG
Organism: uncultured Piscirickettsiaceae bacterium; assembly: GCA_964344325.1. Lineage (GTDB taxonomy): Bacteria > Pseudomonadota > Gammaproteobacteria > CAYFMX01. Next base: position 7,056 of record CAYFMX010000037.1, read on the forward strand.
CACAGTTCCGGAATTTCCGCGCACTATTCAGCGCAAATGGAATCCAGACAAAAATTGCTTACTCCTATAAAACTAATTATTTGCCTGCGATTTGCGCATTGTTTCATCAAGAAGGCGCGTGGGCAGAAGTGGTTTCTGGTATGGAGTACCAACTGGCACGTTCGTTGGGTGTTCCGGGTTCAGAGATTGTTTTTAATGGCCCTTACAAATGTGATGAAGAACTGGAACAAGCAATCCTGGATGGCGCGTTAGTCAATCTGGATGGTTTTGATGAATTACAACGAATTTCTGCGATTGCTGAACATATCCAAATCACTGCCCGAATCGGGATTCGGATTCATTTCAGTAAAGGGGCGCATTCATGGGATCGGTTTGGGTTTGGATTCGAAAATGATGAATACAAAGACGCGCTCAAACAGATTGCTGATTCTGCATGGCTGAATCTGGAAGCATTGCATAACCATAGCGGTACATTTCAGGTTGATCCAAAAGTGTATGGTCGGGCAACGGAAGTATTGTGCGAAGTGGCACGTACTGCACGTCAATTAGGATTGCAACCGACGATCATTGATTTGGGCGGTGGGTATCCGTCCAATAATTTGCTGAAACCGGATTTTGATCTTTCAGTTGAAGATCGCGCCAGTGGGCAGATGCTCTCCCGATTTGCAGAAGAAATTTTCTCTCGCCTCAATGAAAACCGGGATCTGTTTGCTGATGGATCAGACACTCAACTGACATTGATTTTGGAACCGGGACGGGCATTAGTCGATGCAACGATGCAATTGATCACAACCGTAGTTGCGACGAAATCGGGAAAAAAAGGTAAGCGTACCGTCGTGCTGGATGCCGGGGTCAATCTGTTGCCGACGGCCTACTGGTATGACCATGATATTGATCCGGTTGATGCGATCAGTTCTGGCGCAACTTCCTCTACAGATTCTTCTGCCGAAAACTTAATGGATTTGTGTGGCCCTCTTTGTATGCAGATCGATAAAATTCGCGAAGATGTCATGTTGCCGAATGTACAGCCCGGCACGCGTTTGACGGTGGCCAATGTAGGCGCGTACTGCCTGACTCAGTCCATGCAGTTTATCCAGCCGCGTCCAGCGGTGGTTTTGTTGACGGAAAGTGGACCGAAACTGATTCGCAGAGCGGAACGGCGTGAAGATATTTTTGCAATGGATCGTGTGCCTGCGCATTTGCGCCATGAAAATGGGGCAGAACATTGGGTCGATTGACCATTTCCAACCTGTTTTTCGCGGTTCTCCACAGTTTTTCCCAAATTATCTTTTTGGCAAATCCGTGGGTTGGCGGAATTGTCTTGCTGGTGATTTTACTGCTCTCTCCATGGGCAGCAGTGGGCGCATTCAGTGGTATGCTATTTGGTGTTTTTTCCAATATCACGAATCAAAACTGGCTGGATAGCGAATGGAAAGCCGGATTAACTGCCTATAACCCGGCAATTGTCGGGATTTTTTGGGGCGGGACACTGGCGCAAGGCGGAGCAACGGCAACGTTGTTTTTGCTGGTGTTGTTACTGACAATATTACTGGATTTGCCGATCCGCTGCTGGTTAGAAAAACAGGCATTTCCACCATTAGCAGTCACTGCATTGATCGTGGGATGGGCATCCCAATGGATATTCGGTGCGTTTGGCGTGCAGTTCTGGCTATTTGATCCGCTTTTATTGCCGTTTGGAAATTGGAGTGTTGGACTAGCAATAGCGTTGATTGGCGCAGTTCTTTTTTTCTATAACAAGTTACTATTTTTCAATGCCCTGCTTTTCGTTGGAGCAGCATTTCTCTTTTCAATTTTGTTGCTGGGTCAATCTGCAAGCAGCTTGTGGGCGTTTACGATTGCACCCGCTGTCGTGTTTCCGTGGATTTTGTTCCCAATGAACCAAAGGCTAGCGTTAATTTTAGCTAGTTTTACAACATTAATTAGCACGCTAATTTGGATAATTTGGGTCTATTCAGGATTGGATGCAATTGCGCCGCCATTGCTCTTTCCGATGATTGTAGGTATCTGGATTGCGTTGTGGTGGAAATTGGGAAAATCTCGTTTTTTGTTGCTTCATCCAACCGTGCGCAAAGCCGCAAAATGGTTGCGGGAATCTACGAATCAATCTACAAAACAAGAAAAATCAGGAGCAGTTGCGCTAACTGGAGCCGGAATCAGTACCGCATCTGGAATTCCGGATTACACCTCTGCAACTTGGCTTGATCCGGAAATTCCGGCAAGTCGCTACAACTACCAAAATTTTCTGCAAGATCCCTCCGCAAGAAAACTCTATTGGCAAGCGTGCCGGAAATTCCGTGATTTGGCATGGGCAAAAAATATCTATCCCAATGTTGCTCATCAAGATTTGGCTTTGTTTGAACAGTCAGAATTGTTGCGAGGCGTGGTTACACAAAATGTGGATGGATTACATCAGAGGGCTGGAAGCAAAGAAGTGATTGAGCTGCACGGTTCCATCGACAAAATTCATTGTTTACAGTGCGGAAAAATCTCTGACTGGGACGATCTCAATAACGATGTAAATTTTGCTGCGGAACAGCACATTTGCGAATCTTGTAGCGGCTTATTAAAGCCAGCAGTGATTGCAATGGGGGAGCCAATTCCCAATCAGGCTTGGGAAAAAGCGAAACAGCTCGTTGAACAATGCAATGTGTTGTTGGTGATTGGGACGCGACTGTCAGTCTCTTCTGCGGCGGAATTACTGCGTTTAGCAAGAGAGAATGGCGCACGCATCATTTTGGTGAATGAAGGGGAAACTGCTGTTCCACTCAATGGGAAAAATGAATGTTGGGTGCCATTTCGCGCAGAAGAAGTGCTGCCTGTGATTACGCAGTTAATGGGTATTGAATCAGAACAAAAAACGTGAATTCAACTCAAAAGTGCAATTTTTCTATCGTGAATTCAAATCGAAAGTGCAACTCATAGAAGGTAAACTGCGGTAGCATCTAAGCCTTCTATTCCGGCTAGAATGGGAAGCACAAATGGGGAATTACACACAGCTCACCGAAGAATAAAGATACCAGCTTGCGGCGTATTTGGAAGTCAGGTTAACCAAACAGGAAACTGCCGATTTTCCAGGTGTACACAAAACGACAGTTTACCGGGAGCTGGCACGGAATCAGGATGGTAGCAGGCATTACAATACAGACCATGCAATCCGTCAAAACCGGAGGTGCCAAAGCAACAAGGTGAAAGCCCGGATTGGTGAAGGTATTTGGGATACTGTGGAGTTTCAGTTGCGCAATGGGCAATGGAGCCCGGAACAGATCAGTAATGCACGGGAAGGGACTCACAGGAAAAAGGTGGTCAGCCGGAATGGATTTACCACAAAGAGTTTGCCAACTATGAAAACATTACCAAAAGACTGGAGACGAAATTCTACTTTGCTGACCCGTATTCATCATGGCAACGCAGCCTGAACGAAAACACCAATGGCCTGATCCGGCAGTATTTTAAGAAGGGGTCCAGTTTTGTGAAAACCGGGGGTAATGAAGTGCAAGTGGTGATGGATAAATTAAACCGCAGGCCGAGAAAAACCTTGGGGTTTAAAACACCAAACCAGATATTTTTTAGACATAATAGGAAAATTGCACTTTTGAGTTGAATTCACGATTTTGGATTGCTTATTACATTGCTAGCAGTGGCAGAAGAAGCTGTTGTAATTAATTTCAGTCCACCACTGCGGAAAAATACGGATGCGGTGGGCATCAATGTGGATCAAGGGTATTATTTTGTGTATGGCACAAGCGAAGATAAAGATACCAATGCGTAGATGATGATCATAAAGATGATCTTTGGCTCATACTCGCGCAAGCTTTGGAAACGGAAGAGGATTGTAAATTTATAGAGTGTTTGAGTGTGCAGTATTGTGATTTATAGGAGAAATTTTGGGATTATCAGTTGAAGCTAAAGAGTCCGTGAGTAATTTTAAACTCATTATAAAATTCTCATGATTTTTTTACGATTAAATCATCACCTTCCAAGCGAATGATTTTTCCATCCCGATTTACAATTGCATATTGTCCCAAGCGCCGTTTCTTTTCCAATTCTTCTGCGACGGCACGTTGGAGAATATCAATAACTTGATCAGTTTTTTGCTGCATTTTATCCATGATTTATTCCTTTGCAGAGCATTTGATATAGAAATTTATTTCTCACAATACGCCCTTGTTGATTTTGGCTAAAAATGGGTTTGGGATTGGAGGATGTATTTTGTACGCAAATTGTTTCGCTGCATAGTGGCGCGTAGTGGTTGAGCAGATTTTCGACGCTACGCGGATAGCGACGGCGGATTGATTCCTCGGGAATATGGTGTCCGCCATGCGCAACTCGCTCTGCTACGCGGGAGATGGAGGTTTCTACATCAGGTAACCAAAGATAGTAGAGTTTTACAATCCAGCCGTCGGCAAGCAGTTGGCGGATCATTTTCAAGTAGGTTTTTCCTGAAAGTGTCGTTTCAAATGCGAAATTTTCTCGTTTTTGGATATATCGGTTAATTTCTTTGAGAAAGAGGCGGCTTGCGTTGATCCATTCCCGTTCTGGGGAGAGTGGAGAAAGTCCGGCAGCAATCATATCGGCATTGACAAAATTTCGGCACTGCGCAATTTCCGGTAAATAGCGTAGGGCGAAGGTGGTTTTTCCTGCGCCGTTTGGGCCAGCAATGATGGTGCATGTTGGTTTATTCAAACATAAAGTCCTTATTTGCTCTCTTGATGTGAAATGATATATTTTTTTATCACATATCTACATCCGCAGATATGCCCTCTAGTAGTCTTAATTCCTTTTTGGTGAACAATGCATAAGACATGGTTTCGACGATATGGAGGAATAATCCAATAGACTCCATACCGTATAGCACGATCACTATCTGATGTATTAGGGTTAGAGCCACAATCATCACTGACTGGAAAGGTTTCTTCTGGTTCTCCAAGAATTTGTATGGCCTGCTTTATTGTCATTCCTGGCCATACGTTATCTGTTAATTTATTTTCATTTATTTCTAGTATTTTTACAGGTTTTTTTGCTGGAGATTCTATTGTGGTTGAGTCTTCAATAAACATGGCAATAGAGTTTTTTGAAAAAATTAACATGACCAATAAAAAATATTTTTTCATTTCGCTATCTCCCAAGATTTTGCAATAATAATAGGGTCGCTTTTTTCAAAACTTATTATTTTTGAATTTATACCTAAAAATTGTCCATGTAGGTCGATAAGGCGCATCCCGGTTAGTTCTTTTGGTGGAGATAATTTTATAGAGAAAGTTTCTTGAGGATGGATTTTTATTGGATCGTATTCATAATATTCTGTCTTTTTCCCTGTTATGCCTAGTTCATTGTAGCCAACTACTAATGGCTCATAAAACTCTTCATTTGTATTATTTTTTCCTGCAATAAAGAATTCTTCTGGTTGATTATCATCCATAATCCATATTGTTGTGGCATTATGTTGTACAACTATTTTGAATAATTCGGGAGATAGGGCAGAAATTCCTCCAATTTCTACACCTGCGGCTATAAGAGGCGCGGATGGATACATTTTTCTTGGATTTGTGTACGATTTAAGAGTCTTTAGGTAGTTTTTTCTTAATATAGAATTTCTAGTTGCTCCACTGCGTAGAATAGAATTTAAATTTCTTAGAGCTGCTCTTGAAAAAATAAATCTTAAGAATAGTAGTGGAGAAAAAGCTCTTGCGGGATTTGATTTTCCGATTCCATATAAGGCGGCTGTTGTTCCTAGTGAATATTTAATGAAGTTTCGCCTATCCATAATGGTTAACCTTTTAATAATGGTTTTAGATATTTTCCGGTATACGATTTTTCAATTTGTACAATCTCCTCCGAAATCCCCTCCGCAATCACCATCCCCCCTCCCGCCCCACCTTCCGGGCCAAGGTCAATAATCCAGTCGGCGGTTTTAATCACATCGAGATTATGCTCAATAATCAAAATCGTATTGCCATGATCCCGTAACCGTTCCAAAACATGGAGCAGTTGTTGTATATCGTGAAAATGCAATCCAGTGGTTGGTTCGTCGAGAATATAAAGCGTCTTGCCGGTATCGCGTTTGGACAATTCACGCGCTAGTTTCACACGCTGCGCTTCACCACCAGAAAGGGTTGTCGCATTTTGCCCTAATTTAATATAGGTTAGCCCGACATCAATCAGCGTTTGCAGTTTTTTCGCAATCACCGGAACCGCATCAAAAAATGGCCGCGCCTCTTCCACAGTCATTTCCAGAATTTCGTGGATATTTTTGCCTTTGTAACGGATTTCCAGTGTTTCGCGGTTATAGCGATGTCCTTTACAAACATCACACGGCACATAAATATCGGCGAGAAAATGCATTTCCACGCGAATGACGCCATCACCCTGGCATGCTTCGCACCGCCCGCCTTTGACGTTGAATGAAAACCGCCCCGGCGTATAGCCTCGGGCGCGGGATTCTTCGGTCGCCGCAAATAGTTCGCGGATTGGTGTGAACAGCCCCGTATAGGTTGCTGGATTAGAACGCGGCGTGCGTCCAATCGGGCTTTGGTCGATATTGATCACCTTGTCGAAATGTTCAAATCCCTCAATCGCCTCGTGCGGCGCAGGCTGTTCGCTGGCGCGGTTCAATTGCTGCGCGGCGGCGCGGTAGAGCGTGTCATTCACCAGCGTTGATTTGCCAGAGCCGGAAACGCCCGTTACACAAACCATCAATCCGGCGGGAATCGAAACCGTCACATTTTTCAGGTTATTGCCGGTTGCGCCGCGGATCGTCAGCATTTTTTCTGGATCGACTGGCGTGCGCGTCTCTGGAATCGGAATGGTTTTTTCGCCGCTCAAATATTGTCCCGTGAGCGAATTTGCATTGGCGAAAACCTCTGCTGGTTTGCCCTGTGCGACAATCTCGCCGCCATGCGCCCCCGCGCCGGGACCAATATCGACCAGATAATCGGCGCTACGGATCGCATCTTCATCATGCTCGACGACGATGACGGTATTGCCCAAATCACGTAGTCGCATTAGCGTATCCAGCAATCGTTGATTATCGCGCTGATGTAGGCCAATTGATGGTTCATCAAGCACATACATCACGCCGACCAGTCCTGCGCCGATCTGGCTCGCGAGGCGGATGCGTTGTGCCTCGCCGCCGGAGAGGGTATCAGCACTCCGTTCCAGCGAGAGATAATCCAGTCCAACATTGACGAGGAAACCGAGCCGGTCGCTGATCTCTTTGATGATTTTTGCACCCACTTCATTACGCCAACCAGCCAGTTCGAGCGTTTCGCAGAATTGGTGTGCCTCTTTAATGGAGAGACGGTTTACATCTGGCAAATTACGCCCGTCAATAAAAACGTGACGCGCTTCTTCGCGCAATCGTCCACCGCCACATGCTTCGCATGGACGACGGGTAAAATATTTGCCGATCTCTTCACGCACATGGGCAGAATCGCTTTCGCGGTAGCGCCGCTCCATGTTGGGGATCACGCCCTCAAACGTATGGGTACGTTCGGTGATTTTTCCATCCGTGCCGCTGGTGTAGCGGAAGGTGATTTTCTGCTTGCCACTGCCGTGCAAAATCACATTTTGGGCTTTTTCCGGTAATTCCTGAAACGGCGTTTCCGGATCGAAATCGTAGGCTTCCGCCAATCCCAAAATCGTGTGGTAATACCACTTGTTTTTACGATCCCAACCACGAATTGCGCCCCCTGCGAGCGACAGTTCCGGGTGTTCCACGACGCGAGATGGATCTAAATATTGTTGAATCCCTAACCCTTCACAAGTCGGGCACGCGCCCGCCGGATTATTGAAAGAGAAGAGGCGTGGCTCCAGTTCATCGAGACTATAACCGCATTCCGGGCAGCTGAAACGGGCAGAAAAAGTAAGCAGATTTTCCGCAGGATTGTCCATTTCGGCGAGATAGGCCAGTCCATCGGCCAGTGTTGTCGCAGTTTCAAGTGATTCTGCCAAACGCTGGCGAATATCCGCACGCACTTTGAGGCGGTCGATCACCAGATCAATATTGTGGTTTTTTTTCGGTTCCAGTGCAGGCTGCTGGTCGAGGTCGTAAATTTCGCCATCAATCCGCACGCGCAAAAATCCAGCGGCGCGTTGTTCTTCGAGCAGTTGATGGTGTTCGCCTTTGCGCCCGCGAACCAGCGGCGCGAGGATCATGATTTTGCTCCCTTCCGGCAATGCCAAAACCTGATCGACCATCTGGCTGATGGGCTGCGCTTCGAGCGTGGTGTGGTGCTCTGGGCATTGCGGCGTACCGACCCGCGCATAGAGTAGGCGCAGATAATCGTGGATTTCGGTTACTGTGCCAACGGTGGAACGCGGGTTGTGCGAGGTCGATTTCTGCTCAATCGAAATCGCTGGGGATAGCCCTTCAATATGATCAACATCGGGCTTTTCCATCATCGACAGAAATTGCCGCGCATAGGCTGAGAGCGATTCGACGTAGCGGCGTTGTCCTTCCGCGTAAATGGTGTCGAATGCGAGCGATGATTTTCCAGAGCCGGAAAGGCCAGTCAGTACAATCAGTTTGTCGCGAGGGAGGTCGAGGTCGATGTTTTTGAGGTTGTGCGTGCGTGCGCCGCGGATGGAGATTTTGTCCATGTTTCAGGTTTGCCCCAAAGGTTCGGAATTATAGACAGGAGTCATCAGTATGGCATCATCGCTTTTTGGCAGATGTGAAAAAAGGAGCAACGAAATGCAATCGATTGTCTTGAATGTCCCGAATGATCAACTATTGGGGGAAATTCTCCATTTTCTGGAACCGTTCCGTAAGGAGGGGGTGGAAGTTGCTTCCCAGGAAGATATGGAAGAGTGGAAATTGTTGGCAGAAACACGTAACGAAGATTCCATTTCGTTGGAAGAATATCTGAAAAATGAAGGTTGAATTGCGCCGTAGTGTTGTATTAAAAAACAAAAATTCTGCTTTCTTATCCTTCAATATCAATACTATTCAATTAGGGGCTTTGTCATTTTGGGCGTAGTGAGAAATTGACTGGGTTTGTGGATTCGTAATGGAAACTGAAACAACTCCTTCCAAACAACCAGAAACAGAACGCACGTGGGTTTGGTATTCCACCGTGGAAAGCGCGGCGGCGGGGAAAATTTCTGTTTTAGCTGTAACTGAAACGGCAGTTTTAACAATTGTCGGTTTTTGGTTGTTGTATGAAGGGTGGGTTTGGCATTTGTTGTTTGGATTATTTGTTGCTCCGTTGTTTTATTTGCGGACGGAAGAATCTACGCAGGCAGCGTTGGATTGGGCAAAATTTTATCTTAATTTTTTATTTAATAAAGAAGAGAATTATAAAGAACGCTTTTGGTATTTTTGGGGAAGTTGGGTTTTTTTAGTGGTTTTTTCTTTGTTTGAAATTTATTTTTTAGCTATGTATTTTTTGTCGGTTTGGTTTGAAATTCCCTCAGATTTTTTAGTGGATTTCTTTATCGGTTTTATAGCGACATCTGGAATGATTATAATGATTATAGTGGTTGTGGTAGTAGTGCTAGGTATGTGGCAAACAAGAAATGAAGAGAAAAAAGTAGAAATAACTACAGGGATAGCATCGGTAACTCTAATAATTGCAGTAGCAATGGCAATAGAGGGAGAGATTACGGGATCAGGAATAGTGACAGGAGCCATAATAGCAATAATATTGATTTCTGTGCTGTCATTAATAATAGTAGCAGTGGAAACGGAAGAGCAAGCAGAACTAATGGTAGGAATGGTTCCACTATTATATTTTTTATTTGGTGTTGTGATGTTGGTATTGTTTTTATTTGTGCGTATCTTTGTCGGAACTTATTTTTTTATAAATCGACCATTTCAGTCTTTGCGTACTGTTCGCTATAATTGGGCGTATCATCATTTTTCGCTTGATAGTTTCTATCCTCCTGAATTGTTACCTAATGCAGAACAAAAAGAAGAGTTTGAAGTTAGAATTAGCGATATTATCAGTATGTCTATCAATTTGGCGTATAAAAAATATTTTATATTTGCTATCCGCACTACCCTTTTCTTTCCTGCTTTTCTATTCCGCTATTCAATGAAAATGGGCGCGTGGATTTGGTTGCCTTTGGTTTGGTTGTTTCAACCGCATCAAACCAAAGAACCGAATGCATTTCTTGCTGCGGAAAGTACAGAATTTTGGGCGCATTTTCGTTTGGTTTATTCGTTGTTCATTTTGGTATTTTTGACGCTAGGTGGAATCGCTCTCGCCAGTGAATTGAAACGATTGGGATTAGAACAACAAGCACTGGCGGTGATTTTTCTGTTCGGCTTTGCCAAATTTTGGACATGGACACGCGCCGCAACCGCAGCCCTGTTTATCCCCAGCTATTTTATCTCCCGCCACATCCGCATCCGCCGCGCGAAGGGCGAAAACCCGAATTACGGTGAATTCTGGATCGCAAAACTGCGCCATATTTTTTGGCTACGGAAAATTTTGGCGTTGTTTACGTTGGGTGTTTCCCTTTATCTTATCACCACAGAAATGGTGGATTGGGAACTGGTGCGCATCAGGTTGGCAGAACTGGAATTGCTGCCGGGATTTTTCCTGCAAGATGCGCGAGAGGGGATTGGGCAATGAATTTTGTGTTTCCGCAATGGAAGAATGGTAATTTGAAATTATTAAATGACAAAAATAGAATTTCCAGTAATTTTTAATCTCATGATTACCAAAAATTATACTTGTCGGAAATTAGGAATCAAGTCAGATTATGCCTGTAAAAATCTTAAATCCAGAATAAAAAAACCAAGGAATGGAAAATTAATTTGGAAATAGGAAAATCTAAAGAAACAGGTCTAATAGTTTCGGTCTATTTAAAAAACCGCCACCCGTTAATCATTGTGCTGATCATGGTTTGTTTGGACAAAATATCCTCACGGATTGAGATATAAACATGTACCATCACAAACACCATAAACAACCAAAACCCTAGACGATGCACTACGTGCACATCCTGACTCTGTCCAAATAGCGGGATCATCCAACCAAATAACGCATCTGCCCAACTCCCCATACCGAGATCTTCACCATATAGCGCAAAACCGGTGAAGATCATCAACAACGATAATAAAACGACAAAAAAGAACATCGCGATCTGCGTCAGCGGATTATGCCCCACATGAGTATCCGAGGAAGGTTTCAAAAATGCATACCATTTTACTTGCGACCAACATTGCTGGCGCCATTTGGCTTTCCAAAACGGAACAACAAACAGCTCCCGCGCATATTGATTACCAACAATCGCCCAATAAATCCTCACCAGAAAGCCAATGGCAAAAATATAGGCGGCTGAAAAATGGAGAAAACGGATCGTGCTCATCACCCCATAATCAGATGCCTCACTGATCATGGAAGGCAGCGGATTGCCGATGAAATATCCTGTCACGCCCAACACCAGAACCGTCAACATATTGACCCAATGCCAAATCCGTACCGGCGCTTCATAAACATAGATTTTATCCATCGCATCATTTGTAGAATTACTGACCTGATCCATATTTCACCCCGCCTCAAATAGACATTTAGACATTCTTGATCGACGTCTTTGATTCAATATTCTCAAATAAAAAGAGGCTTCAAAAAAAGCCTCTTTTTTTCTCTATTTTTAATTTACCGAACCTGCACCTTCGCCATCTCTTCACCCTCCTCGCTCATTACATGAGTGGAGCATGCAAGACATGGGTCAAAACTGTGGAGCGTCCGCAAGATTTCAACCGGCTCATCCGGACGCTCCATCTTCGTGCCCATCAATGCCGCTTCAAATGCACCAATATTTCCTTGCGGATCACGCGGCGAAGCATTCCAGGTCGTTGGCACAACACACTGGTAGTTCTTGATTTTTTCATCTTCAATCACAATCCAGTGCCCCAATGCGCCACGCGGCGCTTCAACCCGACCAACCCCTTTCGCCTGTTTCGGCCAGGTTTTTGGTTCCCACTTTTCAACGTTGGCAGTAGAGGTATCGCCCGCCTTGATATTGGCAATCAGATCGTTGAAATCATCCAACATCATGTCGGCGCAATACTCCGCTTCCAATGCACGCGTCAAAGTACGCCCCAACGTTGTCGGCAGGAATTTTTGCAAATCGGAAAACTCTGTCCCTGCCAGCTTGTTGAATTTCTGAACACTGGTATCGACCTGATCTTTCACATAATCGACACCTTGCACATAGGCAAGAATGTATCGTGCCAACGGCCCCACCTCCATCGGATGGCCTTTCCAGCGCGGCGACTTAATCCATGAATATTTCGCGCTTTCGTCAATCTGCTGAATATTCGTTTTGGTGCCTTTGGTTTTGTCGCCCAATTCATAATTGGGTTCGGTTACACCATCCCATGGATGCAGACCACGACTTTCATCGTCATATTTGTACCAAGAGTGCGTCACAAATTCCTGAATCTCATCCGGATCACGCAAATCAACCGGATGCACTTCATTCCAGTTACCGTTGATAATCGCACCACCAGGAAGCTGATCCGTTGAATAGTCATACGGCACTTTAGGATACGCCCCGTACGCCATCACATTGGTGGCTGCCAACCCGCCGCCATAGAGCCAATCTTTATAGATACTCGCAATCGCCAACACATCTGGAATGTAGACGTTTTTGACAAATTCACGCATCTCCTGAATTTTGTCCAACACAAAATTCAGGCGTTCCATATTGATCGGCGCGCCTGCCGCCATCTCCCCATCAATATTGATCGCACATGGCACACCGCCGACCATATAGTGCGGATGAGGATTTTTGCCACCAAAAATCGAATGGACTTTCACCATCTCTTTTTGCAAATCCAATGCCTGCAAATAGTGCGTCACCGCCATCAAATCGGCTTCTGGTGGCAATTTGTAGGCCGGGTTATCCCAATAGCCATTTTTAAAAATGCCGAGCTGTCCCGATTCCACAAACTTCTTCACCCGGTTTTGAATATCTTTGAAATGTCCCGGGCTAGACATTGGATGTCGTGGGGAGACCGCTTTTTGCAGCTCTGAAGTCTGGTGTGCGTCGGCTTTCAGTGCATTAACCGGATTCACCCAATCCAACGCATGTAAGTGATAAAAGTGGACAACGTGATCTTGCACTTGCAGGGTCTTCGCCATCATTTCGCGGATCAGATGTGCATTGAGCGGAATTTTGATGTCCAACGCATCTTCTACCGCACGCACAGAGGAAAGCGCATGTACCCCGGTACAAACACCACAAATCCGTTCCGTAAATGCCCATGCATCACGCGGATCGCGGCCTTTCAGAATCACCTCTAGCCCACGCCACATCGTGCCGGAGGAAACTGCATTCTGGATCACATTATTTTCATCGACATTCACTTCGCAACGCAGATGCCCTTCAATACGGGTCACCGGGTCAACCACCACACGGCGACCACTGTCATTCAAGGTGAAATTATTAGGTGTTTTAATTGTAGCTGTCAGGTCTCGTGTGTTCATAAACCTTTTTCGTAAACAATTTCTGCTTCT
>CAYFMX010000038.1:0-16955 GCA_964344325.1 uncultured Piscirickettsiaceae bacterium
GTAATTCGCTGATTTCAGGCAAGAAAAAAGCCGTCATAGGACGGCTTTAAACTTTTACTTGGTGGAGGCGGGGGGAATCGAACCCCCGTCCGTGCATCCTCCGCCTTTGGCTCTACATGCTTATCCCAATCTATTCATTTAACTGTACGCTACCCGATGGGCAGGGAGAACGTACAGCGAGCCCAGTAAAGTTTTAGCGAATCCACCCCAGACATGTTTCATCGCGATCTTGTGAGGGTCGACGCCCGGGACTGAACGCACAAGCACGGCTTCAGGCGGACGGCTTCTACCGGTTATTAAGCGGCGAGAGCGTAGTTGTCGTCGTTGGCAACTATAATTTTGAAGAATGATTTACGAGGCTCCTTCATCCTCGGCATGCACCTCAGGTTTTGCAATCCACGTCGAAGCCTGGTCGCCCCCAAGATGTCCCGCGCATTATAGGGAGCTATGGATGTAAGGGCAATCTGTAGTAGCCTAAGAAGCTGTTTGGAAACTCACAACTTAGGCCAGTCTGGCCAACATGATGCGGGTCATGGCGATATACATCCAGATTTCGTCCGTACGGGTCTGTCGTTCGTAACATTTGCTGAGGCGGCGCGAATGGTTCAGCCAGCCGAAAGTACGTTCAACTACCCAACGGCGGGGCAGCAACACAAACTTCCTGGTTTCTTTCGGGCGTAAAACCACCTCCAGAACAAACCTGAAACGCGCCGCAACCCATTTAACCAACTGGCCACGGTATCCGCCATCGACCCAGATTTTCCGTAGCTTTTTGCACCCACCGGGCAGATGGCTTAACAACAGGCGTGCGCCATCACGGTCCTGTACGTTAGCTGTTGTGACAATCACAAACAACAGCAATCCCAAAGTATCTGTCAGAATATGCCGTTTCCGCCCGTTCACTTTCTTTCCGGCATCATAACCCCGCTCTCCCGGTGTTGCCGTACATTTGACGCTCTGGCTATCCAGGCAGCCTGCTGTTGCATGTTTGTGCCGCCCCGCTTTCTTCCCGTAACCGGGAGCGCAGCAAGTTATGGAGCTGTTCCCAGGTGCCGTCATTCTTCCATTTGCGAAAATAGTAGTACACGCTATTCCACTTCGCGAAATCCCGGGGCAGTTGACGCCATTGGCAGCCTGTTTTCAATACATACAGGATTGCGTTGACCACTTGCCGCAAGTTGATTTTTCTCGGCCTGCCTATTGTTGAGACTGGTAAGCAAGGTTTCAGGAAACTCCATTCACCCTCACTCAGGTTACTTGGATAGCGCTTTTTCCGTTTTTTTGGTTCATGATTACCTCTTTAATCGACAAAATCCCAGGTTCGCACTAATCTCGGGAATTTCCAAACAGCTTCTAAGAACGTGGATTTTTACTACTACAATTTTACTGCTTTCAATGAGGTGTCTGGGGGAATTAAACCACTACCATTTCCAATGGATTGAAAATTGACGTAGTAAATCAACGTTTACCAAGCTTGAGCCACGTCTCCAACACAGAATCCGGATTCAACGACAAACTACCGATCCCTTCATCAAACAACCACTCCGCAAAATCCATATGATCAGATGGCCCCTGTCCACAAATGCCGACATACTTATCTGCATTGCAGCAGGCCTGAATCGCCTGATGAAGCAGTGATTTGATCGCTGGATCGCGTTCATCAAAGTTGGAAGCAACCAGCCCGGAATCGCGGTCCAATCCTAACGTCAGCTGTGTCAAATCGTTGGAACCAATGGAGAAACCATCAAAATGCTCCAGGAACTCCTCCGCCAAAATCGCATTGGAAGGTACCTCGCACATCATAATCACACGCAAACCATTTTCGCCGCGCTTCAGGCCATTTTTCGCCAGCTTGTCGAGCACCTTTTTCCCCTCTTCGACTGTGCGTACAAATGGAATCATCAGCTCCACATTGGTCAACCCCATCTCATCACGCACTGCTTTCAATGCCTTGCATTCGAGATCAAAACAATCGCCGAAATCGTCAGAAATATAGCGTGATGCGCCACGGAAACCGATCATCGGATTCTCTTCTTTTGGCTCATACAAATGACCACCCAACAAATTTGCATACTCATTCGATTTGAAATCGGAGCAACGAACAATCAGTTTTTTCGGCCAGAATGCTGCTGCTAGCGTGGAAATCCCTTCCTGCAATTTGGAAACGTAAAAATCAACCGGCGTTGGATAAGCAGAGGTGCGCTCGGTAATTTCACGGTACAACTCTGGATCTTCCAACTGATTGAAATCAATCAACGCTTTCGGATGGATACCGATGGTTTTGCTGATCATGAACTCCAACCGCGCAAGCCCAACACCGTCATTTGGAATCTGGCTGAAAGCAAACGCTTTTTCCGGATTGCTAATATTGAGCATGATTTTGACCGGCAACTCTGGCAAATCTTTCTGTTCCTCTTCCTTGATCTCGTAATCCAGAACACCGTCGTAGACATAGCCGCTATCACCTTCCGCGCAAGAGATAGTCACATCCATCTTGTCTTGTAGAATTTCCGTCGCGTTTCCACAACCGACTACCGCTGGAATCCCCAATTCACGTGCAATAATCGCCGCATGGCAAGTACGCCCACCGCGATTCGTAACAATCGCCGATGCTTTTTTCATCACCGGCTCCCAATCCGGATCGGTAATATCGGCAACCAAGACATCACCCTCTTCCACCTTATACATCTCGCGGATATGCGGCACATTTTTCACCTTGCCAGTGCTGATCTTCTGCCCGATGCTGCGTCCACGCACCAGCACATCAGAGTGCTCATTCAGCAGATAACGCGTCAACACATTGCCGGTTTTACGGCTCATCACTGTCTCTGGCCGTGCCTGCACGATATACAGCTGCTCGTCGATGCTATCTTTTGCCCATTCGATATCCATCGGCTTGCCATAGTGTTTTTCAATTGCTACCGCTTGCCGCGCCAGACTTTCGAGCTCCGCATCGGTTACACAAAATTTCTTGCGCAAATCAAGCGGCGTATTTTCGGTGCGCACCGGATTGTAGCCCGTTGGATCGCCACTGTAGACCATGCGAATTGCCTTTTTACCGAGGCTACGTGACAACACCGCAGGTTTTCCTTTCTCCAGCGTTGGTTTGTGAATATAGAACTCATCTGGATCAACCTCGCCCTGCACGACCGTTTCACCCAACCCATATGCGCCAGTCACAAAAACTGCATCGCGGAAGCCAGATTCGGTATCTAATGAGAACATCACACCACTGGTCGCGCCATCGCTGCGGATCATCCGTTGGATACAAGCAGAGAGTGCTACTTTACGATGCTCAAATCCTTGATGCGTGCGGTAAGAAATTGCGCGGTCGTTGAAGAGCGACGCAAATACCTTCTTCACTGCATCCAGCAAATGGTCGATACCGGAAATGTTGAGGTAAGTCTCCTGCTGTCCAGCAAACGACGCATTGGGCAAATCCTCCGCGGTCGCCGAAGAGCGAACTGCCACGGCAACCGCATCGTTCATCGAAGATTCTGCATTCATCTGTTGATATGCATCGCGGATTTCCTGCTCCAGCTCCGATGGCAACGTGCCATCCATGATCCAATCACGAATTTTCGCGCCCGATTCTGCCAATGCGGTGGTGTCATTCGTATTCAGCGCATCAAGTTCTGCGTAGATTTTTTCGTCCAGTGCATTCGCTTGCAGAAATTCCCGATAGGCATGTGCAGTGGTTGCAAACCCGCCCGGCACAGTTACACCCGCGTCGGCAAGATTCTGAATCATCTCCCCCAATGAGGCATTTTTACCACCGACATATTCAACATCTTCAATGCCTGTCTCATGCAACCATACGATTCGTTTGTTCATTGCGCTTTCCTTCTCTGCGTTCTCTTCTTCTGAATTTCTACTCAATTTCTGAATGGTTTGTCTATTTGGAAAAACCGAAAAACCAAAAAAACCGGAAGAATTTTGGCAAATCTTTCATACGGAAAGCATGGCATTTTTGTTGCGGATTGGTGAACCCTCGATACAACTGCTCTATTGTATTACGCTACAATAATCTCAATATATGTCCCAATATAAACAACAGCAATCTAGATTGCGCCCCGGATAGCAAATCGCCACAATACGCGCTTTTCTGAACACCTGAAACTATTTGAGAAATCCATGAGCCAAACTGGAACCCTCTATATCGTCTCCGCCCCCTCCGGTGCGGGAAAATCAAGCCTGCTGCAAGAGATGCTGAAAACCACCGACGACATCCTCCTCTCCGTCTCCTACACTACACGCGATCCGCGCCCGGGCGAGGAACATGGCATCCACTACAATTTCACCAATGTGGAAACTTTCAAACAAGAGGTCGAAGCAGGAAATTTTCTGGAACACGCGCAAGTATTCGATAACTTTTACGGAACTTCCGCAATTTGGGTCAACGACAAACTCGCATCAGGCCAAGATGTGATTCTGGAAATTGATTGGCAAGGCGCACAGCAAATCCGCGAAAAAGTGCCGGGAACCGTCACGATTTTCATCCTTCCCCCCTCCCGCGAAGCACTGGAAGAACGCCTCACTAGACGCGGACAGGATAACGCGGAAATAATCGCCCGCCGGATGCACGATGCGGAACGTGAAATGTCCCACTATCCCGAATATGATTATCTTATCATCAATGATGATTTTGAGACTGCGAAAGAAGAACTGCGTACGATTTTTCTCGCCCAGCGGCTACGATTAGAGAAACAAGCGGAACGCCATGCAGCGTTGTTGGAGAAATTACTTCCGGCATAAAAAAACCGCACTCATAAATTTTACAGGGCGTTTTGTTTGACACCTTAATAATTTAAGTGGGCAGCTTTTTTCTGGAATATTATCTTCCGAGAACAGCGTTGTTGCATGAATATTTGCACATGTTCGAAGAAGATCAATGAAGTAGACGGCACGTTCGAAGCAAGAAAATTCTTACTATCAATTCCCAAGAAAAAGTTCTTAGAATGTGCTCGAAAATTGCCGCGATCCGCTTCGAAAACTCTCTAACATTCATGCAACAACGCCTCCGAGAACTGACAACTAGTGGTTTTCCTATCAGCAGAATAATCAAGGGCTGAAAAGTAGTTCCGCATCCTGTACAGTCCTATTTTTGAGAGATTTTTGGCTTCCAGCTTTTCAGGCTGTGTAAATTTTTAAAAAAACATTGAGGAAAACGCGATGAAAGAGAATTTGATTGCCCCATCCATTTTGTCTGCTGACTTTGCCCGTCTGGGTGAAGAGGTTGATCAGGTGCTTGCGGCCGGTGCTGATATTGTCCACTTTGACGTGATGGACAACCATTATGTGCCAAACCTGACGATTGGCCCGTTGGTTTGTGATGCATTACGCAGTCACGGTGTAACTGCTGATATTGACGTGCATCTGATGGTGAAACCTGTTGATCGCGTCATTCCTGATTTTGCCAAGGCGGGGGCAAGCTACATCACGTTCCATCCGGAGGCATCCGAACACATTGACCGTTCTTTGTCGCTAATCCGCGAAAGTGGCTGTAAATCTGGTCTTGTTTTTAACCCTGCAACTCCGTTGGATACATTAAAATATGTGATGGATAAGGTGGACATGGTACTACTGATGTCTGTAAACCCTGGATTTGGTGGCCAAAGTTTCATTCCGAATACGCTTGATAAACTGCGTGAGGCACGCAAGATGATTGACGATAGCGGCTACGATATCCGCCTTGAAATCGACGGGGGTGTAAAAGCGAACAACATCCGTGAAATTCGCGAAGCAGGTGCAGACACGTTTGTTGCTGGTTCCGCAATTTTCGGCGCAGGCCAGGATTCCGATCCAAACCGTTACGATTCCATCATCAAAGAGATGCGTGACGAACTGGCGAAAGCCTCCAACGCGTAATTTCAGGACTGAAAATCATGAGCGGAAAACTGAAATTACCGAAAATGGTGCTGATCGACGTGGATGGCACGTTAGTCGATAGCGTGCCTGACCTCTCCTGGTGTGTCGATGAGATGATGAAAGCCATCGACATGCCGGTACGCGGTGAAGCAGCAGCACGGAACTGGGTTGGCAATGGTGTCGAGCGTCTCGTGCGTCGTGCGTTGACTAACAGCCTTGACGGC
Source organism: uncultured Piscirickettsiaceae bacterium (assembly GCA_964344325.1). Classification (GTDB taxonomy): domain Bacteria; phylum Pseudomonadota; class Gammaproteobacteria; genus CAYFMX01. The sequence goes on from CAYFMX010000038.1 coordinate 6,093, forward strand.
GAGCCGGAAGATGCGTTATTCGACAAGGCGTTCCCGATCTTCTCTGAGCTTTATGCGGAAAACACCAGCAAACGTAGCCAACTCTATCCGGGTGTAAAGGAAGGGCTGGACTGGTTCGCAACGCAACCTGTGCGTTTAGGGTGCGTTACCAATAAGGCTGCGCGGTTTACCGAGCCATTGTTACAAGATTTGGGCATTGCAGATCGTTTCGAGATCATCATCAGTGGCGACACCTTGCCGGTGAAGAAACCTGATCCGGGTCCGTTGTTGCACGGTGCAAAATTTTTCAGCTGCAAGCCAGAAGAGGCAATGATGCTGGGTGATTCAATGAGTGACGTGAAAGCATCGCGTGCGGCGGGTTTCACCATTGTTTGCATGAGCTACGGCTATAACCACGGTGAGGATATCCGCGATTACAATCCGGATGCGGTGATTGATTCGATGGTGGAATTGTCAGGACTGTTTGAATGATCTGCTGATCATCACAAGCGGTTACTGTAAAAAAAGCCCGTCCCTGAATTTTGGGGATGGGCTTTTTTCATAAATGTCACAGAGCCGAATTTAGAATCGCACCGTCGCCTCGCCACCCTTTTCGATCCAGCCGTGGATCATCTTTTTGGTGGTGAAATCACTGGCGCAATTGCCCTGGTTATCGATGACGATAAAACCGCCGCGCCCTTTCACTTTTCGACGCAAGTATTCCACGCCATATTTTGCGGCGGAGTGTGCATCTCCACCCAGCATTTCTAGTGAATCAGAGATGGTTTTTGCTAATACGGTGCGCATAAAATCTTCGCCAAAACCGGTGGTAGAGACAGCGCAGGTTTCGTTGTCGGCAAAAACGCCGGAGCCAACAATCGGTGAATCGCCAACACGCCCAGCGCGTTTGTTGACGATGCCGCCAGTGGATGTTGCTGCTGCTAAATTCCCATTCATGTCGTAGGCGATAGCACCAATGGTGCCGTATTTTTGATCTTCGCTGTCTTCCTCATCGCTGTCATGGTCGAGCATGATGCGGTTTTTGAGCCGCGCTTCTTTTAGCTGGGCGATGCGGTCTTCGGTGAAAAAGTAGTGGTCTGGCGTGCGTTTTACGCCGCAATGTTCAGCGAATTGCATTGCGCCTTCGCCGATAAGCATCACGTGTTCACTTTCAGTCATCACCAGTCGCGCCAACTGGATTGGGTTGGCGATGTTTCCAATTCCGGCGATGGAACCAGCGGAGAGATCGCGTCCGTCCATGATGGCTGCGTCCATTTCTACTTTGCCGTCTTCGTTCAGTACGGAGCCGCAACCCGCGTTGAAAACCGGATCGTCTTCCAGCAGGGAGGCACAGGTTTCGGCTGCTTGCAGTGCACTGCCGCCCAGTGTGAGGATTTCCCGTCCATGCTCCAGAATGCGGCGTAAGCTTTCCAGATAGCGTAACGCGGTTTTGTTGTCTTTGACGTTGTCGAGCGCGCCTGCGCCGCCATGTACCATCAGTGAATATCTGTTTTCCATTCATTCTCCTGTAGACAAAAAAGCTCCGCCGATGGTTGAAACCACCGACTTTATGCCCTTTCCCCTCCGGGGAAGCGGTTGATCCCAGCGGGATCCGGGCGGCTAGGCAGTGGTTTTAACCACTGCTTGATTGTTGTCATTGTGCGTTTACCCAGTGGATTTACCAAATCCTGCGTACTAGTTCTGCTTCCAGCTTTTGCCGGGTTTCACGGTCGCCGGCCAACAATACCATCACTTTTCCGACCAAGATCGGCCCCCAGTTGACGATCACAACCCCTTCGCCAGTTTCTGCATCATATTCCAGACCGTCCAGATTGATTTCTGCGAGGGAACGATGCCGGGTTTTGAAGTAGCAGGCGACCCATTCATCAATGCCCAGTTTCATGGCGATGGCGGTCGGATAGGAAGCGCCGTTATAGCGCGGATTGCACTCAATTGCCAGATAGCGTTCCCCTTCTGGGTGATCGATAACGGCGACATCAAACGCAAAGACATCCTTGAAGCCTTGCTCTGCCATCCATTGTGCCATCGGTTCGACGACATCCCACGGCTCACAACGCGGCGGGTGGATGTTGCCCTGATGCGCCGCGCCTTCGAGAATTTGTTCGGTCGTTAACCAACGCTGTGCTTTGCCATCGACCACTTTGTATTGCATGTTGAGGAAGCAATCGGTCAGCACCTCTTCCTGCACCTGTACCGGCGTGGATGGATCAAACGTTTTCGCGTTTTCCAACAACTCTTCTGCGGTTGCGCAACGGTAGATGCCAACGCCAGAGACAGAAATCGCCGCTTTTAGATAGCACGGGAATTTGAATGATTCGGTAGCCGCTTCGGTGATTTCATCAACCCGGTCAAAGCAGAGGGTTTGTGGCACCGGTACGCCCAGTTCTTCTGCCAACGCCATGAAGTTGTTTTTGGAGTTGATGAAGTTGGTTACATCCAGCCATTTTTGGTCTCCGTGGGAGTAGTGCTCATCTTCGCCGAAGAAGAAGACGGACGGATGGTATTCGTCGAAGCGGGAAATCTGGTCAAGGTCGGTGTCCCAGATTACGGCGTGGGTGTGGTTGAGGCCGACGCGGGCGTAATGGTTGCGGATTGGCTCCCATTCGGTTTTCAGGTCGGGGGAGAGCTGGATTGCATCCCATTCGTTGGTCATGCCGAGGGCGCGTGCGGAGTAGAGGCAGTTGCCGAGCACGCCGTCTGCCGTGCAGTTCATGATGTCATGGTTGTAGAGGTAGCGTGCGCTTGGGGAGGCCATGAATGGCGCGGAGCGGGTTTCGGTGTTTTCTCTGTATTGGGTGCTGATGTTGTCCATGATCAAAATCTCCAGCATGGTTTTTGTTTTGTTGTTCCGTGTGGATGCGCCTGTTAAAACAAATAACGTGCCAATTTTGAATTTTTGTTTTGAATCAATGGATTGTTTTTATTTTGTCTGGGATTTACGTGCTAGAAACGCACCGGTTTGCGCACGGATTGGGTGCGGGGATTTGCGGTCGTGCTGTGGGGTGGTGCAGGGGGGGGGCGTGTGCAAATTGCTTGCGTGGGATTGGGTGCGGTGGTATTTGGTTGTTTTTGAAGTGTTGGTCTGATTTTTTCTTTGTTGGATGTGAGTTATGTCTTCTGGATTGTCTGTTCCTGCTGAGGTTTTAGAGACGGTTTTAAATTCGTCTTCGCTGGTGCTTTACGCCGTAGCGTTGTGGATTTTCTACAAGGCGTTGGAGCCGATGTTGGAACGCTTTCAGGAATTATTTCTTGAATTTATTCCGGAAGATAAACGGAAGGAATTTGATGCTTCAATTCAAAATAAATTACAAAAATGGGCGAATCAGATTCCTAATACGATGAGAGAAGTAACTTTTAGTTTTTTATTAAAAGTGGATCGGATTTATGAGTTTTCTTTCATGCTCCCTGTAAATCCATTTGGCATCAGAAGAGTGAAGTTTTTTCAATTTCGACCATTTTTTGTTTCTTGTGGAGCGTCCTATCTCTATCTAGTGGTTGGATTACTTATGTTCAGTTATTCACAGATAACTGAAAACATGATTTGGCAAATGCTCTTTTTGGTAATTTTTTATAGCTTTAATCTGTATTGGGTACGAGGAAATGAAAGTGATGTTACTGCAAGTTTGGTTTTATCAGTAGGTTTTATTTGGATTGGAGTGGTTGCTGCTGTAGCAGTTTCTGTAGCAGAAGTTGTAGTTATAGCTATTTCTGGTGCTATGGTTTGGTCTGGTGTTTTAGCATTAACTTTGACTTTAGATCGGATTGTAGCGGGTGCTTGGCGTAGTGCTGTACTTATAGCTATGGGAGGGATTGTTATGATATTTTTTGTTGTGTCTATTATCATATCTCATCCCATGATTGAAGAAAAATATTCCTTCTTTTCGGGCAATATCCTTGATTTATTTATCCTAACTAGCCAAATAGATCATGGCATTTCGACTGATCAAGTTGTAGCCGTATTCACATTATTTTTTATTTTGTTCCCTCTGTTAAATGCATTTTTAGATTGGTGTTCAGTTGCCGTCACACGTTACGAATTTCAACGTTTGGTACAAGAGAAAAATCCACGCATTTTCTTTTTTCTGAAAATTATTGGTTGGGATTTATTAATCGCAGTTTTCTTTAAATTATTGGTGTTGTTTACGCTTTATGTAAGTGCACACCTGTTTGAAGGCAGCGGCGCAGTTTTCCAAATTGAAACCATCCGCAACTACTGGGCAATTTTGTTTCCGCTTTCGGAACAATTTGCAATCGCCAATTTACCGCAACTGTGGGGCACGCCCGACTACCGCCTGATCTCCTTCATGATCGGCACAACGCTGATCCCCAGCCTGATCCACCTTGGCTGGATGACGCTGAGCCTCTCGTCGTTTTTCATCGGCAGCGCAATGCGCGGATTCAGTTTTCTTTTTCTCGGCAACGCCCGCTTTTTCGCATTTGTGATGAGTTTGGGACTGACCGCCGCGCTGTTTGGCGTGGTTTCTGCGTTTTGGAATCCGTAATTTCTACAATGCAAAAAGAAACGTTGAAACCCAAAACGAAATAGAGTTTTTTCGCTGGTATGCGGTATGCTTTATCGTTCGAAAGAAAAAGCCATTATTGCGGTTGCAGTCATGCAGCGTAGCCGTAACCTGAGACAGTGGCAGGTCAAAAATTGAACACAGAAAATAAAATCCAGATTGGATAAAAGCTGGATAGAGGAGCGAAAATGATCAAAGCAGGCATTGTAGGTGGAACCGGATATACCGGCGTTGAATTGTTGCGGTTGCTGGCACAGCATCCAGATGTGGAATTGAAAGTGATTACCTCACGTTCAGAAGCAGGAAAACCGGTTTCTGACCTTTTCCCCAACTTGCGCGGTCATCTGGATTTGGCTTTTTCTGAACCAAGTGCTGATTCGCTCAAGCAGTGTGATGTCGTCTTCTCTGCAACTCCGAATGGCGTAGCGATGAAAACGGCGCGAGAGTTGGTTGATGCCGGTGTGCGGATCATTGATTTGGCAGCTGATTTCCGGCTCAAAGACTCGAAAGTGTGGGAAAAATGGTATGGCATGCCGCATGATTGTGAAGATTTGCTCGCAGAAGCGGTTTACGGTTTGCCGGAACTGAATCGGGAGCAGATCAAAAAAGCGCGTGTATTGGCGAATCCGGGGTGCTATCCGACCGCTGTACAGTTGGGATTGTTGCCGTTACTGGAAAAAGGACTGGTGGAGCTGGATACGATTATTGCTGATTGTAAATCTGGCGTCAGTGGCGCAGGACGTGGTGCGAATGTTGGAACATTACAGGCCGAATCGTCCGAAAGTTTCAAAGCGTATGCGGTTCCTGGGCATCGCCATTGGCCGGAGATTCGCCAGCAGATTTGTGCAATGGCAGGGCAGGAGAATGTCGGATTGACGTTTGTGCCGCACTTGGTGCCGATGATTCGGGGTATTCACGCGACACTCTATCTGCGCACGTCAGAAAAATTGGACGCAGTGCAAAATCTGTTTGAAACGCGTTACCAAAACGAAGCGTTTGTTGATGTGCTGCCTGCTGGCTCCCATCCAGAAACGCGTACCGTGCGCGGTAGCAATTTGTGCCGGATCGCGGTGCACCAGCCGCAAGATTCACAGCATCTGATCGTGCTGTCGGTGATTGATAATCTGGTCAAAGGCGCGGCGGGGCAAGCGGTGCAAAATCTCAATATCATGTTTGATTTTGCAGAGACGGCGGGATTGGATCAGGTTGCGTTGATGCCGTAGTTTCAAATTGTTTGAAGAAGTTTGTCACTCCCGCGAAAGCGGGGGTTAACAGCAACTATCACTACGATTTGCTCAAGGCAATCGTTTGAATAATCGTTAACCAATTGATACAAAAGGATTCGATTATTTTTTAATCTCTAAGGGTCTAATTCCCCGCCCCTTGGGGCGTGATAGGAAAGTGTTTTTTCTGGCAAAGCCAGATGCCGCATTGCGGCATATAATACCCCGCTGCTTGCGGCGGGGTTGTTTATTTCCAAATCATCAAAAACGCCAATTTCTTTTAAATGGATGGATTCAATCCGATGTTTTTGCCGCATGAGGAAATCCTATTGTTTCTCAAACACCAAATCCCACACGCTATGTCCCAACCGCAAGCCGCGCTTCTCAAATTTGGTGACAGGACGCGAATCAGGACGCGGGGTGAAATTCCCAGCTCCTGTAATATTGGTCAAATTCGGGTGCACGCTGACGATTTCCATCATCCAATGCGCATAATCTTCCCAATCCGTCGCAAGGTGAAAAAATCCGTCCGGCTGCAATTTTTCGACCACCGTTTGAACAAAATCCGGCTGCACAATGCGTCGTTTATTGTGGCGTTTTTTATGCCAAGGATCGGGAAAAAAGAGCAGTACGCTTCGCAAGCTACTATCTGGAATCTGTTTTTCCAACACTTCAATCGCATCGTGCTGGAACAGGCGCAAATTAGTCAGATTGTGTTGTTCAATTTCAGTAAGCAGATGCCCCACGCCGGGACGGTGCACTTCCACACCCAAAAAGTTCTCTTCCGGATGACGAATCGCCAATTCCAGTAGCGAATGCCCCATCCCAAAACCGATTTCGAGATTGGTCGGATGCTGCGCTGCATCGCGCCCAAACAGTTCGGAAAAATTGAGTGGAGCATCAGACGGATCAATGCCATAGCGCGGCCAAAGTTCAGACAACGCCCGTTTTTGGCTTACCGTCATCCGTCCTTCGCGACGCACGAAAGAGCGGATACGGCGGTGATGTTTATTTTCTTCTTCCACGAAAACGGGCGGAAAATTCAGGAAAAACGGTGAAATTGATCCAGAATCATCTGAATCGGATCAGAAAAACGTGCCATCAATCGGCGAGGATGCGCTGGCGTACGCTTTGCGCGGCATCCGACCGGCGAGGAATGCCTCGCGCCCGGCTTCAATGCCTTTTTTCATTGCCGAGGCCATCAGCACCGGATTTTGCGCCGCTGCAATCGCCGTATTCATCAATACGCCATCGCAGCCCAATTCCATTGCAATCGCCGCATCAGAAGCGGTTCCAACACCAGCATCAACCAGAATCGGCACATCCGCATTTTCAACAATCAGACGGATATTGTGCGGATTGCGGATGCCCAGCCCGGAGCCAATCGGTGCAGCCAGTGGCATCACCGCAACACAACCCATCTCTTCCAATCGTTTGGCGATGATCGGGTCGTCGGTCGTGTAGACCATTACTTCAAATCCATCCTTGATCAGAATTTCTGCCGCTTCCAGCGTGGCGGTGATGTCAGGATAGAGCGTCTTTTCATCGCCCAGCACTTCCAGCTTGACGAGGTTGTGCCCGTCGAGCAATTCACGCGCAAGACGGCAGGTACGCACGGCATCTTCTGCCGTATAACAACCAGCCGTGTTGGGCAGAATCGTATATTTTTCCGGCGGAATCGCGTCGAGCAGATTCGGCTCATCCGGATTTTGACCAATGTTGGAACGGCGGATCGCCACGGTGACAATTTCTGCACCGCTCGCTTCCGTTGCAAGGCGCGTCTCTTCTAAGTCTTTGTATTTACCGGAGCCAACCAGCAAGCGCGAAGCAAATTCCCGGTCACCGATTTTGAATGTGTCGTTTTGTGTAGACATGGGTTTCCTCTGTCTCGTTCAATGCTTTCAGATGTTCAGATAATTTTTTCAGATTACGCAGAACCGCCGCCAATCGCGTGGACCACTTCCACTTGATCGCCTTTGTTCAATTGATGGGTTGGATAAGTGCTACGCGGGACGATTTCGCGGTTCACTTCCATCGCAATCCGTTTACCAGTAAGTTGTAGGCTATCGACCAGATTTTGTGCGGTGGAACCGTCCGGCACTGTATGCGGTTCGCCGTTGAGCTGAATGTCCATAAAGAGGGGTTCGCTTTGTGAAAAAAGCGGCAATTGTTATGGCATCGGCAAAAGGTGTCAATTTTTGCGTTTTTGTATCCGCGAAATGGAATGTGAATTTGCTGAATGGATGTTTAGAAACTGTTTGGAAATTCCCGAGACTTGACACGTACCAAAGCAACAAGGTGAAAGCCCGGATTGGTGAAGATATTTGGGATACTGTGGAGTTTCAGTTGCGCAATGGGCAATGGAGCCCGGAACAGATCAGCAATGCACTGGAAGGGACCCACAGGAAAAAGGTAGTCAACCCGGAATGGATTTACCACTATGTTCGTGAAGATAAGGCCAATGGCGGTGATTTGTACAAACATCTGCGTTGCCAGAAAAAGCGCAGGAAAAAATACGGGGGTGCTTCAAAGCGAGGTGTAATCCCCAACCGTGCGGGTATTAAAAAGCGGCCTGCCATCGTTGGAAAGAAAGGGCGCACCGGGGATTGGGAAGTGGACACAATCATCGGCCAAAACCACCAGCAAACTATGGTGATGCTGACAGAAAGGAAATAAAAATTGACATTGGTCAAAAAAGTGGCGGGAAAGAGAGCAGATTTAGTAGAAGAGGCTATTGTGCAACTGTTGGAACCCCTCAAAAAATGGGTTCACACAATCACTGCCGACAATGGGAAAGAGTTTGCCAACCATGAAAATATTGCTGCAAGGTTGGGGACGAAATTCTACTTTGCTGACCCGTATTCATCATGGCAACGCGGCCTGAACGAAAACAGCAATGGCCTGATCCGGCAGTATTTTAAAAAGGGTTCCAGTTTTGTGAAAACCGGGGACAATGAAGTGCAAGTGGTGATGGATAAATTAAACCGCAGACCAAGAAAAACCTTGGGGTTTAAAACACCAAGCCAGATATTTTTTAGACATAACAGGAAAGTTGCACTTTTGAGTTGAATTCACGTAATAAAAACGAAAAGAGAAAAAATGAATGGAAGTAGCAAAAATAACGCAAATTGACCAATATCTGAAAGAGTGTCGGGAACTGGTCTACCTGACCACAATGGGTGGCTGGATTGACGATAAGACCACTCAATTTACCGTATTAAAAGAAGAAGGCAACAGCGCACAAATTCAACTCAAGTTTGAGGAAATTTTGATGAGCAATTCCGGCTGCAATGCCGGACGTGCGGAATGTTGGGGCAAAGCAGATGTAACCTTTGATGCAGACGGCAAACTGGAAAAATTCACGTTGGTGGAAGAATAGAGAAGGGTAACTATATATAGTTTTACACAAAAATCTGTGTACATTTCTACTATCATCACGTATGACCGGCTCCATTATGATGATAGATACAAACTTCAATACGATTTTAGACCTTCTAAACACCTTCCCCGACGAGCAATCCTGCATTGATCACTTGGAGCGGCTTAGATGGAATGGGAATGTGGTTTCTCCGTTTGATTCAACATCGAAAGTATACGCTTGCAAGCACAACAGATACAGATGCAAGAACACCGGTAAATACTTCAACGTTAAAACTGGAACGTTGTTTGATAACTCCAAGGTTAAACTGCAAAAGTGGTTCCTTGCTTCTGGCTAATCACCTCCCATACAAAAGGCATTTCAAGCGTACAGCTTGCAAAAGATATTGGTGTTACCCAGAAAACAGCATGGTTCATGCTTCACCGTATCCGCAACTGCTTTGGATTTGATAATGACAACGATCTTTCCGGCGAAGTTGAAGTAGACGAAACCTACGTGGGCGGGAAGAACAAAAACCGCCATAAATCCAAAAAGATCAAAGGCTCACAGGGTCGCAGCACCAAAGATAAAACCCCGGTTTTTGGCATGATCGAGCGCGGCGGCAAGCTGAATGCACGGAAAGTGCCGGATGTTGGCTCCGAAACTCTGACAAAAGAGATTGCGTCCAATGTAGTAGAAGGCGCTTCTGTCTATTCTGATGAATGGGTTGGGTATAACGCTCTAAAGTACATCTATGATCATCAATTTGTTCGACATAGCGAAGGTCAATATGTTTGCGGTCGCGTCCATACCAACACAATAGAAGGCTTTTGGAGTCTGTTGAAGCGCGGGATTATCGGCATCTACCACTTCACTTCCGTTAAGCATTTGCAGAAATATGTTGACGAATTCGTGTTTCGCTACAACTCACGGAAGAGCGAAGAAGGGGTACGGTTCAATTTTCTTCTTTGCAATATTGAGAACAGGCTTAAATATAACGACCTAATATTAAAGACACACACAGCATAGCAAAAAGAGAGTCCGCTGATGCCATGAAAAAACAAAATGAAAGCAATGCGTTAGAACAAAACTCGTCTATTTCGGGTGTCCCATATCAACACCAGCTTTTCCATGTTGAAAAACAGACAGAAGTTAATAGACTTGTTTCTTCAAATTAAATCATTCGCTTAGGTGTCAGGTCTCGGAAGATAATATTCCAGAAAAAAGCTACCCACTCTTCCGTGCTTGGGGGATCATGGAACAGCTTGTCACCGGTCTACAACAAGGCCAGAAACGATGAACATCCATCCAAAAGCCAGGACCACCCCGGCAATCCGTGCTGAAATCCAATCTTCCAACCTGTCGCAGCGGAAACTGGCGGAAAAATATAACGTGACCCGCCCCACCATCCGAAAATGGCAGGGTCGTGACAGTACCGGAGACTATAGCCACCGCCCACACAAGCTGAACACCACACTATCAGAAGCGCAAGAGGAAGTGGTGGTGGAAATCCGCAAGATGCTGTTGCTGCCGCTGGATGACCTGTTGGTTGTAACCCGGGAATTTATCAATGATAAAACCTCACGTGCCGGGTTGGCGCGTTGCCTGACACGGTTTGGGATCTCCAACCTGAATCGGATGAAGCGTGAACGTGCGGAACAGGAAGGCATTTCCACGGAAACAAAAAAGAAGGCGTTCAAAGATTACGAACCGGGTTTTATCCATATTGACGTCAAATACCTGCCAAAGATGCAGGATGAAA
>CAYFMX010000039.1:0-16692 GCA_964344325.1 uncultured Piscirickettsiaceae bacterium
AGCGCGGAAGAGTGGGTAGCTTTTTTCTGGAATATTATCTTCTGAGACCCAACATTTAATGATTTGAAATCAATTTTTATGTGGGAGTTTCATGCGGTTGGATCAATGATCCCGTCGGGATCAGAGCGTATAGCCAGTGGTTTTAACTACTGGCGGTATTGTTGATTGAATCACCCCAAACGAAAAAACGAGGATTTCTCCTCGTTTCTCGTCACAAAAGCATTCAATGGAAAAGATAGTAAGTGATCGACTCAGTGAAGTCGATCATCCAGCTTACAGATTACTTGTTTCCTGATGGTTTGCGTGCTGCTGCCGGTTTAGTCGATTTCGGCGTAGCGGATGTTTTTGTTGCCTTTTTGGTCGGTGTTTTCTTTTCTTCCTCAGGCGCTTTGCCCTGCATATTCTGCTCATGCAACGCACAACGCTTCTTCGCAAATTCCAGCAATTCATCCACCGCCCGCAAGCGGAATTTCTGTTTCTGATGCAGGAATGAAAGCGGACGCAACATGGGCGGATTGAGCGGAATCGCTTTCAACGTCCCCAATTGCACCTCTTTTTGCACCGAAACTTTGGATAAAATTGTGATGCCGATGCCTGATTCAACCGCGCCCTTGATTGCTTCCGGGCTGCCGAGTTGCATCACCACATCCAGTTTTGACGTGTCTACGCCTGCTTCCTTGAAGCGGCTTTGCGTTACTTCGCGGGTTCCGGAGCCATCTTCGCGCCAGATGTACGGGAACTTCGCTACCTCTTCCAGTTTCAACGATTTCTTCTTCGCCAAGTCGTGGCTTGGCGGAACAACGACCACCAACTCATCTTCCAAACAATTGTCGAGCTGCAATTTCTTGTTGGCGACGGGTGATTCGACAATCCCAAGGTCAACCAAATTGCTCTCCACCATGGAGACAATGGCATCTGAATTGGCCACTTTTAACTGCACAATGACCGCCGGGAATTTTTCGTGGAACTCTCCCAACACGTTGGGGACGATATATTCAGCAACCGTGGTACTCGCCCCAAGCACCAGCTCGCCACTCACTTCTCCGGTCAATTCACGAATGGAGTTATCCATCTCATTGTACAAATCCAGAATTTTCCCAGCGTACTCATAAATTCGATCTCCCGCTTCGGTCAGCGCAATCCGGTTGTGCGTGCGGTCAAACAGCCGGATGTTAAAATGATCCTCCAGTTGCCGAACCTGAAATGTCACTGCAGGTTGGGTCATATGGAGTGTCTCCGCCGCCTTAGTAAAACTCAATAAACGCGCAACAGTATGAAAAACAAGCAGTCTTCGATCTGACATAATTCCTCCTTCACCCCTTCATGATTGTCCGGCCTGTTGACAACCTCTGCTACCGGTCCCTTTACTTACTAATAAATTCTACTAATCCTGACATAAAAAATAATAATCAGTATTCAATTAACGAACTGTTTTGCCCAAAAAAAAGGCTGTCCCGACCAAAATCGGAACAGCCTTTTCATCAATTAGGTTATTCGTCTTATCAAAAATCCCATCTTACAAAGCTTCCCCAAATTCCTGTTGAAAACGTTCTGCAAATGTCGCTGCATCAAACTGGTGGTTTTGCGTGCCATGTGTGCCGATCTTGACCGAACCCACCAACGAGGCGATCCGGCCTGTTTTCTCCCAGCCCATGTCGTTCATCAAGCCGTACAACAATCCGGCGCGGAATGCATCACCACAACCCGTTGGATCAACGGCATCTTCATCTGCCACTTTCACCACCGGGATTTCAATTTTCTTTCCGTCTGTGTAAATCAGCGAACCTTCCCCGCCGCGTGTCACAATGAATGCGTCTACCTTTTCCGCAATCGCTTCTGCACTGAGACCTGTGCGTTCCTGCATCAGTTCTGATTCATAATCGTTGACGGTAATCCACGTTGCTTGATCAATGAACGTAAGCAGTTCATCTTTATCGAACATTGGCAAACCTTGACCCGGATCGAAGAAGAACGGAATGCCGGCTTCTACAAACTGCGCAGCATGTTCGATCATCCCCTGTTTGCCATCCGGCGAAACCATCCCCAGCGAAATGTTCTCTGCTTTCGCATCGGATACTTTCACTTCATGGGACATGCCCATCGCACCCGGATGGAATGCAGTGATCTGGTTATCGTCGAGGTCAGTGGTGATGAATGCCTGCGCGGTGTAGCTGTCGCCGATCTCTTTTAGATATTGTGTGGAGATACCGCACTGCTCAATCCATTGACGGTAGGGGGCAAAATCAACGCCGACGGTCGCCATCGGAAGCCCCTCGCCACCGAGCAGCTTTAAGTTATAGACGATGTTTCCCGCCGTACCGCCAAACTCGCGGCGCATCTGTGGCACAAGGAACGAAACATTGAGCATGTGAACCTTGTCCGGCAGGATATGGTTCTTGAAATGGTCATGGAATACCATGATCTGGTCAAACGCATAGGAACCACATACCAACGCTGTCATAAAATTCGTTTCTCCTGAATAAGCATTTAGAAAAAGGATGCGCATTGTACGGTTTTAATCCGCAAAACGGCGTAAAAAATCCGCTTGCCATTCTGCTTCACCTCTGAGTTGGCTCTGCGTTGATCGATACCTTTCCATTTCTTTGTTTTCCGGTAAAATGCGCGTTCCTGTTTTGCATGCCCATAGAGAAAATTAATGGGAGAACCATGCAAAATTCCTTGCCTGCGCCGATTTGCCTTGTCTACTTATTATATATTATGCATTTAAGACTGGGTTCTGGTCAGGCTGTTTTATCCATAAGGAATGTTTTTACATCATGAGACATTATGAAATTGTCGTGCTGATCCATCCGGATCAGAGCAGTCAGGTTTCCGATATGGTGGATCGTTACCGTTCTACCATCGAATCAGACGGCGGCAAAGTCCACCGTTTTGAAGATTGGGGTCGCCGCCAGATGGCTTACTCCATCAATAATGTACGTAAGGCACACTATGTGCTGATGAACGTAGAGTGCTCCGTCAATGCGCTCAACCAGTTGAAAGATTTGTTTAAATTCAACGATGCGGTACTCCGTAACCTGATCCTCTCCATGGAAAGCGCACCGGAAGGCGATTCTGCAATGGTCGCGCAGATGGAACGTGAAGCAACTCGCCGTGAGCGTAGTGAACAGCGTGCCGCTTTTGAATCCCGCCGCCGTGAAGAACGTGCAGGACGTGAAGAACGTCCACAACACACAGAAAATCAGGAAACTGCTGCATCTGCCGAAGGCAATGCAGAAAGCACTGAAGAGAAGCCTGCTTCAGAATCAGCAGAATAGATTCATCAGAATCTTTGCTACTGAACAGATGTAAACAGAATTGAATGAAGGAAACTTATAAAAATGGCCCGTTATTTCCGTAGAAGAAAATCCTGCCGTTTCAGCGTCAAGGATGCGCCAACGATTGATTATAAAGACGTTGATTTAATGAAAGATTTTATCTCTGAAACTGGCGCAATCATCCCGTCACGTATTACGGGTACGAAAGCACGTTATCAGCGCAAATTGACCCAAGAGATCAAACGCGCACGATTTTTGGCGTTGATTCCGTATTCGGATGCGCATGATTTCTAAAATTTTTCTAAACTGATTGAAGTTGCGCAGGTTTGCACCATGCGTTCATTCGCAGCGATGATCATGCGGAGTCGTTCCCACGCGTTGGGGACGGCTTCTTTTTTGGCGTTGCTTTCGTTGCTGTTCCCGCCGATTGGGTATCTGGCAGGGGCGACGATTGCGCTGGTCACGTTGCGGCATGGCGGCAATGACGGCGCAAAGGTGTTACTTAGCGCATTGCTCATCGTACTGGGACTGGAATGGGTGGCTAGCGGAGGCATCGCTTCTGCGATTGTAATGGCGTTGCTCTGGCTGCCAGTTTTTGGCTTGGCTTTGATGCTGCGCTCCACGCGCTCATTGTTGCTGGTGTTGTACACCGCAGCGATGCTGGGCGTTGTACTGTTGCTCTTCTTTTACTGGATGGCCGATGGCTCTCCCACGCAGTTGTGGCAGGAGTGGGCATCCCAAATTCTTGCACCACCTCCTGGACAACAACCGGTCAATCCGCAAAACGGTATAATGTTATTCCAATTGGACTCACAGACGGCAGAAATGTTAGCGGGGTTACTAGCTTCCAGCTATTTCCTTGGATTACTAGTGACGGTGTTGGTCGCACGTGGCTGGCAAGCAATGCTCTACAATCCGGACGGCCTGAAAGAGGAATTCCTTGCGCTCCGTTCTGAAAAAAGCGTGGCGTTGCTGGGGTTGGTGATCATTCTGGCTGGATTATTGATGGAGTCGATTCCACCGCTAGCAACGGATTTAGTACAAGTCTGGACAACGCTCTTCATGGTGATCGGCTTGGCCGTTTCCCATGCGCTGGCGGATATGCGTGGCTTGACGAAAGGTTGGGTGATTGCGCTTTATGTGCTCTCTCTCTTCACCCCGCTGGGGATGATGATGACGATGATTGGCGCGACCGATGCGTGGGCGAATTACCGCCAGTATTTTGAGAAGAGTTAAATAAATAACCCCGCCGCAAGCAGCGGGGTATTACATGCCGCAATGCGGCATTTGGCTTCGCCAGAAAAAATATTATTTTATCGCTCCAAGGGGCGGGGAATTAGACCCATTAGAGATTAACTGGCTTACTGCCTGCCAGTTTCAAAGGCAGTGTTAGGTATTGAAAATAAGGAAAAAATCATGGATGTGATCCTGCTCGAGAAAGTGGCTAACCTGGGTGACCTCGGGGACAAGGTCTCAGTCAAACCGGGATATGCGCGGAATTTTCTGCTCCCGCAAGGCAAGGCCAAGTCTGCAACCCCGGAAAACCTGAAAGAGTTTGAAGAACGCCGTGCAGAATTGGAGAAGAAGGCAGCAGAAGCATTGGCAACCGCTCAAGCACGTGCCGAAAAGATCGCCGGCCTCTCCATCGAAATTGCCCACATGGCGGGCGACGAAGGCAAGCTGTTTGGCTCCATCACCGGCATGGAAATCGCTGCAGCGGTTACCGAAGCGGGCGTCGAACTGGCGAAGAGCGAAACCCGTTTGCCGCATGGCCCATTGCGTGAACTGGGTGAGTTTGAAGTTCAGATTCACCTGCACACCGATGTGAACTGTGCGCTGAACCTGACGATTGTTCCGGAAGAGAAGTAATTTTTCTGCTCTGAAACAGTCTTGCCGGTGGTTAAAACCACCGGCTTTATCCCCTTTCCCCGCTGCTGGGGAAATCTTCAAAACCACTAAAAAAACTACTCAATTGCTATTTTGCTACGTAGCTGTGACCGCATAAGGGTCAGCGATTCCCAAGCTAGCGAGAATTTCCCTTTCCTGTTGTTCCATTGCTTCCGCCTCGTTTGGGTCAATGTGATCCCATCCCAGCAAGTGCAACACACCATGCACCGTCAGATGCGCCCAGTGCGCTTCTGGATTTTTACCTTGTTCTTTCACTTCTCGTGCTACGACTGGCGCACAAATCACTAAATCACCCAAAATCGTTTGATCCATCTCTTGTGTGATTTCTTGCGCAATTTCTGGCGGCATCTCAAATGGAAAAGAGAGGATGTTGGTTGGTTTCGGTTTTTGGCGGTAAGTTTCGTTCAACTCCGCGCTTTCTGTTTCATCGACAATGCGGATTGTGATTTCTGGGTTGCTTTCTGCAGCTTTTGGCGCAACGTGCCGCAAAGCCGCTTCAATCCAGTGCTGGAACTGATCTGATTCAGGCAATGCTTCTGCTGTTTCTGTCTGTTCCGATGCGATTTGTAAATTGAGTGTAATCACCAGTTACCAAAATCCATTGTCTGATCATTTTCGGGGCGGACGGGACGCATCAATGCTGATGAATAGAAAAACCAGTGCTACAAACACCAATAAAATCGCAAGTAATGTAGCCATCAAATCCTCCTAAGCTACTCTGTTTTTTGATGTGCCTCATACGCCTGCACGATGCGCTGCACCAGCGAATGACGCACAACATCCTGCGCTTGGAAGAAGGTGAAATGAATATCTTTCATTCCATCCAACACAGCAATTGCATGCTGTAGACCGGAAGATGTGCCCCGCGGCAAATCCACTTGTGTCACATCGCCCGTCACTACCGCTGTGGAGCCAAACCCGATGCGCGTCAGGAACATTTTCATCTGCTCAATTGTAGTGTTTTGCGCCTCGTCGAGAATGATGAAGGAGTCGTTCAGCGTCCGCCCACGCATAAAGGCCAGAGGCGCAACTTCAATGATGTTGCGGTCAATCAACTTGGCGACCTTCTCGAACCCGAGCATTTCGTAGAGCGCGTCGTAAAGCGGGCGCAGATAGGGATCAACCTTGTCGCTCAAATCGCCAGGCAGGAAGCCGAGCTTCTCCCCCGCCTCAACCGCCGGACGCACCAGAATCAACCGTTTGACGCGGTCTATATTCAACGCTTCGACCGCACTAGCCACCGCCAGATAACTTTTGCCCGTCCCCGCCGGGCCAATCCCGAAACTGAGGTCATTGCGCTGCATCGCAAACATATATTCGCGCTGGTGCAGGCCACGCGGTTTGATCATCCGGTTGCGCGTCTTGATCACCACTTCCGGGATCGCCTCCAGCAACTGCTCCTCTTCGCGCTCCGAGGGCTGTATCCACTTGCCTTGTACCTGCCGGATCAACAGATGGACTCGATCCGGGGTCATCGCCTCTTCCTGCACTTCCTTGGCGAGCAATTGCAACACCTCTTCCGCTGCGGAAACGGCAGCCTCCTGTGCGCCAACAATCTGGAAATCGTTGCCGCGATGGTTAATAGAAACGCCCAGTTGCTGCTCAATTTGCTTGAGATGTCCATCCGCCTGACCGCAAATTTCCAGCATAGATTCCATTTCCATCGGCGGCAGTTGGAGGTTTTGGGTAACTTTTTTACTCATGTAACTTATTTTTCTTCCCCAAAGAAAAATGGAATTAAAATTTGACTATCCTTCTGGCGTATCCTGATATTTTTCCCGCCAGCGATAAAAGAAAACATACACGGCAACCATCGTTGCAAATCCGGCAACAATCCAGAAACTCAAATTATGGATTAGGAAAATCTCGCGCCCAAACGTAAGTGTTGCCATAAAAATAAAATGGTAAAGCACCATTTTGTGGGAACGCCGTTCAATACGAATTCGCGCCATTTGAAATAGCTCAAAACAGATAACAGCGTAAAAAAATTCTTTGGTTAAAACAGCTTTCAGTTTTCCGAAATCCTCAACCAGATAAAACATGCCTTTTGCCAGCATGCCAAATGCGCCAACAATCGCAAGCAATCCCGCGCAAATCCAGAAAAACCGTTCGATTAAATCAAATAACCGGCATAGCGGGCTGATTGATTTGATTGCCATTTTTCACATTCTATATTTTTTGCACACACAAAAACGCACACAGCAGATATTTTCATTCCACTGCATGCGCTTTTTAATCTGTGCAGGATTTAGCCAGGCATAACATTCGTTGCACATGGGCCTTTTGGACTATCCCCCACTTCAAATTCAACGGTCTGACCATCATTCAAGGTCGCATAGCCGTCAATTTTAATTTCTGAATGGTGAACAAAAAGGTCTTTTCCACCGTCGTCGGGCGTGATGAAACCGTAGCCTTTTGTTGCATTAAACCACTTTACTGTACCTGTACTCATTTTTTCTTACTCAATGTTAATGGTGAATTTTGATGGTAATTCTACGTTTGCATTCACCAGTTCAAACGTAAAAATAAAATTTTCAAATTATGCGTAATTATATACAGGTGTTTCCATAATGCGAACTGGCTTTCTTTGTTCCGCAATTAAATCCTGAATATGCTCTACTGTTTCTGGAGAGAAAAACTGTTCTCCAGTTTCCTGACAAACGCGTGCGGGAACATTTTCAATCACAAACAGCTTGCCTGCATGATTGACTGTATATGTAACTTGTTCATTCATCATTGTCTCAATCATTTCAGAACTCCTGTTCACTATTTCTTCCTAATTTTGTTATCAATCCAAAGTTTAGGATTAGGCTGATATAACGTGATAATTTTAACCAAAGGTCTACTCGGATAGCTACACTGGATATGCAATGGACGATTGGTATTTGTATACCCAAGCAACAAACAACTCGGCCCATATTTATCTTCTGGATAGTCTTCAACCAATTCAACAGACAAATTGAAAAACTGCCTAACTTCTGAAACACGAATATTACGACGAATAGATTGATCCAAAGCATGTTTGGAAAACTCATATTGACCGTTTCGTATTTTAAGTACGACTTCTTCGATCAATTTCATCTAGGCAACCACTTTTGTAAATTTTATTCATATTTTTACATCTTAAATTAAAATAGAATATTTAGTTATCATCAGACTGCCTCAATTTCATATATCTTAATATATTCCCCAAACCTAAGAAAAAAAGAACAAGGCTTGATAGCCTAAGAAGAATACCTATTGTATAAGAAATTTCTTCATATGGATAAATATTAAAAAACGCATCAGATAACATGTAAATTTTTACTAAAAACTCTGGAACAAGCCAAAACATATTAGCTAAGAAAAGATACCTTAATATTATAAACAAATACTTATTTGTAATTCCTTGCCGTATTCCAAAATCATTTGTTTTCCATTGTTGTTCTTCTTTTTTCTTAACAAAGACATTTTTCTCAACAGCTTTCTTTCTAATCCGAATACCATACTGACCAGCAAAAACAAATAACGCTCCAATGACTGAACTTATTACGCCAATAGCTATATTTAAGGAAATAGATTCAACACTCATCATTCTTCACGCAAAATCAATTCTTCACTATCTCACCCCTCAACGAATTCGGCAATGCTTCCGTAATCCGCACATCAACAAACTGCCCAATCAAATCCATCGAACCATCAAAATTGACCACCCGGTTATTTTCTGTGCGCCCAGCAACTTGCCGCTCCGGATCTTTCCGCGCCGCACCCTCGACCAAAACCCGCTGCGTTGTGCCGACCATCGCCCGACTATACTCCATCACCAACTGGTTGAGCCGCTCCTGAAGCCGCTGCAACCGCTGCTGTTTCACCGCCAATGGCACATCATCCGGCAAATCTGCCGCCGGCGTCCCGGGACGCGGGCTGTAAATAAAACTGAACGAACGGTCAAACCGAAGCTCTGCAATCAAATCCATCGTTGCCTCAAAATCGGCATCCGTCTCGCCGGGAAAACCGACAATAAAGTCAGACGACAAACTCAAATCTGGTCGCGCCGCCCGCAATTTACGCACAATTTCACGATAATCCGCTGCCGTATGCTGGCGTTTCATCATTTTGAGGATATGATCCGAGCCGCTCTGCACTGGCAAATGCAAATGGCTGACCAACTTCGGCACCTCGCGGTAGGTTTCAATCAATGCATCGGTCATCTCGGTCGGATACGACGTGGTATAGCGGATGCGCCCAACGCCCTCCATCGCATCCAGATGATGGATCAACATTGCCAAATCGCACGTTCCGCCGTCGTGCATCACCCCCTGATAGGCATTGACATTTTGCCCCAACAAATTGATTTCGCGCACACCCTGCTCAACCAGCCCCGCCACCTCTGCCAGCACATCATCCAGCGGACGGCTCACCTCCTCACCCCGTGTGAACGGCACAATGCAATAGGTGCAAAATTTGCTGCACCCTTCCATGATGCTGACCGACGCCACCACTCCATCTGCTTGCGGCTCCGGCAAGCGGTCAAATTTCTCAATCTCCGGGAACGACACATCGACCACCGCCTTGCGTTCCGCCAATACCGCATCAATCATCTCCGGCAAACGATGCAATGTCTGCGGCCCAAATACCAGATCAACATACGGTGCACGACTGCGGATTGCCTCTCCCTCCTGGCTCGCCACACAACCGCCAACGCCAATCATCACCCCAGGACGTTTCTCCTTCAGCAGTCGCCACTGCCCCAACTGCGAGAACACCTTCTCCTGTGCCTTTTCACGCACCGAACAAGTATTGAGCAACAATAGATCGGCCTCTTCCGGATTTTCGGTCGCCGACATCCCGTGCGACTGTTGTAACAACTCCACAATGCGGCGGGAATCGTAATCATTCATCTGGCACCCAAACGTGCGGATCAGGACTTTTTTCATAGGGAAATCAGAGAGAAATCGTGAGTCTAAAAAAAGAAAAAGCGATAGATTCCCAATTACAGCATTCGGGAATGACGAATCTTTAACTTATAAAAACAATGGCAACAAAAAAGGGAGTAATTTTACCCCCCTTCTTGATTGAAAACACTGGAAAAAAATCTCAAAACAACGACCAACGATCTAGCCAGCAACAATGGTGGCTATATTCCGGCATTTCTATGACTCGCGTCTCAGAATGCTACATACCCTGTATGCGGTGTCGCGAACAGTACAGTAACACAGCTGAAAATCTTAAATGTCAAACTAAAAATGAATACCGTTACTATAATGTTTTTCTGTTTGAAAAATATGTAACGAAAATCCTAGCTGCTACGCAAACAATGCAATACAACTCCCGTCCTATTTCACTTCTTTTACGCCTTTGGAAAACCCTTTCAGTGAAAATTTGATATCGACACTACGGGATTGACCATGAGGTTTGATTTGAAGTGTGCCTGTATTGGCTTTCTGCATGGCACGCATCAATTTCCGATCCAACCCCTCACTCACTACACAGCCTGCTGGCAAACAAGTCTGGAAAGGCAATGTCCGCTTCACATCTCCAACGATCAGTTTCGCTTTTGTAGGCAAATCCAATCCGAGCGGTAAATGCAACAAAATGCCTTTTTCGGTCTTACTACCTGACTTTCCCTTCAAAATTTCCGCTTTGAAAACCTGACGCCCGGATTTGTCATTCAACTGCTGCATCAAATTGCACTGCTCAACCTCTTTTTTGCTATCTGCCGGTTTTCCTTTTGCGCAGATCAATCGCCAATCCGAAAATACTTCGTTGCGGGATATCGAATACTCCGCTGTGGCCACGCCTGAAATAGCCATTAAACCAATCCATAAACCTGTAATCCATTTTTTATTCATCATCATCATCTTTATCATCATCTTTACAACCTTCTTCTCCGCCAATATAAAAAGCCAATCAATCTACCTTGGAACCAGGGAAAACTCAAACCCAGTTATTGTCCATACCAATCCTGTGCCAACAATTTCCAGAAACAAAAAAGCCGGTTCCTGTTTCCAGAAACCGGCTTTTATCTATTGCTTACCTAAACAACCAACACAGGCATCAAACTACGGATGTTTTAGAACATAATCTTCACAATTAGCAAACCAATAAATGAAAACAGCATTTAAAACAATGGCCAACGCTCCTCCCAACAGCAATGATGACTATATTCCGGCATTTCCACGACCCGCATTTCAGGACGTTGCACATCTTGCATACGACCTCTTGAACGGTGAGACGACCGCAAATCCGCAACAAAATTCCGTGCCAAAAATGGCGGAACAACCTTATCTTTTCCGCCTACAAAGTGCGTTTGCGGAATCCTTGATAATTCCTGAAGAAAATTTACCGGGTTTAGCGATCCATGCAAACGTGAAACACGATGATGTCGGCTGTGTGCATCCGTGTTCAAATTCCCGGCAACCGTAATCAGCTTCGCTACATCTTTCCGCTGCGCCGCAACCAAAGCAGCAATTGTTCCGCCACCAGAAAAACCGATCAGCTCCAGTTTACGGAATTGCGCCTCTTGCACGCTCACGCCTGACTTTGCAAGCAACTGATTAATCGCCTGATTGGTTGCCTGAACAACTTCTGCTGAATAACGGTGACTTGTCCAATATTTCTGATCACAAACCACATCTGCACGCCCAATATACTGGCAAGGCCGAGCCAGATAAAAAACATTGGGTGAAGAATCCGCTGCCGCCAAAGACAATGCCACCGGATCAGTCGGCGTCGGATCACGCGAAACCTGATTCCGCGAGATAAACGCCCGTCCATCGCCTTCAATATAGATACGTACCGGTTTTTCTATATCCCGTATCCGCCCAAATGCGGTCAATGTAAACAACTTTGTTTTGAATCGATGCGGCTGTAGCCCCGCTTCTTGTGCAATAACCTCTGCATGTTGGAGACGCTTCTGCGGCGAGTGCCCCATGCAAGAAAACAGGACACTGCACATCAGTATCCATAGCAGCGCAGCTTTCATCCTATTTCACTTCTTTTACGCCTTTGGAATACCCTTCCAAAGAAAATTCAATCTTGATTTTTTGCGTTCCACCCTGTGCATATACTTCAACGGCTGCATCTTTCCCCTTGGAAAGCGCATTGTGCAATGAGGAATCCAGATCAACCCTCGCCTGACAGCCTGCTGGCAAACAGGTATGAAAATCCATTTTCTTTCCGACAGACCCAACAATCAGCTTTGCACCTTTGGCAAGTTCCAATCCAAGCGGCAAATGGAGCAAAATCTGCTTATCTGTCTTACTTCCTTTTGCTGCTTTCAGCACCTCAACTTTAATCACCACCTGCCCATTCTTTGCACGCCGTTCCTGAATCAGATTATATTGCTCTGCTCCATTCTGATTATTTTTAATCCCGATTAACCGCCAATCGCCATGCTGTTCATTTTTCACCACTGACAATACAGAATTCTCTGCTTTTTGCTCTGCCGCGACTGCATCCATTATTATCCCTCCTTCTTGCCCTATTTGACCTTGATTATAAAGAAAACCTGAAATCACCACTGTACCAACCAGCAAGACACCCCATATTTGTTTTTTCATCTATACGCCCCCTAATAAAATTATCATCCATTGCTCTTTGAAAAAAATCGCTACCATGCCTGCAAACAAAAACCAGACCAAACGGTCATATTTCTTGTCCAACTTCTCCAGTTGCATGGAGATTCGATCAAACCGCTGATCCACTTGTTTGAATCGCAGATCCACTTGCCGCTCTGCTTTTGCAAATTGTGCACCCATCTCTTCCCGCGTCACTGCATGTTGCGTCATGTGCAACAGTTGAATCATCAAATCGCGCTGGGTGAATTCGGTACTCTGTTTGGATTCGGTCTCACTCATTTTAGCTCTCACTCAATACACTATCCCAGCCCCAATAGCGCAACAATCTGTTCTTTGAAGACGACTGCCGCCAATCCTGCAAACAAAAACCAGACCAAACGGTCATATTTCTTGTCCAACTTCTCCAGTTGCATGGAGATTCGATCAAACCGCTGATCCACTTGCTCAAATCGCTGATCCACTTGCTCGAACCGCTGATCTACTTGCCGCTCTGCTTTCGCAAATTGCGCACCCATCTCTTCCCGCGTTACTGCATGTTGCGTCATATGCAACAGCTGGATCATCAAATCGCGCTGGGTGAATTCGGTACTCTGTTTTTCTTCTGTACTCATATTTTTTTATTCTCCCAAATTCGCAACCCAAAAACAAAAAAACCGGCCACTATTTATATAGTAACCGGTTTCCCGTTTTCTACTGCCCGCATTGCACGGGCAAAACCTGCTGATTCTGAATCAGATCAGTAGATCAATTTTAGAACTTCAACTTTGCAGTTAAAGAAATCAGGTTAGATTCATAACCAGAACGTTTGCTATGGTCAAAATCAGTACGGATTTCAGTGCTTTCAGTAGGCTCATAGCTGAACCCTAAACCTGCATTGATCGTTGTATCTTCGTAGTCATCCCCTGTAGTCTTGAACGAAGAACCGCCTACTACGAATGTAGAAGTGGAGTCTGCAGTATCATCTGCAAGATCATGATTCAGACCAATCCGGAACTCAGGACGCATTGTACCGCCACTTGCAGTGCGCATCTCCTGAGAGAATGTAGAACCCACATGTACTACAAATGTATCTACATCTTCAGGCGTCACTGTCAAGTTTGCGCCTGCCGCGCCAGTTTCAGTATAGGTATCTGTCTCCTGATGGCTCCACGTCATCATCACTTTTGGCTCAATATCTACAGAAGCCGTCTTGAATACTTTACCAAGACCAGCCTGCAGAGTCATCGCTGTACTGTCATAGCTTGCACTCGCAGTCTCACTATAGCTGCCAATCACAACACCACGCTTCTGGTTATGATCATTCCATGCGTAAGAAAGGGAGCCATCCACATAGAAGTGATCATAGTCATGTGAACCATACAAACTCAGCTGTTTGGTATCAATATCCAGATCCAGTTCCTGTGCAGTAGCACCTGTAATATCACTATTGGCAATACTAAATGCGCCGCCTACACGAGTGCGCCCATCATCCAGCAGCTGATCCATACCGAAGGCAATGCCATTTCCATCTACTTCATAAGCACGCCCTGTGCCTGTTTTCTTGTCCTGCTCTGCATCAGAGGAGAAAACATGCCCCCACATAACCATATCCGGCATATCGTTACCTGCAGCAACACCGGTAACACTGCCATAGCCGTTACGTGCAGTTTGCATACGACTTGCAATTGTGCGAGTAGAAGCACCAACGGAACTGCTCACAGCTGCAGAAGCTGCGCCACCTGCATCTGGGGTCAACTGCTCCAATGCATCTTCTAACTGAGCAACTGTTGTAAAGGAGTTCAATTCGGTCGCCAATGTACCAGCATCTCCTGTTGTGGATTGCATCAATGTGCCAATTCCACCCAATGTGGTTGCATCATTACCAGTCAAGCCAATCGCAGATGCAGATTTCATTGTAGAGTTAGCAATTGTGTCACCAGCAGTAACAATCAAATCACCTGCGGTAGAAGTAGTCGAATAACTTGCGCCATTCGTATACATCAAGCCACTTGCGCCGAAACCAACCAGTTTAATATTTGCATCAGTTGTTGTAATTGTTGTGGCTGTTGCATCGCCATTGATAATAACTGCTGTATTACCAGAAGTCATGGCACTTCCACTATTTTCGATAGTCACATCACCCGAAAATGTTATATCTGCATTATTTGTATCTGCGTCAATATAGACACTAGCATTCGTTGTTGATGGATTAGTTATCTCAATAGTTGAGCCGTTAGAAAAAGTCGTACCGCCTGTACCTAATACTACCGCCTCATTTGCACCACCTGTTGCACCGTCAGAAGCTATTTTCAACGTACCGCCACTAACTGTTAAGCTACCATCAGCACCCACTAACAATGCTTGATCAGCTGCTGTAGAAAGATCCAATGTCGCACCAGAACCAACCGTTACAGTCTTCGCAAACAAACCATCACCATCATCATCACCAATAATTGCTTTACCGCCGGCACTTACAGTAAATGTACCTAAACGATCTGTCGCAGAATCACCAACTAACTGCACAAAAGATACACCTGCTGCATTAGAGACAACAATGGTACTCTCATTATCATTTGCTGTATCAATATCGCCTGTAATCGTTTGCGCTACTGCACCGTCAAATGTTGCTGTTGCGTCATTAGTAGCCTTGGTTAAGGTAATATTTCCTGTTACATTACCAGCGAATGTCGCAGAAGCCGCGCCATTCGTATGACCTGTAATATTAACAGCACCTACTACGTTCCCATCAAAATCAGCAGAACTGGCTGCTGTTGTACCAGCAATTGTGATCGTTGTTGCATCTATATCCGCAGAAAACTTCGCTGTACCACCTGCTGTACCATCACCAACATTAATAGCTAATAAGCTATTTGCGGTAGTACCTACTGTATTTGAAAAGGTAACTAGATTTGTACCGCCTCGAACATTAACCGTACCTTCACCATCTGTATTACCACCAATTGTACCTGTTACAGTTTGTGCTGCTGTTGGTGTAAGATTAATCTGTGCAAGTCCTGCAGCACCATCTTCTAAAAGAATGCCGTTAGTCGCACTCAAAGTAGCACCATTTGCATTCAATACTGCATCAGCCCCAGCTACTGCACCACCCGTCAATGTCACTGCACCTGTAAACGCTGCATTGCCAGTTACTGTTAAAGTAGCTCCCTGATCACCTGTTGCTGTTTCACCAGTAATAGCTGTTGTGCCGGTAACTGTCAGATTGGTTCCTACTGACATAGATAGCCCATGTGAAACCTGATCCATTGCCGCATTAGTTAAAGTAAGATTTCCACCAATTGTCGCTGCATTTGTTACTGCTACACTAATAGTTCCATCATTAGTAGCTGCTAAACCTGTAACACTAAAATTACCGCCAATATCTGTAGAACTAATCGTTACTGTCAAATCATTAGCACTACCTGTAGTAATAGCAACAATACCATTGTCTGCACTATCTGTTATGTTACCAACCGCAAATGTATTAGTATTCGCGGAACCATCATTAGCAGTGCCGTCATTAGTAATAGTCAACGTATGACCTGATCCGATAGCAACATTATCATTCGCATCCGCATTATCTAAATCTGCACCAGTGTGGGTAGCCGCTGATGACCATACATCTCCTGTACCATCTGTGACTTGATCTGCCGCTACCGCCCCACCACTCATCACCATCGCCGAAGCCATCGCCACAGCAAGGGCACTTCTCTTAAACATCGTCTTTTTCATATCTATCAATCCTTGATCAAAGGTTAACAAAATAAACTTCTCCCACACACATCTGCCCCCTAAAAAAGAGGAATACCGGCATTATCTTTAACCACCTACCCAAAAACAACCTTTTTTTTCAAAAACACCACAAAAAATGGGAAATGTATTTTTTTAACAACACCCCCCCCTTCCTTGATAATTCTAGGGCTTACGCATTGACGGCTTTCCCAAACTGTGGGTTGAGACGATCTTTGCCA
>CAYFMX010000040.1:0-16421 GCA_964344325.1 uncultured Piscirickettsiaceae bacterium
AGCGCGGAAGAGTGGGTAGCTTTTTTCTGGAATATTATCTTCCGAGACCCAACAATTATGCTTTTGCACAGCATATTTAAGCGCAGCCTTGGTTAATTTGGCATC
The DNA here is from genome assembly GCA_964344325.1 of uncultured Piscirickettsiaceae bacterium. Lineage (GTDB taxonomy): Bacteria > Pseudomonadota > Gammaproteobacteria > CAYFMX01. Next base: position 106 of record CAYFMX010000040.1, read on the forward strand.
CGGCGTTTTGGAAATTGCCCAACCCACAATTTCACGGGAACCCAGATCCAGCACACAAGCCAGATAGCTCCATCCAGCGTGGGTCTTGATGTAGGTAATGTCGCCAACCCAATGAGTATGGCAGGTTCCGGGATTGAATTTCCGCTGCAGCAGATTTGGTGCTTTGGGATGCTGTTCGCCGCTGCTGGGGTAGGAATGCCGCTTTTTAGGGGAAACAGCAACGATCCCTGCTTCCTTCATTAGCGAAGCCACCCGGTACAATCCGATTTCAATCCCTTGATTTTTCAATGCCGTTTTCATCCTGCGCTTCCCGTACGTGTTCCCGCTTTCTTTTGCTATCTGAAGCATTTTTTGGATAATCCGCTGTTTTTCAAGCGGTTCCACCTTGTTCAGATGATAGTAATAGGTGCTTTCTTTGATCCTGGACACGCGGCATAGCATGCGGATGGAATAGTCCGGATTGGCCTTCTTCAGTTCGGTGATCAGCGTAACGCGCTGTTTTCCCTTGCGAAGAAGGCTGCCGCCTTTTTTAGGATTTCATTGTCCCGCTTGGCCTGCCGTAGTTGTTTTTCCAGCTCTTGGATACGTTGGTGCTCTGCTGTGAATGCCTTCCCCTGTGGGGTTTTGCCTGCCAGTTCTTCACGGTATTGCTTTTTCCAGCGCGTCACCGCCGATGCGCCAGCACCGGAGATTTCCATTATTTTTTTGTTGCTGTAGTTTTCTTCAACCATCAGCTTGGCGTAATCACACCGCTGTTCCGGGGTGAAAGAAACCCGTTCTTTTCTTGTGGTCATTTGGTTTTTTTTCCAGATCGTTTGGAGGAGAATATAGGCTATAAAACTCTCCGAAATTATTAGACCATTACACCTGTCTATGAGTTATCGTGATTTAAATTCAGAAAATGAGCTTTTTACAACTTGTAACTTATTGATATTTATTAATCTATAATTATCAATACATAATTTCTACTACAAAAAATTTCAACTGGTTATGGCAAATATTTTTCTGCACGACGAATTCGATCCGGAAGCAACCGCAATGCTTCAAGCCCTCTACAGCCGCTCGGCAAAGAGCGTAGAGGATCACATCCAGGGCAAAACGCCGGAAGCACTGCAAGCCGCGATGAAGAAGTACTACGTTGGCTATGGACACGATTCCATCGGCGACTGCGGCACAACGACGCTCTTTATCGAAGGCGTATCGATGTTGGCGGCGAAGGCGATTCAGGACAACCCGCTCTACTCTGGTCAAGAAACTTCCAGCCGCTATATTGATTTTTCCGCGCAGGAAATTTTGAACCCGATTGGCTCTGTGCAAGGGGAGACGATTCAAGAAAAATGGCGGAAATTTTACGTCGATGCGCAGGAATCGCTTGTCGAATTTTTGCAGGCAAAATTTCCAAGAAAGCCGGATCAGAAAGAGACAATATGGGAAAAAGCGATCAAAGCCCGTTCATTCGACATTTTACGTGGCTTTTTACCCACTGGCGTAACCACCCAACTTTCGTGGGCGACCAATTTGCGGCAAGCACACGATAAATTGCTGCTGTTGCGCTTCCATCCGCTGGAGGAGATGCGCAATTTGGCGGAAGGGATGTTGGTGCAACTGAAAGCAAAATATCCAAATAGCTTTGGTCATCCAACTGACACCGACCGTGAAAACTATCTGCAACAATTTGCGCGTGAAATTCATTATTTGCGCCCTGCTGAAAGCACCAAAACTGAAAGCAGCAAAGACGAAACGCCAGAATTTAGCTATGAGACGTCCGTACAAAATGATGTGCTGGAACGTGAAGTTCTGGATTTGATCCAAAATCGTCCACCGCGCACCAATTTGCCACGTTTTTTCTCCAAATATGGGCGTTACCAGTGCGCATTTTTGCTCGATTACGGCTCGTTCCGTGATATCCAGCGCCACCGCAATGGCCTGTGTCCACTGCCGATTTTGGGCGAACAGCACGGTTTCCATCAGTGGTATCTGGCACAATTGTCGGAAACACTACAGCAACAGGCGAAAACGCTGATTGCGGAACAGATGTCGGCGATCCGCACTTTGGATTGTGACAACCTGACGGCGCAATACTACATGCCGCTCGGCAACCGCGTGCGGTGCGAGGTGGCATACGATTTGCCTGAAATGATTTATGTGGCGGAATTACGCTCCGGTTCAACGGTGCATCCGACTTTGCGGAAAGTGGCGCACCAGATGGTTGGAGCGTTGCAGAAAGAGCATCCGAATTTGGCGTTACATGTGGATATGAGCGAAGATCCGTGGGATATTCGGCGCGGTGAGCAGGATATCGAAAAACGGTCATAAGGTACGTTTATCCTGCTATCTGATCGTTTTATACGGTTGCTTCGCATCGTCCAATCGGTGAAGATTCTGCTGCTTTTTCTATTCGGTGATAAACAACGGATCACATTTTTATGTCTAGCATACGATTTACATTTCCTTCTGCGCCGTCCAGTCTATTTGGGCGATTATTTTTATTATTGATTTCCGTGTTTACGGTTTTAGCAGGCACAGCCTTCGCGGCTGGCGGCGGCAATCCGAACCACATTGACCTAACTGGCAGTACCGTCGGTATCCTGTCGCTGATTGTTTTTACCATTGCTTACGCATTGGTGATGGCGGAGGAATATACCCATCTGCGCAAATCAAAGCCAGTGATTATTGCTGCGGGCATCATCTGGACGATGATTGCACTGACCTACGCCGGACACGGCTTTACCCACGCGGCAGAGGAAGGCATCCGCCACAATTTCCTCGAATTTGCAGAACTGATGATGTTCCTGCTGGTGGCGATGACCTATATCAATGCCATGGATGAGCGTCGCGTCTTTAGTACGTTACGCTCATGGCTGGTGCGCAAGGGCTACAATTTGCGCACGCTGTTCTGGATGACGGGTGTACTGGCGTTTTTCATCTCCCCGATTGCAGACAACCTAACCACAGCATTGCTGATGTGCGCTGTTGTAATGGCAGTTGGCGGCGACAACAACCGTTTTGTCGGCATTGCGTGTATCAACATTGTCATTGCGGCAAATGCAGGCGGCGCATTCAGCCCGTTCGGCGATATCACCACATTGATGGTATGGCAGAAAGGGATTGTCGAATTCCAGACTTTCTTCGCGCTCTTCATCCCATCTATCGTGAATTGGGTGATTCCAGCAGTAATCATGAGTCTCTTCATTGAGAAAGCAAAGCCGGATACAGGCGATGAAGTCGTCATCATGAAACGCGGCGCAAAACGCATCATGGTGCTCTTCTTGCTGACGATTGCGACTGCAGTGAGCTTCCATAACTTCATGCATTTGCCACCAGTGATCGGCATGATGACTGGTTTGGGCTATTTACAGTTCTTCGGCTATTACCTGAAAAAAACCCACAACAAGGAGATCAAAGACAGTGGTGAGCATGGCGACCGCATGGATCCAGCCTTGCCAATGGGAACCGGCAGCGCAGAAGAGGAGGCGGAAGCAAAATTCAACGTCTTCAACAAGGTGGCGCGTGCGGAGTGGGATACGCTGCTCTTCTTCTACGGCGTGATTCTGGCGGTTGGCGGTTTAGGCTTTATCGGTTATCTCGGCATGGTTTCTGAAGTGATGTACACCGACTGGGGCGCAACCAATGCCAATATTTTGGTTGGCGTGCTTTCCGCGATTGTCGACAACATTCCGGTCATGTTCGCAGTCCTGACGATGATGCCGGAGATGGATATGTGGCAGTGGCTGCTGGTTACGCTGACGGCAGGTGTCGGTGGCAGCATGTTGTCGATTGGCTCTGCGGCAGGTGTTGCGCTGATGGGTCAAGCGCGTGGCAAATACACCTTCTTCGGACATCTGAAATGGACACCGGTTATTGCACTCGGCTATATAGCAAGTATCGCTACACACTGGTTGGTTAACCAGCATTACCTTGGGATTCCACCTGTTGGGTAATGGATTGCTTTACTCGGAAAAACGAAAAGCCTGATAGCTTCTATCAGGCTTTTTTTGTACCCTGCCCCATAAGATCGAACGAAGGAAACGGACTAGACATTGGTGAAACGAGATGCCAGCTGCACAACAAAAACTGAAAGCGAATGAACTGATAGAGAGACTAGATGCCTTTGTGCAACAACAAACCTCTCAGAAGCAATCTGTTCTGCATTTTGAGTTAGAACGTATCAAGCGGGAGGCTGAAGACTTGCTTGAAGTAACGCCAATCCCTGCTCACGATGTGTTAGGTAGAGTTGCTGCGATTCAGTGGAATAAAAAAAAGACAGACTACCATTATAAAGCCGCATTACAGAAAGCTTCCGCAGATGACCAAATTACTGTTTATAACAATTATTCAGCTGCTTTGGAACGTCAACATTATCTTCTTGAGGCAGCTCGGATTGCAGAACAAGGATATAAATTTTCTCATACCAACCTGACGCTTCTAACTGGCGCGATTAAACTCTATCGGAAAGCAGGCCATCTAAAAAAAGCATTACAGCTAATAACTCTGCATACTGCTAAAGAAGAATTAACTGAAATTGCTGCATTTGCAAAGAAAACATTAGACGCATTGGAGCAGTATGAAGTTGAAGAATCCACATTATTTAATTCTATTGCTCTGGCAACAGCTATATTAAGAAAGCATCGTATTAATATATTTAATGTTCACCATTCTTCAGAAATCATTACTGACCCAGAAGATGAAAGCGATAGTGTTTTAATTGAATTTCGTCTGAAGCGTCCTGTAAAAGAAGTAGTTGCGTTAAGCCAAGAGCTAGACAAAGCTATCATATTGGCTGATCTTGATCGGAAAAGTAATATGGCTTTTGTCATTGATTTTGGGGTAACAGCGTAATTATGCCCTGTTCCCCGGAAGCATTCCTTCAATCTGCACAGCAGATTTTAGAACGTGCGGAAGATGAAGCTACAGTTCGTGCTGCGATGAGCCGTGCTTACTATGCCTTATATCACTACGGCAAAACCTTTGAGGAAAAACTACAACCTATTCGTCGTAATATTCCAGACTGTTTTGGAATGCATAGAACCCTTTCCTTCAAAATGGAAAATCAAGACAATTTTGAGTTACGTAAATTAGGACAGATGCTTCAAAAACAACATGCTCGTAGGGTTCAAGCAGACTATAAAATTGATGGTGTCATAGAACATGGAACTGCTGAGAAAATGCTTGCAGAGATTTCAGAAATTTTATCCCCAATTCATTCCAACCATACAGAAAAATAAGGAGTAAACATGACCAACCAAGAAGTAGCCGCACTTTTCGACATTTGGAACAACGCCTTAGCAACCAATGACCCGAAAAAAGTAGCAGAATGTTACGCCAACGACGCAATTTTATTGCCTACCGTTTCCAACCAAGTACGCCACAACCACGCAGAAATCGAAGATTATTTCGTCCATTTTCTGGCGAAAGGGCCACAGGGCGTGATCGACGAATCCAACATCCGCGTATTTGAAGATTGCGGCGTGGCGATCCACTCCGGCGTTTACACCTTCACGTTCAAGGATGGCAACAAAGTGCAGGGGCGTTTTACCTTTGTTTACCGCCATGAAGGGGAAAACTGGAAAATCATCGAGCACCACTCTTCCGCAATGCCGGAGTAATTTGCCAGTTTTGAACCGGCCTCAGTCGGATTTTTAGTCAGATTCCAGCGGCCACAGCCACGCAGCACCGCGCACGCCGCTGGAATCACCATATTTCGCTTTCACCAGCCGCGTATCAACGTTGTCGGAGAAAATGTATTTCGTCCATAACGCCGGCACATTGTGGTAAAGCCGGTCAATATTTGACGCGCCGCCACCCAGCACCACCACATCCGGATCAAGGATATTGATCATCGTCGCCAAACTCCGCGCCATGCGGTCTTCATAATTGGCGAGCACGCGATTTGCGTGTTCCTCACCCTCTTCCGCCAACTGTGCAATTTCCTGCCCAGAACGGGCGATTCCACTTTCACGCAGATAATCATCCTGTAAACCAGTTCCAGAAATCCATGTCTCCACACAGCCGTGATGTCCACAATAACATTTTGGCCCGGGCAGCTCTTCCGGACGTGGATGCGGTAACGGGTTATGCCCCCACTCGCCGCTGATCGCATTGACACCACGCAACACGCGCTGGTTGATCACCACGCCACCGCCACATCCCGTGCCAACAATTACGCCAAAAACGATTTCTGCCCCTGCAGCAGCACCATCCACCGCTTCAGAGAGCGCAAAACAATTCGCATCGTTGGCAATGCGGATTGGACGTTTAAAGACTACTTCTAAATCTTTATCGAGCGGCTTGCCATTAAGCGCAGTGTTATTCGCGTTTTTCATCATGCCAGTTGCTGGAGAAATCGCACCGGGCGTACCGATACCGACTGTGCCAGTTCTGCCAGCCTGTTGCTCTACCTGCAACACCAAATCGCGGGTAGCGATAAGCGTTTCATCGTAATTTTTCGGCGTTGGGAAGCGTTCCCGCGCCAATACCTCTCCCGCAGCATTGAGGACAATCGCCTCAATTTTGGTTCCACCCATATCTACACCAACGCGGAATGGATTGTTGCTTGTCCCCATATTTTTCCCTTCTTAAATATCTTCTTGCTAAAATTTGATGTCATTCCCGAATGCCGTAATCGGGAATCTGCTTCCCGCCAGTTCCATAAACTCCCGTTTTCACAGGAGTGACAAAATATCTCACTGTTATATTTAAGCGACATGCTCAATTTCCATACTGCACTTTCTGGATCACCTGCTTCGGTTTACGAGGACGACTATCGCCATCACACAGAATCGTGCGTCGTAGCGTTTTGCGTAGATAATCGTAGCGTTTGATCCCCTCCCACTTCGGTTCACGGATCGACTTGAGTTGATCGCCAACACCATAGGCATATTTCTTCACTTCGCCGGTAGCACAACGAATACCATCGTAAAAAACATTTCGCGTCTTGCCGATCTGGATCACCGCCAAATAACGGGAAACCTCATCCTTGCCAAGGGAAAGCGAAGTCTTGTCGAGGAAAAAACGCTGGTTCCGCGCCACTGTTGAGGTCGTCGCTTCAAATTCGACCAGATTATGCTCTTTCGGTGGCGATGGAATAGCGATATTTTCATCCTCTTTCCACGCTTCGCCTTCCACATAATTCTCGGAATAGTGGCGTTTTCCAGTGATTGGATCACGATAATCGCCTGCAAATGCAGTTTGCAGTCCCCATCCGACCAAAATTAACGATATAATTAAACGTTTCATTTTTTATTCCTGTTCAATCCAGCCCTAATTCCGCGACTCTACCACATGGCTCCCAGAAAAAAGATGCCCAATTTCGAGACAACCCTCGCCGAACTGGAGGCACTGGTCGATGAGATGGAGCATGGAGAAATGCCGTTGGAGCAATCGCTGAAAGAGTTTGAGCGCGGGATCAAACTGGTGCGTAGTTGCCAGCAAGCACTCACCGACGCAGAACAGAAAGTCGAAATGTTAACGAAGGACGGTTTAGTTCCGTTTGAAGCCGTGACCGATCCCACGATTGATCCAACCGATACCGATGGGGCAGCAACTTGATGAATGCCCCACAATTCAAAATCTGGCAGCAGCGCATTGAAGAAGTGCTGGAATCGCTGCTCCCCAAAGAAACCAGCAAACCTGCAATCTTGCACCAAGCGATGCGCTATGCGGTGTTGGGCGGTGGAAAGCGTATTCGCCCGATTCTGATTTATGCCAGCGGTATGGCATTGGATGTCCCACCGGAACAACTCGACCATGCAGCAGCGGCGGTGGAGATGGTTCATGCCTACTCCCTCGTCCATGATGATTTACCCGCGATGGACAACGATGATCTACGCCGCGGCAAACCTACCTGCCATAAAGAATTCAACGAAGCAACCGCGATTTTGGCAGGCGATACGTTGCAAACACTCGCCTTTGAAACCTTAGTACAAGCCGATTTGAACGCCGAAATGCGCTTACAAATGGTGCAAATTCTGGCGGAAGCAAGCGGCGCACAAGGGATGGCCGGCGGTCAAATGATGGATTTGCAAGCCACGGGACATTTCGTCACTGGGGAAGCATTGGAGACAATGCATCGTAAAAAAACTGGCGCACTGTTGCGTGCCTGTGTGCGTCTCGGCGCAGTTCCGGCGCAACCCGATACAGAAACATTGGACAATCTGGAGCAGTACGCCGCCGCGATTGGGTTTGCATTCCAGATCCGCGATGACATTCTGGATGTGGAGGGCGCAACGGAAAAAATCGGCAAACCGCAAGGTTCTGATGCTGTACAGGAAAAATCGACTTTCGTTTCACTCTTCGGTTTGGAAGAGGCGAAAACACGACTGCAACAACTGCATCAACAGGCGCAACAAAGTTTGTCTAATTTCGGCGAACAAGCCGAGCCATTGCGTGAAATTGCCAATTTTATCGTGCAGCGGGATTATTGATGGTCGAATCGCTTTCCACACCGCTGTTAGATTTGGTGGACAATCCTGAGCAGCTCCGCCAGCTTTCTGTGGAGCAGTTACCGCAACTGGCGGAAGAGTTGCGCGATTTTATGGTCTGCTCGGTCGAAAAAACGGGTGGACATCTTGCCTCCAGCCTCGGCGTGGTTGAATTGTCGATTGCGTTGCACTATGTCTACCAGACACCGGAAGACCGGTTGGTGTGGGATGTAGGTCACCAATGCTATCCGCACAAAATTCTCACCGGTCGCAAAAATCGCATGGATACATTGCGCCAAGCCGGTGGTTTATGCGGTTTTACCAAACGCGACGAGAGCGAATTTGACCCGTTTGGCACAGGTCACTCCAGCACTTCGATTAGTGCGGCATTAGGGATGGCGTTGGCGATTCAGAAACAGGGCTGTGATCGGGATGCGGTTGCGATCATCGGTGATGGCGCATTGACGGGTGGAATGGCGTTTGAGGCGTTGAACCACGCAGGCGAAGCGGATGCCAATCTGCTGGTGATCCTCAACGACAACGACATGTCGATTTCTGAGAATGTTGGTGGTTTGTCGCGCTATTTGGGACGCGTGTTGACCAGCTCCGTCTATAGCCAGATGCGCGAAACCAGCAAAAAAATGATGCAACATCTTCCTGCTCCAGTCTGGGATTTGGCGCGTCGTGCAGAAACGCACATGAAGGGGATGGTCGTTCCGGGCACGTTGTTCGAAGAACTCGGCTTCAACTATTTTGGCCCTATTGACGGTCACGATTTGCCACTGCTAGTACGTACCTTGCGCACGTTGCGCGAACTCAAAGGCCCACGATTTTTGCACATCATCACGCAAAAAGGGCGTGGGCATCTCGGCGCGGAAAAAGACCCGCTGAAATATCACGGTATCGCTCCGCCTGCCTCTTGTGCCCCCAAAGCAGATGTTGTGCAAAAAAATGCTACGCAGAAAACAACTGAAGCTGTGAATCAAAAAAATACTTCCAAATTGAAAACACCGACCTATACGGAAATATTTGGGGCATGGCTCTGCCAACAGGCGAAAAATGATCCAAAACTGATCGGTATTACACCGGCAATGATGCATGGCTCAGGCATGGTTGAATTTGCCGAACAGTTCCCGAAACAGTTTATTGATGTCGGCATTGCGGAACAACACGCGGTGACACTAGCAGCTGGACTGGCAACTGAAGGAATGCATCCAGTTGTAGCAATCTACTCCACTTTTTTACAGCGTAGCTATGACCAGTTGATCCATGATGTGGCGTTGCAGAATTTACCGGTATTGTTTGCAATTGACCGCGCAGGCGTGGTTGGTGCTGATGGCGCAACGCATGCTGGCGCATTTGATTTCTCATTTTTGCGATCAATACCCAACATAGTCGTAATGACACCGTCTGATGGTGCGATGTGCCAGCAGATGCTTTCGCTGGGTTTGGAATGCGGACAGCCCGCAGCAGTGCGGTATCCGCGTGCAAATATTCCAGAAAATCTTCCAAAAGAGATTACAGACTCTCAAGATTTTGAAGATTCCCGTCTTCACGAGAATAGCCATTCCAATCAACATCGCCAAGAATTGGAACTGGGCAAAGGAAAAGTTGTCCGCAACGGAAAAAATCTGGCGATCTTGTCATTTGGCGCGTTGCTGCAAACCATTTTGCAGGTTGCAGAAGAGCTGAATGCCACCGTCGTTGATATGCGCTTTGTCGCGCCGCTGGATGAAACACTGATCGTAGAAATCGCCAAAACTCACGCGCAACTGGTCACGATTGAAGAAAACGTGATTGCCGGAGGCGCAGGCAGCGCGGTCAACGAGTTTTTGATGCAGAAAAATTTATGCTGTGATAGCAGTGTTTTGAACCTAGGATTGCCGAACCGCTTTGTCGAACAGGGGACACGTGAAGAGGTGCTAGCGCAATCAGGTCTGGATGCGGATGGCATACTCGGCTACATTAAACAGTTTTTTCGGCACAAATGAGCCGGACAGATCAGGACAATCAGGAAACGATGCAGGAAACAATGAAGGGCGCGTTTACCCTGCGGGTGGTGAGTGATTTTGCAGCAGCGCACAGCTTGCGCAGTTATCCGGGCGATTGCAAACGGTTACACGGTCACAACTGGAAAGTGGAGGTGGAAGTGGTGGCCTCCGCGCTGGATGAAGTGGGAATGGGCGTTGATTTCAAAGAGATCAAACGTGCAACTAAAACCGCGACAGATCGTCTTGATCATCAGTATCTGAATGAAATTGAACCGTTTGATCAGATTAACCCAACTGCAGAAAATATCGCGTATACGCTGTTTCAGGAATTATCCAAAGTGTTGAATAGCGAACGTGTCCGCATAGCCGGGGTGACGATTTGGGAAACCGAACGCGCTTCCGCGAAGTATAGTGAATAAGTACAGCGAAAATTGACCGCGAAGCTAAAAAAACTGAAATTGAAATACAAAATTTGAAATTCTTATTTGAAGGCCTAATAAAAGAAGCATGAGCACAGAACAGATCGCCGATGTACAAAGCAGTAAAGATGTCCGCCAGATTCCGATTGATAAAGTGGGCATCAAAGATATCCGCCACCCGGTCGTGATCAAGGATCGGAGCGGCAAGGAACAGCACACCGTTGCTGCATTCAACATGTACGTCAGCCTACCGCACAATTTCAAAGGGACACACATGTCCCGTTTTGTGCGCATTCTCAACCAGCACGATTTTGAAATCACCGTCGATACCTTCAAAACGATGCTCGGCGAAATGGTGGAGATTCTGGAAGCAGAATCCGGTCATATTGAGATGTCTTTCCCATTTTTCGTCAACAAAAAAGCACCGGTCTCCGGCATTGAAAGCTTGATGGATTACGAAGTCACCTTCATCGGCGAAATTGAAAATGGTCAACCTGTAATGAATGTAAAAGTTCAAGTTCCGGCAACCAGCCTCTGCCCTTGCTCCAAGGAAATTTCTGAATATGGTGCGCACAACCAACGTTCACATATCACCGTCAACGCCCGCCCGAAAGGCTTTTTGTGGGTGGAAGATTTGATTGATCTGGTTGAAAAAGAAGCTTCTTGCGAATTGTTTGGCTTGCTCAAACGCCCGGATGAAAAATATGTGACTGAGCGCGCTTACGACCATCCAAAATTCGTCGAGGATTTGGTGCGTGATGTGGCACAACGTCTCAATGAAGATGACCGGATTCTCGCGTATGTGCTGGAGGCAGAGAATTTCGAGTCGATCCACAATCACTCCGCTTACGCGTTGATTGAAAAAATAAAGTAAAAAGTGAAGTAGTGTGATTCGCTACACAGTTTGTCTTGAAACCCCCCACGCACACTATTTCCGGGTAGTGTGCACGGTTGAAACGCCTGACCCGACTGGACAAATTTTCTCCTTGCCAGCCTGGATTCCCGGCAGTTACATGATCCGTGACTTTGCGAAAAATGTGCTAACGTTCGAAGCGACGGCAAACGGCAAACCGGTTCATACCACCAAACTGGACAAACAAACCTGGCAATGTGATCCAGTCGATGGCGAACTGAAAATTTGCATTCTGGTTTATGCGTGGGATTTATCGGTGCGTTCCGCACATTTCGACGGCACACATGCGTTTTTCAATGGAACCAGCCTGTTTTTGCAAGTGAAAGGACAGGAAGAGTCGGCCTGCTTTGTTGAAATCATCAAACCTGATCCAAATCTGCCGAATGCAAATATCGATGAAGACTGGTCGATGTGGCGTGTCGCCACAGCGATGAACCCAGTCGAAACAGATGGTCAGGGATTTGGCATTTACGAAGCTGAAAATTACGTAGAACTGGTTGATCATCCCTTTGAAATTGGCAGTTTTGATGTTGCACAATTTGAGGTATTTGGGGCTCCGCACGAAATTGTCCTGACCGGTCGTCACGAAGCCGACCTGGAAAGGTTATGCAGCGATCTGAAGAAAATTTGCGAACATCATGTACGCTTTTTCGCCGATCCAAAAACGCCGGAAGCAGAATTAAAACCGCCAATGGACCGCTATCTCTTTCTGACGATGGTGGTTGGTGACGGCTATGGTGGATTGGAGCATCGTGCGTCTACTGCACTGCTGTGCAGCCGCGATGATTTGCCCCGCAAATGCGAAAAGGAAGTAAGCGATAACTACCGAAAATTCCTCGGCCTGTGCAGCCACGAATATTTCCACTTCTGGAACGTGAAACGCATCTGTCCGGAAGCATTTGCACCATGCAGTCTGGATCAGGAAGCCTACACACGCCAGTTGTGGGCGTTTGAGGGTATTACCTCTTATTATGATGATTTATCGCTCGTGCAAACAGGTTTGATCTCCAAAGAGAGCTATCTGGAATTGCTGGGACAAATGCTGACTCGCTTGCAACGCACGCTCGGACGGAAGCGGCAAACGGTCACCGAATCCAGTCTCGACGCATGGGCAAAATTCTATAAACAGGATGAAAACGCGCAGAATGCGATTGTCAGCTACTACACCAAAGGGGCAGTAGTCGCGTTGCTGCTGGATTTGCACCTACGCCGCGCCAGCAATGGTGAACAATCGCTGCAAAATGTGATGCGTCATCTATGGCAGGAGTATGGCCAAGCTTGTGTCGGCCTTCCGGAAGAGCGGATCGAGCAAATCTGCACGGAGACCGGCGGCGAATCAATCCGTCCGTTTTTGCATCAAGCACTCCACACCACCGAAGAACTGGAACTGAAAGAGATCCTGATGCAGTTTGGTCTAGAAGTTTGTACGCGGCCTGCGCGTTCTGCATCGGATCAAGGCGGAAACGCTGCATCAGAAAAAAATCTGCCGAAATCGTGGCTGGGCATTGCTACTGCAACGCACGCGCAAGGGGTAAAAATCACTCGGATTGTGGAAGGCAGCCCAGCCCAACAAGCCGGGCTTTCTGCTGGCGATATCATCATTGCGATTAATCATTTGCAGGTTGATCCAGAAAAACTGCAAAAACGGTTGCGGCAAACGCGTCCCGGTGCACATTGGGAAATTCATGCTTTCCGCCGCGATGAGTTGATGCAATTTTCTATCACTCTCTCTGCACCGCCGAACGACACAGTATTTTTGCGTTTGCTGGAAAATGCCCCCTATCCATTTCCTTTCTACCCAGAAGATAGATTGGCGAACGAATCAGAAAACGCGTTAAAAAACTGGTAAAAAAATTAGATTAAAACAATATAATCATATTGTAATATTTTCCACCTCTTATACATATAACAATTTGTTTTTAATCTATTTTTTCAACCCCTTCTTTCTATTTTTTCTACATTCCAAATCCCCTTCTAATTGCGATTTTTTATCAGTCCGAATTGTGGTAAAAAGTAGGGCGTTTGCGCCATCAAAATGCGAACTGCACCCGGTATGGTTCAATAGAATGGTTCAGTATTCTGACCAACATCAATGATCGTGGACGGCAACAAACTGTCCTGTCGCTATACAACTGAGGAGGAAGAAAGGTCGATGAAACTCAACTTTAAATTGCTTGCGCTTGGAGCTGTGGTTTTTGTCGCAGGCATGATTGCGCTCGGCGGGGTGCACATGGTTTTCTCAAAAACCAATGAGATGGAGTTCTGTACAAGCTGTCACGGGATGAAAGTTTCCCTGGAAGAGTACAAAGAAACCTCTCACTACAAGAACCGTACAGGCGTACAAGCAGAATGCTCTGACTGTCACGTACCAAAATCTTTCTTCCCGAAAGTGATGAAGAAGATGATGGCGGCGAAGGATGTTTATCACGATATTCTCGGCACCATCGCACTGGATGATTCCTACTTGTCCCGCAGAGGCGAAAACGGTCATTGCGATCCGGGCTTCATACCGGTTGAGGAAGGCTCTAAATACTGCGTTCCAAGCTACAAGGGTGAAACCTACTCTGAAGAGGACATGAGCGAAGAAGCCGAAGAGGCACGCGAAAAGGCAATCAAACGCTACGAAGCGTACCGCTGGACAATGGCAAATGCAGTTTGGGATTACATGCGTGAAAATGATTCCCGTGAATGCCGTAGCTGCCACGCGTTCGAAAATATGGATCCAGAGCTTCAAGACCGTAGCGCGAAGAAAAAACACGCCACTGCGGAAGAGAAAGGCAAAACCTGTATCGACTGTCATAAAGGCATCGCACACGTTGAACCAGAAGAGCCTGAAGAAGAAGATGAAGAAGAGGATGAGGAAGAAGAAGTTTAATCTTTCACGTCTTGTTCTGATCTAAAATGAGAACAGCGTGTCGGAGCAATCCGGCGCGCTGTTTTTAGTTATAGGGCTTTCAAATCACATTTTTCATCCTTTTCCTATGAGTAACACCGTCCAAACCATCTCCCTCGTGCATTTGTCGATTGTGGTAATTCCTGTGCTGATCGTGTTCAGCATTTTATGGCGATGGTCGCTCGGCGTGACGCACTCCCTCCACGCGATTGTGCGGATGCTGGTGCAGCTGTTGCTGATCGGTTATTTGCTCACTTACATTTTTGAATCGGACAGCGTGTGGATTGTCGGTAGTGTGCTGATGGTGATGGTGCTGGCCTCAAGCTGGATTGCGCTGAATACCATTCCAGGAAAACGTTGGATGCTCTATCGTCAATCATTGATCGCAGTGCTAGTGGGTGGCGGTGTAACGCTGTGTGTAGTGACAGAAGGGGTGTTACAGCTTGATCCGTGGTATGCGCCGCAATATATGATTCCGCTTGCCGGAATGATTTTCGCCAATTCGATGAACAGCGTCAGCTTGGCAGCTGAAAGGTTCTATTCAGAATGGGGACGCGCAATCCCTTACACAGAGGCACGCAACACGGCATTTCAGGCCGCAATGATCCCGGTCACCAATTCATTGTTTGCGGTCGGGCTGGTCTCGTTACCCGGAATGATGACCGGGCAGATTTTGTCGGGTGTTTCGCCGCCCATCGCCGCACGCTACCAGATTATGGTGATGTGCATGGTTTTTGCGTCTGCCGGAATTTCTGCTGCGCTGTTTTTGGTACTGATCAAATCCGGACTGGTTCGTGATCCACAACAAGCGCAATCAAAATTGCCGCAAAACACATAAAAAAACATGAAAGGAATTCTGAGAAGCTGTTTTGAAACTCACAACTTAGGCCAGTCTGGCCAACATGATGCGGGTCATGGCGATATGTCAGGTCTCGGATGTTCATAAACCTTTTTCGTAAACAATTTCTGCTTCTTTTTTTCCCATTCCTTGAGAGCCTGTACAGGTGTGGTATGGCCCAGTGCCTTCTGCGGGATGTGATGGTTGTACAGCCGCAAATACCGTTTCAAAGTGGCCACCAAATCTTGCGATGAATCAAAATGCGTGGTTTTCAAAATATCGCTGACCCGTCCGTTGAACCGCTCCACCATGCCGTTGGTCTGCGGGTGTTTCGGTTTGATCAGGCGGTGTTCAATATGGTTTTTTGCGCAGGTCTTGTCAAATTTGTGGTTGCCTGTCGGCTCGCGCTCACCATTAGGTGTGAACCGGTCGGTGAACTCTTTCCCGTTGTCTGTCAATATTTTTCTGATCTTGAACGGGGTTTTTGCCAACAGGTTTTTGAGAAATTTCTGTGCATTTTTCGCTGTCCTGCTCTTGAATATTTCCAGATAAACCCAGCGCGTCGCCCGGTCGATGGCAACAAACAGGTAACCCCGGCTGCTTTCATCCTGCATCTTTGGCAAGTATTTGATGTCTATGTGGATAAAGCCCGGCTCATAATCCTTGAAGGTTTTTTTCTTCCCTTCTTCAGGCGTGCTTTCCCTTTCTGCACGCTCACGCTTCATCCGGTTCAGGTTGGAGACCACAAACCGTGCCAGGCAGCGCGCCAACCCGGCACGTGAGGCTTTATTTGTTGGGTCTCAGAAGATAATATTCCAGAAAAAAGCTACCCACTCTTCCGC
>CAYFMX010000041.1:0-16336 GCA_964344325.1 uncultured Piscirickettsiaceae bacterium
GCGATCAAGAGTGCTTTTGAAGGACTCCAAATGATTCGGGTTGCGTAACTTCAGTTCTTTATTTTTGTCCATCCTCCTGATTATGGGGACGGATGATTCATGCAACAATGCCCAGCTTGGTCGATAAAGTCGGCGGATCGGATACTTGTATTTCTATGGTCGAACGCTTATCAGGAATGTTGTGATAGTTTGTTATCGCCGAAACAGATTTTTTTTAATAGGGACAGCAGGATAAAAGGAACAACCGATTGAATCAGGAAAATCTGAATACCTCTTCATGGTGGGAACATCCCGCCGCACCGCTCGACCAGCAGGCACGTGCTGCCGCAGAACAACGCCAAACCCAATTGACCAAACCACCCGGCGCGCTCGGTCGCCTTGAGCAGATCGCGATTAATTTGGCAGCGATGCAAAGCACAGAAAAACCGATGCTGGAGCCGGAAAAAATCCATATCACCGTTTTTGCTGCCGACCACGGCGTGGCAGAAGAGAATGTTTCTGCATTTCCACAGGCAGTGACGGCAGAGATGGTGCGCAATTTTTCCCGGGGCGACGCGGCGATCAGTGTGCTAGCGAGAAATCTGGATGCGACACTGGCAGTGCGCAATCTGGGCACAGTGGACGAACTGGAACCGCTGGAAAATGTGCAAGATTTACGCATTGCGCCGGGAACGAAAAACTTCACCCAAAAGCCAGCAATGAACGAAACCGAGGTATTTCAGGCGTTGGAAGCCGGAAAAGTTTCTGCGGAAGTGGCACATCAACAAGGCTGCCCACTCTACATTGGCGGTGAAATGGGTATCGCCAACACCACCTCAGCAGCGGCAATTGCTGCAGCATTGTTTGGCAAACCAGGCTCGGAGATGGCAGGTGCAGGAACTGGGTTGGATTCCGCAGGTATCCAGCATAAAGGCGCAGTGATTGACCGCGCATTGGCGTTACACGCCGGACAACTTTGCGATCCGCTCGCCGTATTGCGTTGTCTGGGTGGACTGGAAATTGCTGCATTGGTCGGCGCATATCTGCGTGCCGCGCAGCTGGGCATGCCAGTGCTGGTTGACGGCTTTATCACGACCACTGCCGCATTGGTGGCGATCCGTCTGCAACCCGATGCGCTGAACTGGATGCTTTTTTCCCACCGCTCGGCGGAGGCAGGGCATCGCATGATGCTGGATGCGTTGGAGGTGAAACCATTGCTCGATTTGGGGATGCGTTTGGGCGAAGGGAGCGGCGCAGCGGTTGCGGTTCCATTGCTGCAACAAGCCTGTCAATTGCATGCGGAAATGGCGACCTTTGCAGAAGCTTCCATTTCCGAGGCTGTCTGAGGCTGTCTAAAAACGCAAGAGTAGACTATAATTTTTGCGATTTATGCTGTTTCACATATTTACATCACTGTCCGATTGACACTTAATCTGTCTATCTGGACTTTTGCAAAAGGAGAGCCGCCGCCCATGCCAAAAGACAAGAAAAAGAAGAGTGTGATGAGTAAGGAACAAGCGGAAAAACTGATCCGCGAGCTTCGCCAACCCAAAATTGTGATGGAACGCCCGAAGGCGATGCCAGCCAAGAAACTGCTGGAAATCACCCACAATATCGGCGATTACCCTTACTCGACCAAGATGAAGGTCGAAGAGTATGAGCATGAGAAGCAGTTGCTCCAGTCCGAATTGCTGAAAGTACAAAACTGGATTCGCGAAGAGCAGAAAAAAATCGTCATGCTGTTTGAAGGACGTGACGCGGCAGGAAAAGGCGGAACCATTAAACGTTATATGGAGCACCTCAATCCACGCTCTGCGCACATTATTGCGTTGGAAAAACCAACCGAGCGCGAACGCGGCGAATGGTATTTCCAGCGTTATGTCCGCAATCTGCCAACCTACGGGGAAATGGCGATGTTTGACCGCTCCTGGTACAACCGTGCGGGTGTTGAGCGTGTCATGGGTTTCTGTACCGACAATGAATATCTGGAATTCATGCGCCAAGCGCCGCTACTAGAGCGGATGTTGGTGAATGAAGGCACAATCTTGCGTAAATACTGGTTCTCTGTAACGCGTCAGGAACAGTTACGCCGTTTCCACTCTCGCAAGCACGATCCGCTGAAACAGTGGAAATTGAGCGATATTGATATCCTCTCGCTCAACAAATGGGACGACTACACTGCTGCACGCCGTGCGATGTTTTTCTATACTGATACAGCCGATGCGCCGTGGATTGTGGTCAAATCAGACGACAAAAAACGGGCGCGGATCAACTGTATCCGTCATTTCCTCTATAATCTGAACTATCCAGAAAAAGATACGAAGATTGTCCATCAGCCTGATCCGAAGATCGTTGGCCGTGTGCAGGAAATGTACAACGAAAAAATTACAGATGATGAACTCGACCTGTAATTCGCTTCACTTACTGTGATGTTGTGAGTTTCAATACCCCCTGAAATGATTGTGTTTCAGGGGGTATTTTTTTATTACTGCGCAGATGGTTGTGGTAACTCCGCTACATGAATCGTAGAAGTCGGGAACGCAATTTCTGCCCCTTCCGCTTCAATCACATCAACCACCTTAAGCAGCACATCTTCCTTCACTTCGTGGTAGCGCACCCAGTTGGTCGTTTTAGTGAAGGTGTAGATGAAAAAATCGAGCGACGACGGCGCAAAGGCATTGAAATTGACGATCATGGTTTGGGTCGTATCAATTTCTGGATGCGCTTTCAGCATCGCTTTCACTTTCTCGGTGATAATTGCCATCCTGTTTGCATCTGCGTAGCGGATACCAATGGTCTCTTTAATGCGACGATGGGTCATCCGCGACGGATTTTCCACACTAATCATCGAAAACAGCGCATTCGGAATGTAGAGTGGACGTTTGTCGAAGGTGCGCACACGCGTTAGCCGCCAGCCGATTTCCTCGACTGTCCCTTCAATATTTTTGTCCGGCGAGCGAATCCAGTCTCCTATTGCAAATGGGCGATCAAGATGGATCATCAGGCCGCCAAACAGGTTCGCAAGCATATCTTTTGCTGCAAAGCCCATCACAATGCCACTCAAGCCACCGAAAGCGAGTACACCGGAAATGCTGTAGCCAAACATCTGTAACACAATCAAAACTGCGACGAGAAACACCGCAACGCGTAAAAAACGGGCAACTGAATTCACTAATGGCTCATCACAAATCGCATTTTTACGTTGTTTTTGTTGAATGTAGGCGAGTCGTCCATGCTTGATAAAGAGATTGAAAAACCAGACAAACGCCAGCAGCAATCCTAAATCGTGCGCATATCCGATCATTTCTGTGACGAACTTCGGTAGCAACATCTCTGCCCATTTCACCATCAAGGTGATACCGTTGATCCAGATAAAGAGGCTCAGTGGCTTGCGCAATGCAGAAATCACCACATCGTCCCACAGCGTGCGGGTGCGGGTCGTTGTATTGTGGAGCCGTGTCAGGATTTTGCGCTGGATGAAATCCAGCAAGAACGTCAGGATGAATGTGGCTGCAATCTGGATGATCCAGTGATGGCCTTTCAGTAGTTCAACCAGTTCTGCAGGCATAGCGAATGGTTAAATCGAAAAATGATCAATCAGCAGAATTTCTGCAACGCATCGCGGTCATTCAACATCAAATGTCGACCACTGACTTGAATGATGTCGTTGTTGCGTAGTTTCTGGAATGAACGGCTGATCGTTTCGACTGCTAATCCCAAATAACCGGCAATCTCCTCACGCGACATCGGCAAACGAAATTCAAACGCAGGCAACCCATGGGTCTCAAAACGAATCGAAAGCATGTACAAAAAGATTGCGACCCGCTGTTCAGCACGATGCGCTGCCATTAAGCCGGACCATTGCTCGTTTTTGATCTGGTGGCTCATCGAAACCAGCAAACCACGCTGCACTTTTCCGTAATTCGGTTCTTCGGAAGTAAATGCTTCCTCGACAAAACGACAAACGTGACTCTCCTGAATCGCCATCACCGTGCGCTGATACTGGCCATTGCTGAGTCCTTCTGCACCGACAATTTCGCCCGGCAGATAAAAGCCAGTGATGCGCTCGGTACCATCCGGCATTTTGGCAATACTTTTCAGCGCACCACTCCGTACTGCAAAAACTGCCGCAAATGTATCGCCTTCTTCATACAACACTTCATCCCGCTGCAAAGGGCGCGGTTTTTCACGGCCTTCATGCACCGTACCAACGCCTTCTTGCTGATTGCATGCGTGGTAAAGCTCACATTGTGGGCAGAGCAACAGTTCTTCCATTTTCGCCATCGTTCCGTTCCGGTTGTATCGGGTTGCGATCTACAGGTTCAATCTTGTTCCAGAAGCAGGTATCCTAGAGGATTCTGTCGTCGTTTCCACCTCTTTTTTGACGAACCGCAACAAATTCTAAATTTTTTCGTGAACCAACGTTTATGAGCCAACGTTCTGCATCTGTCTCCCGTAATACGCTAGAGACACAAATCACTGTTCAGGTCGGCTTGGATGGAACCGGGCAAGCCAAACTGGAAACCAGCGTACCATTTCTGGAGCACATGCTGGATCAGGTAGCGCGTCATGGTTTGATTGATCTGGAAATCGAGGCAAAAGGAGATATACATATTGATGCGCACCACACTGTGGAGGATATTGGCATTACCCTTGGACAGGCATTTGCACAGGCGTTGGGCGACAAAAAAGGCATCTACCGCTACGGTCATGCTTATGTGCCGCTGGATGAAGCCTTGTCACGAGTGGTGATTGATTTTTCCGGTCGTCCCGGTTTGGAATTCCACGCAGAATTTCCTAGCGCACGGATTGGTGCATTTGAGACTGAACTTTTTTTCGAGTTTTTTCAGGGGTTCATCAACCATGCTGGTGCAACGCTTCACATTGATGCAATCCGTGGACGCAACAGTCATCATATTGCTGAAACGATTTTCAAGGCGTTTGGACGCGCTGTGCGGATGGCCATTTCCGTTGATGAACGTATGGCAGGCCAGCTCCCTTCTACGAAAGGGGTGTTGTAAAAATTTCGGATAAAATCTTCAAAAAATTCCAGAATTAGTAGAGAAAAAACAACATGTCGGGCAATTCGGCAAAATCAACAATCGCAGTCATTGATTATGGAATGGGCAATTTGCGTTCTGTCTCCAAGGCGCTAGAGCATGTCGCGCCCGATCAGCAGGTAATGGTCACCAATAATTCCGAACAAATCCATGCTGCAGATCGGGTCGTTTTCCCAGGCGTAGGTGCAATGCGTGACTGCATGGCAGAACTGGAATCGAGAAACCTTGTCACACTGATCAAAGAGATAGCGCAAGATCGCCCATTTTTAGGCGTTTGTCTCGGTATGCAATCGCTGCTGGAGCGAAGCGCGGAAAATAGTGGCGTGGAGAGCTTTGGTATTTTTGACGGCGAATGCAAACGCTTTGACGATGGTATGCAAGAAAACGACGAAATCCTGAAAATACCGCACATGGGGTGGAACGAAGTAATGCAGGTTGAGCATCCCTTATGGCAGGGAATTCCGGATCGTTCGCGCTTCTATTTTGTCCACAGTTATTATGCTGCGCCAAAAACAGTTGATGAATTCGGTGGAAAAACACACTATGGCATTGATTTTTGTAGCGTATTGGCGCAAGACAATATTTTCGCGACACAGTTTCATCCGGAAAAGAGCCAACACGCCGGTTTGCAGCTGCTGAAAAATTTCACCCAATGGGATGGAAAGCGATAGAAATTTAAGGGATTCATGGAAGGACCGATTGAGAAATGCTGATTATTCCTGCAATTGATTTGAAAGATGGCAAATGTGTGCGGTTACGTCAGGGCATCATGGAAGATGAGACGATTTTTTCCGATGATCCGGTTTCGATGGCAGCGCGTTGGGTTGAGGAAGGGGCGCGTCGGCTCCATCTGGTCGATCTCAACGGTGCATTTGAAGGCAAGCCGCAAAACGCGGAAATTGTTCACAGCATTTGCGAAGCATTTCCTGATTTGCCGGTACAAATTGGTGGCGGAATTCGTACCGTACAGACCGCCGAGACTTATCTGAAAGCAGGTGTGCGCTCCGTCATCATCGGCACCAAAGCGTTGACTGAACCGCAATTTGTGCATGAGTTATGCCGCGAGTTTCATGATCATATTATCGTCGGTATCGATGCCAAGGATGGTAACGTTGCGATCAAAGGGTGGGCGGAAGTCTCCGAAAAAAGTGCGACCGATTTAGCGAAATCCTTTGCCGCCGATGGCGTGGAGGCCATTGTCTACACCGATATCAGTCGTGACGGCATGATGCAAGGTGTCAATGTCAAAGCGACAAAACGGCTCGCAGAGGCGATTGATATTCCGGTAATTGCTTCCGGTGGCATCACCAATATGGACGATATTCACGCGCTGTGCGAAGTGGAGCAAAGTGGCATCATCGGCGCGATTACCGGACGGGCAATTTACGAAGGGACGCTGGATTTCCACGAAGCGCAACATTACGCGGACGAACAACGATGAGCTTGGCAAAACGGATTATCCCTTGTCTGGATGTCGATCAGGGACGCGTCGTCAAAGGGGTACAGTTTGTGGACATCCGCGATGCAGGCGACCCGGTCGAGGTGGCGAAGCGCTACGATGCAGAAGGGTCGGATGAACTGACTTTTCTTGATATCACGGCCAGTCACGAAGACCGCGATACGATTGTGCATGTCGTTGAAGATGTGGCGAGTCAGGTCTTTATCCCACTGACCGTCGGCGGCGGCATCCGCGAAGTCGGTGACATTCGGCGGATGTTGAATGCAGGCGCAGACAAAGTTGGTATCAACACAGCAGCGATTTTTAACCCGGAATTTGTCAAAAAGGCAGCTGATAAATTTGGTTCGCAATGCATTGTTGTAGCGATTGATGCAAAACAGGTTTCAGCAGAAGGTGAGCCGTTGCGCTGGGAGATTTTCACCCATGGGGGGCGCAAACCAACGGGTATTGATGCAGTCGCGTGGTCACGGAAAATGGTCGATTATGGTGCAGGCGAAATTCTGCTCACTAGCATGGATCGCGACGGCACGAAGAAAGGATTTAATTTGGAACTGACCCGCGCAATTTGCGAAGCGGTACCCATTCCAGTGATTGCATCCGGTGGCGTTGGCAATTTGCAACATCTGGCGGACGGCGTGCTGGAAGGCGGCGCAGATGCAGTGCTTGCAGCCAGTATTTTCCACTTTGCGGAATACACCATCGGCGAAGCGAAAGAATTCATGGCCAAACAAGGGATTGAGGTGCGTTTGTGAGTAACGTTGTGAATGCTGAAAATGGAAACTGGCTGAATGCAGTGAAATGGGACGATCAGGGCTTGGTCGCCGCAATTGCGCAAGAAGTCGGCAGTAAAGAAGTGCTGATGATGGCATGGATGAACCACGAAGCGTTGCAGTTGACGGCTGAAACCGGACATGCGGTCTATTTTTCCCGCTCCCGCAAAAAGCTGTGGCACAAGGGGGAAGAGTCCGGCAACCAGCAAGTCGTGAAATCCATTCGTGTGGATTGTGACGGCGATGTGATTTTGCTTACCGTCGAACAAAAAGGTGGTATTGCCTGTCACACTGGTCGCCATAATTGTTTTTACCGCACACTTGAAAACGGACAGTGGGAAACCAAATTGCCGGTTTTGAAAGACCCGAAGGAGATGTACGCATGAGCGAAAATGGTGTGAATTCATTTTCCGCGTTGGAGGCGGTGCTGGAAGAGCGCAAAAATGCTGATCCGAAAGATTCCTACGTCGCACATCTCTACCACAAGGGTTTGGACAAAATCCTGAAAAAAATTGGCGAAGAGGCGACTGAAACGGTTATTGCTGCAAAAGATGGTGACCGGGCGCAGATCGTCTACGAAATGGCCGATTTGTGGTTTCATTCGTTGGTGTTATTGAGCCAGCAAGGGATTCGTGCGGAAGAGATTTTGGCGGAGCTGGAGCGGCGCATGGGTATTTCCGGACATGCAGAAAAAGCGTCACGTAGCGAAAAATAAAACCATCCCAACGGGTTACTCCCGCCATTCCTCCAATGGGGGAAAGTTTGAGAAAGATACTGAGAATTAGGACAAAAGAGTAGGATAGAAAAAGATGAGTGCAGATCCAGATTGCCTATTTTGCAAAATCGTTGCTGGTGAAATTCCAGCTGATGTGGTCTACGAAGATGAATTGTCGCTGGCGTTTCGCGACATCAATCCAAAAGCGGAAACGCATCTGTTGCTGATCCCGAAAAAACACATCGCAACACTGAATGATTTATCCGCCGAAGAGGACGCGCTGGTTGCGCATTTGATGCGTGCCATTCCAAAAGTAGCAGAAACGCAAGGCGTTCAGGCAGGTTACCGCACAATTGCAAACATTGGAAAAGATGGTGGGCAAGTTGTCTTTCATCTACACTTCCACATCCTCGCCGGGAAGGGGTTGCCCGGATTCGGTTAATTTCAGAATCGTTTAATTCATTTCTGCAAAATTACGGAATTTTATTTCCGTATCAATCATCTTTATTATTGGTCTATCCATCTTTATCACGACAACCGGTTAACAACACAAACTCAAAAAAGGAAACACTATGGGCGTTGGGGGCATTGGAATTTGGCAATTGTTGATCATTCTGGTCATCATCATTTTGCTGTTTGGCACGAAAAAATTGAAGAATGTCGGTGGCGACTTGGGTGGCGCGATCAAAAATTTCAAGAAATCAATGGGTGATGAAAATTCCAAAAAAGGCGCAAATACTGATACTGCCGCTGCGGACAACAAAGAGCCAGAAAAGCTGGAGAAGAAAGAGTCCAATGTGGTTGATGGCGAAGTCGTGAAAGAGGCTGCGAAAGAGACTGTCTCTGCCAACGCTTCCAACGAAGCGGAAAAGAAAACGACAACATGATTTTATGTCGTACAGCATATTGTTTAGACTGAACATTCCGCATTTTTTCTGAAACTTTCAATCTCGTCTCATTATGTTTGACATCGGCTTTTGGGAACTCACGATTATTGGTGTGGTGATGTTGCTGGTCATTGGCCCGGAACGCCTGCCCGGCGTGGCACGCACGGCTGGCAAATGGTTTGGCAAGGCGAATCGCTTTGTCTCTGCCGTCAAGATGGAGGTCAACCGCGAAATCAAGGCCGACGAAGTGCGCAACATGATGGAGAAAAATGCCTCTACCTCCGGGCTTCACGACATTATCGAAGAGGTGCAATCTCCGCTGAAATCGATCCAGGAGGAAGTGGAATCTGTGCGTCAGACGACCGATAAAACTGCGCGTGAAATCGAAGATGCAACCGGCTATGGCGCAAAACGCCGTGAAGAAGAGGCATGGCATGCAGCGCGAGATGAAAAGCGGAAACGTGAAAATAGCATTGATAGCATGTCCTCATGAGTGAGCTGGATAATGTACTTGGTAAGGAACAGTCGTTCCTCACCCACCTGATTGAGCTGCGCGACCGGCTGCTGAAGATCGTCATTGCTGTGATCGTTGTCTTTGTGGCGATGTTTCCGTTCGCCAACGAAATTTACCACTATATCGCCAGCCCGATGATGGCATTGTTGCCGGAAGGGCAAAGCATGATCGCAACGGGCGTGATCGCGCCATTTTTGACTCCCTTCAAACTGACGCTGATGCTGGCGTTTTACATTGCGATTCCGGTGGTACTGTACCAAGTCTGGGCATTTATTGCGCCGGGACTCTATAAACATGAGCGCAAACTGGTGGTTCCGCTCGCGATCTCCAGCACGATTCTCTTCTATCTGGGTATGGTGTTTGCCTATTACGTGGTTTTCCCGCTGGTTTTCGCCTTCCTGACTACCACCGCGCCGGAAGGGGTCTCGGTAATGCCAGATATGAAAGACTATCTGGATTTTGTGCTCAAACTCTTCTTTGCGTTTGGCGTAGCATTTGAAGTCCCAGTGGCGACGATTTTGCTCGTCTGGGTGGGCGCAACCACACCGGACAAACTGAAAACCAAACGTCCGTATATTATTGTCGGCGCGTTTGTGATTGGCATGTTGTTGACACCGCCGGACATCATCTCACAGACATTGCTAGCGATTCCGATGTGGGTGCTGTTTGAAATCGGTTTGTTTTTCTCTGCAATGTTGCTGAAACAGAAAAAAGCACGCGAAGCTCAAGAAGAAGCGGAAGAAAACGCCGAATGGAACGACGATAACCGTGATGAAAATAAGAATCATGGAAATGACGGAAACGGTGACGATCCGAACAATGATCCAAACAATCCCAGCGGCGGAAGTTCTGGCGCATCACACGAACATGAAATGACCGATTCCGAAATGGAAGCGGAACTGGATCGGATTGAGCGCGAAGAGGAAGAAGCGGAAGCGCGTAAAAATGCGGAATTCCGTGCGAAACAGGAAGAAGAGGCGATAGATCGTGCGGTAGACCGCGCCCGTCTGGATCAGTTCGAAGCGCCGATTGAAGCGCGGTATGAGCCGATGACGGAAGAAGAGCACAAAATGTGGGAAGAAGAGGTTGATTTGATGTCTGGTGAAGTGACTCGTAAGCCTAAAAATTCACCGAAAAATTAAAGATTTGTTATTTCAAGCGTAGCGAGAAATCTGTCGAGTGGGCTAAAGCTGGATTAACTGGGAATTTCTTTTTGTTGCCCGTCAAAATGACGGTAAAGAACAAAAAGAGTGATTGATTATTCTTCTTCAATCAGACTTTCGCCGGTCATCTCTTCCGGTTTTTCCAATCCCATGATATGCAGCATGGTTGGCGCGATATCTGCCAATGTCCCGCCTTCGATCAAACCCTTAACGTTCACAGAATTCCCTGCATAGACAAACGGCACTTCACAAAGTGTATGTGCAGTATGTGGGCTGCCATCCGCCTCACACATCATTTCACTATTACCATGGTCGGCGGTGATCAGAATATCGCCATTTACTTGCTGCACCGCATCCAGTACATGCTCCAGACAGTGATCTAGCGTTTCAATTGCTTTGACTGCTGCGTCCATTTTTCCAGAATGACCGACCATATCAGAATTGGCGAAGTTGCAGATGATCACATCATATTTGCCGCCGCGAATCTCTTCGACCAAACGGCTGGTCACTGCGGGCGCACTCATCTCCGGTTTCAGATCGTAGGTTTTGACATCCGGCGAGCTGATCAGAATCCGGTCTTCAAACGGGAATGGTTCTTCGCGCTTACCATTGAAGAAGAAGGTGACATGCGCATATTTCTCCGTCTCTGCAATGCGCAATTGGCGCAAACCGAAGCGGGAAATGTATTCACCCAACACATTGTTCAGATATTCAGGTGGGAACGCGACTGGCAAGCCATACTCTTTTTTGTATTCGGTCAATGCAGTGACAGAATGCAACGCAGGCCAACGCTTGCGTTTGAAACCGTAGAAATCCTCCTGGCTCAATGCCTTGGAGATTTGTCGTGCACGATCAGAGCGGTAATTCATTAGCAGAACAACATCACCATCTTCCATCTGCGTCGGTTCTTCGCCTTCCGGTGCGATTGTCGTGGCTGAGACAAATTCATCGGTTTCGCCACGTTCGTAGGCCATCTCCAACCCTTGAATGCTACTCGTAGCATGAAATTCACCTTCGCCACAAACCATTGCATCGTAGGCTTTTTCAACCCGCGGCCAGCGGTGATCGCGATCCATCCCGAAATATCGCCCGGAAATGGTCGCAATTTGCCCACCACCATGCTCCTTACAAACGGCTTCCATCTTTTCGAGGGATTTTCTTGCACTTTTGGGCGGCGTATCACGTCCGTCAAGAAACGCGTGTACGTAGACTTTTTTCGCGCCACGTTGTACTGCCATCTGCACCATCGCGTGCAGATGTTCTTCATGGCTATGCACGCCGCCGGGAGAAAGTAATCCGGCAATATGAACGGCTTTATCCGCTTCAATCGCCGCATCAATCGGATCGACCAGCGTCTGGTTGTCAAAGAAAGATTCGGTACGGATCGCCAGACAAATACGCGTGTACTCTTGATAAACAACGCGTCCACCGCCAATGGTCAGGTGTCCAACCTCTGAATTGCCCATCTGCTCGGCGGGCAAACCAATCGCTGCGCCATGCGTCGTGATGAGCGTGTGGGGATACGTCTCCCAGATTTTGTCCCATACGGGTGTATTTGCTGTTGTGATTGCATTACATGCAGCCTCCTCCCTGTGCCCCCATCCATCGAGGATGCAGAGAACCATTGGGCCACGCTTAGAAACCATAATTGATATCCTGGTCTATAGACATAGATACACTTATTATATAATGTTGAAGGTTTTAAGAGTAGGTCGGAGCGGAAACCTTTCTCATCCGCATAAAAAACGGCGCAATTATACGGAACAAATATGTCAGAAGAGTCCATTCTTGAGCAGATGCACGAAGATTTGATCCATGATGATGCGGATATTGAACGTGCTTCCCGCTCGTTGAAGGCGATGTCCCACCCGCTACGGCTAAAAATACTGTGCACAATTGGCAATCAGGAGATGAGCGTACAAGAGATTGTCGATGCGGTCGGCACTTCCCAGAGTAACATTTCCCAGCACCTCTCGATTCTCCGCGACAAGGGAATTCTGGAATCTTACAAAGAGGCGAACCGGGTTTTCTATACTGTTGGAGATAGCCGTACATTACAACTGATCGGGATGATGCGCGAAGTCTTCTGCAAATGCTGATCACTTAAGTCTTAAAAAGTCTTAGCGTTTGTTGGAATATCTTGTACAACAATTTATCTTCTTTTCTATCTTTTGAATCAGTTCAAGTTAGGGAGAACCTGAAATGTCCAGAGAACAGATCATCCGTATGATGGCCGGCTTTTTTATTCTCGCTTCATTGGTATTGGTGAACATGCACCATGAAAACTGGATGTGGTTGACTGCATTTGTTGGTCTGAATTTGCTGCAAAGTAGCTTCACCAAATGGTGTCCGGCGGAAGTTGTGCTGAAAAAAATGAACATTGGACACTAATATCAGACACTAGAGCTAAAGCTCCAACACCTCAAATCTCAAATCACGACATCAATCGTAAATCTGTCACAAACAACGGCTACAAACGAGCAACAAGTTAGATATGGAAGAATATCTTGATTTTATGGCACGCAACTGGACGCTCTTTGCCGCGTTGGTTGTGACCATTATCCTGCTGGTGATGAACTTTTTTGGCGACCGCATCCGCGGGTTCCGCACCATTGATAATGAAGAGGCGATCCGCTTGACCAACAACGCGGATGCGCTTTTGCTGGATATCCGTGAACAGGCAGAATTTGCGAAGGATGGACGGGTCAAAAGCTCCAAACATATCTCCTTGCGCGAGTTGAAAAACAAACTCGGCTCTATTGAGACCTACAAAACAAAACCTGTCGTGGTGATGTGCAGGAGCGGAAACCGCTCCAAAACTGCCTGCGCCCAATTGCGCAAAAACGGGTTTGAGGAAGTCTACAATCTAAAAGGTGGCATCATCGGTTGGAAGAATGGCAGCCTGCCGGTCGTTTACAAATAATTTTTATCAAAACAAACATATTTGATTACAACATGTCCAAAATCGAAGTTTATTGCACCAAAATCTGCCCGTATTGCCGGAATGCCGAGTCATTCCTCAACCGAAAAGGGGTCGAGTACACCAAAATTTTTGTCGATAACGATCCTGATCTATGGAAACAGATGGAAGAGCGCAGCAAGCGCAGAACCGTTCCGCAGATTTTTATTGGCGATTTCCATGTTGGCGGTTTTGATGACATGATGGAAATGGAAGCAGACGGCAAACTGGAGACACTGCTCCAGCAAGCAATGGGATAAATGAACTGAGCATCCAGTGTAGAGGAAGTTTGTGCGATGTCTGATGTGATTCATGTCGTTTGCCCCCACTGCCATGCAACCAACCGATTGCCTGCAGAAAAGCTGAACCAATCGGGTAAATGCGGAAAATGTCATAAGCCGCTGTTTACAAGCGAACCGATCACATTGACCGCGCAGAACTTTGACAAGCACATCCAGAAAAGTGATTTACCAGTCGTAGTCGATTTTTGGGCAAGCTGGTGTGGCCCATGCAAAATGATGGCTCCAGTATTTGCGCAAGCAGCAGCACAACTGGAACCGCGTTTTCGGTTAGTAAAAGTCAGCACCGAAACAGAACAAAATTTGGCAGCACAATATCGGATTCAAAGCATTCCGACGTTGGCGATTTTTCATCATGGACGGGAAATGGATCGCATGGCAGGCGCGTTAGATTTGGGATCATTGATCCGCTGGGTGGAACAGCCACGCTGACTTTTCCCTTGCAAAGTCAAAAAAACAGATCAAGAAATAAAAAATAATCAAAGAATAAAAATAATAAAAAAACAATAAGAACAATTAAGAAAAATACGAATTTACGTTTTCCCAGATTTTTTCATAGCTTTTCCAGCTTTTTCATCCCGGTTTTTGATCTCTGTTTGAATGTTTTGATTTTTTCATCAACTTTTCATTCAGAAATTCCGGATTTTCAACTTTTTAGTTTTCACATTGCATAAACGAAAGGCAACATCATGAGCGAAGAGAACGCAGCAGCATCCGAAGAACCACAACAAGCATTTGATATCCAACGTTTCTATTTAAAAGATGTCTCTTTTGAATCGCCACAGACTCCGGCATTGTTTCAGGAAGAGTGGACACCAAAAATGGAATTTCAGGTCGATACTTCCCACCAGAAACTGGCAGATGAAGTCTACGAAGTGATTTTGCACCTGAATGCCACTGTGACTGTCAACGACAAAAATGCGTTTTTGGTGGAAGTTCAGCATGCAGGCATTTTCACCGTCGCTGGTTTTGAGGAAGAACATATGGGGCATCTGCTCGGCGCGTACTGCCCAAACATGATTTTCCCGTATGCACGCGAAGTAGTTTCTGATTTGACTACCAAAGGCGGCTTCCCTCCATTGGTACTCGCGCCAGTCAATTTCGACGCGATTTATGCGCAGAAGATGGAGCAAGGTCAGGGCGGTCAAAACCTGAACTCCTGATTTTCGTAGTTTCGCCGGTGGTTGTAGCCACCGGCTGTATGCTATTTCCCTATCGGGAAAACCTTCGGAACCGCAAGGGTTTCTGCTGAAGTGAATGGCTGTATCGGTTTAAAATATAAAGAATTTATCCGCATTGAAATCATCAAAGTCTGTGGATTCAAAAATGACAGTCATCGGCGCAGGCTCTTGGGGAACCGCGCTGGCGATTCAGCTGGCCCATAAAGGATTATCCGTCTCGTTGTGGGGACATCGCCCCGAAGCAATGCTCGAAATGGCGGAGCAGCGGGAAAACCGTAAATATTTGCCAGATATTCAATTTCCAGACACCCTCTATCCAGAATCGAATTTAAAAACTGCGCTGGAAGAGAGTACTCTGGTGGTGTTGGTTGTCCCCAGCCACGCATTCCGCGAAACGTTACAGAAAATCCAGCCATTTCTGGCTGGTTTATCTAACCAGATTGGCATCGTTTGGGCGACAAAAGGACTGGAACACAGTACCCAAACTTTGTTGCATCAAGTCTTTCAGGAAGAACTGCCCGAACTTGCAGCGACACAACGCTATGCGGTGCTCTCTGGCCCCACCTTTGCCCGTGAAGTGGCGTTGCATCTGCCCACCGCAGTGACGATTGCATCTCCAAACCAGCCGTTTGCGCAGCAATTATCTGAAACATTCCGTAGTGAAACATTCCGCTGCTACACCAGCAATGATGTGGTTGGCGTAGAGATCGGCGGCGCGGCGAAAAACGTGCTCGCCATTGCAGCCGGGATTGCCGACGGTTTGGGTTTTGGTGCAAATGCTCGCGCTGCGTTGATTACGCGTGGCCTGCATGAATTGATCCGTTTGGGCACACATCTCGACGGTCAACTGGAAACCTTTATGGGGCTTTCCGGGATGGGGGATCTGGTGCTGACCTGCACTGATGATCAGTCCCGCAATCGGCGTTTCGGTTTGGCAGTTGGCCAAGGGCAATCCACTGAAGAAGCAATTCACGCAATTGGGCAAGTGGTGGAAGGATTCGGCACCACGCAGGAAGTCCATCTGCTGGCGAAAAAACATCAGATCGAATTGCCGATTATTGAGCAGATTTACCAGATTTTGTATCAGGATAAAGATCCCAAACAGGCAGTTTCTGACCTGTTGCACCGTGAGCCCAAACACGAGTTTGATCCGGTTTCCAGTTGAGCTTCGTATCGCCTAAAAAAGAGTGTTTTTTGGGCAGGTTGGTATGAAGGCCCGTTTTTTGTCCGAATTTAGGAAGATATGCGGACTATATTGTCCGTATACTTAGAAAATTAAGCGGACTAGCTAGTTATTGGGTCTCAGAAGATAATATTCCAGAAAAAAGCTACCCACTCTTCCGCGCTTGG
>CAYFMX010000042.1:0-15961 GCA_964344325.1 uncultured Piscirickettsiaceae bacterium
CATTGATTTCACCAATCGCAATGGACGAAGGTTTGCGTTTTGCGATTCGTGAAGGAGGGCGGACAGTAGGTTCTGGTGTGGTTTCTAAAATTATTGAGTAATAATTGAACAGTCAGGGACTGAAGATTTAGGGTGTGTGATAAGCGTAGCTTGTTATTTTACAAGCTGCGCTTCGTTTTACTTTCAGAAAAGGCCAGTAGCTCAATTGGCAGAGCAGCGGTCTCCAAAACCGCAGGTTGGGGGTTCGATTCCCTCCTGGCCTGCCATTTTCTGGATCATGATTTGATGAGAGGTTGGCTAGAATTTAACTGGCTCGGTGATGGCAGATAAAATAAAGCTTATTGTTGCGATTCTGATTTTATGTGGAGGTCTGGTAGCATTTTACATGTTTCCAGACTTTTCTCTATTGGGCAGAGTTGTAGGTTTACTGGTTTTGGTTGGAATCAGTGTGTTTATTTCAGTGCAGACTGAAGTCGGGCGCATTGGCTGGAGCTTTCTAAAAGATGCGCGAATTGAATCACGTAAGGTGGTTTGGCCAACCCGTAAAGAGACCATTCAGACCACGTTGATTGTCATTGTGATGGTTATCATCGTCGGCATTATTTTGTGGTTGTTAGATATGTTCTTGGTTTGGGCGGTTCAGTTGTTTACGGGAATGGGCTAGTGATGGCGATGAAATGGTATGTTGTACATGCGTATTCGGGGTTTGAACGCCAAGTTGTCCGTTCGTTAAAAGATCGGATTGCGTTGAATGGGATGGAAGAGTACTTTGGGGAAATTCTGGTTCCGAGCGAAGAGGTGATAGAAGTTCGTCTGGATGGGAAAAAGCGCAAAAGCGAGCGGAAATTCTTTCCGGGCTATGTATTAGTACAGATGGAAATGAATGACCAGACTTGGCATTTGGTCAAAGATGTGCCGAAAATTATGGGTTTTATTGGTGGTACGGCAGACCGTCCCGCGCCGATTACGGATCGGGAAGCGGAAAATATCCTACAGCGGATGGAAGAAGGTGCGGATAAGCCGCGTCCAAAAGTGCTCTATGAGGTGGGTGAAATGGTTTGTGTGATTGATGGACCTTTTGCCGATTTCAATGGGGTTGTGGAAACCGTCAGTTATGAAAAGAACAAACTGACGGTTTCAGTGCAGGTGTTTGGGCGTTCTACGCCAGTCGAGCTTGATTTTAGTCAGGTAATTAAGGCGTAAGATTTAAAACATCTCAGTGATTGATTAATTGAGTATTAATAGTTAAGTATTAAGTCAGTTGTATTGTTTGTTTTGTAAGAACGGGGAGCCGCAGCCTTCGGCGTTTGTACCTATATATTTATTCGGAGAATTTAGAAAATGGCTAAAAAAATTGAAGCTTATATCAAGCTGCAAGTTCCGGCGGGCGATGCAAATCCAAGCCCTCCTGTTGGTCCGGCGTTGGGTCAGCACGGTGTGAATATTATGGAGTTCTGCAAGGCATTTAATGCAGCGACGCAGAATCTTGAAAAAGGGATGCCTGTTCCGGTTGTGATCACTGTCTATAATGATCGCAGCTTTACCTATATCACCAAAACGCCACCAGCTTCTATCCTGTTGAAAAAAGCAGCAGGAATTAAATCCGGTAGTGGCGTACCAAATCTGCAAAAAGTGGGTACAGTCACTCGCGAACAATTAGAAGAGATTGCAAAAACCAAAATGCAAGACCTCAATGCATTTGATCTGGATGCAGCAGTCCGCATTATCGCGGGCAGTGCACGGAGCATGGGCTTGAATGTGGAAGGGGTAGTGTAATGGCGAAGATGACAAAACGTTCAAAGAACATTGCAGAAAAAGTTGAGGCTGAAAAGCTCTATCCGATTACTGAAGCATTCGATCTGTTGAAAGAGATTTCTTCCGTAAAATTTAAAGAATCTGTGGATGTCAGCATCAATTTAGGTATTGATCCGCGTAAATCTGATCAAATGGTGCGTGGTTCTACAGTATTGCCAAATGGTACGGGCAAGGATGTCCGGGTCGCTGTTTTTACTTCTGATGCAAATGCAGATGCGGCGAAAGAAGCAGGCGCAGATATTGTCGGCATGGAAGATTTAGCAGAGAAAGTCAAAAAAGGTGAGATGGATTTTGACGTCGTGATTGCTTCCCCAGATGCGATGCGCGTCGTAGGTCAGTTGGGTCAAATTTTGGGGCCACGTGGTTTGATGCCAAATCCGAAAGTTGGCACCGTTTCTCCGGATGTGGCGGAAGCTGTCCGTAATGCGAAGGCTGGTCAGGTACGTTATCGTACGGATAAAGCAGGCATCATTCATTGCCTAATCGGTAAGGTGGATTTTGACTCGCAAAAGCTGAAAGAGAATCTGGAAGCATTATTGGCAGACTTGAATAAGAAAAAGCCAAGTGCTGCGAAAGGTGTTTATTTGAAGAAGATCGCGGTCTCCACGACAATGGGGCCGGGGTTGCAGGTTGATCAGGGAACTTTGTCTTTCTAGGTTTCCGAATTAAATTAGTTGGTTTCTTTGTGCTGTTGGTGCTGGATTAGCTATTCATTAATTTAGTATCAGCAGACGTCAAAGACCGTGGGTATTGATTTCAAAATTTAATAGAGATTTGGAGTTCGGTTGTTTTGAATTTCAATTTCTGCCCACGTAGACGGTGCACGGGAATTTCTGTTGTGCCGTGAGGGGAAGATTCCAGAAAAATCTCGAATGAAATTGAGATTCATTTTTGGAATTCTTTCAGTGAAAAACGCAGAGGAATTACTAGTAATTTACCTCTGTGTGGAAAACAAAGGAGAAAATGCGTGGCATTGAATCTGGAGCAGAAGAAAGCCGTCGTGGCGGAAGTGTCCGAAGTGGCCTCCTCCGCGCTCTCCGTTGTTGCAGCCGAGTACCGCGGTTTGACCGTGGAAGAGCTGACTGAGTTACGTACTAAATCCAGGGAAGCAGGCGTTGCTCTGCGCGTGGTGAAAAATTCTCTGGCGAAACGTGCGTTTGAAGGGACGAGCTATGCTTGTATGAATGAAGCATTGGTTGGTCCGCTCATTTTTGCTTTTTCCCAGGAAGATCCAGGCGGTGCGGCACGTGTCCTGAAAGCGTTCGGGAAGGATCATGACAAATTGGTCGTCAAGGTACTCTCTTTGGGGGATACCTTGATGGATGCATCCCAATTGGGTGCAGTCGCTGATTTGCCAACCCACGATCAGGCATTGGCGATGTTGCTGGGTGTGATGAAAGCACCTGTCGAGAAATTTGTTCGTACATTAGCAGAACCACATACCAAGATGGTTCGTACTTTTGCGGCAGTTCGCGACCAGAAGCAGGCTGCATAATTCTGGAGAAGTTTGGAAGCAAACGCTGGTTTTTTGATTCTGGAAAAGTATCCAGAATTTTGTCCGGCACAACAGTAATTCAATTTTTTGGGAGTACCTGAAAATGGCAGTATCAAAAGACGATATCTTGGAAGCGATTTCCAATATGAGTGTAATGGAAGTTGTTGAATTGATCTCCGATATGGAAGAGAAGTTTGGCGTTTCCGCAGCAGCTCCAGTTGCAGTGGCGGCAGCTCCAGCAGGTGGTGATGCAGGTGGCGCAGCAGAAGAGAAGACTGAGTTTGATGTAGTCCTGACAGGCATGGGCGACAACAAGGTTGCAGTCATTAAGGCGGTTCGTGGCGCAACTGGCTTGGGTCTGAAGGAAGCGAAGGCATTGGTTGAGTCTGCGCCAGCTCCAGTGAAGGAAGCCGCATCCAAGGATGAGGCTGAAGAGCTGAAGAAACAGCTTGAAGAGGCAGGTGCTTCTGTAGAGCTGAAGTAAATTGCGCGTTAATTTTTAACTGTTGCAATTGATGCAAATTGGCTGGCAGTGTTTACTGCTGGCCTTTTTGCGTTGTCTAGAACGATCTGGGCTGCTGTCCGCAGCCGCCGCAGAGTTGGGAAGAGTAGAGGGTTCCGATGGCATACGCTTTCACTGAAAAGAAACGCATTCGTAAAAGTTTTGGCAAACGCCAGAGTGTCATGGAGGTGCCATATCTGTTGGCCATCCAGTTGGATTCATTCCGTGAATTCTTGCAGATGGATACGCCAGATAGCCAACGGAATAACCGAGGGCTGCAGGCAGCGTTTAACTCCATTTTTCCAATTGAGGCCTATTCCGGCAGTGCGGCATTAGAATATGTTAGCTATCGCTTGGGTGCTCCGGTTTTTGATGTCAAGGAGTGCCAGCAGCGTGGGATGACGTTTGCTGCGCCGTTGCGAGTAAAAGTGCGTCTGATCATCTATGACAAGACCTCCAAAAACAAGGTCGTTAAAGATATTAAAGAACAAGAGGTCTATATGGGCGATATTCCGCTCATGACCGACAATGGTACGTTCGTGATCAACGGAACAGAACGTGTCATTGTTTCCCAGCTACACCGCTCACCAGGTGTTTTCTTTGAGCACGATAAGGGTAAGACGCATTCTTCCGGGAAATTGCTTTTCTCTGCACGCGTGATTCCGTACCGTGGTTCATGGCTTGATTTTGAGTTTGATCCAAAAGATCTGCTCTATGTGCGCATCGACCGCCGCCGCAAATTGCCAGCAACGATTTTGTTACGTGCGCTCGGTTATACCACGCAAGAGATGTTGGATTTCTTCTTCGAAACCGATCATTTCCATGCGAAAGGTGAAACACTTCATTTTGATGTGATTCCGGAGCGTCTACGCGGTGAAATTGCCAGTTTTGATATTCAGGCGAATGGCGAAGTGTTGGTAGAAGCTGGTCGCCGGATTACCGCACGACACATCCGCCAAATGGAACAGTCTGGGATCGACAAGCTGGAAATGCCAAGTGAGTTTGTGATCAGCAAAGTGCTGGCGCATGATTTGGTTGATACCGAAACAGGGGAACTAATCGCCTCGGCAAACGATGAAATTACCGAAGAGATTCTGGAGAAAATTCTGGAATCTGGGATTTCAGATTTCCGTACGCTTTATGTTAACGAACTGGATCGTGGCGCGTATGTCTCCGAGACATTGCGTTCTGATATTTCTGTGACCCAGCTGGATGCGCAGGTCGAAATTTACCGGATGATGCGTCCGGGCGAGCCGCCGACGCAGGAATCAGCGGAAGCATTGTTCCAGAGTCTTTTCTTCTCTAGTGACCGCTACGATCTTTCTGCGGTTGGGCGGATGAAATTCAATCGCCGTTTGGGACGCGAGGAACTGGAAGGCGAAGGGACGCTCTCCAACGAAGATATTATTGATGTGATGCGCACTTTGATCGATATCAAGGATGGGCGCGGCGTAGTCGACGATATTGATAACCTCGGTAACCGTCGTGTGCGTAGCGTGGGCGAAATGGCGGAAAATCAATTCCGCATTGGCTTGGTGCGCGTTGAACGTGCAGTCAAAGAACGTCTGAATATTGCAGAAAGCGAAGGCTTAATGCCACAAGAGTTGATCAATGCGAAGCCAATTTCAGCAGCGATCAAGGAGTTCTTTGGTTCCAGTCAGCTTTCCCAGTTTATGGATCAAGTGAATCCGCTTTCCGAAATTACCCACAAGCGGCGTATTTCTGCGTTGGGGCCAGGCGGCTTGACGCGTGAACGTGCTGGATTTGAGGTACGTGATGTCCATCCAACCCACTATGGTCGTGTTTGTCCGATTGAAACGCCAGAAGGGCCAAATATTGGTTTGATCAACACCTTGGCGGTGTATGCGCGGACGAATGAATACGGCTTTTTGGAGACGCCATACCGTAAGGTCAACGATAGCCAAGTGACGGACGAGATTGTTTACCTCTCGGCTTACGACGAAATTAATCACCGGATTGCGCAGGCGAATGCGAATACCGATGAAAATAGCAAGCTGACTGATGAGTTGCTTTCTTGCCGCCATATGAATGAATTCACGATGGCGTCGCCAGATCAGATTGAATATATGGATATTTCGCCACGGCAGATTGTCTCGGTGGCGGCATCGTTGATTCCGTTCCTTGAACATGATGACGCAAACCGAGCATTAATGGGTGCGAACATGCAGCGTCAGGCGGTACCGACGATGCGTGCCGAAAAGCCATTGGTTGGAACTGGCATTGAGCGCGATGTGGCAGTCGATTCGGGCGTGGCAGTCGTGGCGAAGCGCGGTGGTGTGGTCGATTCAGTCGATGGTAGCCGTATTATTGTGCGCGTCAACGATGAAGAAGCATTGGCAGGCGAGCGTGGTGTTGATATTTACAATCTCACCAAATATGTGCGTTCCAATCAGAACACGTGTATCAATCAGCGTCCATTGGTTTCGATTGGGGATGAAATTCAGCGTGGCGATGTGCTGGCGGATGGCCCTTCGACCGATTTAGGTGAGTTGGCGTTGGGGCAGAACCTGATGGTCGCGTTCATGCCGTGGAATGGTTACAACTTTGAGGATTCAATCCTCATCTCCGAGCGCGTGGTGGAGGAAGATCGCTATACCACGATCCACATTGAAGAATTGACCTGTATGGCGCGGGACACCAAATTAGGCGCAGAGGAAATCACTTCCGATATTCCGAATGTGGGCGAAGCGGCATTGGGTCGTCTGGATGAATCCGGCATTGTCTATATCGGTGCGAAAGTGCAGCCGGGTGACATTCTGGTTGGCAAAGTGACGCCAAAAGGCGAAACACAACTGACGCCAGAAGAGAAATTGCTGCGTGCAATTTTCGGCGAGAAAGCGGCAGATGTGAAAGATACTTCCTTGCGGGCAAAATCTTCCATGGCGGGTACAGTCGTTGATGTGCGCGTTTTCACCCGCGACGGCGTGAAAAAAGATCAGCGTTCCCTTGATATTGAGCAGATGGAACTGGATCAGGTGCGCAAAGACCTCAATGACCGCCAACGGATCATTGAAGCAGATATTTTCATGCGTCTGGAAAAACTACTAGTCGGCAAAATTGCCGATGGTGGCCCGGCAAAACTCGCTTCTGGCGACAAGATCAACAAGACGTATCTGAAAGAGCTCGGACACGATAAGTGGTTTGAAATCCGTATGCGCGATGAGGAGGTGAACCAGCAGTTGGAGCAGGCTGGTCAGCAGTTGAAAGAGTTGCGCGAAGAGATTGAGAACGTCTACGAAGAGAAGAAAGGCAAAATCACCGGTGGGGATGATCTTGCACCGGGTGTGCAGAAGATGGTCAAGGTCTATGTGGCGGTGAAACGTCGTATCCAGCCAGGGGACAAGATGGCGGGTCGCCACGGTAATAAAGGTGTTATTTCGCGCATCGTGCCAGTCGAAGATATGCCGCATCACAAAGATGGCACGCCGGTTGATATTGTTCTGAACCCACTCGGCGTACCGTCGCGTATGAACATCGGGCAGGTGTTGGAAGTACATCTCGGTTGGGCCGCGAAAGGGCTGGGCATCAAGATCGGCAAGATGCTGGATCAGAATGCGGAAGTAACTGAACTGCGTGATTTCCTCGACAAGGTTTATAACACCAGCGGAAAGCAGGAAGATTTGGATTCGTTTGCAGATGAGGCCATTGTGGAGCTTGCAGGCAATCTGCGGAAAGGTGTGCCAATGGCGACCCCAGTTTTTGATGGTGCGCACGAAGAAGAAATCCGCCAGATGTTCCGTTTGGCCGATTTGCCGGAGAGTGGTCAGACTACGCTTTATGATGGGCGTACAGG
Organism: uncultured Piscirickettsiaceae bacterium; assembly: GCA_964344325.1. Lineage (GTDB taxonomy): Bacteria > Pseudomonadota > Gammaproteobacteria > CAYFMX01. Next base: position 7,627 of record CAYFMX010000042.1, read on the forward strand.
TGAGTCATTTGAGCGTCCAGTCACAGTTGGTTATATGCACATTTTGAAACTGAACCACTTGGTTGCGGACAAGATGCACGCCCGTTCTACTGGGCCATACAGTCTTGTTACCCAGCAGCCGTTGGGCGGTAAAGCGCAGTTTGGGGGACAGCGTTTCGGTGAGATGGAGGTATGGGCACTAGAAGCATATGGCGCATCCCACGTGTTGCAGGAGATGTTGACGGTAAAATCGGACGATGTCCCAGGACGTACCCGGATTTACAAAAATATCGTCGATGGAAATCATAAGATTGAGGCAGGGATGCCAGAATCGTTCAATGTACTGTTGAAAGAGATTCGCTCCCTAGCGATTGACATCCATCTGGAGCGGAAAGACTAGGCAGTTTTTCTCAATCTGGGATTCATCACGAGTCCCAGTATCTAGCGGTTCGCCACAGAGATCACCACAGAAATCACTACTGAAAATAGGCACAGGTTTCGGCAGGAGAAGATATGAAAGATTTACTCAATTTTCTGAAAGCGCAGCAGGAAACGGAAGATTTTGATGCAATCGGGATTGGTCTGGCATCACCAGAGAAAGTTCGCTCCTGGTCGTTTGGCGAAGTCAAGAAACCGGAAACTATCAATTACCGGACATTTAAGCCGGAGCGTGAAGGCCTTTTTTGTGCGAAGATTTTTGGTCCAATCAAGGATTACGAGTGTCTTTGCGGGAAATATAAACGGCTGAAACATCGTGGTGTCGTCTGTGAAAAATGTGGCGTTGAAGTAACGCTCTCCAAAGTGCGCCGTGAACGCATGGGGCACATTGAGTTGGCAAGCCCGGTTGCACATATCTGGTATTTGCGCTCATTGCCATCTCGTTTAGGTATGCTGCTCGACATCACGCTGAAGAACATTGAGCGCGTACTCTATTTTGAGTCGTTCATCGTCATTGAACCGGGGATGACCGATCTGGAACGCGGTCAGTTGCTGAATGACGATCAGTATTTGGATGCGATTGAGCAGTGGGGTGATGAATTTGATGCGCGGATGGGTGCGGAAGCCATTGAAATGCTGATCAAGAGCATGGATTTGCACGTTATTTCTGCGCAGCTACGCGAAGAATTGGCGGCGACCCGTTCGGAAGCGAAGACGAAAAAGCTTTCCAAACGTCTGAAATTACTGGAAGGGTTTATTGAATCCGGCAACAAGCCAGAGTGGATGTTGTTGCGCGTGTTGCCGGTGCTACCACCAGAATTACGTCCATTGGTTCCGCTGGAAGGGGGGCGTTTCGCTACCTCTGATCTAAATGATCTCTATCGTCGAGTCATTAACCGCAACAATCGTTTGAAACGTCTACTTGATCTTTCTGCGCCAGACATCATTGTGCGCAACGAAAAACGCATGCTTCAAGAGTCGGTCGATGCGCTGCTGGATAATGGTCGTCGGGGTCGTGCGGTAACTGGAACGAACAAACGTCCGCTGAAATCATTGGCAGATATGATTAAGGGTAAGCAAGGCCGTTTCCGCCAGAACTTGCTCGGAAAACGTGTGGATTACTCCGGACGTTCGGTAATTGTAGTTGGGCCGGCATTACGTCTGCATCAGTGTGGGCTGCCGAAGGCGATGGCATTGGAGCTCTTCAAGCCGTTCATTTTTGGCAAGCTTCAGTTCCGTGGATTGTCAACGACGATCAAGGCCGCGAAAAAAATGGTCGAGCGCGAAGAACCGGTCGTATGGGATATTCTCGACGAAGTGATCCGTGAGCATCCGGTGATGTTGAACCGTGCGCCGACCTTGCACCGTTTGGGTATTCAGGCGTTTGAGCCGGTGCTAATTGAAGGCAAGGCGATCCAGTTGCATCCGCTCGTTTGTACCGCATTTAATGCAGACTTTGATGGCGACCAGATGGCAGTGCACGTGCCGCTTTCGATTGAGGCGCAGTTGGAAGCGCGGACATTGATGCTATCCAGTAATAATGTACTCCATCCAGCGAACGGCGAGCCGATCATTGTACCGACGCAGGACGTAGTTTTGGGGTTGTATTACATGACTCGTGAGCGTATTGGCGCGAAGGGTGAAGGTTCGTTGTTTGCCGATGTGAAAGAGGTGCGCCGCGCTTATGAGAACCGCATCGTGGAAATCCATGCCAATATTCAGGTGCGGATTGATGAGGTGGATGTTGATGAGGAAGGGAATCGTACGCCGAAGCGTACCCGCTATGAGACAACCGTAGGGCGTGCGTTGCTTTCCGAGATTTTACCAGAAGGGTTGTCATTTGAGTTGATCAATCGGTCGCTCAAGAAGAAGGTGGTTTCCCAGTTGATTGATGCCTGTTATCGCAAATTGGGTTTGAAAGAGACGGTCGTGTTTGCCGATAAGTTGATGTATACCGGCTTCTACAATTCAACTCGTGCGGCAGTCTCATTTGGCGCGAATGACATGATCATTCCGGAAGACAAGATCAAAATTCTGGCCGAGGCGGAAGGCGAAGTGAAGGAGATTCAGGAGCAGTATGCGACCGGTCTCGTCACCAATGGCGAACGTTACAACAAGGTTGTGGATATTTGGACGCATGCTAACGATCAGGTCGCGAAAGCGATGATGGACAAGATTGGTAAGGAGTCCGTTACCGATAAAGATGGCAATGAGGTGGAGCAGGATTCGTTCAACTCCATTTTCATGATGGCCGATTCCGGGGCGCGTGGTTCTGCGGCGCAGATTCGTCAGCTTGCAGGAATGCGTGGTCTGATGGCGAAACCAGATGGCTCCATTATTGAAACGCCGATTACTGCGAACTTCCGCGAAGGGCTAAACGTTTTGCAGTACTTCATCTCCACACATGGCGCACGAAAGGGTTTGGCGGATACCGCATTGAAGACGGCGAATTCTGGTTACCTGACGCGTCGTTTGGTTGATGTTTCACAGGATTTAGTCATCACTGAAGTGGATTGCGGCACAATTAACGGTTTGCAGATGCAGTCTATCGTTGAAGGCGGTGATGTCATCGAGCCATTACGTGAGCGCGTGCTGGGTCGGGTGATTGCAGAAAGTGTCACTGTGCCAGGTACAGATGAATTGTTGATTGAAGAAGGAACGCTGATCGACGAAAAACTGGCTGAGAAATTTGAAGAGCATGGCATTGATCAGGTCAAAGTTCGTTCAGTCATTACCTGTGAGACCCGCGAAGGGGTTTGTGCGAAGTGTTACGGGCGTGATTTGGCGCGCGGTAATCTGGTAAGTCAAGGTGAAGCAGTCGGCGTTATTGCAGCACAGTCGATTGGTGAACCGGGCACACAGTTGACCATGCGTACCTTCCATATTGGTGGTGCGGCATCGCGTGCTGCAGCAGATAATAGTGTAGAGGTGAAAAATCGCGGTACGGTGCATTTGCATAATATTCGTTCAGTAAAACATGCGGATGGGCATACCGTCGCAGTTTCCCGTTCTGGTGAAGTTTCTGTGGTCGATGCATCCGGGCGTGAGCGTGAGCGGTACAAGATTCCTTACGGCGCAGTGATTACCGTTGCCGATGGTGATGAAGTCAGTGTTGCGCAGGTTGTGGCGACATGGGATCCGCATACTCATCCAGTGGTGACCGAAGTAAAAGGTCGGGTGCGCTTTAACTATTTTGTGGATGGGATTTCCTTCCGTAAAGAGGTGGATGACATTACCGGTTTGACCAGTGTTGTCGTTATTGATCCGAAGCAGCGTGGCGCGGGCGAGCAAAGCGTTGTCGTTATTAATGGTAAAGGTGAAAAATCAGAAGAGATTATCGCTAACCGTGATTTGCGTCCGATGATTATGTTGGTCGATGAGGAAGGGAAAGAGATTATGATTCCCGGAACCAGCGTTCCTGCACAATATTTCTTACCGGGCGGCGCGATTGTCAATGTAGAAGATGGTGCGGAAATTGGTGTTGGTGACGTATTGGCAAGAATTCCGCAAGAAGCGGGTAAAACGCGTGATATTACCGGTGGTTTGCCTCGTGTTGCCGATTTGTTTGAAGCGCGGAAGCCAAAAGAGCCAGCAGTCATGGCGGAACAGACGGGTACGATTACTTTTGGTAAGGAGACCAAAGGCAAACAACGCGTTGTGATTATTGGCGAAAATGGCGAAGAGACTGAAACGTTGATTCCAAAGTTTCGTCATGTCACTGTGTTTGAAGGTGAGCATGTGGAACGTGGTGAAGTGATTGTCGATGGTGCGCCGGATCCGCATGATATTTTGCGTCTGAAAGGGATTTCTGAACTGGCGAAATATATCGTCAATGAAGTGCAGGATGTTTACCGTTTGCAAGGTGTAGGAATTAACGACAAGCATATTGAAAGTATTGTCCGTCAGATGTTGCGTCGGGTGAATGTGGTTAATTCAGGTGATACAAAATTCTTGCAAGGAGAACAAGTTGATCGTTCTCGTATGTTGGATGAGAATGACCGTGTGGCGGCGCAAGATAAGATGCCAGCGTCATATGAATCTGTTCTGTTAGGTATCACCAAATCCTCGTTGGCGACGGATTCGTTTGTTTCTGCAGCATCATTTCAGGAGACGACCCGTGTACTGACTGAAGCGTCTGTGACCGGAAAAATTGATGATCTGCGTGGTCTGAAAGAGAATGTGATTGTGGGTCGTCTGATTCCGGCAGGAACCGGATTAAGCTATCATAAAGAGCGTCGTCGGGGAATTTTCTCCTCTTCTCTTTTAGCGACATCGTCCTCTTCTATGCCTATGGAAAACGAAGAAGTGGCAGATCAGAATGAGGTTGCAGATGTAGAAAATGCTCAAGAAGAGATGATGCAGTCCGAAGAAGTGTTATCTGCGGAAACGGAGATAGGAACTTCTGCGGAAGCAGGGTAAAGTTTAGTTTCTCAAGACATAGATAACTATTTTTTTCCGTTATTTCTTCTTGCCAAGAATTGCGGAAGGAATTTCTGAAAATCGGATAGATAAACATCTTGACAGAGATAGAGAAACTGCCTAGAATCCACCGTCTACCTTGAGGTAGCAGAATTAATTGTTTTGGTTTCTATACCGTCCAATTGGGAAATTAAGAAAACAAACATTGATCAGATAGAAAACCGGCATTTGCAGGCCGGTTTTTTGTCGGGCTTTTTTTGTTTATTTTTTGTTTGTTGAAAATTGTTAAAAACGGAAAGTTATGACCACGATTAACCAGCTTGTTAGAAAGCCGCGTAAGAGTCAGAAAGAGAAAAGTAATGTGCCTGCATTAGGTGCATGTCCGCAGCGTCGTGGGGTTTGTACGCGCGTTTATACGACTACGCCGAAAAAGCCAAACTCTGCATTGCGTAAGGTTGCGCGTGTGCGTCTAACGAATGGTATGGAAGTAAGTTCCTATATTGGTGGTGAGGGTCATAACTTGCAGGAGCACTCTGTGGTTTTGATTCGCGGTGGGCGTGTGAAGGATTTGCCAGGTGTTCGTTATCATGTAGTTCGGGGTAGTTTGGATACGACAGGTGTTGAATCTCGTCGTCAAGGTCGTTCCAAGTATGGTGCGAAACAGCCGAAAGGTTAGTTTGAGATTTATTTGATTTTTTGATGTTTGTTTAGGTTGATTTAAGAAGATACGGAAAGTTTTATGTCCAGAAGAAATCGTGCAGCCAAGCGTAGTGTTTTGCCAGATCCAAAGTTTAAGGATGAGCGTTTGACGAAGTTTGTGAATATCTTGATGCATGATGGTAAGAAATCTGTTGCAGAGAAGATTGTCTATGGTGCATTGGATCAGGTTTCTGAGCGTGGGCATGAGGATTCTCTAAAAGCATTGTTTGATGCGTTGGAAAATATCGGTCCTAAGGTGGAAGTAAAGTCTCGCCGTGTGGGTGGTGCAACGTATCAGGTTCCGACTGAAGTTCGCCCGGAGCGTCGAATGGCATTGGCGATGCGTTGGTTGGTTGAGTCAGCGCGTAAGCGTAGCGAGAAACAGATGGGTTTGCGTTTGGCGGGTGAAGTATTGGATGCATTGGAAGGCCGAGGTGCAGCTGTGAAGAAGCGTGAAGATGTGCATCGTATGGCTGAAGCGAATAAGGCGTTCTCGCATTTTCGTTGGTAGTTTCAGTTTTTTTATTCTTTATTTTAATTTTTGATTTTCGTTTTTATATAGGTTTTATTTGTTATGGCACGTCAGACACCGATTAAGCGCTACCGTAATTTAGGGATTATGGCGCATATTGATGCGGGCAAGACAACAACAACAGAGCGTGTTCTGTTTTATACAGGTTTGTCCCATAAGATTGGTGAAGTGCATGATGGTGCTGCGACCATGGACTGGATGGAGCAAGAGCAGGAGCGTGGGATTACCATTACTTCTGCAGCAACGACTTGTTTCTGGCAAGGAATGGATCAGCAGTTTGACCAGCATCGAATTAATATTATTGATACTCCGGGGCACGTTGATTTTACGATTGAAGTAGAGCGTTCCTTGCGTGTTTTAGATGGTGCATGTGCAGTGTTTTGTGCGGTTGGTGGTGTAGAGCCACAATCCGAGACAGTTTGGCGTCAGGCAGATAAATATGGTGTTCCTCGTCTTGGTTTTGTGAACAAGATGGATCGCCAAGGTGCAGATTTTTTACGTGTTGTAGAGCAGGTTCGCGAGCGTTTGGGGGCAAATGCTGTTCCGCTGCAGATGAACATTGGTGCAGAAGATGAGTTTAAGGGGGTTGTTGACCTGATTCGGATGAAGGCAATTTACTGGAATGAAGACGACATGGGGATGACCTATGAAGCGAAAGAGATTCCAGCAGAATTGGTAGATAAGTGCGAAGAATTGCGCGAGCATATGGTGGAGTCTGCTGCAGAAGCTAATGAAGAGCTGATGGAGCGTTATCTGGAAAATGGCGAATTGTCCGAAGATGATATTCGCGAAGGCATTCGTATCCAGACGTTAAATAACGAAATTGTCCCGATGATGTGTGGTTCTGCCTTTAAGAATAAAGGTGTACAGGCAATGTTGGATGCAGTGATTTATTATATGCCATCCCCAGTAGATGTACCTGCGATTAAAGGTGAATTGGATGATGGAAGTGAGGCAGAGCGTCCTTCTGATGATGATGCGCCATTTGCTTCTCTGGCATTCAAAATCGCAACGGATCCGTTTGTTGGAACATTGACATTCTTCCGTGTTTATTCTGGTGTAATTAAGTCAGGCGATTTTGTTTTCAACTCTGTAAAAGGGAAGAAAGAGCGCATTGGCCGTATCGTACAGATGCATTCCAATGACCGTCAGGAAATTAAGGAAGTCCGTGCGGGTGATATTGCTGCGGCAATTGGTTTGAAAGATGTGACGACAGGCGATACATTGTGTGATCAGGAAAATAAGATTGTTCTGGAACGGATGGAGTTCCCGGAGCCAGTTATCTCTGTTGCCGTTGAGCCAAAATCAAAAGCAGATCAGGAAAAAATGGGGATTGCGCTTTCCAAGTTGGCACAAGAAGATCCTTCTTTCCGTGTACAGACAGACGAAGAATCTGGTCAGACGATTATTTCTGGAATGGGTGAGTTGCATCTCGAAATTATTGTTGACCGTATGATGCGTGAATTTAATGTAGAAGCATCCGTAGGTGCACCTCAGGTTGCTTATCGCGAAACGATCCGTTCAACAGTTGAGCAAGAAGGCAAGTTTGTACGCCAGTCTGGTGGTCGTGGTCAGTTTGGTCATGTTTGGATCAAGATTGAGCCACAAGAGCCAGGTTCTGGTTATGAATTTGTCAATGAGATTGTTGGCGGTGTTGTACCGAAAGAGTACATTCCAGCAGTAGATAAAGGTATTCAGGAGCAGATGAAAAATGGTGTTCTGGCTGGATATCCAATTGAAGATTGTAAAGTAACACTGTATGACGGTTCCTACCATGAAGTGGACTCCAGTGAAATGGCGTTTAAGATTGCAGGTTCGATGGCTTTCAAGGAAGGTGCATTGAAAGCGAGTCCAGTTTTACTAGAGCCAATGATGAAAGTGGATGTGGTTACGCCTGAAGAATACATGGGCGATGTGATGGGGGATTTAAACCGTCGCCGCGGAATTGTGGCAGGGATGGATGACTCTCCAGCTGGGAAGAATATTGCGGCTTCTGTTCCATTATCTGAAATGTTTGGTTATGCGACAGATTTGCGTTCTGCAACGCAAGGCCGTGCAACTTATTCAATGGAATTTGAAAAGTACGCGGAAGCACCGGCTAATATTGCGGAAGCAGTAATTAAAAAGAACAGTTAAAAGTATTTTGTTTTAGTTTTTATTGAATAGAAAGTCTTAGGGTAAGGGTATTAGAGATGTCAAAGGAAAAGTTTGAACGTACGAAACCCCACGTAAACGTGGGCACAATTGGTCACGTTGACCATGGTAAGA
>CAYFMX010000043.1:0-15587 GCA_964344325.1 uncultured Piscirickettsiaceae bacterium
AGCGCGGAAGAGTGGGTAGCTTTTTTCTGGAATATTATCTTCTGAGACCCAACACATACTGATTTAGCCACTCGCCGACCAAACTATATTCACCACTGGCCGGATCGCGGTCGAGCCGGAATTTCGCTGTTTCCGCTGATTCAATTTTCGCCTGGTCATCGCTAAAACCAAGCGAAGAAATCTCCTCCGCAAATTGCGCGAGGATCTTCTGAATCATTGGCACTGCTTTTTCGTATCGTGCAGTAATCGCGCGATCTACCAGCTCTTCCATATTAGCCCCAAAATTCTTCGGGAATTTGCAGTCGTTCGACCGGTTTTCCGCCCTGCAAATGTTCCTCGAAGATGGCGGAAACATCCTCTTTGGTTACGCCGCCGTACATCACGCCTTCGGGATAGACCACCACGGTTGGCCCTGCACCGCACGGTCCCATACAACTGCTGGTGGAGACCATCACTTTTTCAAATAGTTGACGTTCCTGCAACTGGACATAAAACTCTTCAGCGATCTCCTGTCCGCCCCGTGCTGCACAAGCTGGACGTGGATGCATCGGTGGACGGTTTTGCACACAGATAAATACATGCTTTTCAGGTCTTGGCATTTTTTATCCTCCTATACTCACGCCGCTTCTAATGGCTTGTGGGTGAAGCACTTCTTCGGACAAATCCGTGCACATGCTTCACAACCAATGCAGTCCATCGCATTTTTCAAACTCATCACCATTGCAGTGTCATCAGAGAAACCGTCGTCATCATCTCCGTAATCATCATCGTCGTCGTATTCATCGACCTCCACCCCTTCGACTGATTCACGTTCAATTAACGTCAATACATCGCGAGGACAAACTTTGTAGCACCGTCCGCAGCCGATACAGTCATTTTGGTTAATCTCTTCCACATACTCTGGAATATATTCTTCTCCGCCTCGTGTGAGGCCTGTCACCATCGCCATTCCTGAATTTCCTTACGTTTTTTATCTTGAATAATTCAAATTGATTGCGAATTAAATTAAGCAGAAATCACTGTCATTTCGACGAGGAACGAGGAGAAATCTTTAAGCAAAACAGAATAGATTTCTCGCGATGCCCGAAATGACAAAATCCTTTAATTTTCCGCTTCTGCCGCTTTAAAAGCCGCATCTGCTTCTGCCCAGGCTTTACATGCATCGTAGGTTGCCTGTGCTATATCAGGGATTTCCTCATACGCTGCCGGTAACCGGTCTTCGACCAAGTCATGCAATTCACCTGCTTTTTCTGTTGCGATACGTTTTGCTTTACGCACCGCTTTTTGCATTGCTTTTAATTCTTCTTCGGTCATTACAATTCCTTTTTTGAAATTACAAACGTGCCGCTTCCGGATAGTTTCCAGTTAATTCCAGTGCTGCTGTTTTCAGTTTTTCTGCTTCCTCTTTCATTTTTTCGAGGGTTGGAAAACCGAAACGATGGACATCACGCAAGGTTTTATCCATTACGACCAATTTACCAATAGTAATTAATGCGCGACCAAATCCTTCATGCGTTAAATTCAGCAATGGAACCGCCATGAGTTGGCACTCTTTTTCAATCATTGCGGAAATTGCGTTGTAGTACGCTTTAATTCGTGACACAGTAATTTCGTCTGGATCACCAACCACTGGAATTTCACGTTTGCGTTCTTTGGTTAAAACAAAAGGGTCAAGAATCTTTTCTATCGACCAGTTGTCATACGTGCCGTAGGTATCGACCGCGCGCATCTGGCGTACCATCTCCTGCGCAAAATCGGTTTCTAAAACCGGATCGTCACTTTGAATCACTAATTCTTCTTCGCTCATAAGATTTTTCTCTCCTGCATAAAATTTGTAGAAAATTTTCTCTATTTCTCAATCTATTCGGAATAAACAAGCAGCATGATTACGCTTCTGCTTTTACGGGGGTAATAAAATCCGGTTGAATAATCGTTTCTGCTTTGCGTAGCAGTTGCGGCTGAAAACCGGCAATCGATTCTTTTTTTCCTGTTTTCCAATGGACAATTCCAAATCCGATAGCCAATCCTGTAATCGCCAATAAACTTTGTTGGCCTTCGCTCAATCCAGTCGAAATACCCAATAACACCGCAAAGATCATCCCTGTCAGTGGTAATAGATAGGCCCAAACTGATGCACGCACCAGGAGTTGATCTGGAATGCCGATCACCACTTGCTCTCCTGGTGACAGATGCATTTCCTCAATTGGTTGTAATTGAAACCGCGTGCGCTTCACCCCAAATAGTTTGGAAACCACGGAAGTGGTGCATTGGCTACTGGAGCACTGCGAACAACTGCTGCGCGATTGTGCTTCAACCCAAATCGCATCTTTTTCCACAGCAATAACAGTAGCGGTCTCTTCCAACATCGGGCTTTTCCCCAAACGATTCTCGAACTACTCTTCCCAGCCTTCAGCTTCCATTTTTTCAAACCGACTCGGATCGGCAGGCATCGTTTCTGCAATGGCGCGTGCTAGCCAGCTTCCTGGCCCTTCACGCAATTCCTGCTGAAATGCCTGTAATAACGTTTTGATCTCTGCACCTGGTGAAACCTTGACTGGCTGAATATTTTTCGTCTTCAATTGGCGGATTGCTGATGCACCGACTGCCTGGCTGTAGACAGCGATACAGCCATCCAGTGCGCTGATTTTGGCGGCGAGTTTGTCCTCGTTGCCATCCATCTCCAGTTGTCCAAATTCAATGGCCTCTACCAGTGAAAATTGTTCCGGATCAACGCTATAAATTGCAAATGCTTGCGCAGCGCCGAAATGCTGATCCACTTGCTGCATATTCGTGGTGGCAAATGCCACTTTCAGCGCAGAATTGGCCTGCGTATCGTGCTGATCATCCACCAGCTGCAACCGCCGTGCGTGTGCCATCGCGAGTCTCCCAATCTGGTTTTTGTGCATAGATAGAGCGGTAAGGATGAATTTCACCCTTCTCCAGCGATAGTGCGATATTGGCCAGATCAAACAGCGTCTGTTTGGTGCCGCGATAGCCGATCCAACATTTCTGGTAGCCGCCCAGTGTGTCGTATTGCGGGAATCCAGCGCGGAGTAACGGGATGTCCAGCCGTTTTGCGCTCTCTACACCATGTGAATTGGTGATCAGAATTTCCGCCTTTTCTGTTTGCGCAAGCTGTTCCAGATCTTCCAGGTCGCCAATTTTGACCTGCGCGGTTTCCATTTCTTTCAACACAGGTGCATTGATTGGCGAAACTGCTGCGACTGTTTCTGCGCCAATGCCGACCAGCATTTGATTCAACGCGTAGAGCAAATCAGGATCTGCTGCCAACGCAAACCGTCCCATACCGAGCATAAAATGGGTGTCGAGCATGGCGTCCTGTAATTGTGCGCGTTGCCGCTCCAGTTTTTCGGGAACCGGTTCGCCAGAAATTTCGTGTAACGTATTGACCAACGAATCGACTGCTTCCAAGCTCATCAAATGGTCAAATCGGTAATCGGGTACGCCAGTTTTTTGCTGCAAAATGTCGGCTGATTTTTTCATCGAACGACCGATGGACAACGTAGCTGCCGCATCGCCAACTGTTTGCAATTCAGAAACATCCGCACCACCAATCGTCAGTGGCGAGAAATCCTCTTCACCCAAATGACCATCCAGCGAATCGGATAAATCAGGAATCACCACTGGACGTAACCCAAACAATTCAACAATCTCTTTCAATTCTTCCAGGTCGCCCGGCGTCAAAAACGAACCGACCAAAATATTGACCTGTTTTGGACGATTGCCCGGTTTTGTTCCTGCGCTTTCTGCATCAGGAACCAACGTAGCGAGAACCTCTTCGACAGCCTGTGCAAATCCGGTTTCAAGGCAACCGCTATAGTCTGGCGTGGAAACCGGCACGACTGGAATTTCCTCAAACTCCGGATGCTTTTGACGAAACATTTTGACCGCCATTTTTACATCGCTGCCTTGTGTTTCGGTCAAACCAGTCGTTGGCACACCCAATAAGGCAGGTTGGTTTTTCTCTGAAATGGTTTTTAGTCCTTCAACCACGCTCTCTTCCGAGCCCAAAATTGTGCTTACCTGATCCATCGCTGTTGTTTGCAGCGGAATTGGCTCGCGGAAATGGCGTACGAAAAAGACTTTGCCAAATGCAGTGCAGCCTTGCGATCCATGTAACATTGGAATCGAGCGACGGAACCCAAGAAACGCCAATGCCGCGCCAATGGTAGAGCTGGCTTTCAGCGGGTTAACCGATAGCGCTTTTTTACGTTTGATAATTTCAGTCATGATTCATCTCCCGTAGTTCGTGACCATGGCGCAGCCGTTCGCACCGCAGGCCAAATCGGGCTTTCAATCGTCAATACCAACTGCTTCGCCAGCTCGACCATCCCGATATACCCGGCATAGCCAAATTCACGCTCCTGATTGATGTCGAGGAATGGAATCCGCGCCTTCAATGCTGTGTACATGTTGCGTCCGCCAGCAATCAGCACATCGACGTTGTTTTCGCGCACCATATTGATCAGCGCACGCGGATTGCCATCTTCAATCATGACGGCCTCCTGCCCCATCAGTTCACGGATACGCGCCTTGTCCTCTTCAGTCGATTTTTTAGTGCCGGTGGCGACCACTTCCATGCCTAAATCTTGCAATGCGGCGATGATTGACCACGATTTCACCCCACCGGTGTAGAGCAGTACTTTTTTGCCCTTAAGCTGTTCGCGCCATGGTTGCAATTTCTTGTCGATACTTTCCTCTTCCCGTGCAATCAGTTTTTCGGTGCGTTCGGTCAGATCGTCATCGCCGATTTTTTTCGCAAAATCGCGCAACGCCTGTGAAACATCACGCACACCATAAAAACTGCCTTCAAACCAGGGGGTTTTGAATGCTTCTTGTAATTTACGTGCGACATTCACCATCGCTTTGGAACAAACCATCATGTTGACTTCAGAACGATGCATCGTCTGCACCTCCTGAAAGCGTGCATCGCCAGAGAGCGTGCAGAGTACGCGCAGCCCCAATTCATCCAGTAGCGGCAACACATGCCACAATTCCCCAGCGATGTTGTATTCGCCGACCAGCGTAATATTGTGGATTTTGTGTCCCGCCTGCTGTGCTACATTTTGTGCGCTTTCTGACAATGGATCAGGTTCGCGCGTACCGCAGACATATTTGACCATTGCCTCGCCCGCAATACGGTTGCCGAGGTTCTTCGTGCCGTAGAAACCAGCCGCATCGACTGGCACAACCGGCGTGCCCCAGCGTTCTTCCGCTGCTTTGCAAACTGCGCCAACATCATCGCCAATTAATGCCGGGACGCAGGTGTTGTAGACGAAAACAGCTGCCGGATCGTAGGTTTCAATCGCCTGTTTGATCGAATGGAAAAGACGTTTTTCGCCGCGTCCCATAATGACATCCTGCTCGGTCAGATCGGTCGTCATGCCGATGCGAAACAGCCGTGTACCGCTGGAACGTGTGCCGCGGTTATCCCACGAACTGCCTGCACAGGCGATGGAGCCGTGGACAATATGGGCAACATCGGCAATTGGCAGCAGTGCGATCTGTGCGCCGTCGAATGCGCACCCCCCTGCGGTCGCGCCGGGTTTCAGCTTGGCACAACCAGATTTCGATTTGTTATTGTGTGCACAAGCTGGTTCATCCAGTAGTGCGGCGATCTCTTTCTGTTTCATGGTGTGGCTCGTCCCACAGTTTTGTATCGTTGTTGGATACAAAAGCAATGGTCATGCCATTTCTGTTTTTACAGTGAAATCAGAAAGTTGTTTTTAGTTTGTGGAGGTTGGGAGAGGGCAGAGGGTTCGATTTTGTTGGAAATGCAACAACGATAAATCTTGAAGTGGTTTCTCTTCTTTTAGCTGACGTATGATTGGGTTTACAAATTCCATAAGCGTTGTTGCATGAATGTTTGCACATATTCGAAGAAGATCAATGAAGTAGACGGCACGTTCGAAGCAAGAAAATTCTTACCATCAATTCCCAAGAAAAAGTTCTTAGAATGTGCTTGAAAATTGCCGCGATCCGCTTCGAAAACTCTCTAACATTCATGCAACAACGCCAATTCCATAGCCAATAGTTTTCATTGTTCAAAGAACGGTTTGATACGATTCACTATACTGGGATCGCTTTTTTCAAGGTTCTGGTTTTAGTGTTTAATTTTGTACTGTCGTTTGCATTGCATTGCATTGCATTGCATTGCATTGCATTGCATATGCATTGGCTCATTTCAGCGATTGTAAAGTGATTTCCAAATTACGTTTTCATGCTTGAGACTGAAAGCCTTGACCAGTATGGTCGCTTTTTTTGTTTGTAAGATTGTGTATTAGCAGCATTGATGCAAATGGATGACCGTGATGGATGAAACAGCATTATTGGAAGCAATTGAGCTAGGTGAGGATAGTAAGCGCCAGTTCAAGGAAAAAATCAGCAGCACAACCTCGTTGGCGCAGGAAATGGTGGCGTTCAGCAATTCTGGTGGAGGGCAGATTTTTGTCGGTGTACGGGACAATGATGGCTCTATTACTGGATTAACCCCAGAGCAAGTGCGCGAAACAAATCAGTGGATTTCTAATGCGGCGTCGAATTTGGTGCGCCCTGAAATTGATCCGCACACTGAAAATATCCGCACAAAAAGCGGTATTGTCGTCATAGTTTCAGTACCTGAAGGTGTAAATTCACCTTATTCAGATAACAAAGGTATCTATTGGATCAAACGTGGCGCGGATAAGCGGAATGCATCGCGGGAAGAATTACAGCGAATGTTTCGGCGTGCAGGTGCATTTCATGCCGATGAAATGCTAGTACCACATAGTTCTATTGAAGATTTGGATCGAGGATATTTCAATGATTTTTATCTTCAGGTTTATGAAGAGGATGCGACGCAACTTAACTTTCAACAGTTGTTGCAGGATTTGGACTTGCTGCGTGATGGTCAAGTAACAGTCGCAGGGCTATTGTTGTTTGGAAAACGTCCACAAATCAAGCTGCCCAATTTTATTGTGCGTGCTATTGCATATTCTGGGGTAGATATTGAGGATCAGGATTATCTGGATAATGAAGATATTTTTGGTCGGCTAGAAGATATATTCCGGAAAAGCATCGGATTTGTACTACGACAATTACATCGCCGTCAGGCAGGACAAGAATTCAATTCTCCAGGAAAACTAGAGATACCAGAGCTTGTCTTCAAAGAATTGATTGCCAACGCACTATTACATCGTGATTATTTTTCTTCTGCACAAATTAATCTTTTGGTATTCAAAGATCGTGTGGAGATTGTCAGCCCGGGACATTTACCTAATCATCTGACCGTAGAACAGATTCAACGCAAGATTTTCTACCATCGAAACCCGGTTTTAGATTCCCTTGCAAAAGCAGGTCGAATTGTACCTTATCAGGGAGTAGGAAGCGGAATTTCAAGAACAATAAAAGCTTGGCAGAAAATTCACTTTGAAGATGATCGTGACGGCAACCAATTTCGGGTTTTTATTGAGCGAGAACGCCTTTTTCTCACGCATCAACGTGTGATTTTTCTAGGTCATGGCGAAGTTGGAAAAACATCGTTAATCCGCACATTATTTGGCGAACCAGTTGTCGAAGGCAAAGAGAAAATGACACCCGGTATTGAAATTCGCAAATGGGAAGTGCCGGAAACTGAAGTACAAGCACATTTTTGGGATTTTGGCGGTCAAGTGATGGCACATGCTACCCATCAGTTTTTTATGCGGGAACGTTGCCTTTACATCATCGTCTTAAGTGCACGTGATGAAATTAACGCCAATGAGCAGGCAGAATATTGGTTACAACATGTCAAAGCATTTGGCAGTGATGCAAAAGTAATGCTAGTTGGCAATAAGTATGATCTTATGCCGTTAAACCTTGATATGCACATGCTACACAGGAAATATCTAAATATTGTTGGATTTTATCCACTCTCCTGTACTGAATATAAAGAAGCGTTTAAAAGCCAGTTCAAAGTATTCCGTGATGCATTGATTGCGCAATTGAATGACGCAAGCTTAAATCGCCTCTCCCTGACTGAAACACAATTTCGGATCATGCAACAATTAGAGCAATTATCCGAACATGAGCCATTTCTAGAAAAAGAGAAGTTCAAAGAAATTTGTGTCGAGCATGGTTTGACTGATGAACAGACAACACGGGATTACCTCAATCTCCTTGATACGTTAGGCGTGGTTCTCCATTTTAGAACAATCGGAGAATTGGATAGTTTTGTACTCAATCCACGTTGGATC
Source organism: uncultured Piscirickettsiaceae bacterium (assembly GCA_964344325.1). Taxonomy (GTDB): domain Bacteria; phylum Pseudomonadota; class Gammaproteobacteria; genus CAYFMX01. The sequence goes on from CAYFMX010000043.1 coordinate 8,235, forward strand.
ACCTACGGGGCATATACAGTGCTCTATTCTGAACACGCAAAAAAGAAGGGCGGGCGGATTTTACGTAACGATGTGTTCAAAATTTTACAAGAAAAACCAGTGCAGGATGATGAAACCGGGAGAATTCTGAATTATGAAGAAGGCGATAAAATTGGGTTTCTGATCCGGGCGATGGAGCAATTTAAAGTTTGTTATCCCGTGGGTCAGGAAGAACTGGTTTTTCCTGCGTTGTTGTCCGCAAATCAGCCAAAATTTGAATGGAATGAAATTGGCGCGTTGCAGTTTGAATTTCAGTTTGAGGGTTTTTTACCGCGTCATGTGATGCCTTCCCTGATTGTGCAGTTTCACAATGAAATCAAAAGCGAAATCGTCTGGCAGAATGGAGTTTGGCTCTACAATGGAACCCATCGTGCGGATGCGCTGATTATGGTCGATTGCCAATTAGATCGGCTGATCTTAATGGTGAAAGGGGTTGGTGCGAAAGAGTATTTGGAAATCTTGCTTCATGCGGCGCGGGAAATTATCCAGACTATGGAAGGGTTGACCGTTCGGGAGTGGATTGTCTTGCCGCAAGAGGCAAAAGCAGGAGATTCAATAGGTCACAATAAGATCGAAAAAGCACCGTACCAACAAGTAATTGCACATTCAAAACAAGGAATAGAGAAATATATTTCTGAATCAGGAACCGTTTATTCTATTGGAAAAATTATTGGGATTATCGGAATTGTAATGTCAGAAAAAGAACAAAAAAATGCAGGAATTCATATCAACAGTTCCGGTTCTGGTGATGTGAAAGTAGTTGTTGGTGCGGATGGAAAAATTGATTCTGAAAATGTCGATATTTCTATTCAGCAAGCCGCAGAACAGTTAAATCAACAACTCAACAATCAATTCGGCGCATTAATTTCTGCAAACGAGTTGGAAATGGCGCAAGAAATTCAGCAGTTGCGCGAACAACTTGAAAAACTGGAAGCGAATCAAGCAACATCAGAAGAAAAACAGGGAATTCGAGTAAGTTTGCAGAATATGAAAGAAAAATTCGGCAACTTAGTAGATACAATTGGTGGATTGGATTCTTCTATTTCTATGGCTGAACGCCTGTTAAACATGTTGGGATAGTTTGTTGTCGTTAACTTATTGATTAGAATGGTGCCCGGGGCCGGAATCGAACCGGCACGGTCGCAATGACCGAGGGATTTTAAGTATTTTAAAAGGCCTTTCTATCAACTTCTAAAACAGTCTGTTTTATTATATAAATCAGTCTGTTTTAGAGGTTTTTCTGTTTCTGCATATTCTGCGAAATTCTGTCCGATGTCCCACTTTTCTTGGCACGATTACACCAAAATTACACACGTTTTTTACACAGATTTTCTACCATCAAGAGAGCATTTCTAAACAGGCAGTGCGCTGATCGTTTGCTCTCGTTTTCTGCCAGATTTACAGGATATTTTCATGGGCGTAAGGAGGAAATTCGTTTTCATCGGTCGTGAGAAGATGTATCAATTTTGGATGAACAAATAGCTTTTCCCGTCCTGCCTTACGTTCTTCCAGAACACCTACAGTACAGAGTTTTTTCAGATATTCCGATGCGGTTTGCCGCTTGGCAATGCCAGCATCAACTAAATTCCCAATCCGGCAATAAGGTTGCTCAAACAGCACATCGACCAGTTCACGGCTGTAGAGGTTTGGCAGTGCAATTTTCACGTACAAGGCTGTATCTTTCATCAATGCCTGAATGGCTGCGATTTTTTGGCATGTCCAAGTTGCTGTCTCTTCCACAGCCTGCAACATGAAAAGCACCCACGCTTCCCACTCTCCATTTCGGGTCACATCCAACAATAGGCGATAGTAGTCGGCTTTGTTCTGGATGATATGGCGGCTCAAATAGAGGATTGGCAGAGTCAATAATCCACGTTCGATCAGAAACAGAATATTGAGCACACGGCCTGTCCGCCCATTCCCATCTACAAACGGATGGATGGCCTCGAATTGGTAGTGTGAAACCGCCAAACGAACCAACGGATCAAGATCGGTCTCATCGTGCAGGAACTGTTCCCAATTTGCCAGCTTATCGCGCAGCAATGATTCCCCTTCTGGTGGAGTGTAAATCACCTCTCCTGTAGCAGCATTTGCCAACGTTGTGCCGGGAACCTTGCGAATATCCAAAGGGGTATCTTTGATGGTCTGACACACTTTGACTGCGGTAGCAGTACAGAGAGGGCGTTTCCGCAAATTGGCAAACCCTTCTGCCAATGCAGTACGGTAGCGGAGTGCTTCCTTCGTAGCTGGATCGGCTGCTTCACCGCTCTCTGCATATTCAAAGAGCCGGTCTGCGGTGGTGACAATATTTTCGATTTCCGAACTGTCCCGCGCTTCCAGTAGCGGCAGTGTATTGATCAAAACAGCTTGGTTTGGGATCAGTTCTCCCGCCTGTTTCAACTCTGCCAATGCCGCCCGTGCAGGGATGCAGTGTTTCAACACAGCGCGGGTTTCTAGCTCCTGTTGCGGAGGCAGATCAGGTAGCGCATTAAACGGCTGATCAGGTTTAAAATTCATTTGTACATTTTTCTATGAAAGATCGACATATTCTGACAATAGGTCGATGGTATCGACACGATGAAGCGGATAAGTCGAAAAATCTGACAATATTCGACATATACCTTCTAACATATCTATCAGACCAATCTGTTAGAAAGTTAACTCTCGCCCCAAAAAGTCCACAAATCCTGCTTTGACAGCCAGTTCAAAACTGGCTTCATCATTTGCTGCTTTTTCCTGTTTTCGCAGACGATCAAATGTTTTCTGGTGCATCCCTTTTGGCTTCCAAATCACCGGCTCGCAAAGGTTAGGGGATACGCCCAATTTTGTTCTAATCTTGCGTGTCTTGCGGTACATCCGATCCAGACGGGTTTCCTGTTGGCTACGGTAGGGCAGGTCGTGGCAATGCCTGCATAAGAACCGCCCACCATGCTCGCATAAAACAGCAACGCGCCGGAAACAATGTGGGCAAAGGAACCAGAGGCGTTCTCCACCATAATTGCAGGATGTTCGATCCAGCGGGACAACCTCCCGGACAGACTGCCAATCATCACCACCACGCCGCACCCGATAAATCAGGGTTATGGATTCCGTACCCATCCTGAACTGTATAGAGCCACACGGCTTGTCATACTGCGTCCAGGAGAATGTTCCCGCATATCCAGGAGTCAGCATTCCCTGTTTTTTCATGGAACGGATGTCAATCCGCAAAGTCTCTTCCACTGCGGTTTTTGTGTCCCATCGGAACCAGTCACCGCTACCCATGCCACCCATCAGATTTGCCCTTTTTCAGTTATGAAATTGCGTTGTTTTTTATCCGAAATCATTAGGGAAATTTAGGTTTTCATTTTCTAAGATGCAATGTGATTTTTAAGCTATTGTTGAACAATCTGGCCTTGTAAGTCCTATTTTGTGATCATTAAAAATGATGCCTGCTATTATTATTTTCAGAGCACAAAATTGACGATAGATTTTTTAAGTGACGCGTTTAACAGTACTTTCCTGATCAAATATTTGATCAAGTTGACTATTTGTTGTTACCGATAGCACTTTCTGGCGTATGGCATTGTTACCAACATCCAGCCTAAAATACTGTTCTGTTCCATCTGCTCCTTTCCTCTTACGAATCAATTGGATTCGATCAAATAAATTCCAATGTTTTTCGGCAAACTTCGCTAAGCCAACAGCTTTAGGGGCGTTATCTTTCAAGCTGGGATCATGGGGTTCCAGAATATCGAATAAGAAGCCTTTTGAATCTTGCCGTACTATCAGCAAATCAGGGAACATAGGTTTCACGCTTCCTGCATCCTCATAGGGAATTTCCAACGACCACGACTTCCGATCTACATTTCTCAACCAGCCGATAACTGAAGGATCAGCTAATTCTTCTTGTAATACTTCATTCTCCCATGTGCCAAGATCAGCATGGAATGTATTGTCCTCTTCAAGAAAAAGATGCTGATCATATACTGGAGCATCAGGAGAACGTCGAAAATCAATCGTTTCTGGAAAAACCCAGGGAATTGTCTGCGGTGTACTAGTAGCAAGTCGTAATCGTTGAAAATGCTGCTGACGTTGCTCTTTCAACTTGGCAATATCTCGTTTGTGTTTTGTATAGAGCAATTCAAACCCTCTCTCTGCAAAAGTTTCCAAACGTTTCATTGCTTCATGCTCTTGAGTCAACACAATAGCTTCCACTTTCACTTCATCTGCATTTCTATCTCCCTGTGCCCTCCAGTAATCCATGTGCAATCCATTGCCTAATAACTGTCCTGCCTGTTGAAAATGACGCTCTATATCGGCAGAGTTTGCTCCAATAGTGTATTCTGCTGCATCCTCTGCAATACCGGTTCCATACTCCACAGCAATAGTTTTTAGATCAATTCCAGTAATTTGCTTAGCTCTTTGCCCTAATTCCCCTACATCTCGTAACTGTTGTACCTCTTTAATCATCTGCTCAATAATTTGCGCTTTTACGTGTTCTTGCGCATCTTTGCTAACACGATCATAGGTAAGTCCTCGTCCTAAACCCATCAAGCGACGCAAGGAACTTTGTTTACGGACAGCATTTACCCGATAGGTAACCAGTTCACTTAGCTCTTCAAAAATTTTTTCTATACCCTCTCTGCGATATAGAGTCACCAATTCCCGATTGGTGCCAATTTCCGATGGCGGTACATCTTCAACGTTATTCAAATCTTGAATAACAGACTGCACTGTGTCTTGGTCATAATGTGGCAGAAACAAATGTACATCGTTTAATTCTGTATCAGACTCTACGCGACGTGCTAATGGTGTTCGTACCATACGTCCGAGAAGCTGAGCAATATAAGTATGATCCTGCGCCCGTCGAAACGACATCATTACTTCGGCACGAGGACAATCCCATCCAGTGGACAAACTCATCTTAAACAGTACTACACTGATATTTTTTTCTTCCTCAATACGCGATGCTTCAATACGCCGTACTCGCCGACCGCCTATATCCAGATCACCAACATCATTGAAAGTATGCGCTACTTCACCTTCCCGCAAGCGACGCCCAATAGCACTTTCTAACGTTGATAAGCAAGCACCTAAATCGGTCTTGGTTAACGTCTTATTAGTACCATCCTCTACCTGAATCACCAAGATTGGGTAGACTATTGTTTCACCTTGTTCTTGGCAGTATTTTGCCCAACGTTTTTCAATAATTTGCCAACGATTTGCAGCCTCAGCTAATAGTGCCATTTGAGCCTGACTAGAAGAATCTGGGTAGTGGATTACAGTCCGATTTTTCAATAACCCTGATTCTCTTACGCTTTCTGGTTGAATAGGAACACGATAGGTTGTGCGATTGGAATTTGACAGAATATCTTCAAAACGTTTCGGAGTTGCAGATACCCCAATTACCAATAACATCGAACAGAGGCCATCTTTCTGGCTGCCTAGTAAAAATCTTTGCAAAATAGTTCGTGCTTTCTCAGCAGCCCTGCTGCTACGCATTCCTCTATGCGCTTCATCAATGACTACATAGAACTGATCCGGTATCGCTTGAACAGTGCGCGTTAGCGTCTCCCAAATTGTGTATTGCCTTCCATCCCCCCTACGGGTTAATAGCTTTTCATTACCCAGTTTCTGGGTATTCATAAAATAAATATGACCACCTTCCAATCGTTCTGCGTCAAAGCTGGCATCAATAGTTTTCAACTGTCCTGTTCGAATACGGTCAGACTTGCTTTCTATCTTGAGCCGGGTTTGCTCATTCAATTCTGGTATATCTGAAATCCAGAGAATGGCGGCATTAGGCTGTGCATCAAAACCCGGTTTTCCGAAGAAAATATCTTCAAACAGTGCAGTCATTACAATGGTTTTTCCAGCACCAGTAGGCGCAGAAAAAGAAACAGCTTGCGGGTAATCAGCTGACGCGTCTGAACGTGCCTTTACTAGATTGTCACGTAATTTTTCAAGCGCGTCTTCCTGGAAATCGAACAGCCCTACTTTCATGACGCACTTTCTCCCTTATTGATAGTGAAATTTTCCAGATAATCTCGGTAAAGTTGGATCACGTTCGGCACTTTCAATTGCCCTGCCATTTCTTGAAAAGCTTCCTCTGAATCAGTCACCAGATAAGCATGTGTTAGATCATCACGATCTTTCAATTTAACCGTGAAATCCGCAAAGTAGGACTCTTCCAACAATATAGAAAAAGGATTGTGTTCTGGAATTAGCATTGTCGGCAGAGGTTTATTTTTAGGTAGCTCTGGACGCGGCCCAATTGCCCCAGCCTGTAGCCATAGGATAGGGAGAATCTCCCGAAACTGTCGGCCTAGAGCCACATGATCTTTGTCGAGAAAATCTAGTCTGAAATACTCTAAGTTAGCAGAGAATCCTTCAGACATCGGAAATTCATCGTTGAATTTATAATCCCCTTTGACTAGTTCATTCTGAGGCGTTCTTCCAGTAATCGCAGCAGCTAAGCGTGGCATGGTGATGTATTGGCAGATACCTAGATTTTCCCAGCCTGGAGCACCTGGGCTAAGTCCCTGCTTGTACAAAATCTTCCCTTCATCAACTGCGACCTCATTGTTAGTGACAGAAATGCAACGACGATGGCCTCTATCTTGACGATTTAAGCGCATCACAGCGTGTGCTGTCGTGCCAGAACCAGCGAAAAAGTCAAGTATTAACGCATCAGATTTGTTAGCGACAAAAAAACGAATAGCATCTTCGACAGCGTAGAGGGATTTAGGAAATGGGAATGTTCTGTTGGGGAGAAAACATCTCAATAACTTTGTACCGCCCTGTTCGGGACTATGTGAAGGCAATCGCCACTGTGTGCCTGGGATAAACAATGATTCATAAGACGAGTCATCAACAATAACTGAGTTATCTGTGGCACGACCAACAATTGGGAATACACCAGATTCAATCTTTTCTTGTCCACCACGTTTAATATATGAAACAGTTGTATTTTTTCCTCTCCATCTCCCTAATTTTATATATCCCTTTTCCAGCAATTTTCTGGCGTTACTTGGGCTAATCTGCCAATTTCCCTCAGAACCGTTACTTCTGATCGGCCATATTGCAATTGTGCCTTCTGGGCAATTTATATTGTGATAATCATCTCCAAAGTATGAATCTCCAATTGAGTAGATAACTCCTGAGTTATCTAATTCACGAGCAAAAATCGGATAAAACTGGTTCGGGCTATCTGCTCTTTGTGTGTGACTTCCTGATCGAAGCAGTCCATCCCATCGTAATTTCTCCGCACGCTTATCTCTAGTTGTTGGGTCTCAGAAGATAATATTCCAGAAAAAAGCTACCCACTCTTCC
>CAYFMX010000044.1:0-11780 GCA_964344325.1 uncultured Piscirickettsiaceae bacterium
TACGCCCTTCTAGGGCGAAACCAAAACCACGTTCTAAGAACGTGGATTTTTACTTTGAAAAATTTTTGAGGTGCGTAATAAATGTTCTCTAGATTGTGGAGAAAACTGAGAGATATGCCGTATATATCTACAAGACGGTTTCTATTTATAAAAACAGTTAAACTTGATCACAGGATTCATGAAAGGACAAATGAGTATGTTCGACAAAATATAGAAATTTTATTAAAGATGGCTATTTATTATGTCTTACAATACATTATAAAAATGATTAGAAATGTAATTGGTTGTTTTTATAAATATAAAAAATGTATTTCATTGTTCTTAAGTAATCTGGTTCTTAAATTTAGGGCATTAGGAAATTATTTTTCTGAAAAATATGGAGAAATTGAATGCAGACTAGCGTAAATCAATTTCGGGATAATTTGAAAAAATTTGTTGAACAAGTAATCAATGATCATGAACCATTAACGGTAACGAGGCGAGGCGAGGCAGACTTTGTTGTGATTGGAAAAGAAGACTGGGAACGACATCAAGAAACGATGTATGTTCTAGGAAATCAAAAAATCATGAAACAAATTCGAGAATCTGAACAGACTCATCGTGGAGGTGGTGGTCATACTTTGACAGAGAGCGACTTAGATGAAAGGTTTAGTGTTTGAAGGAAAAACTTGGATTGCATGTGAAGAACTAAAAAAACGGGATAAAATTGCTTACCAGTCTTTACATAGAATTTTAAAAGAGATGATGCGTGATGATCCCACTCAAGGATTGGGAAAACCAAAACAGTTGAGATATGACATGTCGGGGTTGTGGTCGCGCCGTTTAAATGAAAAAGACCGTCTCATTTATAAATTTGATGATAAATATATTTATATATTTTCAATCGGTGGTCATTATGATCAAATATAATTTTTGGTTTTCAAAAAAATACCTTTACATTGTTTGAAATGGAATGAATATAATGAATAAATTTATGTTTTCAGTAATCGCAGGAACAGTTTTTTTATTATCCGGATTCCTATCAGGCTGTTCCGAAGAACAACAAAACAAACTGGCGCGTTTGGGAGTAACTTGGTTGGAAGGTGATTACCGTATCACCTATGCAGATGGACAGCATGTTAAACAGTGGGAAATTTACGACAGCAAAGTAACTTCAGAAGCGCAGAAAGGTTATTATTATTTTTGGGCGAAAAATGCAGCTGGGAAGAAATATTATGTCCAAACACCGATTGGCCGGACGTATATTGAAGAAATTAAATAAAGCTTATTTTTTGTATTGTTAAAATGATTTTGAGTTTCAAACATAAAAGTTTGGAGGTGTTTTTCAAAACGGGTCGAAAATCAGGTATTCAAGCGAAACACGCGAAGCGGTTGAGTTTGATTCTCGGTCGGCTCAATGTTTCTGTTGCGCCAGAAGATATGGGTTTGCCGGGTCTGTTTTTACATAATTTATCGGGAAACCGTTCTGATATTTGGTCAGTTCGGGTGAGTGGAAATTGGCGGATTACATTTCGATTCAATGGAAAACATGCAGAAATTGTCAATTATGAAGATTATCATTAAAAGGAAAGGTTTATGCTGATGCACAATCCTCCTCATCCTGGTGAGATAATTAAAGAACTGTGTATGGAACCGCTTGGTTTAACCGTAGAAAAAACTGCAAAGGCATTGGGGGTTAATCGGAATATTCTATCCGATATTGTTGATGGAAAATCATCCATTACGCCGGAAATTGCGGTTCGGTTATCTATTGCATTCAATACTTCTTCAGAAAGCTGGATGAATCAGCAATCCCAATATGATTTATGGCAGGCAGAGCAGCATCGCGAAGAGTTTGATGTGGTTTGTCTATCTGCTGCGTAATTTTTTCAAAAAATCGGGAGAAGCATTGCAGTGTATGAAGACGAGAATGAGTTTTTAGTACAGAAAAATCAATCAGCTGGATCGAATTGTTCATGGCGCGAGACAATTGTTGCGGTCTTGCTTGTATTAGCAGGATATTTGGGATCTGGGATTCAGGGTTTTGAATGGATTTTATATTCATTTATTCCTTTATCTATTGCTTTGTTTTTTATGGCTCTACATAAGACTTCCTTATGGAATTGGATGGTAAACATAAAAGTAAAAATTGAAGATTGGTGGATTTTAAGGAAAAATTTTAATGAATATGAAGAGTTTATTAAAAAAGCAGAGATTGTTAAGCAGTTATATCAAAAAGTAGATAGATTGGACTGGAAACAAATTCGTGTCTCACCTTATATGAGAATTGGTCATGAGCTATCTAATTTTAAATATTTGATACCGAAGTTTTGTTCTAGAAAATCGTGTAAATTGATTTTTCTGAATTTTTTGTTGACAGAATATCTTGAACGTATACATGGTCAGCCTCATCGATGTGAGGATTTATTGATTAATAATCAAGATATTTATGGGCGGATGCGTGATCAACGAGAACTTGAGGAATTTGCTAGAAAATATAGGGATTTTGTAGGGTTTCATAATCAATTTTGTGTGAGTGTAAACAAGAAATTGCGTGCGAGTAAACTCATCGAATTTTATGGTCAAACGCTATATTTTAAACCTTTAGAAAATTCCTAAGGCATAGTTGAAAAATGACTATTGCTAATCAGTCACTCACCCAAACCCAACTCGAATCCCGCCTCGATGAAGCATTAGACCTAGAAATCAACCGCTTCAATCCGGAAAAACCGGCAAAATTGTTGGTGCGTTTCAATCGTGAAGAGCAGAAATCCGCATTGCACTGGTGCAAAATTGCTGGAAAAGGGTTGCCCTCTATCGGCTATTGCGTCGCAGAGCATATCGACCAGGCGTTGGATTTGATGGAGCCGGAGCAGATCGGCGATTGGGTTTATCACGCGCTGGATTTGTACGACCGCAAGGGGCTGATGCCCGCGATGGCGGTGATTCGGGGCGTGCGGCAATATGCATTGGAGGCGAAAGAACGGGCGCAAGGGATTGTGTTTGAAGAAATTTCCGCGATGCTGGGGCATTTCGTTTGTGCGCTCTCCGGACGGCAGATGAAAATTGAGGTTTCGGAAGCGCAGGAAAATCTGCCGTGGACAGACACTGAAAAAATCTATCTGCCGTCGTTTGTCGGACGACTTGAAGACAAGGAAAAAAACCGTCAGCTTTATAAAATCATGATGGTTTTTTTGTGGGCACAAAATCGTTTCGGGACGTGGCGTGTCCAAAAAAATGATGATGAAAATGATTCAAATTCTGATCACAATTCCAATAGAAATTCAGGTGAAAACTCAGAGAAAAACCTGTATCAATCCAGGTTGATTCTAGATCAAGTTTCAAAAGAACATCTTCCATATTTTCTGGCGTTGGAAACCATTCGGCTGGAAGCAAAAATTGCGCAACAATTGCCCGGTGTTTATCGGCAAATGAAAATGTTATTGGAAGAATTGAATGAAACAATTATTCCTGAAAATTGGAAAAAAAATGAAATAGAAAATTTTGAAGATTTAATTTTTCAATTGCAGAAAGAAAATGCAACCGAACAAATCAGTTTGAAACTGCTTCCAAGCATTGTTCATTTGGAAAAACCAGAACGGTTGGCCTTTCAGGGAATTTTAAATCCTCAAGCGGTGCGCGAAGTGTTATTAAAACGGGTGCAGGCCGAGCGCGAAGAGTTTGAATATCTGATCTGGAAAATGCAGGAAGAATCGCAAGAGCGAAAAGAGCAATCAGGTATTCAAAATGCGGAAATTCCGGAAGTGAAATTTGATCCAATGGATTCAGAGGAAAATGAACCGGAAGTAGAAGATTCGCTCGAAGTGACCGAAATTACCATTGATGGCGCACCCATCGCACCGCCGGAACGGACGCTGGAATTGGCTTCGTCAATTCTTCAGGATTTTTCGCAAATCCCGGAAGAGTATCTCCATCCTGCCGGGCCGGGAAATTACGATCCGCATCGTGCGTCTGCGGCAGCGAAAGAGGTTTGGGGTGGGACATACCATGAAGAGGGGGCGTTTTTCTACGACGAATGGGATTATCAGCGGCTCAATTACCGTAAAGGGTGGTGCGTGTTGCGGGAGATGGATGTTGCTTCGGGCGATCCGGGCTTTGTTCCGCGTACATTGGAAAAATATCGTGCGCAGGTGGCACATTTGCGTAAAAGTTTCGAGGCATTGCGTGGCGAGGAGAAACTGTTACGCCGTCAGGAAAATGGCGATGATCTCGATTTGGAAGCGGTCGTTGAAGCGTGGGCGGATGCGCATTTGGGCATGGAAATGCCGGATCGGCTTTATACGCGAATGGCGCGGGAGGAGCGTTCTATTGCGGTGCTGTTTGCGGTCGATATGAGTGGCTCGACGCGGGGCTGGGTCAACGAGGTGGAGCGCGAGGCGTTGGTTTTGCTCTGCGAAGCGTTAGAAACGCTCGGTGACCGCTATGCGATTTACGGGTTTTCCGGCTGGGCGCGGAAGCGGTGTGAGATTTTTCCGGTCAAAACCTTTGAGAATGCGTATGTGGACGATGTGCACGGCAAAATCGCTGGAATTGATGCGCAGGATTATACGCGGATGGGCGTGGCGACGCGGCATCTCACTGCCATTTTGAATGGTGTGGAGGCGAAAACGCGTATTCTCATTACGCTTTCTGATGGCAAGCCGGATGATTCAGACGGCTATGCGGGGCAGTATGGCATTGAAGATACGCGCATGGCGTTGATTGAAGCGCGGCGGGTGGGCGTGCATCCGTTTTGCATCACGATTGATACTGAGGGGCAGGAGTATTTGCCGCATTTGTATGGGCAGGGCGGGTATGTTGTGGTCGATGATGTTGCGACATTGCCGTTTAAAGTTGCGGATATTTATCGGCGGTTGACGAGTTGAAATTTGGAATTGAGCATTGAACAAAACATTTAGGCATTTGCGAATTGACGGTAAAAAGCCATCTGGGCAGGCAAATGCTTGTGTTGGTAAAAATGGAGAACCGAATTATTTTGAATACGCAATAGGGTACTCAAAAGCAGCAAATACTTTAATGCTACGAACGACAGATCCGTACGGTATGGATGAAACTTGGATGTATATCGCCATAACCCGCATCATGTTGAACAGACTGGCCTAAATTGTGAGCTTCAAAACCGCTTCTTACACAGAATTCATCCTATCAATCAAAAATAAGCTAAAATCCGCCACCTTTTTACTTCAGGCCTGATTTTCAGCGAGGAAATCCCCCAACCATGACCACCGTTACCCGTTTCGCCCCCAGTCCGACCGGCTATCTCCACATCGGCGGCGCACGTACCGCACTCTTCTCCTGGCTCTACACACGCAAACATGGCGGCAGCTTTGTGCTGCGGATCGAAGACACTGACCGCGAACGTTCCACGCAGGAGTCAGTCAACGCGATTCTGGAAGGAATGACCTGGCTGGGGCTGGAATACGATCAAGGCCCTTTCTACCAAACCGAACGATTCGACCGCTATAAAGAGGTAATCCAGAAACTGCTCGACCAGGGCGATGCCTACTACTGCTACTGCTCCAAAGAAGAACTGGACGAAATGCGCGAAAAACAACGGGCGAACAAAGAAAAACCACGTTATACCGGTCTCTGCCGCAGCCGCACTGAACCACGTGATGGCGTGAAGCCAGTGATCCGCTTCAAAAATCCGACCGATGGTGCTGTGGTCATTGATGATCTCGTACGCGGGAAAATCGTCATCAACAACAGTGAACTGGACGATCTGATTATTGCCCGCGCTGATGGCACGCCAACTTATAACCTGACCGTTGTCGTGGACGATCTCGACATGGGTATGACCCACGTCATCCGTGGTGATGATCACATCAATAACACACCGCGTCAGATCAATATTCTCAAAGCCTTGGGCGCAGAACCGCCGCACTACGCACATCTGCCGATGATTTTGGGTTCTGACGGTTCACGTCTTTCCAAACGTCACGGTGCAGTAAGCGTAATGCAGTACCGTGACGAAGGTTTTTTACCAGAAGCATTGCTCAACTATCTAGTACGACTCGGCTGGTCGCATGGCGATCAAGAGGTATTCTCCGTCGATGAAATGGTGGAGCTGTTCGCGCTGGAAGATACGAACAAATCAGCCTCTACCTTCAACCCAGACAAACTGCTGTGGCTCAACCAGCACTATATCAAAACCAGCACACCGGAACATGTCGCACGTCATTTGAGCTGGCATTTGGGGCAATTAGGCATTGATCCATCCGAAGGGCCGGATTTGGTAGAAGTCGTCAAAACCCAACAAGAACGTTCCAAAACGCTGGTCGAAATGGCACAAAACAGCCGTTGTTTCTATCAGGAATACGAAGCATTCGACGAAAAAGCGGCGAAGAAAAACCTGAAAGCCGCCGCACAGCAACCACTGGAAAAAATGCGGGATGTTCTTTCCAATTTATCCGAATGGAAAGCAGAACCGATTCATGATTTGGTCAAACAGATTTCCGAAGAACTGGAAGTCAATATGGGCAAAGTAGCACAGCCGTTACGCATCGCTGTAACCGGAACCGCAGTCTCCCCGCCAATTGATGTGACGCTGGAATTGATCGGAAAAGAGCGCGTATTAAGTCGAATCGGACGGGCGTTGGATTATATTGCACAATATATTACGGAAGCGGGATAAATCATTTTTCGCCACACAAGCAATCCAACAATTGCACAAAAAAAGGAAGCTTTATGCTTCCTTTTTTATGGGTTTTTCAATTCGATTCATTTGAATTTTTATTTGCTGAATTTCCTATTGCAACCAAATAAACCAAACTCATCATCAAATCAGATGATCAACTGGCCCGATTTCTGCGTCTTCTGGCTGCTGGTACAAAACCCGAAAAATCACTTTTAGTTTCTCGCGACATAGTTTGAATTTTTCATAAAGCTCGCGATTTTTCTGCTCCATTGCCGGTTCGCCATCCGATTTGGCATTATTTGCCCACTCCTTGCATGCATCTGCTGCAATTTTCAATTGCGCTTCTGCTGCAACAAAATTGAAATCCGTATCAGAAAGAAAGCGGTAGATCACAGAAGAAAGCTCGCTATTCTCTGCACCAATCACCGCAGTGATTTCATCCAAATTAATTCTTCGATATTCTATTTTTTTAGACATATTTTTATCTATTTTCTAAATTTGATGAATTTATAGGTGCCAAAAGTAGCGACAGCCATAATTGAATCAGTTTAAAGTAGCTTCTCAATTAAAGGGATAACAACAGCCGCAAAAACTGCAGCCAACATCCATTTCAATAATTTCAACTCCCCTTCCACACGCTCGAAACGGACATCCATATCCCGTTTCAACTCAGATAAATCAGCTTTGGAAGCTACCCCTCCTGCCCCAGAAGCGAATACATCTGCCAATGCCTCTGCTTCTGTCTTCGCTTGCTCCTCGGAAAAACCACCTCTCTTCAAACGCTCCGCATACTTGAGCGTGTCAAATGTGATTGCTGTCATTGCTAAAACCTGCCTGAAACAAAAAAGGGAACACAGTATAAACTGTATTCCCTTTTTTTAATATGGCGTCCCCAAGGGGTTTCGAACCCCTGTTGCCGGGATGAAAACCCGGTGTCCTAGGCCTCTAGACGATGGGGACAAAAACTTGTCCGGATAGCAACTGGTGGAGCTAGGCGGGATCGAACCGCCGACCCCTTGCATGCCATGCAAGTGCTCTCCCAGCTGAGCTATAGCCCCGAAAGAGGCGCACATTATATGCGGAAGATCATACGTGTCAATCTCTATTTTCACTCTTTTCCGCTATTTTTCGCATTGATCCAGAATGCTTCTGTTACCTGATCTGCAATCGCCTGATTTTCCGGAACCAAGTCGCGTTTCTCTTCACGGAACCGCTGCAAATCAGTAATTTTTGCCATGCGGATACAATCCAGCCGCTCCACCTCATGGAATACCATCGCCGGGATGTAAGCAACCGGATGGAATCCTAATTCCAGCAACGTCTGCTGCATTTGCGGCGCATGCGCACTGACATCCACCTCAATATATTCAGTCTGCCAACGCTCTGGCGCAGTGCGTACTAATTCCGTAAGCAAGAAATAGATTGGTTGTTCATCAATCGAAATCAGCTCAAAAATGCGCAAGGTTTTTTCCACATCATCAATCGAAAAACCAATTGCGCCCGCCACATTAGCGCTGTTTTCTTCGGTCACATTTGGCTCCTGCGCAATCAGATATTGGGTCTGATGGGAGCGGATACGGAACAACCCATGATGCAACCGCACGGGCCCGAAAATCTCACGATGTTTAATCCGTCCGCGCTGGAAATGGAGCAACGTCGTATAACCAGATCCAGTGAGGTCAGAAAGCGTGAAATGGTCATGATGTGGATACGGCGCAACCTCCTCTGCCACCACTGCATCGACCGGCAAACTGCACGTTGGCAACACCGCACGCGCCAACGGGTAAATTTCCGGGATCAGAAGTGGATTGTTTTTGCGCAATTCCAACGCAGTACCGAAATGACGCACATAAACACAGAGGCTTTCACGCTCTTTCAGCAGCAGCTTGAGTGGCTCCAACCCACATGGGATAAAGCCAAATTTAGTGGAGATTTTCTGCGCAAACGGATGCGATGCACGCGTTTCAACGATGGAGACATGAAGTCGATCATCCAGTCGTTCCAGACGCCCATTCATCAACAGCTTGCCAATGCCTCGCCCCTGTGCATCGGGATGCACCGCCAACCGCCCGAATTCACCGAGCAAATCGGCGTGGGAGCCGACCTCCAGCAACACTGAAGAGGTTCCCAGCACCTGCTTCGTTTCCGTATCTTCCGCGACCAGCAACAGTGTGTCGTCGCAGAAGACCATCTTCCGAATCCAATGGGGATCGTAAAATTGCGGGTGGGAGTAATCCTCGCCGTACACCGCAAGGAAAATATCACGGATTGCCTCCGCATCGGTTTCAATCGCTTCGCGGATCAGAATCATCGGTATTTCACTCCGATTCAATTACTCAGATTTTACTGTGTTAATATAAAATTTGTCATTGAAATAAAAGAGAATTTTAGAGGGGAATTTCTCATTTGAATTTCCTCATTCAATCTCACTTTTGGCTAGTAACATATTTCAAAATTTCCACCACCTGCTCTGGCGTAGTTGCCCACGCAAGCGCAGCCGCATCGACTTCTTTCAGTGGATGAATCAACTCTTCCGCATGCAAAGTAATATAAGGCGTGCCCAATGCAGCGCAATAGCCGGCATCAAAAGCGGCATTCCATTGTTTATATTTTTCGCCAAACCGGATAATCGCCACATCGCAATTTTCAATTTGAGTTTTGATGCGGATTGCATTTACTTTTGCGGATTTATGATCCCGCCAAAATGAATTTTCCTCCGCGCCAAGCAGATCCCCCGCCGCATCGCTCGCTTCGTGGTCTGTCACCGCAGAGGAAAATAAAACGGGCAGATTATTTGCGTCACAACCGGCAATGATTTTTTCCCGCCAATCGGTGTGTATTTCACCCGATAAATAAACATTCCATTCCATATTTTATTCAACACTTGTTAGAGGTATGGGGTCTCGTCGTAGTCGATTTCACCTTCGCTGGCTGCACTTGGTGGTAGCTTTTCCATGATTTCGCGCACCATCTGGGCATGCTCCTCTTCCTCATCCCGGAGTTCAGTAAACAGCGCACGCACATCAGCATCGGTGATTTCTGTCAGAGCCTGATCAAAAAAGTCGTACGCCTTTTGCTCGGCAGCGAGTGCAACCTCAAATGCCTGGAGGACGGACATGGTACGGCGAACCGCCCCGACTTCCGGTGCTTCCACATCGAAGAGGTCATCCGGCGTAACCTGCATGGGTGCATCCCCAAACAGTGCCTTGCGCTTCCGGGCGATTTCCTCGCCGTGCTTCGCCTCATTGTCGGCCATGTATTGGAAGAAATTGCCGGGACTGTCTTCGCCGCTTTGACCAAGCTGTGATGCGAACTTCAGGTAGCGTTCGTGCGCTTCCCGCTCAACTAATGTCGCAAGGTCGAGGGCATCCATCAGGCTGAGTTTTGAGAAATCAAGATTAGCGTACATAGGTGGACTCCAACATTAAGGGCTAGTCATTATTGTTCTAGTTTTTTAGCATCGCTCACCACGAAAATGCGATGTGCAAACATCCTAGTTTCTTGTTGCGATTGCAAGCTTTTTTTCCAGTGACCAGAATCGTTTTTGCGTCCATAACAATGTGAAAAATAACCTTAAATTTTATGGGTCATTTGCTCATATTTTCTTTTTATTTTTATCTGAATTTTTCGATTTAAAAAACAGATCAGACAAGATTGTATAAATCAAAAGCAGCGGAAAGAAAGCATGCAATGCTAAATCGAAAATATCAATCGGTCGGAAAAGTGTGCCGTTAAACAACATGCCCAGTTTTTCGAACAGGTGCGGTTGTGGAACAAATGGGGCTAGGCCGAGTGTGAGGCTTCCGACGATTAATATTGTGTATTTTTCTTTTTTTGTCATTTTTAAATCCAGTTCTCTATACGAAATTCTTCAATTTTCTCAAATTCACGCATATTATTAGTCATGAATCGTGGGTTCAACTCACAAGTGCAACTCATAAGTAAACCAGGTAAATAAATAGGCTCCCAAAAAGATGAAAAACACCATTTCAGTCCGCGCCAACTTTGATTTCAAAGGCCAACATTTCACACCTTCAATGGAGGTTGATCTGGATGAATACAGCCGATCACACGAGGATTTGGATTCACTCTATCCACTACTAGCGAACAAAAACGAGATCGGACACTACTCCTACGAATACGAGATCATGTGCTCCTACGATCTGGAATTCTCCGATGCAACCGGACTAGCGATCAATTTTGTACATGATGGAAAATTTGATTTTCTGGGCTTCTTGCAAGCACGGGGAGAAGCTGAAATTCTGGAAAAAGTCGCAACAATCGCCCGGAAGCATCTTTCCATTGATGATCTTGCTAGCAAACCCGAACTACAAACAACATTGCTAGAATCATTCCGGTTGGGGCAACAGTTTCCTAACCTGTAGATTTTTATATTGTTTTACGCATCAAGAAGCTGTTTGAAAACCATTTTTCAAACGGCTTCTTATAGATAATTGGCTCTCCTTATCTTATAAACTATATTGTAAACTCTGGCGCAAGATTTTCATCTTTCTTCCATTGCTTATAAATTCTCGAATCTTTATGCATTACGATAGAGACTCCAAAAATCTTATCATTCTGGGGATTGGCCAATTTTGAATGAAGATAATATTTCTTATTCTCACATTCAGAGCCATTTAAACCCCGTCCCGCTTTTTTATACATTTCGTTATAAAGCATTTCATGATCAAATTTTCCATTTTTCTGATACATGCCATCTTCTAAAATCTGAGTACACACACCACCTGCATCATATTTTTCATCTTTCCCGTGAAACGAAAATGCCAGTCGTCGCTTTAAATCTCTATGGGTCTAATTCCCCGCCCCTTGGGGCGATAAAATAAGCATTTTTTCTGGCGAAGCCAGATACCGCATTGCGGCATATAATACCCCGCTGCTTGCGGCGGGGTTGTTTATTTGTCGATTGCAACAAAACCACGTGTCTTCTCAAAAAAACAAACATCTAAATTTAAACAATCCTCTCTGATATTTTGCATCAAAAAAATATACCCTAATAAGTATATAAGGAATACTTATTAATATGAGTATGTAAAAAAACAAAAAACAAAAAACAAAAAACAAAAAAACAAAAAACAAAAAACAAAAAACAAAAAACAAAAAACAAAAAACAAAAAACAAAAAA
>CAYFMX010000044.1:11880-14208 GCA_964344325.1 uncultured Piscirickettsiaceae bacterium
CAAGGATATGGTATCCATATAAAAAATCAAACATAAACAAAATTTATAATCACAAAAAAATAATATGTTTCATGTTATATAAGTAACATAGGTATTTATTTTGGAGCAAAAAATGGATGATTTTCTTGGACAACCATTACACAAAATAGCACTAAAATCAGTGTGCAACATAAAAAAATCTGTTCCAGATGGCCCTGAAAGCGTTTTAAAGGATGGCAAGGGAGTTTGTCGAGGAATAGAGTATTTAATTACTGGTGGCTTGCATTTAAGCAGCAATATGGATAAGAACGATGAATACCTTGGTTCTGGAATTACACAAATTAGCACTTGGTTAAAAAATAATGCAGATAGTCAACATACTTTGTTTTTAGGGATCAACTTTCAGGATGTAAAAGATGCGCCAGGAGAGAATAAATTTAAGGCTGGAGCAATCGAATCAGAGAGATTTCTATTTGATGACCGTCTATATGCTTATTTAAGCAGTTATTTGAATAAAGCAAACCTATATACACCAAAACAATTGATGGACTGGTTCTATACCCAACATCAGGATGGGGATGAAGTTCCTCAGACTTTGCTTGAAGGTGTGAAGAAATATGGATGGCCTCCCCTTGAAAAGATTGGATCCAGAATAATTGTATTTATTACAGGGGAAAATTTATTTAAGTTTTCTTATGCATATAAATTTAATGTAGAGACAAGCCCGTTTTTTTATGATGTTGAAGTGAAGTCATATGATAATCAGATAGTTAAAGATGATTCTATAGATAAAAATGCAGTTATTTATTCTTTTAATACGAATTATGAGAGAGGGGAGTGCGTAGATGAGAAGGGACTCAAAAAATATTGTTGTAAAAAAAGAAAGTTGATGAAAAATAACCTTCTTGGTCTAAAGGAAATGAATGTCTTATTACGCATTTACGCTATGGATGCGAATGATGATGGGGGCCATCCTATAAGAAGTGAATTGGAATGCTGGGATTATGCATTAAATAATATTGGATGCAATATTCTATCAACAACACATGGGAATAGTGAACAGTTTCTTTTAAATCAGAAAAGCCCCGACTCTCCATATTGCATAGTATCATAATATATTTACTCTAGACTGGCAGGCCAAACATGTTGGTCTAGACACATATGCTTTATATGGTATTTAAATAAGAATATGCATTTATCAAGTAGAACAAAGGAATTATTATGGGAAAAGAAATTCATGATAACAAACTGGAAATTTCACTTATAAATAAAAAAATGAAAAATAAAGACGTGAATTTCTATATTCAAAGCATCGATTTTCAATATTCAAAAAACAGCATTGTTATTAGCAAAAATCAGCCAAACAATAAAAAAACAGCAAAATTTGATCCTGACAACAACAAATTGACTGTTACTATACAAGCGGGAAGGCATGGAACTCATTATGTCGTAAACGAAATAAAAAAAGACTATAAAAAGAAACAAATGCTTGGAAATTACGGAAAATATTATCCAAAAAAACTGAATTTTTTTGTGCGTGGCATATTAACAGTATACCACAAAAACGACGCAACAAAAAAACAAATACTGATAATTTTGATATCGTTCTTGCACAAGGCCATTGGAATTTCGTCAATCATATTTCGGAAGGGAATAATTGGTATATCGCGTGTGAATATCTCAACAGAGATAACACATGGGCAATTTTGGAAGATGTTGGGCAAACAAAAAGATATATAATAAAAAGCAAAGACCGTTCAAATAAATTCGAGTTTGGTTTTTCTGGAGATGAATAAAGAGAAAGGACTAGATGATTATATGCTTTTAAAACAATAAACAACCTTTTTATAAGTAACAAATTAGTAAAAACATTACCCACTCTTTGCTGAAAATACAGATCATTAGGAAGTTCGAGATTAAAAATGAAAAAGAGAAATCTGGATGACTATATACAGAAACAATGTGGTTCCGCATTGGAATATCTGGAAAACCATTATTTGTTAAATATATATGGGAAAAAGAACTGGCATCCAGAGAAAGGGTGGGATGAAAAGAAACTGGAGGAACATAGAAAATCTAATGATCCCGCAACCCGTGCCGAATTGCTCCATCAATATATCAGCCACCACCGGAGAAAACTGGTTGAGTTATCTCCTGACAAAGAGGGAGTACAGGCAGGGGTATTGGGTGCGGAAGACGATCCAGAGAAAGAACCACCTTATTGCCCCAATTATGTAATGACAGGCGATCAGGTACGGACATTCCTGAATCAGGAAGGAGGCAACCTGAAATACTAGAGTTGTTTCGACAGTTTAATTTTAAAATGTTCTAATTCGATATTTTTACCAT
>CAYFMX010000045.1:0-12875 GCA_964344325.1 uncultured Piscirickettsiaceae bacterium
GAAGCAGAAATTGTTTACGAAAAAGGTTTATGAACACACGAGACCTGACATCTAGCATATTCTTTGCGTAACCTTAGCTACTAGAAGGTAATCACAACATGAATTTTTCGATCCAACGGGAAGAGCTTCTTCAACCATTACAATCTATTGGCGGGATTGTCGAAAAGCGGCAAACTCTGCCTATCTTGTCCCATGTATTGATCTCTGTTGAAGGAGGCCAATTATCATTGGTAGGTACCGATTTAGAAGTAGAGGTAAAAATTACGCTTCCATTGGAAAAAGAACATCAACCGGGCATAGTGACTGTACCAGCAAGAAAATTTTTAGACATTTCCAAGGCGTTGCCAGATGGTTCAGAAATCCAGTTTCAAGTAGAGAAAAATCAAGCCGCGATTTGTTCTGGAAAGAGCTATTTTTCCCTTTCTTTACTTCCTGCAGATGATTTTCCCCAAATTTCAGATCTCCAGTTTCAAAATCAAATTGGAACGTTGACACAGTCTAGATTGTCTCATCTGTTGCAGAAAGTCTCTTTCTCCATGGCAGTGCAGGATGTCCGTTATTACCTCAACGGAATTTTGTTGGAACAAGAAGGAGATGAACTTCGTTTGGTGGCAACAGATGGGCATCGTCTTGCATTTTGTGGCCAAAAAATGGAAGGGCAAACTACAGAAGAAAAACAACAAATTATCATTCCTAGGAAAGCAGTACAGGAATTGGGACGTTTACTACAAGATTCTGAGGAACCACTTTCTTTATCGTGGAATGAGAATCATCTTCGTGCAGAAATTGGGCAGACAGTTTTGGTAACGAAATTGATTGACGGGGCTTTCCCGGAGTATGAACGGGTAATTCCAAAACAAGGGGAATATATATTGGCTGTGGAAAATGAATTGTTCAGGCAATCGGTCAACCGTGTCTCTATCTTGTCTAATGAAAAATATCGTGGGATCCGACTTTCCATGAGCGAAAATCAGATTCGAGTTCATGCAAACAATCCGGAACAGGAAGAGGCAGAAGAGGAAATTTCAGCTTCTTATCAAGGAAAATCGATGGAAATCGGATTCAATGCAGCCTATTTGATGGATGCACTTTCTGCAGTAGAGAGCGAGGAAGTTTCACTTTACTTTATTGATGAGAACAGTAGTTGTCTGATACAAAATGAGACAGAAGAAGGTTTATGTAAATATGTGGTGATGCCGATCAGGCTTTAGGTTTTAAATTCTGGAAATTGGAATTTTGAACTGTCTTCTGAACTGATTTGCTAATTTATAATTTTCCCAGTTTTGTGCTGTGCTGATCCGTTCTTTACATATCCAGAATTTGCGTTTGATTCAGGAGGCGGAATTTCACTTTTCTCCTGTTCTGAATTTCATTTCCGGAAGTAATGCAAGCGGGAAAACAACCTTACTGGAAGCGATCTATCTGTTAGGACGGGGAAAATCATTCCAATCTGTTCCGATTCCTTCGGTGATCCGTAAAGGGGAAAAAAATTTTCTGATTGCGGCAGAAGTTCAAAAATCTATTGAAGATCATCCTATTTCTATTGGAATAAGGCGTTTCAGAGAAAAAAGTGAAATTTATATCTCTGGAGAAAAGGTAAAAAGAACCTCCGAATTGGCGCAACTTCTTCCAGTTCAACTGATCAATCCAGATTCTATCCAAATGATTTTTGGTTCTCCAAAGTTACGGCGTAATTTTTTGGATTGGGGAATGTTCCACGTGGAACATTCATTTCTTTCTGTTTGGCAGGATTACCGAAAATTGCTTCGGCAACGAAATGCGTTGTTGAAGGGAGAAAAGTTAGATCAGAAAGAAAGGACAGTTTGGGACGTTTCTTTTTCCAGAGTAGGGGAGCAATTTAACCAATACCGAAAAAACTATCTGAAAGAATTATTGCAACAATATCAAGAAGTTTTTTCTGGAAAAATTGCAGGTCTTCAAAATGTAGATATCCAGTTTTCTTATCAAAAGGGATGGAAAGAAATAGATTCCTTGCAAGATGCATTGGAGTCTTCTGCACGACGTGATTTAAAGCAGGGATACACTTCTGTCGGTCCCCATGAAGCGGATTTCAAAATTCTGGCAGATGGTGTGGAAGCAAAACGTTATCTCTCCAGAGGACAAGGAAAATTACTCTCTATTGCTTTGTTAATCGCGCAAGTTCTTCTTTTGTACAAAAGAGCAGGAAAGCGAAGCGTTATTTTGATTGATGATCTTTTTGCAGAATTGGATCAGAAAAATTATGGAATCTTACTGGAGTATCTGCTGGAGAGCGGCATGCAAATTTTTGTTACTTCTACTTCAGAAAATCTTGAAGTTCCACAGGAAAAAACAGGTCAGATAAAAATGTTCCACGTGGAACATGGCGTTTTTACAGAGAGGTCTGCAGGATCGGGTTCTGGGCATTATAATGCTGAGAATTAGTATAAAATTGTAGTATAATCAAACGTTTTTCGGAAATAGCCGAGGTCAAGTGTGAGTCAGGATAGCCAACAGAACGACCAGCAAAATAGCGAATATAATGCATCCAACATCCGGGTCTTGAAAGGTCTGGATGCCGTGCGGAAACGCCCCGGAATGTACATTGGGGATACTGATGACGGAACGGGTCTGCATCATATGGTGTTTGAGGTGGTCGATAATGCGATTGATGAGGCATTGGCAGGCCACTGTAACCAGATTTCTGTTCTGATTCATACCGATAATTCTGTCACCGTCAAAGATGATGGGCGTGGTATTCCGGTCGATATTCATCCAGAGGAGGGATGTTCCGCAGCGGAAGTGATCATGACCGTACTCCATGCAGGCGGAAAGTTTGATGACAATTCCTACAAAGTTTCTGGTGGTTTGCATGGGGTTGGCGTTTCAGTTGTGAATGCACTTTCCAGTGAACTGGAACTGACGATTTATCGTGATCAAAAAATCCACAAACAAACCTATCGTGGCGGGGAGCCACAAGCCCCGTTAGCAGCTGTTGAAGAAACAGAAAAAAGTGGTACTGAAGTCCGTTTTCACCCCAATCCAGAAATTTTCAGCACAACAGAATTCCATTATGAAATTCTGGCGAAACGGTTGCGGGAGTTATCGTTCCTCAATTCTGGTGTGCGGATTGAATTGATTGATGAACGTGCTGATCGGAAAGATCTGTTTGAATATGAAGGTGGGATTAGCGCATTTGTTGCGCACCTCAACGAGAAAAAAACACCAATTCACGAAAAAGTCATCCACTTTGAGAATGAAAAAGAGCAGGTTACGGTAGAAATTGCATTGCAATGGAATGACTCTTATCAGGAAAATATTTTCTGTTTTACTAATAACATTCCGCAAAAAGATGGAGGAACACACCTTGCTGGGTTCCGGAGTGCATTAACCCGTACCGTCAACCGTTATCTGGATCAGGAAGGGACAGCGAAAAAAGAGAAGGTCAATCTGGTTGGAGAGGATATGCGCGAAGGGCTGACTGCAGTTGTTTCCGTGAAAGTTCCTGACCCGAAATTCTCTTCGCAGACGAAAGATAAGTTAGTTTCCTCCGAAGTACAAAGTATTGTCGAATCGATCACTTATGAAACGATGGGTGATTTTCTATTGGAAAATCCCAATGAAGCAAAAATGATCACGGGTAAGATTATTGAAGCGGCACGAGCACGTGATGCGGCGCGGAAAGCACGGGAGCTGACTCGTCGTAAGGGTGTTTTGGACATTGCAGGTCTGCCCGGAAAACTGGCAGATTGTCAGGAACGTGATCCGGCGCAATCAGAACTATTTTTGGTGGAGGGTGATTCTGCGGGCGGTTCCGCAAAGCAGGGAAGAGACCGGCGCACGCAGGCAATTTTACCGTTGCGCGGAAAAATTCTGAATGTGGAGAAATCACGTTTTGACAAAATGCTTTCTTCCGCAGAAGTAGGGACATTGATTACTGCATTAGGCTGCGGGATTGGCAAGGAAGAGTATAGTCCGGACAAGCTCCGTTACCATCGTATTGTGGTGATGACCGATGCGGATGTCGATGGCTCGCATATCCGTACATTATTGCTTACTTTTTTCTACCGTCAGATGCCAGAGCTGGTCGAGCGTGGACATATTTATATTGCGCAGCCACCGCTCTACAAGGTGACAAAAGGAAAGCAAGAGCAATACGTTAAAGACGATCTGGCATTGGAAGAGCATTTGTTGCAGATTGCGGTTCACAATGCGCAATTTTTGCCTGCGCCGGATGTGCCACCGATTTCTGGAAACGGATTGGAAAGCTTGTTGCGGCAATATTTTCAGGTCAGCCATATGGTGGAGCGGCTCTCCACAAAATTTCATCCGGCATTGTTGTGGGGTATGGCTGAAGTGGATTCATTTTCACTGCAACAGGAAGACAGTTCTGAATCCGAACAGTCTGAATTAAGCGCTGAAAATTGGAAAACTGCATTGCTGGAAAAATTGAACCAGAATCGTCGGGAAGAGGAAAAATTCTCTGGCGCAGTAATTCGCGATGAAGAAGAGTTCCAGCTCCGTTTTACAGTGGTTGAAAAGGGAGTCTGGAATGAAACGGAAATTCCCGGAGCGTTTTTCAATTCTGCAGAATACAAAATGCTGTCGACCTATCAGGAAAGTATCCGTGGATTGATTACAGATGAATCCATAATCCAGCGTGGTGAAAAGCAACAACTGGTTCACCACTTTTTACAATTGGTGAATTGGTTAATGAAAGAGGCAAAACGTGGTCAGCAAATCCAGCGCTATAAAGGGTTGGGTGAAATGAATCCAGATCAATTATGGGAGACCACGATGAATCCGGAAACACGACGGATGCTGCAAGTAAAAATTGAAGATGCGATTGCGGCAGATGAAATTTTCACTACCTTGATGGGCGAGCAGGTCGAACCGCGCCGTGAGTTTATTGAGCAAAACGCGCTTTCTGCCGTCAATTTGGACGTGTAGAAAAAATTAGAATAATAAATCAATGAGTTGGACAATTCGAGAAGCGATTGAATGGGGAAAAAACTGGCTCATTGAATCTGGAAGTACTGAAACGGCGCAACTGGATACAGAGTTATTATTGGCTCACCAATTAGGACAAAATCGGACAACGCTCCGTATTTGGCCAGATCAGAAATTGGAGCCAGAAATAGCAACACAATTTCGGGCACAAATTCAACAATGTGCTAGCGGACAACCCGTTGCTTATTTGATTGGAAAACAGGGATTTTGGTCACTCAATTTACATGTCACGCCGGATACGTTGATTCCGCGTCCAGAAACAGAATTGCTGGTTGAATTGGCACTGGAGAGAATCCCGACTGATACAGTGTGGGATATTACGGATTTGGGAACGGGTTCAGGTGCGATTGCGTTGGCAATGGCGAAAGAACGTCCAAATTGCCGAATTTGGGCAACTGATCAGTCCGTCGATGCGCTCAAAATTGCACAGAGAAATGCGGTGGAAAATCGGATTGGGAATGTTCAGTTTTTGCAAGGCAGCTGGTTTGAACCATTTCAAATTTCTCAGACTGCGCAATCTTCAAAAAAACGAAAATTTGATCTGATTCTCTCTAATCCGCCTTATGTTGCGGTGGATGATCCGCATCTTGTCACTTCAATTCGGTTTGAGCCGCAATCTGCACTGGTTTCTGGGGAAGAAGGGCTGGATGATATTGAAAAGATTCTCGCCAATTCAGCTGATTATTTGCGTCCGAATGGACAAATTTTATTGGAACATGGTTTCCAGCAAGGCGAAGCAGTGCGGGAACTATTTCAGAAAAACGGTTTTTCGGACGTTTTTACCCAACAGGATTTGGCTGGTCTGGATCGGGTGACAGGCGGTATCTGGAAAGATGGGAATCCATAAGTTTTCTTCAAGAGCGAAATTTTCATGCAGTCGGAAAAACTAAATTCAGACGATTCTTTACTCCGTTACAGTCGCCAGATCATGCTGCCGCAAATCGGCATGGAAGGGCAGCAAAAATTGCTGGATGCTCACGTGCTGATCATTGGCATGGGCGGGTTGGGTTCTCCAGCAGCGCTCTATTTGGCAACCAGTGGAGTAGGGCGGCTGACGCTGGTTGATTTTGATACGGTCGATCTTTCCAACCTGCAACGACAAATCGCACATACTACGGTCGATATTGGTCGTCCAAAAGTGGAATCAGCGCGGGAGAATTTGCTGCGGTTCAATCCGGAAATTGAAATTGTTCCGGTTAACCGTCAACTTTCTGAAGTAGAACTATCTGAAGCGGTTCAACAGGCAAATCTTGTTCTAGATTGTAGTGATAATTTTACGACCCGTTTTGCGATTAATGCCGCCTGTGTGAAACATCAAAAGCCGCTCGTTTCCGGCGCAGCGATTCGCATGGAAGGGCAAGTTTCGGTGTTTGATGCGCGTCAGGAAAATGCGCCCTGTTATCAATGCCTGTACCAGCAAAGTGGTGAAGAACTGGATGAAACCTGTACCCAAAATGGCGTGCTGGCACCATTGGTTGGGGTGATCGGCAGCATGCAAGCATTAGAAGCGATTAAATTGATTGTGGGGATGGGCGAATCGCTGGCAGGAAAGCTGTTATTGTTTGATGCAATGACTGCGGAATGGCGGACGATGAGATTGCCGAAAGACCCAGCTTGTCCAATCTGTGGGCAAGCTGATCCTGCTTTTTCTTACTCTTTGGACAGATAACGTTTCCAATTTTTCCGCCAAAGCCATCCAACCGCCGCGCCAAATATCGCGAGTGCGCTCCACAACCACGGCATTGGAACAGAGGATCGGGATAACCAATCCAACAATACCGTCAGGAAGGTTTCCTGTTTGTTTAACGGTAGATCGTGCTTTCTGTAGACGTGCCTTTCGCGTGCATTTTAACGCCGACGGAGCACACACATTCAATCGGCAATTGGTGTTGTTCCAGAAAACGCGGCTGGGTGCGAATGCCGATATAAACCCCAAGCAACAACATCGCAAAATTGAGGAATGAACCTAATGCTAATGTGGAGGTTCCGGCAATGCCTTGTCCGATTGCACATCCCATCCCCAGCATGCCGCCGATGCCGAGCAAAATTCCACCTGCAAAATAGCGGATGCTTTCGCGCCAGGAGGAGAACCATTGCCAGTGAAAACTGCGAGCAAAAATATTGAACAACGCTGCGCCTGCCACTACGCCAAGGAACGCGATGACTCCAAATGTCATCAAATTCCACTGTGGGCTAGTTAATAGATAGGCTAAATCGCCTGCTGGGCGAACAAATGTGAACGATTGCATGCCAATGCCATTTTGCGGACGTTCGAGGAAATCAGAGGCTTCCATTGCTGCTTCGCCTAATGGCCCGCCGGAAAGATAAAATGCCAGCACAATCAAAAATCCAACCATAAAACCACCCAGCCAGTTACGGCTACGCAGGTAGAAATCTTTTGAAGAGAGCACAAACGCAACTAACGCAGTCACAATCAATAATGCAACGCTAAACCGTGTATTTTGGACTTCCAGACCAGTTGCAGCGGTGAGTAGTGAACCCAAGTCCTGTTGTAGGATACCGTGTTCTATCAGATTAATGGAGAGTGCGTCAGCACGGAAGAAGGCGAGGAAGGTGTAGAATAGCTCGGAGTGGAGCATCAATGCAGTAGAAATTCCGATGCCGGTCAGTGTTGCGACGCTTTTCAGGTTGCCACTGCCGAGGTTGACGACCGTTTTCATCGCGCAGCCGTTGCTCAACGTCATTCCAAAACCAAATAGCAATCCACCGACCAGATAACCCGCCCATTGAAATTCTGCCATTCGGTAGTGAGGGCTAGTGTCGTTAAAGCTGACCAACTGGAAGAATTCCAGCATAGCCGCCCCGAATATCGCTACTGCAATTGCGAACAGATACATCCGCAGCCGTCCGCTATCGTGGCCTTTCATGATGTCGGCGATGCTGCCCAGCGTGCAGAAATCGCTCCGCCGCGCTACCCAGCCGAGCAAAATAGAGAGCAAAAATGCGAACAGGAACAGCCGCTCAATCGGGCCGAATCCCAAAATTGAAGTCATGCTTGTTTGTTCCATTGGTTTTCTCCGCTTCGGTTATGAACCAAAAAAATCGAACCAAGAATTGCACTAAAAATTGCGCCAAGAATTCTTCTGGCTATTCATAAATCCTTCACAACAGAATTTCCAGCGATTTTTGAAGAATTTTCCCGTTTTCTCCAGAAAATGCCAAATAAAGGTTTAAAAACGGACAAAAATCAAATGAATGAATTAAATAAATCTGGTAATCATGCCGAAGGGCAAATCGACATCGTCCACTTCCAGCGGAATTCGGATCTCAAATCCACCGCCGGGCACTTCATCCATCGGTTGCCCGTTTTTGGTGTTTTCGATTGCAGAGAGTACCAATTCACGATTCCCCGATGGCAGGATGATTTCGACGCGATCTCCAACCGCAAATTTGTTTTTGGAGCGCAAATGGATCCAGTCTGGTTTTTCCGGATCAGTTGCGATCATTTCTGCGACATAAAGCTGGCGATGCCCTTGCGAATTGCCTTGCAGATAATTTTGGTATTCGTGGCTGTGGTGACGTTGGAAAAAGCCATCTGTATAGCCCCGGCTGGCGAGATTTTCTGCTTCTGCTAATAAATGCGGATCAAACGGGCGGCCTGCGGTGGCATCATCAATGACACGCCGGTAAAGCTGCGTCACCCGTGCCACGTAATAGAGCGATTTGGTGCGCCCTTCAATTTTTAGCGAATTAACGCCGATTTCGACCAAACGGTGAATATGTTCCAAGGCACGCAAATCCTTGGAGTTCATGATGTAGGTGCCGTGTTCATCCTCTTCGACAGCAATCGGTTCGCCGGGGCGACCGATCTCTTCGATCAAAATACGCTGGGTATTTTCAGAATCTGTACAATCTTTAGGATTTGCAGAATCTATAAAATTTTCAGTCTTTTCTAACTTTACAGGCTGCAAATCACCATTATCGTGTTTAGAAGAAGCAACTTCCTTGTATCCCCAACGGCAGGCGTTGGTGCAGGTTCCCTGATTGGCATCGCGGTGGTTGATGTAGCCAGAGAGCAGACAGCGTCCAGAATAGGCCATACAAAGTGCTCCGTGGACGAAGACTTCCAGTTCAATGTCTGGGCAGGCTTGGCGAATTTCTTCAATCTCTTCCAGCGATAGTTCACGCGATAAAATGATGCGTCGGATACCGATGCTTTGCCAAAATTTCACCGCTGCAAAATTGACAGTATTAGCTTGTACAGAAAGATGGATTTCCTGTTCTGGCCATTGTTCCCGCACCAGATGAATTAAGCCGGGGTCGGCCATAATCAGCGCATCAGGTTGTAGTGCGATGACAGGTGCAAGATCATCCAGAAAGGTATGTACTTTGCGATTGTGCGCAAAAATGTTGGCAGTAACGTAAAGTTTTTTTCCCTGTTGATGTGCTTCGGTAATCCCGGTTTGCAGGTTTTGCAGGTTGAAATCGTTTTCTCGTACCCGCAACCCGTAGCGTGGCATCCCGGCGTAGATAGCATCTGCACCATAGGCGTAGGCCATCCGCAAATGCGCCAGTGTTCCGGCGGGGGAGAGCAGTTCCGGGCGTAGTAAGGACATTGGTCGTGTGAATCGGTATCAGGCAGTTTCTGGTGGTTCTACTGGATAGCCTGCTTTCTTCCATTCAGGGAAGCCTTCATGCAATCGGCGCGCCTCAAAGCCATTTTCACGCAGTTTGGCGACTGCTTCATAACCCAACATACAGAAAGGTCCTCGGCAATAGGCAATGACTTCGCGTTCTTCATCTAATTCACTGACCCGATCTTCTAATTGCTCCAGCGGGATACTGATTGCGCCTTCAATGTGTCCAGCGGCATACTCTTCTGGCGGGCGTACATCCAGTACCGTCACCAGTCCATCCCCAGCGCGAATTAATAATTCTTCAATCGTAATTGGCTCCAGATCATCTTTGACGGTCAGATAATTGCTGACCAGTCGTTCCACTTCGGCAAGATGGCTTTCTGCCAGTTTGCGCAACGCCACCAGTAAATCGACGACGAGATCATCGGAGAGAGTGTAGTGGACGTATTGTCCGACTTTTCGTCCTTTGACCAAACCTGCATTACGCAGCAATTGTAAGTGTTGGGAGGTGTTGGCAACCGTTAGGCCGGAAATTTGTGACAGCGATTCAACCGTTCGTTCGCCCTGTGCTAGCGTTTCCAGCAGCTCAATGCGGTGCGCGTTGGCAAACGCTTTTCCGGTGCGTGCAAACTGTTCGAAAATTGATTTTTTGTAATCCTTGGCCAGCATATCAGTACTCTAAAACAATCTTGAATATTTATTCTAGAAGAAAAAAAAGAGTGCTGTAAACAACGCACAGCCCTCTTTCAGATGTTTCCAAACGGTCAGACAGAAAAGGAGGAGCCACAGCCGCAAGTCGTTGTTGCATTGGGGTTGTTGATCACAAACCGTGCACCATCCAATCCTTCGTGATAGTCAATTTCTGCGCCGGACATGTACTGCATGCTCATTGGGTCAACCACGACACTCACGCCGTTTTTCTCCACTTCGGTGTCGCCTTCTTCCATCTCTTCAGCGAAGGAGAAGCCGTACTGGAACCCGGAACAGCCGCCTCCTGTCACGTAAACGCGCAATTTCAGGTTGTTGTTCCCTTCCTCTTCAATCAATGCCTTGACTTTGTTTGCTGCCGCATCAGTGAATATAAGCTGGTCTGAACTATTCGCCGCCGCTTCACTCATTCAAGTATCTCCTAAAATATTAAATAACGTAAGATTATCCGACCGATTTGCTCGGTTGTCAATTTCAGGAGTTGTTTTTGATTGTCACTTTTGGTTGTTACATCCAATGGTTACGGATTGGTCAGCAACGGTTTCAGGATTTCTTCAGCGCGTTTGTGAGTCAGCTCGCCCGTGTGGGTGTATACGCGATTTCCCTGCGTATCAAAAATGACGGTGAATGGTAACGCACCATGACGGTTCCCCAGTGCATATGCCAGTTCCATTCCATGTTTGTGCGCCTGGAGCAATGGATAATTGATCTGGTTTTCTTCACTGAATTTGACCACTTTTTCCGGGTCGTCGGTTGCCAGCCCCAGAAACTGCACGCCTGCATTTCCGTATTGCTCCTGCAATTCAACAAAAGTCGGAATTTCGCGTTTGCAGGGCGGACACCATGTTGCCCAAAAATTGAGCATGATGATTTTTCCGTTCCATTCTGACAATTTGCGTACATTGCCTGCTGTATCGGCGAATTCGAGATGTTTCAAGCCGGCGAAATTCACTTCGTTTTGTTGCAGATCGTGTGTATTTCCAGAAATTGAGTTAGACGCATTGCGAGAAGTGTTTAACGCAATCAGTGTAGAGCCGATTAATAGCAATAACGCGACGAATATAGGAAGTATGCGTTTCATAGAGTTATGAGAAATGTGTTTGAAAAATAAAGTTCACCAAAATTAGTGAGCTTTTTTTATTTCGTCAATGCTGAGTTCACGATTATACGGAATAATAGCAGTAGTTATTTCTAGTGTAACTTCCAGAAATTTATTGTTTTTTAGACAAAATCCGCGCATTTCCAACACGCCGTTCCGGTTTGGTGCGAGAATCAAATAAAGCGCATTTGGATAAGCTGCCTGTTCCAGATCCGTTTTTGACGGTGTTGCTTCTCCCTGTGGATGAGAATGGTAAATGGCAAACAAGGTTTCCCCATGTTCACGCATTATTCGCATTGCGGCGATTTGTTGCTCAGGTTCCATTGCGAATCGGAATTCCGGTTTTTCCGCACTATTTTTGATCGAGTAGTGGGAAAATTTTCCGGTTCCTGTTTTTGATTCAGTTTTTCCAATCAGGCCACAAATTTCCCGATGCGGTGATTGTTGTGCTTCAGACAACAATTGAATCGCCAATTGGCGCGGAATTGATTCTGTTTGTTTAATTAACTCAGTCATCAATTCTGATTTTTTGCTCTGATATTGATTCTAATTTTGACTTTTCGTGAATTCAACTCAAAAGTGCAACTTTCAGGGCAATCGCTTGAAAAATAACTTCAGATAGCTTTCCTGAGCAAATTTTCCAAATAATCAGCAGATCATGCAGCTTTTTTGCACCTGACCTTGAGGCTGGCCTTGTCAGAGGTAGCCCGCAACAGGTTGGTGCTATTGCCGGACAACTGCCATATTGTTGGCTCCGTTTTTGGCGCGGAGCTGTGCCGCATCCTCCTTCAACACTACATCCAGCACCCAATGCAGTTTGTTTTCAATCCCCCAATGTGAGCAAACTGCATAAGCGGCGGCTTTGGTTGTCATTGCCAGGCTGCTGATGTAATAACGGCGACTTTCGGTTGTTTTGGCGTGTTGTTCAATTATGGAACAGACTTCCACAATTGCACCCAACCCTTTCCAGTTATGGCGTTCCTGCAACCAACCAATATCCGTGCAAACCCGGTAACAACGGGTTTCCAACCGGCCATGGTGTTGGGTCTCGGAAGATAATATTCCAGAAAAAAGCTACCCACTCTTCCGTGCCTGGGGGATCATGGAACAGCTTGTCACCGATCTACAACAAGGCCAGAAACGATGAACATCCATCCAAAAGCCAGGACCACCCCGGCAATCCGTGCTGAAATCCAATCTTCCAACCTGTCGCAGCGGAAACTGGCGGAAAAATATAACGTGACCCGCCCCACCATCCGAAAATGGCAGGATCGGGACAGTACCGGAGAACTATAGCCACCGCCCACACAAGCTGAACACCACGCTGTCAGAAGCGCAGGAGGAAGTGGTGGTGGAAATCCGAAAAATATTGCTCCTGCCGCTGGATGACCTGTTGGTTGTAACCCGGAAATTTATCAATGAATAAATGTCAGGTCTCGTGTGTTCATAAACCTTTTTCGTAAACAATTTCTGCTTCTTTT
>CAYFMX010000046.1:0-10335 GCA_964344325.1 uncultured Piscirickettsiaceae bacterium
AAAAGAAGCAGAAATTGTTTACGAAAAAGGTTTATGAACACACGAGACCTGACAACTACGCCAATATCACCGCATATATGCACATTTCAACGACCAGATGGATCGCTGACCCGTAAGCCTGCCTTAACATACAGCTCAGGTTTTTTACATACCCGTGTTGAAGAAAATGGTGTAAATGGAATGATTGTATTTTCAACGCCTAAAAGTCCATCCTATATCTCATTTACTTCAAAACCGGAAAAAGATGTAGAACTGGAAAGAAAATTTGCGCTCTCTTTCCATGGCAAACATGGTGTAAATGTAAAAATACTAAAAGAAAATGCAAAAAATTATCTGGCAGACAATGGAAAGCTGGATAAAGAGAAATTATATAAAGAGCTGGAAAAAGGGAAGAATAATACCTTGAATGGATGCTGCGATAGTGATGAGAACTACTATATCCACGCAAAGGTCTCTAACCCTGAAGAAGACCATGCCTTGGGGATTGTGGTGATCATGCATAAAAACTCTCTCCTGTATCAGCAATGGGAGAGCGATAAAAAACTTGCTCCAGAATTTACAATATGAAAAATTGGGTCAATTATAAAATGCTATTTGTAAAACTAAAATTCGATATAGCTAGTTAAAATAAAATATTGCGACATGGGAAAAATAATCAATCACAAAACTCGCTATTTAAAACAGTACGTCTCTGAGAAATCAACCTATTTTTTTCGTCCTGCACGAGGATGAGCACGGTCATATACCTCTGCCAAATGCTGAAAATCAAGATGGGTATAAATTTGCGTCGTGTTGATATTTTCATGCCCAAGCAATTCTTGCACCGCCCGCAAATCACCACTCGACTCCAGCAAATGGCTGGCAAATGAGTGACGCAACATATGCGGGTGAAGATGCTGCGCCAATCCCTGCGCTTGCGCATATTTGTCCAGCCGTAACTGAATGGAACGAATTGATAAACGCGTCCTTTTTTGGTTGACGAACAGGGCTTTTTCTTCAGTGGCAGCAATTTCAGCACGTATTACCAACCACATTCGAATTGCTTTTACGGCTTTGCGCCCAACCGGTAAAATCCGCTCTTTGTTCCCTTTGCCAATGACACGAATCGTTGCGCCGGACGAGTCATTCAAATCCAGTTTGTCACAATCGCTTCCCGCCAATTCGCTGACGCGCAATCCTGCCGAGTAGAGCAATTCAAACATCGCATGGTCACGGAGTTGCAGCCAATTGTCTTTTTCTGCTTTTGATGCATTTTGCTCTTTTTGATTGCATTTATTGTTTTCATTTTTCTGATTGTTTGATTTTTTTGACCGATGCTGTCTGTTATGAGCTGGATCATTTTGTGCAGATTGTGATTGCGCAGGCGCATCCAACAAACGCGCTATTTGATCCACATCCACTACAGACGGCAATTTTCGTGGCGTTTTTGGTGCGGAAACGCCAATTGTTGGATTGTATTCTGCTTGTTTTTCACGCAACAGATAATTGTAAAACGTGCGGATTGCCGACAAATTACGCTGGATCGAATTGCCGGAAATTCCCTTACGATGTCGTTCGGCAACAAACTGGCGGATGTGATGCGCAGTGAATGTCCGAAAATCCTGTGATTGGCAAAAACGCTGGAAATGCGTTAGATCGCGTCGGTATGCAGTAATGCTGTTTGCAGAAAGATGGCGCTCATCTCGCAGATGATTGAGAAACGTGCTAATCAACCCGGCGAGCGTGTTTTCTGTAGAAGATGATTGACCAGCCATTGTTGGATTGATTCGTCCGTTTGAAGAATTTCCCCTGCGGGGAAA
Organism: uncultured Piscirickettsiaceae bacterium; assembly: GCA_964344325.1. Classification (GTDB taxonomy): domain Bacteria; phylum Pseudomonadota; class Gammaproteobacteria; genus CAYFMX01. Next base: position 1,800 of record CAYFMX010000046.1, read on the forward strand.
GAGCATCAAGCCAGTGGTTTCAACCACTGGCGAAATTTTCGGCTATTTAACTGGCTCCAAAATGCCGTCGAGGTTTTTCATATCGCAAAAATCAAGGAAATTTTCCCGCAACTGCGTGATCGAAACATCATTCGGCACACCAATTACCATGCTGAGCACAAACATCGGTGTCCCGGTGTGCGGCGCATGGCTATTACTGGTGTTCATCTCCTCAATGTTGATTTTGCGAGCCGAGAAAAAATCAGCCACTTCGTAAACAATACCCGGCTGGTCGATGGAAATCACCTCCACTTGATACGGAAGATGATTCTCTTTCGTGGGACGATCAGAAGTGCGTTTGGTCAATAACGTCAGTTGCAGCTTGTCTTGCATCTTCGGCAACGCACTTTCCAATCGGGTGATCGTGTCCCATTTGCCGCTGACCAATAGCAGGATTGCAAATTCACCGCCAAGCACCGTCATGCGACTATCGACTACATTGCCTTTATGCTCAAGCACGATGCGGGAAAGCTCGTTGACGATGCCTGGGCGATCCTTGCCAATTGCAGTGATGACGAGATGGTCATGGGTCGGTGGGTTGGGATTTTTGTTTTCCATGAGGTTATCCAAGATGAATGAGCTGAAAAATTTAGAGATGATTCTGAAATGATCTGAAAATGTTATTGATGCATTAGATAGTTTTGCGGCGTTACCGCTTGTCACTGTTGGCAGGCGGAAGTAACATGCCTGCGATTATCCACGAAAATTCAATTTTTTTAAAAAAGAAGAGAAAAATTCTATGTTTCAGGGGAGCATGGTTGCGTTAATTACCCCAATGCATCCGGACGGCAGTCTGGATTGGGATGCATTGGATCAGTTGGTTGAATGGCATATTCAGGAAGGAACTGATGCCATCATCGCGATGGGGACGACCGGCGAGTCGGCAACCCTTAATGACCGCGAGCATTGTCAGGTCATCCGCCACGTGGTGCAGAAAGTGAACAAGCGGATTCCAGTCATTGCCGGAACCGGTGCAAATGCCACAGACGAGGCAATCCATCTAACCGAATGCGCTAAGGGCGCAGGTGCAGATGCCGCGTTGCTAGTGACACCCTACTACAACAAACCGACACAGGAAGGGCTCTATCAGCACTACGAAAAGGTTGCAGAATCGGTTGATCTCCCACAAATTCTTTATAATGTGCCAGGGCGTACCGCGTGTGATTTGTTGCCAGAAACAGTTGGTCGTCTTTCCAAAATCTCGCACATTGTTGGCCTGAAAGAGGCGACTGGTGACTTGGATCGCATTCAGCAAATCCGTAAAGTGAGCGAAGAAGGATTTGAGTTGTACAGTGGCGATGATTCAACGGGTACTGACTTTATGCTACAAGGCGGACAGGGCGTGATTTCTGTCACCAGCAATGTTGCGCCAAAGCAGATGCATGAAATGTGCGTGGCCGCGTTGGCAGGTGATACAGAGAAAGCACATCAATTGAACGAACCGCTCAAGGCGATCCACGATAAACTCTTTATTGAGTCGAGTCCGATCCCGGTAAAGTGGGCACTACAGGAGATGGGCAAAATCGAATCCGGCATCCGTTTGCCGCTGGTTCCGCTCTCTGAAGCAAGCAAACCGGCAGTGCGGGAATCCCTCAACGGAGCGGGGCTGCTATAACCGATCCACCTATCAATTCTGATCCACTCCCGCACCTGCGGGAGTTTGTGTTTTGAAGCCGCATTGAAAAAATTTAAAAAATAAAAAAATCAAACGAAACAAAAGGAATGAGTCTGATGCAGACCCGATTGACAACATTTTCCAAAACCGGCGTTTTACTCTGCGCCGCATCCTTGCTGGCCTCCTGTAGTGCGGTTAAATCGTATCAGGATGCAAAGAAAAAAGTTGATTACCGACATAGTGAGGAAGAAACACCATTAGAAGTTCCGCCAGGGCTGGATTCTTCTAATGTACGCGACCTGTACCAGATTCCGGGTGGTTCGGTGGCGTTAAGCGAGTATGAATCGGGACAAACCGCAACACCCAAATCAACCGCAGTATTGCCGAAACAGCGCAATATTCAGGTAATGAAAGATAGCCATCAGCGTTGGCTGGAGATCAAAGCGGTGCCGGATGAAATCTGGCCGCAGTTGCGTGAATTCTGGTTACAGAACGGACTGCTGATTGAACGCGAAGATCCGGAAGCGGGCATCATGGAGACTAACTGGGCGGAAAACCGTGCGGAAATTTCTGCCGGGCCAATCCGTAACTTGATCAGCAAAGCGTTTGATTCGATCTATTCTACTGGCACACGCGACAAATTCCGCATCCGGCTGGAGCGCAGCAATCGCGCTGGGATTACAGAATTGTATCTGACGCACCGGCGGATGGAAGAAGTCCCTTCTGGCGACACCTTCATCTGGCAGCCGCATCCATCCAATCCGGAACTGGAAGCAGAATTGCTTAACCGGCTGATGTCCTTTATGGGCATGGAGCAACAACGTGCTTCCAGCGAACTGGCTCGTTCTGATAAAGTCAGTGCTGTTGAGCGTGCCCGTTTGATTGAAAGCAAGAGCGGGGAACGTTCGTTAAAAGTACTGGAAGGCTTTGCGCGGACATGGCGTCGTACCGGGCACGCGCTGGATCGGATCGGTTTCACTGTAGAAGACCGCAACCGTTCTGAAGGTCTCTATTACGTGCACTATATTGATCCGTTCAAGGAGATGAATTCCGAGAAGAAAGGGTGGCTGGATAAGATGAAGTTCTGGAAGAAACGTGAAATTGCAGCGGAAGGCAATTACCAGATTCACATCCAAGCGGGTGGCGAACAAAGCCACATTTTGATCCGCAACGAGCAAGGCCAACCGGAAAATTCCAAGACTGCGCGGCGTATCCTGAAACTGTTACAAGAACAGTTACGCTAAATAATTGCGCTAATTAATTTGGTTCCTTAAGAATTGACCCGATAAAAAGACAAAACAATTACATGGAGGAGTGGTCATGAAAAAGATCAGCAAACCGATTGTAAAAAGTGGTGTTTCCCTGTTCGCACTGGCGATGTGTGCAATGCCATTCGGCGCACAAGCTGGTTCATTCAACGACAAGGCATCCGTTGTGGATGTAGAAGAAGTGCAGCGCACCTACACTGTCCGCAAACCGGTGGAAAAATGCTGGACAGAGACTGTCCGCGTTGAAAAAGCGGGCGGCGGAGATGGTAGCTTCACTAATGAAATTGTCGGCGGTCTATTGGGCGGCGTGATCGGTAATCAGTTTGGCGGTGGAAGCGGCAAGGACATTGCTACCGTGGGCGGCGCAGTATTAGGCGCATCGGTTGCACACGATCTGGAAGAGAAGCGTCCGAGTTCTTCCCATTATGAAGAAGTCGAGCGATGCGAAACTACGTACAGTAAGGAGAGACGCACCGAGATTGACTACTATCTGGTCACTTACTCTTACGGCGGTCAAAACTTTAGAACACGGATGAAGAGTGACCCAGGTTCATCCATTCCAGTACGAGTGCAGGTAACGCCGAAGTAATCCGAAATTATCTAACACACATTGAGTCAAACGGTCTTCAGCGTCTCCCAGTTAAACTGGGAGGCGCGTTTTTTATTAGAGCGCGAATTTTCTGCCTTACGCGTGGAGGGGGAGATCGCCAGCTTCACCCGCGCCGCCTCCGGGCATCTCTACTTCACACTAAAAGATGCAGAGGCGCAAATCCGTTGCGTAATGTTCCGCAATCGGGCGCGGTTGTTGCGCCTGAATCCGGAAACGGGGATGCAAGTGCAGTTGCGTGGCACGGTCAGCCTTTACGAAGCGCGGGGCGAATACCAGTTTATCGCCGACCACATGGAAGAAGCTGGTGAAGGCGCGTTACAACGTGCCTTCGAAAAACTGAAACAGAAATTATCCGCCGAAGGGTTGTTTGAGACAGAACACAAACAACCGGTTCCGGTTTTTCCGCAAACCGTTGGTGTCGTCACTTCCCCGTCTGGCGCAGTGATCCATGACATCATGCGGGTGCTAAAACGACGTTTTCCGCTGATCCGCATTATCCTTTTTCCGGTTCCGGTACAAGGCGCAGAAGCTCCACAAGCCATTTGTAGTGCGTTAAAAACAGCACAAAGCATGCGATTTTCTGTCGGTTCAAACGGATCAAGTAGCGGTGCGAAACCACAGCAAAAAAAATGTAATTTATTGATTGTGGCGCGGGGTGGCGGTGCCCCGGAAGATTTGCAAGCGTTCAATGATGAAGCTGTGGCGCGGGCGATGTTCGCTTGCAAACTACCAATCGTTTCAGCAGTCGGACATGAATCTGATTTCACCATTGCCGATTTGGTCGCCGATTTGCGTGCGCCAACTCCCTCAGCTGCTGTAGAGATGATCAGCCCTGATCAGCAAGAGTGGATGCAAACACTGGATCTATGGCAACAGGATTTGGCACAGATTATTCGGCGAAAACTGGAACGCAACCGAGAAAGATTATCCCATCTGGAACGCCATTTACGGCTGTTTCATCCGATGGCACAAATACAGCAGATTGGTTCGCGATTGAACGAGTTACAGCACCGTTTGCAGCAAGCGCAGAAATTCCGCCTGCAACAAGAAAAACAACGACTAGATCGTCTAACTTTACGCTTGCAAGCGCAATCGCCTGACCAAAGAATCATGTGGTTTTCGCAACAATTGAGCCATGCTGCCAAACGGCTTCCCGCTGCAATGAATCAACAGCTGACGAGAAAAAAAGAGCAGCTAGTGGTACAAACCCATTTGCTGGAAACCATTAGCCCATTAGCAACGCTTGCACGCGGGTATGCGGTTGCACAACAAACTGATGGAGAAGTCATTCGCGATGCTACGCAGGTACAAGTTGGAGAAAGCATGCAAGTGCGATTCCGGCATGGTGCAATTTCAGCGCAAGTAAAGCAAATAATTTCAGAATAAACCGTGCTCAAAAAAATCGTAACTACTTGCCGGCTACTCCACTGTCTTTGAATTGGGTTGAATACGGATTTAAATTGATACTCTTCTTTAACCGTCAATATTCTAATATATAAATCGCTCCTTCAAAGACATAATAACCCTTTTTAGAATTATTTTGAGTGATGAAAGGATACATTACTTTTCTATCAAAACCTTTTTTTCCATTACAAGTTATTCGGTGAACAAAAATTTCCTCATCTATAAAATTAACTTTAAATTTTTTAAACAAAGAAAATTCTTTATTTTTTAAAAATTCGTCAGGAGTGTATGAATTATACGTTGCCGACTGTCCAGCGTAATCACATGAATAAAAAACTCCTTTAGACCATCCTTTATAAAAATCTTGTGTTTTACCGATTATATTCTTCGTGTCCGCAAACCATGCTTCACCCAAAAAATCCATAACTTTCCATTTTGTATCAATAAATTGCCCAAATGCGTAAGAGGCATGAAATAAAAACATTATTAGAAAAGAAACACGTTTCATAAAATTCTCTACTAATTAATCAAAATGCTAGTTTTAAAAGTAACATAATTTTAATTCTTTTCCCATTTAACTTCCATAGTTCCCCACTCAAGTTCGTACTCTCTGTTCAGAAGTTCTAATCTCTCTTCTCTTTGACGATACTTCTTGAGGACTGAATAGACAGAGTTCCCAGTTTCACCCCACTCTTTACCAGTATGGGTCTTAATACCCTTCTTATTGAGGAGTTTAGTTATTCTACGATACGACATTCCAGAGTCGTGCAGAGACTTGATGTAGTCATGTAGTTCTTTTTGTCTCGCAGAGTATCCATCACCGCTCCGGGCAGTAAATCTGTTAGTGCGGTTAGAAACTTGAAAACAGAGATAATGGGAGTACTTAATTTCGCTAAATCCGCATTTGGATTTATTCAACAGTCACTGATTTTGCCAGATTACGTGGACGATCTACATCGGTTCCCTTGATCAGCGCGACATGGTAGGAAAGCAATTGCAGCGGCACGGTGAACAAAATCGGCGCAGTGACCGGATGACACGGCTCAGCTATCGGCAATGGATGGATTTGTTCGCTCTTTGGAAAAATTGTGCCATGATCACAAAAGACAAACAGTTCTCCCCCTCGAGCACGCACCTCTTCCAGATTGGAACGCAGTTTTTCCATCAAACTGTCCGTTGGCGCGACTGCAATAACGGGCATTTCATTATCTACTAATGCCAGCGGGCCATGCTTCAGCTCTCCAGCAGGATAGGCTTCCGCATGAATGTAGGAAATTTCCTTCATCTTCAGTGCGCCTTCCATCGCAATCGGATACATCGTCCCACGTCCGAGAAACAGCGCATGGTGGCGTTGCGCGAATTTCTGCGATAGCGCACGGATCGCCTCATCATGCTGCAACACATCTTCAATTTGGCGCGGTAAGGTCTCCAGCGCATTGACAATTTCACCCTCTTTTTCTACGGAGAAACGCTGCTGCTTTTTACCGATTGCCAAGACGAGCAACAACAAAGCAGTGAGCTGGGTGGTAAATGCTTTGGTGGAGGCAACACCAATTTCTGGTCCAGCGTGAGTCATTAGTGTGAGTGTCGATTCGCGTACCAGCGAACTTTCCGCAACATTACAAATCGCTAGAGTTTGTTGCACTCCACGCTCTTTGATCTGCTTTAATGCTGCTAACGTGTCCGCCGTTTCGCCCGACTGGGAAATGGTAACAACCAAGGTATCGGATGATAATGCTGGATTGCGATAGCGGTATTCACTTGCCACCTCTATGCTACATGGCAATTGTAGTAACTCTTCAAACCAGTAACGAGCGACAATCCCTGCATGATAACTGGTTCCACAAGCAAGAATTTGAACTTGTGTGGCCGTTTTCAGTATGCCGTTAGCAAGCGGTCCGAAAATCCCTTCCAATACTTGGCTGTTGTGGATGCGCCCTTCCAGCGTTTCAGCAATAGCATTGGGCTGCTCGTGAATCTCCTTCTGCATATAATGAGCGTAAGGTCCCAGCTCGGTCGAAGCAACAGAAAGTGTTGAGGTATGAATTTCCCGTTCTACTTTTTTTCCATCGCGATCATAAATCGTTACCTGATCGCGAGTCAGTTCGACCACATCTCCTTCTTCCGGATAGAGGAAACGGTCAGTTACAGGTAATAATGGGGAAACATCGGAAGCAACATAATTACCATCTTTACCCACGCCGATCACCAATGGACTCCCCTGTCGGGCTGCGATCAATCGCTCTGGCTCCTGCGGGGAGATGATCCCCAATGCATATGCACCGCGCAAATCATCCAATGTGGATTGCACGGCCTGCAATAAATCCTGCCCTTGTTGCAGATAAAAACTGATCTGATGAACCACAGTTTCCGTATCGGTTTCGGAAGAAAACTGAACACCACGCTGTTTTTGCTGTTCACGCAATGCTTCATGATTTTCGATGATGCCGTTATGGACAATCGCGACTGCCCCATCAGCAATGTGGGGATGCGCGTTTGGTGTGGAGGGAATACCATGAGTTGCCCAGCGCGTGTGAGCAATACCGAGATTGCCAACCAGCTCGGCGGAATCAAGCAACGCTTCCAGCGCGGCGACTTTTCCCTGCTGGCGCACACGGCAGATTTGACCGTTTCCATCAATAATGGAAATACCTGCTGAATCATAGCCTCGGTATTCAAGCCGTTTTAAGCCATCTAGCAACAGGGAGGTGACAGTTTGATTCGCAATTGCGCCGATAATCCCGCACATAAATTATTCCAGTTTTTTGCTGATTTTGTTATAAATGCTGAAAAAACAGAGAATTGTGCGTGATTTGGGGATATTTGTATAGTGAAAAACAGGGTTGACGAATAGCAATAGCATCCCTATAATTCTCCGCTCTTTTACGCGCTCGTAGCTCAGCTGGATAGAGTACCTGGCTACGAACCAGGCGGTCGCACGTTCGAATCGTGCCGAGCGCGCCATATAAGACAAGGGGTTACGTTAATTTAGCGTAATCCCTTTTTCTTTATCTGCGATTTCTAACGTTTTTACCCCCACTTTTACCCCCACCCTCGAACTTGCTAGGAGAGGAAGTATTCTGCTTGTCATACTATCCAATCCAATACCCAAATTTTGAGGTGAATTCACGTTCACACCGCTCCATGTGGTAATCATGTTCAGCAACCAGCCGCCGGTAGGTTTTTTCGTGCATCCCTTTGGCTTTGGATTCATGCCCGTCCAGGATGCCATATTCCCATTTCAGTTTTTTCCTGATCTTGTCTGCCCGTCGTGATGCCCGGTCATACGCTTGTTCGCGTTGGCAAGGGTAGGCCAAATCAAGACAATGGCGGCAGAGGAAACGTTTTGCACTGTAGAGGATTGCAACCCGCCGCCCACAGTGTGGGCAGAGGAACCACGGATGGGTCAGCGATATTTTGAAAACCACGCATTTTGATTCATCGCAAGATTTGGCGGCCACTTTGAAACGGTATTTGCGGCTGTACAACCATCACATCCCGCAGAAGGCACTGGGCCATACCACACCTGTACAGGCTCTCAAGGAATGGGAAAAAAAGAAGCAGGAATTGTTTACGAAAAAGGTTTATGAACACACGAGA
>CAYFMX010000047.1:0-9102 GCA_964344325.1 uncultured Piscirickettsiaceae bacterium
GCGGAAGAGTGGGTAGCTTTTTTCTGGAATATTATCTTCTGAGACCCAACAGCTAGATCAATTAATTGTAAGATCAGAAAATTATGTAATTAATTGATTTAATAAAATTAATTGTAGATTTTAACGATTGATCTTCGTTCTGATTTTTCCAAATATTATTACTATTTTTTGTTAAATAAAAATATTAGTAGTAATTATATGGAGTACTTTTTTGTGTATAACTCTTATAAATCAATATTTATCAATTAGTTATATTTGTTAACTGATACTTGAATTTTATAAGGATACATTGTGATTAAAGTGTGGATAATTTTTCTAGAAAAGATATGCAACTTTTTTCCAAAAGTTATCCACAAGGGCTTCAACAAGTTATTCTGAAATGGTCTGTTTCCATCAATCAATTGTGTAACGCACGAGTTAATGTGTTGTAGTCATCTTCCAGTTTTGGGTCACTGTTCCGAAGTTCTCTGATTTTTTTACAAGCATGAAGAACAGTAGTGTGATCCCGTCCTCCAAAAGCTTTACCAATTTCTGGTAAGCTTTTTTCTGTTAGTTCTTTTGCCAAATGCATCGCAATTTGTCGGGGACGGGCAACAGAGCGGGAACGGCTTTTAGATAGCAAATCAGGTAGAGAAATATTGAAATGTTCAGCAGTCATCCTCTGGATGTTTTCAATGGAAATGAGCCGATCCTGCACAGCAATTAAATCTTTCAATGCTTCCCGCGTAGCTTGTAAGGAGATCGGTTTTCCGGTCAATTGGGCGTGTGCCTGTACGTTATTGAGCGCACCTTCCAATTCCCGAACATTGGATTTCACCAATTTTGCGATCTCAAAGGCTACTTCTTCCGAAAGGGAAAGATGATTCTGTTCCGCTTTCTTCATCAAAATTGCGACACGGGTTTCCAATTCTGGCGGCTCCACTGCAACCGTCAGCCCTGCCCCAAATCTGGATTTGAGCCGATCATCTAGTTGGTCAATCTCTTTTGGGTACTGATCACTGGTAAGGACAATCTGTTTGTTTCCATCCAATAGTGCATTGTAGGTATTGAAGAATTCTTCCTGAGAAGAATTTTTTCCAGCGAAAAATTGGATGTCGTCAATCAGTAGGACATCCAGAGAGCGAAAATATTTTTTGAATTGGTCAATTGTATGATGACGTAGCGCACTGATCATATCCCGGACAAAACGTTCTGAACGGACATAAAGGATTCGGCTATTTGAATTTTTTTCTAACAGGGCATGCCCAATCGCATGCATAAGATGGGTTTTGCCCAATCCAGTGGAACCATAAATGAACAGTGGGTTGTACCCTTGCCCTGGATTTTCTGCCACTTGCCGTGAAGCGGCATGGGCAAGTTGGGTTGATTTTCCTTCTACGAAGTTATCAAAGGTGAAAAATGGATTGAGATTGTTCTCAAAGTGGGAAGGTTGTTCAGAAGAAACGATGCACTCTTCTTTTAAGTCTTCATTGACCAAAAAATCATTTTTTTCAGGTTCCCGGACTTGTAGCAGAACTTCTACTAGTTTGGGTTCTAAATCCCGCGCAGTTTTTTCAATTTGTTGGAAGAAATGCTCGTGGATATGGTCGAGCACAAAAGGGTTTGGGGCGAACAGTTCTAATTGGCCTTTCTCCTCTGTTACATGAAGAGGACGGATCCAAGCGTTGAAATCTTGGTCAGAAAGCTCTTGCTGGAGGACATCAAGACAATTTTCCCAAATTTTGCCCATAAGCTATGCGAATCTCCCAGAAAAAATCCTGTTTTGCGTCGGAAAAAAGGCGGCGATTGTACTGTTGGCTTATAAAGTTATCCACAGTTATATGATAATTATGAGGGTAAATTTTGTGGATATCCTGTGTTTTAGCCAAGTTTGGATATAATTTTTGCGGGTTTCCATTGATTTATCTGCGTTCGGCAAGTAAAGTGCGAACCCTTTTTTTCAGTTGGGCAATAGTAGTTGTCCAAAAATTTTATATAGTAGGCAGCTAAACAGCCAGAAGTTCTGGTCAATAGTTCAGCGTTTGAAGCGGGAGGATTAAGAAGATGAAACGTACCTATCAGCCAAGTGTATTGAAGCGTAAACGTACTCATGGTTTCCGCACACGGATGAAGACCAAATCAGGCCGGAAAATCCTGAACGCGCGCAGAGCAAAAGGGCGTGCCCGTTTGACTGTCTAAGATCAGCAGATTTGCGATTTCAGTAATGAGAAGAAGAGGTGTTGATGCACCTCTTTTTTTCTGCTTTTGATTTGTTGTTTTCCTGAAGCTTTATCTAAATGAAGATGTGCAGGGATCAAGATCAAACTCAGGATTTCCGGTTTTCTCCAGAACGTCGGTTACGTAACCGCAAGGAATTTGACCGGATTTTCCAAAAAAATAGCTACAAAGCAGGAAACCACGCTTTTTTGTTATTAGCTGATCTGAATTCACATTCCCATGCGCGGCTTGGTTTGATTGTTCCGAAAAAGCATCTAAAACGGGCTGTAGACCGGAACTGGGTCAAGAGAATGGCACGAGAATCTTTCCGTAAATGCCAGTTTCAGCTTGAAAATTTGGATATTGTCTTGCTTTGCCGTCCCGGTGTTTCGAAGGTCGTTTTAGAGAAAAATCTTCATCAGCAGCTTGATCGGCTGTTCTACCAGCTCAAATCGTCTTAAAATGAGCCGTTTTTAAGGCATTCGCCAAAACAATCGAACCTATCACTTAGTACATTCAGTAAAGAGACTTCTATGGAATTCCAGCGGATCATCCTTGTTACAGCCCTATTTTTGACGCTTTATCTGATCTGGAACCAATGGCAAATTGAGCATTCTTCCCAATATCTGAATCCCGAACTGGTCAATCAAGTTGATGGGATTCCCACTGCAACATCCAAAACGAATTCTGTTTCCCCTTCCGTTGCACCGGGCATTGAAGTTCCAGAAAGTGCGGATAGGGTAGGAAGAAAAGAAGGTGGACACGCACTCTCTTCTGCGCCATCAGAAATGGATCGTTCCGGGGAAAATCTCCATATCCAAACCGATTTGCTGGACGTTGTGATCAATACAGCAGGCGGAAATATCCTGCAGGTTGATTTGTTGGCGCACGGCAAAGATTCAGATCATCCGGAGATTCCGTTCCGTTTGATGATGGATCAATATCCGCGTTTTGTTGCGCAAACTGGGATTAAAGGGGCGCGGAATACCAACGCACAAGACTATCCAGATCATCAAGTTCGCTTTGTAACGGAACAGAAAGAGTTTTTGCTTGCAGAAGGCGAACAGGAATTGCGGATTCCGCTGGTTTGGGCTGATGCGCCGCAAGGGTTGCGCGTTACCAAAACCTACGTTTTCCACCGTGACAGCTACAAGGTAGATGTCGAGTACCAAATTGAGAACCGTACAGACTCCACATGGAAAGGCGGGGTTTATGGTCAATTGCTCCGTAATAATGTAGAGCGCGGTTCTGAGCAGTTTTTCCTCTACACCTATACCGGTGGTGCGTATTACACAACCGAGGAAAAATTCCAGAAGATTGATTTCGATGAAATCGGTGATGGCGAACTGAATCGTCCAACAGAAAAAGGCTGGGTGGCGATGCTTCAGCACTATTTCTTAGGCGCAGTCGTTCCGGATCAACAAAAATCACCAACACTTTACAGTTACTCGCCAGCAATGGGCGAGTATGCAATTGGTGCAATGTTGCCAGCAGTGACGGTTGCAGCCGGGGAAACGAATACGCTTTCCATGCAGCTTTTTGTCGGGCCGAAAGATCAGGCTCGCTTGACAAAAATTGCAGAAGGGCTGGATTTGTCCGTTGATTATGGCTGGCTGACGTTCCTCTCCAAGCCGTTGTTCTGGGTGTTGCAGCAAATTCAAACTGTGGTGGTCAATTGGGGTGTTGCGATTATTTTGCTGACGTTGCTGATCAAAATAGCTTTCTATTGGCTTTCTGCGAAGAGTTACCGCTCAATGGCGCGGATGAAAAAATTGCAGCCGCGGCTCACCAGTCTGAAAGAGAAATTTGGGAGCGACCGCCAGAAGATGAGCGAAGCGATGATGAAAATTTATCGCGAAGAGAAGGTCAATCCGATGGGGGGCTGTTTGCCGATTTTGGTGCAGATTCCGGTCTTCATTGCGCTCTACTGGGTGTTGCTGGAAAGTGTGGAAATGCGTCAGGCTACATTCTTGTGGATTGGCGATTTGTCTGAAAAAGACCCGCTCTTCATCTTGCCACTGGTGATGGGCGGATCAATGTTGATCCAGTATAAACTGAACCCGGCACCAATGGATCCGATGCAGCAAAAAGTGATGATGGCGTTGCCGGTAATTTTTACGGTCTTCTTCGCATTTTTCCCGGCAGGGTTAGTACTTTACTGGACAGTGAACAATGTCCTCTCCATTGCGCAACAGTGGTATATCACTCGTAATATGGAATAAGCGAAGTGATTCGAGGGTTTGAGTGGGGATGTGGAGATGAATGTCTCCAATGAGACAATTTGTGCGTTAGCCACGGCGCAAGGCCGTGCAGGAGTTGGGATTCTCCGTATTTCCGGGGCGCAGGTTCGCACGATTGCAGAAGCAATTTTGGAACATCTTCCTGCGCCGCGTATCGCAGAATTATTAAATTTTAAAGATGAGCAGGGCGAGCCAATTGACCACGGTATCGCCCTTTTTTTTCCTGCGCCACATTCTTTTACTGGCGAAGATGTATTGGAATTGCAGGGGCATGGTGGGTCGGTCATTCTGGATCAGCTAATGCGCCGAATTTTGCAGCTTGGCGCACGGGCGGCAAGACCGGGTGAGTTTTCGGAACGTGCATTCCTCAACGGCAAAATGGATCTGGTGCAAGCAGAAGCGATTGCCGATCTGATTGATAGCGCATCTGAACAGGCTGCCCGTTCTGCATTGCGTTCCCTGCAAGGCGAATTTTCCAACCGTATTCATCAATTGGTTGATGATTTGACACAATTGCGGATGTATGTGGAGTCAGCGATTGATTTCCCGGAAGAGGAGATTGATTTTCTGACGGAAGGAGGGGTGATTGTTCGTTTGCAAACAATTTTTGATGCATTACAGATTATTCTTGAGTCCGCAAAAGAGGGCGCATTATTACGTGACGGAATGAAACTGGTGATCACCGGCCAACCCAATGTCGGCAAGTCGAGTCTGTTGAACCGGTTGGCACGAAAAGAGGTGGCAATTGTCACTGAAATTCCCGGCACAACGCGGGATGTATTGCGGCAGCAGATCCAGATTGATGGGTTGCCAATTCATATCATCGATACTGCTGGTCTGCGTGAAAGTGAAGATCGCGTGGAGCAGGAAGGGATTCGTCGTGCCTGGAAGGAACTGGAAGAAGCAGATCATGTTTTGTTGCTGGTGGATGATGCGCAAGGTATTTCCAAAGCGGATTTGCATACAGTGCAACAATTGCAGCAGTCACGCGAGGTTCCACTGACGGTTGTGCGTAACAAGATTGATCTGACTGGAAAATCTCCTGTCGTTTCTACAATTGATCTGGGTACGGAAATCTCTTTATCTGTTTACACAGGTGAAGGGCTGGATTTGTTGCGCGAACAACTGAAACAGGTCGCTGGATATCAAGCTACAGGAGAAGGCGTGTTTTTGGCACGTCGCCGTCATATTGATGCATTGCAGAGAACAATATCGATCCTTCAGCAGGGTATAAATCAGTTACGTGAAAATCGTGCCGGAGAGTTGCTGGCAGAAGAGTTGCGTTATGCGCAAGAGACGCTTTCCGAGATTACCGGCGAGTTCACCAGCGATGATTTGCTCGGGAAGATTTTTTCCTCTTTTTGTATCGGGAAGTAGTTTTTCTGTTTTTCTTTTCTGTTTTTCTCTGAAATTTTCTTCCTTCTCTCTCTTCCTCTTTTTTCTGCTTCTCTTCATTTTTTCCTCTCTATTTCTCTTTTCTGTCGTTTTTCTATTGTTGTTATCTCATTATTTTCTATCGATTTTTTATCTGGTTTTCCTGATTTTTCCTCATTCCTTCGAAAAAATGGCATGTCATATGCTTGAAACATGGATGTCCACACAAATTTGTGGGTATTGATTGTTTTTCAGATATTTTTTCAAGGAGTATCCAAATGAAAATGGTTACAGCGATCATCAAGCCATTCAAGCTGGACGATGTTCGCGAAGCACTTTCTGAAATCGGGATTCAGGGGATCACGGTGACGGAGGTCAAAGGGTTTGGTCGTCAAAAAGGCCATACAGAACTGTATCGTGGCGCGGAATACGCTGTTGATTTTCTGCCGAAAATGAAGCTGGAAATCGCGATTCAGGATAGCTTGCTGGATCGGGCGTTGGAGGTGATCCGCAACGCGGCGAATAGCAACAAAATCGGGGATGGAAAAATTTTCGTCACTTCTCTTGAGGAGGTGGTGCGCATCCGTACTGGTGAGCAAAACGAGGATGCTTTGTAGGCAAAAGGGGAATTGAGTATGGAAAACCAAATTTTTGAGTTGCAATATGCGTTGGACACTTTCTATTTTCTGGTGTCGGGCGCATTGGTGATGTGGATGGCGGCGGGCTTTGCGATGTTGGAGTCGGGACTTGTCCGTTCAAAAAATACAGCGGAGATTCTGACAAAAAACGTCGCATTGTTTGCGATCTCTTGCATCATGTATCTGGTCATGGGCTATACGATTATGTATGGCAGTGCAGGATGGTTCCTGAGTGGGATCACAGGCGGAGATAGTTTGGTCGCAGATGCGCTGAAGAGTTCAGCAGAAAATGGATTTGGCGGAGATGCAGTTTATTCGGGCGCGTCCGATTTCTTTTTCCAGGTCGTTTTTGTCGCAACTGCGATGTCCATCATTTCTGGCGCGGTGGCAGAACGGATGAAGTTGTGGGCTTTCCTCGCGTTTGCAGTGGTGATGACCGGTTTCATCTATCCGATGGAAGGTTCCTGGACATGGGGTGGAAACAAGGTGTTCGGCCTATTTGAGCTAAATTTTAGTGATTTTGCCGGTTCAGGGATTGTTCATATGGCAGGTGCAGCAGCTGCGCTAGCAGGTGTTTTGTTATTGGGACCAAGAAAGGGCAAGTACGGCAAGAATGGTGAAATACATGCAATTCCAGGTGCGAATTTGCCTTTAGCGACATTAGGAACGTTCATTTTATGGATGGGCTGGTTCGGCTTTAATGGTGGTTCTGTATTGAAGTTGGGTGATATTGCTAATGCGCATAGCGTGGCGATGGTGTTTGTTAACACAAATGCTGCTGCTGCTGGCGGTGCAGTTGCTGCGTTGCTTGTTGCGCGGATGATGTTCGGAAAAGCAGATTTAACGATGTTGTTGAACGGTGCATTGGCAGGTCTGGTTGCAATCACGGCAGAACCGTCTACGCCAACGCCATTGCAGGCAACGTTATTCGGTATTGTGGCTGGTGGGATTGTGGTGTTTTCTATTGTTATGTTAGATCGGATGAAGATTGATGATCCAGTTGGTGCGATTTCTGTGCATGGTGTCGTCGGCCTGTTTGGGTTGATGATTGTGCCGTTAACCAATACTGATGCATCTTTTGTTGGGCAATTAGTAGGTGCAGGTGTGATTTTTGGCTGGGTGTTCGGTACAAGTATCGTGGTTTGGTATTTCTTGAAACTGGTGATAGGTATCCGGATCAGCGAAGAGGACGAAGTAAATGGTGCAGATTACGCTGAATGCGGTATGGAGGCGTATCCTGAATTTACCAATACTGGGAAATGATCCTTTTAAGTTCTAAAGGTGTGATGAAAACCTCTCCATGGTTCAGTGGAGAGGTTTTTTTATTCCAGATGAGTTTTTTAAGAAATTGATTTTCAATGTTTTTTGAAAAAATATTCAAAATTCACGAAGAAAATGTAAAAAACAGGTTG
Source organism: uncultured Piscirickettsiaceae bacterium (assembly GCA_964344325.1). Classification (GTDB taxonomy): domain Bacteria; phylum Pseudomonadota; class Gammaproteobacteria; genus CAYFMX01. Next base: position 7,861 of record CAYFMX010000047.1, read on the forward strand.
ACGCTGCAAAATCGGTCTCTATAATACGCGGCTCCTGTTGAGGGGGACTTCTGAAAAAGCTTAGCTTTTGAGGAAGGGAATCAAAAAAAACTGAAAATAAGGTTTGACAATGATTCTGAGGGATGTAGAATACGCCCTCCCTTATACAGGGTGCTTTCAAAGTAAAAGATTTTTTTTGGAAGCAGAAGTGAAAGTTAAAAAATATTAAAAAAGTTTTTGACAACACTTCAAGCGCAGTTTAAAATGCGCCTTCTCATTTTTGAGAAATGTTCTTTAAAAAATAAATCAGATAATTTGTGTGGGTACTTGTATTTAGTTTCTTGCAGAATTAAAAAATTCGAAAGCAGGATACATATTAATAAATATGTATACAAGTATTTTCGAGCTAGTTTTACTTTCTGATTCATTTCAGAAAAACAGAGATTAAACTGAAGAGTTTGATCCTGGCTCAGATTGAACGCTAGCGGCATGCTTAACACATGCAAGTCGAACGGAAACGATAGGAGCTTGCTCCTAGGCGTCGAGTGGCGGACGGGTGCGTAACGCGTAGGAATCTACCTTATAGTGGGGGACAACTCGAGGAAACTCGAGCTAATACCGCATAATCCTTACAGGGAAAGGGGGCCTCTTCTTGAAAGCTTTCGCTATTAGATGAGCCTGCGTCAGATTAGCTTGTTGGTGAGGTAATGGCTCACCAAGGCTACGATCTGTAGCTGGTCTTAGAGGATGATCAGCCACACTGGGACTGAGACACGGCCCAGACTCCTACGGGAGGCAGCAGTGGGGAATATTGGACAATGGGGGAAACCCTGATCCAGCAATGCCGCGTGTGTGAAGAAGGCCTGAGGGTTGTAAAGCACTTTCAATAGGGAGGATTAATTTCAGAATTAATACTTCTGAATTTTGACGTTACCTATAGAAGAAGCACCGGCTAACTCCGTGCCAGCAGCCGCGGTAATACGGAGGGTGCAAGCGTTAATCGGAATTACTGGGCGTAAAGCGTGCGTAGGTGGTTAGATCAGTTGGGTGTGAAAGCCCCGGGCTTAACTCGGGAACTGCATCCAATACTGTCTAGCTAGAGTATAGTAGAGGGAAGTGGAATTCCGCATGTAGCGGTGAAATGCGTAGAGATGCGGAAGAACATCGGTGGCGAAGGCGACTTCCTGGACTAATACTGACACTGAGGTACGAAAGCGTGGGGAGCGAACAGGATTAGATACCCTGGTAGTCCACGCCGTAAAC
>CAYFMX010000048.1:0-7728 GCA_964344325.1 uncultured Piscirickettsiaceae bacterium
GCGCGGAAGAGTGGGTAGCTTTTTTCTGGAATATTATCTTCTGAGACCCAACACCTATCCAAGCCAATCCACAAACTATTAAATCAAATGTTAGCAAATGAACTCAGAAGAGAGGGTTGGAAAGGCCCAAAAAATCCTGGTTCAAAACGTTGGAGTTATGGAATTTATCAATACAATCAAACTCTATAATTTCACTTCCAACAATCCACTTTCGCGAAGTCTTGCCTTAAATGCTTTCATCGTTGGTCGCGCAATGTGTGTTTCAGCCAACACACGTTGTTCGTAAATCAGATTTCTCATCTCCCCATCCGGCGCATCGCCAGCACGCTGAATCAGATCATGTATTTCCGACCCCAGCAATAAACCAGATTGCGATTTCACCTGATGATAAAGCTCTGCCATCAGATTCTTTTCATCAGCCGCCATTTTGCATTTTCCGTCGAGAATTTTGAGCATCACGGCAGCTACACAATCGACCTCAATTGGCGCTAGCAAATTGTGTGCAAGCCAATTCTGAATATGACACCCTACCTCATCCGCGTCAATATGTTCAATCTGTAGCTTCATAGGTAACAGGAATATATTTAAGATTTTAGATAACCCGATCCAAGCAATTCCCACGCCATGCTTCTAGCATGCTGATTTGATGCGTTGATAATGATCAAAATCATTATTGAAATGTTGTAAATCAAACAATGAAAACGTACAAGTTTGCTTTCATCCCCAGTTCCGGTCTGAACAAATAGAGAAAGAAAAAAATAGGAATGGGTTATGCATACCATCACTGCATGAATAGACAGGATTTCAAATTCAAATGAATATCTGGGCACTGCCGAAAGCCACAGAATTACGCCTTGTGCTACTCACGTTAGACCAGCAAGTCGACATCAGTCGGCTGGTACTCGATCAGACGGATGATCATTCACAAGCACTCCGTTTGTTCGATACCCAAATTGAAGGACTCAGCGCCTACCTCTACATCTATGGGCAATCGGAAACATGCTACGGCTTGCAACTCGATTATCCTTCGCAACTGGACGGCTCAATGCCACCTTACAACCCAATGGAAAATCTCACTCTGGAACAAGTGATCGACCTGCTTTGTATGCACTTTGAACTGACATGAACACGATAGAAACAATCCGTGCGTACCACCAGCGCACCAAACATCACCTCAACGCTTATGCGCGTGGCCCAGAATATCTGGACTGGGACAACCAACCTGATCCGTTTCGCCGCTTTTCCGGCGCACCGTTGATTCAATTACCGCTCAATCCTGATTCAACTGGGAATATTTCCTCGTTTGATTTAGCAAGCGTTTCCAAATTGCTGGAATTATCGATGGGATTGTCCGCATGGAAAGAGTTTGGCCCGGATCGCTGGGCACTGCGCTGCAATCCTTCCAGTGGCAACTTACATCCCACAGAGACCTATGTTGTATGCAATAAAATTAACGGTCTTGCTGATGGCATTTACCACTATGTACCACGGGAACATGCATTGGAACAACGCGCTTTGCTTGCTGATGATGATTCCACGCCCTGTTTTTTACTCGGCTTTTCCAGCATTGCCTGGCGCGAAGCGTGGAAATATGGCGAACGCGCTTTTCGTTACGTGCAACTAGATATCGGTCATGCGCTTGGCGCAGTGCGCTACGCAGCAGCAACGCTCGGTTGGCAAGTCAGTTTATTATCGGTAAGTGATGCAGAAATCAGTAATTTTTTTGGTTTGTCCCGCGAGAAAAATTTCAACAATGCAGAACCCGAATGGCCGGATGTATTGGTGCAAATTCATCCTGTCGATGCTGAGTTAATTCGCAATCTACCAAAAGGAACCGACTGGCAAGGTCAGGCCAATTTTTTGGGTGGCGATCCCTATTTAAAATGGCCAATTATCAACGAGGCGCATCAAGCTTGTTATGCGGATCAACCAAATTATCCAGCATCACACCTACCGCCAAATTTAAATACTGAAGAAATTACGCAACTTGTCCAGTTGATTCGGCAACGCCGAAGCGCACAGGCGTTTATTGGCAAACAGAGCTCTTTATCACTTGCTTCGCTACAACGTTTTTTGCACGCGTTGCTGCCAAACCATAATTCACTGCCTTGGGATTTGTGGACAGAAACGCCGCGACTCCACTTGGTATTTTTCATCCATCGCGTCGAAGGATTAACTTCCGGTTTATACGCGCTACCGCGTCACGCCGATGCACTGGAAAAATTGAAACTGGCTTTTAGCAATGAATTTACGTGGCAGCCCACGCCAATGACTACCGATGATTTGCCGCTTTATCAATTGGCGGAGGGCGATATGCGCAAGGTAGCGCGTACACTTTCGTGCCATCAGGAGATTGCATCCGCCAGCAGTTTCAGCTTTTGTATGTTGGCAGAATTTGACCAGGCATTGGAACAAGGTGCGCCAGCCTATCGGCATCTGCACTGGGAGGCCGGATTGATCGGTCATGCAGCCTATCTGGAGGCGGAGCGTATGGGGATGCGCGGCACGGGCATGGGCTGCTTTTTCGACGACAGTGTGCACCAAACGCTCGGCATCACAGATACACAGTGGCAAAGCCTGTATCACTTTACGGTTGGTTTTCCGCGTATTGATCCTCGATTGCAAACCTTTCCTCCATACGAATATCTTGAAAAGGAGCTTTGATCATGACGGATACCGAAGAGATGGATCAATTGCGTGTGCAAATTACACAAACGGTTGCGCAACGGGATGCGCTGAAACTGGCAATAGAAAATGGCAATATGCCAGCTAAAAAAGGATTGCGGGAGTTGGTTGAGATAGATGCAAGGCTTTCTAAATTGGATAGTCAGTTTAAGTCGCTGTGGGATAATGCCAATCTGAGCAAACTATTTTGAATAAAACACAATAATAATAAGCATTTACACATAATTTCTTCACAAAAAATCTTGCCTAAAGTGTTTCATAATTCTATAAAAATAATAGATAATTTTCACGTATCTATCTTATAATTCTGAAAACTGAACAACCTAATTATCCTATAGGGTCAAATTGTTTTAGATATAATATTACAGAATTGACCTATCCCTGATTCTTTTAATTATATGAATAATTCTTCTGAAATCACAATAAGAAACAACTTAATTGATCATGAAAATAAAAAAGTTCGAATTGCAAATTTAGTTAACACAATTCAATCAAAAGATAATTACACCAATATCAACTGCGATGGTTTTGGAAGAATTAGAAATTTTAGAAATTTTAATTTACTACTAGATAATGCAGTAAATAATTATGACAAATCCTTATTTCGGGGACATCCTAAAACGGAAGTTTTAAGATCGCAAGTATTCCAGTTAGCTGGTTGCAATTGGAAATGTTGGTATTGTTTTGTAGACGATAATCTACTTTCAGGATGTGAACATAATTCCGCTTTTCTTTCTGCATCTGAAATACTTGATCTTTATTTAATGGAACAACACCCTCCAAATATAATTGATTTATCTGGAGGACAGCCGTTCCTTGTACCAGAATGGATTTTCTGGGTTTTACAAGAACTTGATAGAAAAGGATTATCAAAAGACAAATATATATGGATAGATGATAATTTAAGCACAAAAAACCTGTGGAATTATTTGACACCTAATCAAATTGAATTCATGAGCTCTTTTCCCAGACTATCAATTGCTACTTGCATAAAAGGGTTTAGCAAAGAATCATTTAGCTTCAACACCAAAACCAAACAAGAACATTATAATAATCAATTTTTAATATTAAAAAAACTAATTAATTCAGGATTTAATATTTATTGCTATGCAACTTTTACCTGCAAAACAATACCAAAAAACAACTTAAAAATCACTATCACAAAATTCTTAGATAAACTACAAAACATTCATCATAATTTACCTCTTAGAACCATACCAATAAAGATTCATAATTTTTCAGTTCCTAATTCAAAAGAATCACATAAACACTTATACCAAGAAGCCTTTAAAAATCAATTTATAATTTATGATGAATGGCATAATCAGTTAAGCCAGCGTTTTAATATCGACCTAGAAAAATATAATTATGAAGAAATTTTACTAAATTAATTTCTTAGAATAAGTATGAAAAAAAACCCACATTTTCCTTTTTTACCAAAGGATTCAATTGAAGATTTTCTAAATGAAAATGATCTAGTTGTTCTTGCTCTTTCATCTGGTAAAAACGTCCTTCCAAGAAGCAAATTTATTGTTAATGAAATATTAAAAAGCAAACAATGTATTCAGATAGTACTAATCGACAAAAAAGATAGAAAGACTGTGGAAAAAATAACTGGCATATCACTTTTTCCCCAACTTATCCAAAATGGATCATATATTGGCGGTGGTCTTGTTATCGAAGAAAAAATTAAAACAAAATAATATAAAAAATCAAAATGCACGCCATGTATTTACAAAACATTCCATCATAAGTTCTTTTTATATGACCTTCCCATAAAGAAATCTTCTCCTGAAAATTCCATTTGGTCAAATATATGCTGTCTCAAAAACAAAAAAATAATTAATGCATGTTGTAATGGAATACAAATCCATTCAAGCAATAAAATAAATACAATTTTAGAAACAGCCAGCTGGATAAATGATATAACAATTGAAAATGAAATCATATATTTTGCTGGCAACAAAGGAATTATTGGGACTTATAATCTACAAAAGAAAAATATAACTTATTCTCCTTACCGCCATTCTACCTGGCTAAATTCCATTGCTATTGAAAAACAAAACAATATAATATTTTCTGGTTCCTGCGGAGGCGAGATACTTATTTTCGACTCTCAATATCTCCAATTAATCAAGACTACACGCATCTCTAAATATGAAATATTAAGCATTGCAATTAACGATAAAAAATTATTTATAGGATTAAGTGATGGTAGCCTAGTTGAATATTCAACCATAGACAACAGTTACAAATTCATATATAAATTCAAAACTGGCATTACATCACTTTGTTTTGAAAACAAAAATCTTTTCATCTCTACTCTTCAAGGAACCAGTGCAAAATACAGCAATGATAATTTAACCATATGTTGTTATAATTTAAACGACAGACACTGGGATTCATCCATTTTAAATTCAGATAAATTAGCCATTACATCATCCGAAAACAGGGTATTAATTATAGATTTCACCAAAGAAACTATTAATTTTTTTCATACTATTTTCACACCTACAGCCATAAGTTGCAAAAATAATTCTATAGCTATAGGTTATATCAATGGAAAATCAAACTTATTTAACATAAAAAACATAAGCCTAAAAAAACTAGATCCAGATAATTTTAAATTCTTAAAAAAACAAGAATAACTAGCATTCTATAACTTTATCATTATTCAAAAAAATATTTCTTTCTGCCAAAACATAATCAATCATCAGACAACGCCTGCAACAACTCCGCAATATGCATACTCGGACGCTTTAAACCCGCATGAATTTGTTGCTGGCAAGAAAAACCATTCGCAACCACTTTTGCTTCCGGTTGTTCGCGCAAACGAGGAAACAAATCCTGCTCCGCCATTTGTATCGATAATTCGGCATGCTCCTGCTCCAGACCAAAACTACCTGCCATGCCACAGCAGGAAGCCTCGACCATTTCAAAATCGAGTTGCGGAATCATCTTGAGTACTTTACGCATCGCCTTCATTGCTCCCACCGCTTTCTGGTGGCAATGACCATGCACCAATATTTTCTGGTTCGTGTCCGCGATAGCAGAAAACTCCAGCTTGAAACGACCCGCAGAATATTCACGCGCAACGAACTCTTCAAACAACAACGCCTGTTTGGAAACTTGCTCGGCAAGCTCACCCAGACCAAGAAAACGATAATCATCCCGCACCGCCAGCAAACAGGCTGGCTCCAGACCAATCACCTTGCGGCCTGCATCCACATGCGGTTTGAGTGCTGCTAACATTTGCCGCGCCTGATTTTTGGCCTCATCGACGAGGCCATGCGCAATATAGGTACGCCCACAACAAAGCGGATGGTTGGCTGAATTACCCTCCGCCATATCGGTTGTGAAAACGCGATAGCCTGCCCGCTGCAAGACTGTCATTGCTGCATCAATTGCTTGTGGCGCGTAATGACGCGAAAACGTATCAATCAGCAGAACCACTTCGCCGCGATCTGTTTTCTCAATCTTATCTTCAGAATTACACTGCGATTCGAGACTGGCTGCGTTTTTGGAGACAGGAATCGGAATGACGCGTTTCGCACTGATGCCAAGCAATTTCTCTCCGAACCAGGCAAGTACAGAACTGCGGTTACGCCAACGCAACAAAGGCATTAAAAGCGACGAGCGTTCCAGCCAAACTGGTAAATTAGCGAGTAGACGTGTTCGCAACGGAATACCCGAATTGGCGTAAATCTGCGCCAGATATTCGGTTTTGATCATCGCCATGTCGATGTTGTTTTCGCACTCGCGCTTGCAACCTTTACAGGCAAGGCAAAGCTCCATCGCCTGTTGCAACGCTGCCTGCTGGAACGCCTGATCCGCCAACTCCGCGGATGCTTCATTCAACGCGGCTTTCAACAAGCGGACGCGACCACCTGGCGACAAGTGCGGATTTTCAGTGACCCGAAAACTGGGGCACATCACCCCTTTGCGCGACTGTTCACACTGCCCGCTATTGATACAAACCGCCACTGCTTTGGCAAAATCGTCCCCCTGTTTCGGGACATCAGCATAGGCATCGCCCAAACCCGCATCCTGATAGGCAGACCAGTCGAGATAGTGTTTCATGGGCATCAATACTGACTAGAAATGCTGCCAAGAAAGCGAATTAAACCGCGCCCCACCCTTCACGCTTCTGATCGGTCGTAGAGGCAAGCGCATCCGCAAAACTGACTTCTGAATAGCCGGGTTTGTAGGATTTGATTTCATTGTTCATCGTGACGATTTTATCCGCTGCAGACTGGCCTTTAAAATCACTCTTCTCCAACGCCAGCTCGTCGAGCATTTCATTCCACGGCACACCTTGCACCAACGGAATCAGCACGAACGAAACACCACCCAACTCAACTTGGGCTGCTTTTTCAATATCGACCACAAACAGGACAGCCTGCATATCATCAGCAAAATCGCCTTGGTATTTATCGACAAAAGTTTGCAACAATTCCAGACGATCAATCGCGCCGATGATCATTTTCATTTTATCATCGCCCAAAATTGCCACGCCGCGCACAATTTCCACTGGTGGTTTCAGATGGCCTTTATCGTCTGCCACTTCACCCGGCACAAGCACCAGCTCTCCGCGATACCCCCACGTGCCCGATTCGCTGGTTTCCTCAAGAAAGTTATCGTTAAATAGCAAGCTGGATTCTTTATAGTTTTGCAAAATAGACATGATGAACCTCATTCAAACAGTGAAAAAACGATTCAATGCAGATTCTGTACCATGTAACAGATTGATTTTATCGACCTTATAAATCAAAAAGATAGAAACAGATCAACAAAACAGGAAACGATTGAAGAAAAATTGCAGATTGATTCAAGACAAAATCAAAACAAAATGTGGTAGAAATGTAGTAAAGAGAACGAAATAACTTGTATGACCTATGTCAGAAACAAAACAATCGGACATATCCACCGCGATGATCAAATTCAGAGAGCGCAGAAAAACTCCCCCTGTTTTTTGAAAACATCGGATAAATATTAGACTTGTTTCTTCAAATTAAATCATTCGCTTAGGCATAAATGAAAGTT
>CAYFMX010000049.1:0-7437 GCA_964344325.1 uncultured Piscirickettsiaceae bacterium
TGGTGTCTCTTCCTTTCAAATACTAACCGAAGTTTCAGGGACGAGACCTATATTGGTTTTCTTGTCACTACTGCTCCTTACCGTTCCAAAACAACCCGAAATTCTTCACCAATCTCTTCAAAAACAACCTGCTTATTTCCTTCCGCACCCACACGATAGACCATTGGTAATCCACGCCCTAATTTGTCGATATACCGTAAATTTTCCATAAATTTCACAATCACTGGATTCCGTGCATAAGAAACGCCCAATTTCAACTTCTCAATCGAGACTGTATTTGGCAAACGCCCCGGGCTGATAAACTCAATTCGATCATCAAACAAAAATATACGAATCCGTGAACCATGAATCGAATAATCGCGATGCACACAGGCATTCACCAACAATTCCCGAAACACTTTTTCCGGATATTGGAAAACCGCATCGACTGTTTTCGCCCCCTCAATTTGGCTGGGACGCGAAATATGATTCATTATAATTGCTAACGCCGTATCAACTTGAATATCCAGCGTTCCGCCAATGACTTGCTTATCCAGTAAAGTTTCATCCAGCGCATTGCCAACAAACTGCGCAAATGAAATGGAAGCATTCAATAAATGGCGTTGTGGATTAATGCCAAACATCATCAATCCACCGACTGTCACGCGTCCTGAATCATCCAAAATATCAGTGTTGAATAATATCCGTTCCTGTTCCTCGCGCTCCTCGTTCCGAAAATCAATCTGATAGTCAGAAAAATATTCATCCAGCTTTGTATAATTCAAATCACGGATAGACGTACTATCCACGCCCTGCAAATCGTAATGAAATACGCCACTTTGCTGAAACAGGCGCATCAATTCAGCCTGCGTTGCGACTCGGTTGGTCGAACCAACACGCACCAAAAACTGGTATTTAGCGGTTTGATACGGTTTATCCTGACCTTTTGGAATAGTAACTTGCAATACGCGCTGTTCTGCAGAGGATAAATAATTTGCCGTCACCTCAATTGCAGGAATCACATTTTCACGGGCGATATTCATCACCCATTCTTCGTAATCCTTGCCCGCAGGCAAACCGGAAATCTCGCCAGAATCCTCCACTCCCAGCAAAACCACGCCGCCAGCAGAATTGGCAAATGCCACCATCTCCCGCGCCAACGAATCCGGATGTACTTGCGCAGATTTAAACTCCACCGCATGGTTTTCCCCTTGCGCCAGCAATGCAGCCAACGTATGTGAACCGAAATCCGTTTGCATATCTAAGCGAAATGATGAGTAATGATGAGTTTGGAAGTGACTTTAAAATCGAAAATCTATGTAGAAACCCGCAAAAATGTAGATAGTACACGTTTCCAAGCATAACAAGACGCAGAAACGTAGAATTATCTCCCACGTGGTAACCAAAAACAGATTGAATGCGCATCCAAAAGGAGAAAAACCTTGAGCGAATATTTCATCGGCCTCATGTCCGGTACCAGCATCGACGGCATTGATGCCGCGCTGGTCGATTTCTCCGTTTTCCCGCCGAAACTGGTCGCCAGCGCAGAAACCGCGATTGAACCGGAACTGAAAAACCAGATTCTTACCTTATGCCAATCAGGTAAAAACGAGATTGAACAGATGGGTCAACTGGATGTCGCGTTGGGACGAACATTTGCCGAAGCGACACAGCATGTGTTGGAAAAATCAGGGATTCCGACCGAAAAAATCACCGCAATCGGCAGTCACGGACAGACGATCCGCCATCTTCCACACGGGAAATTCCCGTTCACACTGCAAATCGGCGATCCCAATATTATCGCTGCCGAAACCGGCATCACCACTGTCGCAGATTTTCGACGCCGCGATATTGCATTGGGAGGACAGGGGGCGCCGCTTGCACCTGCGTATCACGCGTGGCTCTTCGCCGAAAAACGCGGCATTATGCTCAACATCGGCGGCATGGCAAATATCACAGTTTTAGACGGCTCTGATCAACCAGAACGCATTCTGGGATTCGACACTGGTCCCGGCAATGTGTTGATGGATTTGTGGGTACAAAAACACCTTGGCACTCCAATGGATCGGAATGGTGAATATGCACAATCCGGCACCATTGACGCACCGCTGCTGGAAAAAATGTTGGACGATCCATTTTTTGTGCAATCGCCACCCAAAAGCACTGGCCGGGAACAATTTCATGCAGCCTGGTTAGAACAACAGCTCGCAGATAAAGATTTACAAAATCGTACACAGAAAGATGTGCAAGCGACACTCTGCGAGCTGACTGCACGCTCCATCGCCCAAGCAATTTTGCGTTGGAGCAATCTGGAAAATGAATCGGTTTGGATCTGCGGCGGCGGTGCACACAATGCTTATTTGATGTCCCGGCTGGCGGAAAATTTGCCGGGTTGGACAGTTGCTTCCACTGCAACCGTCGGCGTTGATCCGGATTGGATGGAAGCGATGGCATTTGCGTGGTTGGCGCGTCGTACCTTACGCGACGAAACGGGAAATCTTCCGGCTGTAACGGGCGCACATCGCGCGACCGTGTTGGGTGCAATCTATCCAGTATGACCATTTAGCAGATTGACTTTTGCTAACCCTTTCTATTTTTTGATAAGACTTTTAGAATGTCTTTCTTCTCCATCTCTGCCATAGGTTCTGTAGAACACTCTCAAACCGATTCCCAACCTTAAATAAATAATAATGATGAAAATAAAAGCACGTGATTTATTAACTTTGCTAACCGGATTAGTTTTGGGGGTATCACTGGTTATCCAACACACTGTCTTTGCACAAAAAGATGAAGTTGAGTTACCCGTAAATGGAATTCGTGCTCTCAGCGAAGTCTATAATGAGATTATAAAACTCTATGTAGATGAAGAAGTAGACAGAGACGAGCTGCTCAATAATGCAATCCAAGGAATGGTCAATAGCCTGGATCCTCATTCATCCTACCTATTACCAGATGAACACAAGGAAATGAAGATCAATACCTCCGGAAAATTTGGTGGCCTTGGTATTGAAGTAGGAATGGAAGATGGTTTTGTGAAGGTCATTGCGCCGATTGACGATACTCCAGCAGAACGCGCAGGTATTGAAGCAGGCGATCTGATTGTGCGCATTGATGATGATTCTGTACAAGGTATGACTTTACAAGAAGCAGTCGACAAAATGCGCGGAACAATTGGTACCAAAGTTAACTTGAGCGTGATGCGCGAAGGTGAAAGCCAAGCACTACCATTCACCATTACTCGTGCCGAAATCAGCATGCGTAGTGTGAAAAGCAAGATGCTAGAGGACGGGTTTGGCTATGTGCGCATCAGTCAGTTCCAAGTCCATACCAGTACGAGCTTGGAAAAACATCTTAAAAAATTGGTTAAGGAAAAAAATAACGGTAGAAAATTGAAAGGTTTGGTGCTGGATTTACGTAATAATCCAGGGGGTGCACTCAACGCCGCTGTAGAGGTTTCCGATGTATTTTTAGACAATGCACAACAGATCGTCAGCATCAAAGGTCGCTTGGCTGACTCCAAGAGTGAATATATAGCTGACAGGCGAGATTATCTACATGGCTCACCACTCGTGGTATTGGTGAACCATGGCTCGGCTTCCGGCTCTGAAATTGTGGCCGGCGCATTACAAGACCACAAACGCGCATTAATTTTAGGAACCAAAACTTTTGGAAAAGGTTCTGTCCAGACAATTTTGCCCATGCGTGATGGCGCAGGTTTAAAACTTACTACAGCGCGTTATTTCACACCGAATGGACGTTCGATTCAGACAGAAGGTGTTAAACCTGATATTGAAATCAAACCACTCAAAATTGAAAAAAATGAAAAAGAGCATGACATACCGAAAAGAAAACGTTTCTCTGAAAAGAACCTTTCTGGACATTTAGAAAACGAAGACGGCAAACAAGATACAGATAAAAAAGAGCAGAACAAGACAGAAAAAAATTCTGTAGCAACCTCAAAAGACAAAAAAGAGCAAGAACAACAGGAAAATCTGGCAGAAACTGATTTTGTCCTGTTTGAAGCACTCAATGTTCTAAAAGGGATGGCATTAGTGCAGCACTATAAAACACTCTAACAAACCGGAGCATACGGAATGTTCTCTGTACTGATACCATTGGCAGAAGGATTTGAAGAACTGGAAGCAATCACCATCGTTGATTTGCTACGCCGTGCGGAAATTAACGTAGTCACAGCCGGATTGAAAGAAGGTGCAGTCAAAGCCAGTCGTGGAACCGTCCATCTGCCCGATACTACGCTGGATGAGGCATTAAAACGCGAGTATGACATGGTCGTTTTACCAGGTGGTTTGCTAGGTTCCGATTACCTGAATGCCGATCCGCGCATCCATACCATCCTGAAAAAGACGGCTGATGCAGATAAATATACCGCTGCGATTTGCGCCGCGCCGAAAGTGCTCGCCGACGCCGGTTTGCTCAACAACAAAAAAGCGACCAGCTACCCAACTTGTCTGGACGGCACATTAGCAAATATCCAGCCAGATGCAGTTGTGCAGGATGGCAAAGTGATTACCTCGCGTGGCCCGGGAACGGCGATGGATTTTTCGCTGACATTGATTGAAACGCTCTCCGGACGTGAAAAACGTGATGAAATTGAAGCGCAGTTAGTTCGTAGCTAATTCTGCAATTTCCTGATCACAAAATCGTTTTCTGCAATTTTTAGTCTCCAGAGAAAGCTTTTCCTTATGGAGACTGAAAATTTCAGGAAAACGATGGATTCCAAATTCATAAAATAAATATAAAACAATAAAAAAGAAAAAATTTGTAGGAAGATAAGCGTTGAAACAACAAGTTGAACAACTGGTTACCGAAGCACTGGAACAAATTCGCAACGAAGGCCTGATCGAAACCGTCCCCGCTGTCCAGATTGAACGCACCAAAAACCGCGACCACGGCGATTTTGCAAGCAATACGGCGATGATGCTGGCAAAACAGGCGAAAAAAAATCCGCGTGAATTGGCGCAAAAAATCGTTGATGCGCTGCCGGATTCGCCAGTCATTTCCAAAACTGAAATTGCAGGGCCGGGCTTCATCAACTTCTTCCTCACTGACAACGCCAATACCGCAATTGTGAGTCAAATTCTGGCACAAAAAGAGCAATTCGGGCGCAGCCAGGCGGGTGCAGGCGAAAAAGTGCTGATCGAATTTGTCTCTGCCAATCCAACTGGCCCACTGCACGTCGGACATGGACGCGGCGCAGCGTATGGCGCTGCAACGGCCAGTTTGATGTCCGCCGTCGGTTACGACGTACATCGCGAATATTACGTCAACGATGCTGGACGGCAGATGGATATTCTGACTGCCAGCGTCTGGTTACGCTATCTCGAACTGGCGGGTGAAGAGCTGATTTTTCCGGCCAATGGCTATCAGGGCGATTACATCTGGGACATTGGTGCGACGTTGCATCGCGAACACAAAGACGAATTGTGCCATCCAACAGCAACCATATTTGCGGACATTCCCGCCGATGAACCCGCAGGCGGTGACAAGGAAACACACATTGATGCACTGATCGAAAAAGCGAAACAACTGCTTGGAGAGGAAAAATACCGTCTAGTTTTGGATAGCGCCGTCAACGCGATTTTGGGCGACATCCGCGAAGATTTGGCGGAATTTGGCGTCGAATATGAAGAGTGGTTCTCCGAACGCAGTTTGATGGATTCCGGCATTGTCGATCAGGCGATTCAGACACTACAGGAGAAAAATTACCTGTACGAAAAAGAGGGTGCATTGTGGTTCCGCTCCACTGATTTCGGCGACGAGAAAGACCGAGTCGTAGTCCGTGACAATGGCCTGAAAACCTATTTCGCGTCAGACATCGCCTATCATATAAACAAGCTGCAACGCGGTTTCAACAAAATGATTGATGTCTGGGGTGCAGACCACCACGGCTATGTGCCGCGTGTCCGTGCCGCATTGTCGGCGATGGAGGCGAACCCGGATCAACTGGAAGTATTACTAGTGCAATTTGCCTCGCTCTACCGCGACGGCGCGAAAATCCAGATGTCAACACGGAGCGGGTCGTTCGTCACCTTGCGTGAATTGCGCGAAGAGGTGGGGACTGATGCGGCGCGTTTCTTCTACGTGTTGCGCAAAAGCGAGCAGCACATGGATTTCGATCTGGATTTGGCGCGTTCGCAGTCAGCAGACAATCCCGTCTATTACATCCAATACGCCCATGCGCGGGTACACAGCGTGATGCGGCAAATGAAAGAAAAAAATTTGGTTTGGGATCAACAAGAAGGCGAAGCAAATTTGAGCTTGTTGGTCGAACCACATGAAAAAGCGTTGATGGTTCGGCTGTCGCGTTATCCGGAAGTGCTGGAAGCTGCCGGTTTAAACCGCGAACCACACCAGTTAGCGCATTATCTACGTGATTTGGCGCACGATCTCCACACTTATTACAATGCGCATCACTTTATTGTGGAAGAAGATGCGTTGCGCAATGCGCGAATTACGTTGATTCAAGCAACACGACAGGTCATTGCCAACGGGCTGCAATTACTTGCGGTTTCTGCACCAGAAGAGATGTAAGCAATTTAAATGCGTACCGCCTCTTCACAGCTATGCTCACATATGCGGGGCAACAGCAGCGCGGTTTGGTGGGTCGCGCTGCTCGCCGTGATCCTGTTTGGCGGATACCTCTATTGGTTAAAAAACCATTCTGCGCAGGAACGCGCGATATTCATCAGCCCAAAAAAGCCATCTTCAACACAGTCTGAAGGACAAGATGCCTTTCAGTTTGATTTCTTTTCCGTTTTACCGAGCGAAAATTTCTTCATGCAAAAAGAAAAACCGCCAGAAGCAGTGAAACCAATAGAACCAACCAAATCAAAATCGGCAGAAACTTCTAAAACTGATACCACACAACAAACAAATCAAATTCCGCAAACAACGCGCAAAAAACAGGTTGTTCGCCAAGGTTATGTGATTCAATTGGGTGCATTCCGCAACCGCAAAACCGCGGATGCTTATAAAGCAAAATTAGCATTTTTAGGTATTTCCGGTGTGCGAATGGAAGAGAGCACAGACCGCAAAGGCGCGTTATTCCGCGTGAATGTTGGATCTTATCAAACGTTTGCAGATGCAGATCGTATGCAAAAGCGGCTGAAAAAACATGGCTATAATTCGTTTTTGAAGAAATTCTCCACAGTCACTTCGCAATAATCGTCATAACAACTGTCGCAATTCAGGGCAATCGCTTGAACAGGGCGACAGTTTCCGTGCATAAAGGGGGTTTATCTGGAATTTCCCATTATGCCGGTATTGTTGCATGAATCATATCCACACCAAGATATCCCCTATTTCCAGGCCATTCCAGCCTGTTTTTTAAGCAGCTACATGTCAGGTCTCGCGTGTTCATAAACCTTTTTCGTAAACAATTCCTGCTTCTTTTTTTCCCATTCCTTGAGAGCCTGTACAGGGGTGGTATGGCCCAGT
>CAYFMX010000050.1:0-6282 GCA_964344325.1 uncultured Piscirickettsiaceae bacterium
AATGGTGGAGCCGTTGGCCTGTCCGGAAATCATGCAGCAATCCCCAGAATTTCCGCTTTGATCTGGTCAGCAGCTTCCGCAGTGAGACCCGCCTGCCGGACTTTGGTATCTGCAATTTCTGCTGCCTCTTGCGCAGCCTGTTTGCGGATTTCTGCTTCGCGCTTCACATTTTCACTGGTCGCCTTCTCCAGCTTTTCCATCGCTATGGCCATATTCTTGACCATTTTGGTCACTGCTGGCGCATTCTTTGCGTCCACTTCCCCATCTTGGGCAGCAATGGAAACATCCAGTGCCAAAGTGCGGAGTATCTGGTTTACAACCTGTCCGACCTTGCCCTGGTTATGGGCAGTTCCGAGGCGGTCTGCCCACATCTCCGCAACCTCACGGCTCTGCTGCAGGCGTTCACCAACACGCCGCATTTTGATGTCATATCGGTTTACACTGCTCTTGCTGACCCGACGTTCTTCACCAATTTCTTCCAGCAAGGCATTGGTGCGGTCTGCTGCTTCTTGTTGGGTAATTGACGGATCACTTAACCATGTCTGCAATTGTTCCAATACGCCAGCAGGCAAACTCTTGATGGTTGATTTTGCAGGCATCGACTTACTCCGGGCGTGGACGTGCAACGCCGGGAACTTGTGTGGCTCCTTTGGCAACATCCATGCCGCGCTGGGTCAGGCGCGCAATCTGGATACCAACCACATCCTCCAGCTCCACCAAATCCTGCTCGTGCAACCAGTGCAATTGGGTAGAGAGCGCATCGCTGCTGATATTGTGGCCAACTGAAGCCAGTGCCTGTTTGATGACGTGTTCATTGTGGCTGTAGCCGGAATCCTGTTCCAGCACCTGCAGGATGTGCAGGCGTTGGTCTGCTGCAACGATATCCTTGTAAGGCATCCTTATTTCTCCTTGTTGATCAGGTGGGTGTTGATCAAGCCCAGTGTGTTGTTGATTGATTTGAGCTGGCCTTCAACACTGCTGACCCCCTGTCCGACATTGTTGATTTTTTCGTGGATTTCACCGATTTCCTGATGTCCCGGCAGGCTTCTTACTTCTGTTTCCAGCAATGCGACCCGCTTGTCGTGCTTCGCAATTTCCTCTGCCACTTTTTTCCCCAGCGCATCAATCGCATCCTTGTTCACTTTGGTGCGGTTGAGGAATATGGCGTAAATCACGGTGATCACAATCAGGATGTCCTGGAGTGTCCGCCACCAGAAACTGAGAGCCTTATAGTCCAGTTCCAGCCCTTCAAGCATGTTCATGCACCTCTTGGCAAGTTACACAACGCACCACACTGGGCAATGTGTCCACCCGCCCTTGCGGGATAATCACCCCGCAATCCACACAGAGGCGTTGCCCGTAATCGTTGTAGTCTGGATATTCATCCGGCTCCGCCTGTGACATGAATTCGCGGAGGGCGGCTTCCCGTTCAAATTCCTCGCACTGCTGTGCGCGGTCTGCTTCGTCCATAAAAAATCCTGTCTCCGTTCATAACAGGGACAGGATAAGGAAGGTAAATGGTGGGCAGTTTTCAAGCAGTTGAAAGTTCCGCCCACAAAAAAGCCACCTCGAAGGGTGGCTCTTTGTAAATATAGTTTAAATGACGTTTATTTTTGTTCTGTCTTGCCCGCTGCCAACTGAACAGCCGCATGACATATACTACATAGATTTATTTCATCTCCGCTTTTATTGGTATATCGAAAACGGTTAAGCTCAATTCTTTTTTCGCCTTTCATTACAATCATCGTTTTTCCATACAATACGGAAACATGATGCTCGCATTTTGGGTTATCACAAAACATAACTTCACCCCTCAATAATCAGAATGGTCGCCGATGCGTCGGATTGTCAAAAGTCGGATCAGTTGCCCGGAATTGGTTTCAAACATCTCTTTTCCGGTAAAAACAAACGCGCCGTTTTGAAGCGGATTTCCATGCTCTAACCCAAGAAAATCGACCTCATATTTCGGGTCGTTCTCCAGCGCAAAGATGGCGTTATTTTGGCAATCTACAATAATTCGGCTTTTCCCTGCATCGTTCTTCCTAACCGACAGCACGCCACATCCTTCCAGTCCAGCATAGTTCATGACCCATTTCTTTCCGGTCTCCAGCGTGATTTCACTATTTTTTAGCATTTGAACGGTTTCCGGGATGCCATTGCCATGCGACCCTTCATAACCCATTTCCCGTGCCTGTTCATTGCTGATGCCATGTGCCGATGATGCAATGAGTGTCAACACTCCAGCAATCGCTTTCTTCATGATTTTTCTCGCTGTTAAAAAAGAAGGGGATTCTACGCTGCCGATTCTTCCAATTCTAACTCCGGCTGTATGCGTCCGATGTAGCGTTTGCGTTGCCGGTCTACGATTTCATAAATAGATGCCTGTGTAAGCTGGTATCTGCGTGCCAGCTCACGATGGTTATGACCATTGAACTCTGTCCAGATTTTGTGGTCACGCAATTCATGCTCCAGCCTGTCCGGTTTCGGGATGTAGAGTGGATATCCGCCCATGTAGACAGAAAGCAAGGCGACCATTTGCCGCGCACTTTCCCTTGCCTGTTCCGGTGTCTCGTTCCGGCGTTTTTCAAAATGTTTCTGGTAAACATCGATCAACTGCGCTGTGCCTTGTGCCCAACGGCTGTCATCCAACGGAACATCCGGCATGTTGGCCAGAATATCTTCCGCAGTGGCTTCCAGCTTGCCTCCAAAAAGGTCATTCTGATCGCTCATACTGGCACTCCCATTTTCTCCAATTCCGCTTTGATCTCCCCGCGCCGTTTCACTTTTGCCGGAGACCAATAATCTTTCCTGAATTCATCTACCTGTTTTGCCCTTTCCTCACGCTCTTCTTTCTGCTGTTGCTCTAGCGGAGAAAGCGGAGCGTTTTCAACCAATTCCTTGACAATCTTGTGCATTCGCTCCACATTTTTACACGCTTGCTCAGGAGAGATTGCTTGCTCCAGCAATGGCAGATGTTCTGGTGATGTGCGGCGCGGCATGGAGGTGATGATTGCTCTTGGTGCAGGGAAACGTTTTTCTGCTGTCCCGCAAACCTTGATGAATGCTTGTTGCAGACGTTTCGCATCCTCTTCCTCATCCCAGCCAATCGGCTGCGCCCACAGGGTTTCGATCCACACTTCGGCGGTTGCCTCAATGGTTTCGGATGGCGGCGTGTTGGGTAGCGAGAGTGCGACCAATCGCTGCAGTCCGCTTAACACAATACTCCGGAACCACTGTCCAGCAATATCTGGATTCTCTTCTTCCACAAGATCGTCGCTCATTTCAAATTCTCCAATGCAGCGATACTTGCACCCGTTTTGGTTTCTGGTTGACGTGCTTGTGATGTGGGCATCAATTCAGTACCCGCACCCAGCATTGGTACGGGCGTGGATTCATAAACCTGTTTCAGATAGTTGTGATTCTTGAGTGGCTTCCACTCTTCTGTGGTGGTGCGCTTGCTCATGATGCCCTCACGGGTGGTAGAGAGCGCAACTGTTAGACGCGGATGATCCGGGAACTGTTCCAGCACTTCATTGGTCAGCCGTAGCAGCTTGTCAAACGACGTGGAACCGCGTTTCGCGGGACGGAACAACGCCAGATACTTCACCATCGCATTGCCCAGATTGCCATCCAGTGGCGATAGCAGCCCCATCAGTTCACGACCGGCAACGTCGTCTACAAGCGTCTCCAGATCAAGATCATGGCCACAGTGTGGGCAGCGTGCGAGTTTCATTTTTTATAAGAAGCTGGGCGTAGTTGTAAATTCACTTTGGTTGCACGGCAAACATCAATCGCTTTTTCGTTTCCAGCGTATTTTTCGATAGCCCGTGCCGATTTAGAAATCAACGCTTCTAAAACGTTCGCAATGTCGTCTGCTGTCTTGCAATTGCAACCATCCACATATTGAACAATTAAATTTTCAGCCCTTTGCTGTGCCACTTTTGATTTGATCATCTCGCTCGCTCCTGCCAGTTATCGGTTGGCTTGTTCTTCGCTCATGCGCTTCTCTGCACCAGCGACATTCATCCTCCCAAATGTATATAGTCTCTAAGCATTCAGGACATTCACCATGTGCAAGTACTTGCATCACCGCATCTGGAAGCGGCATCCAGTCGGAAACCTCTTCCAGATCGTTAAAACCACGAGGACATCTATCCAGCTTCTCAAGCCATCCAAAGGATTTGTCAGGCTCATACCATTTGCCATTGACATCAAGAAACCCGATAGCAACCAAAGTGCCTTTGTTGTCGTATGGTTTGCCTCTGACAAACACAGCCTGCTCGATTTCAGGCAAGCGTTCCTGGACACTAATCCAGCTGTTTTGTTCTTCGCTCATAAATTTTCAACCTGTTCGCGTATCACATACCCAAGCCATAGGATTTCGCTCATCACATCCCAGAATTTTTTGGAGACAGAAATATCGCCCTGCGCAGTGCTGTAGGAAATCCATTCTTTTGCGTCCCATTCCCAAAGAATAAGAAGCTCATCTTCGTTGACTTTTGCATGGTCGATTTTTTGCTGATTGATCATGACGTACTGGACGTATGCCATAAGCCGCAACGACGTAGTATCAAACTGAATATCATCGCCTAGCATCTCACGCGCTTTGCTGACAATCTCATCTGTCAGCATCCCTCTTCCGGAATTCTTGTTTGAATCGCTCATGATGTCTTTTCGAGGCTGTGGCCAATTTTGAGCAAACGCATCACATCCTGATACGATCCAAGCCGATTGCGCCCTACACCCACACAGGCTGCACAACGCCCTCCGACTCTTCTGTGCTTCGGTTCTGGAATTACACCGCCGCAGGTAGAACAGCGTTCCTCTTTTTGTTGTAATTTAGTCATTTCTTATCCTGAAATTTACGCCTTTCTATTGCGTGTTTTTTATTGGCAAAACGTTCACCAAAACCATCATCAGGGAAAATTGCCTCATCGCAGTGTGGACATATCGGAACGGTATCCCGGCTCTTCCATGCTTTCTCCGCTTTTCTGGCTGCGATCAGGTGCCTGCTGTTGCCCCTTAATTTTTCAAGCTCTTCCCTTTCCCACTGTATACGCCCATATCTGATTTCAATGTCTTGTGCCAGCCTTTCCAGAACACGTACCGGATTCAGGTATTCCCCGCAGTCCTCACAAAGCACCAATGCATTTTCATGGTCAATCACCATATTCATATGGCTACATGTCGAGGGGCTTTTTTTCTTGCTGGAAATACGGTGTTCACCCAGCCTGATTACCTTTCCGGTCATTTACGGATTTTCTCCACAGTAACCTTCCATGCGCCGACCTCAACAGTGGTGACCGCAGAGTTGGTTTGTTCTGCGCAAAATGTGAGCACCCCTACAGCGGTATCTATCGCAGCCAATGATTCTGATGTGCTGTATTTGGATGTTTTGAGATACTCCGAAAACCGCCCCGCTGCAGTGCGCATCTCTTCTGCCAGTTCCGCATCCGGTTTTTGCTGAATCTTTTCCAGTATTGTTTTTATTTCGCTCATTTCCGCCGTACCCCGTGTCGTTTTGCGTAGGTATCCAGTGACCGGATAATTTTTACCAATTCTTCCTCTGTCGCCATATTGAGCGGACAGATTGCATTTTTATTCTTCATTCCACGCTGGTTGCGCAAAATTCCTTCCGCGTATTTTTCCGGTTTGCCGATATTTTCCAGCTGCTTGTAAATCTTCTGGATTTTCCCTTCCCTATCTTCCGGAATAGCAACACGGCGGCGGTGTGTGGGTTTTGCTTTCAGGTCTGCACCACAGACAATCATGTGCTTTTTGAGCTGCTCCAGCTCGGCAATGCTCATTTTGGTCAGGCTGTCATGACCGCCATGCTCCAGTTTCATCTCCTTGTAAAAACTGTCATCCCACTGAAGCTGCCCACGTCCAATACTGATCATTTTGACCAGCCCGGACTTTTGCTTTTCTGTCCGGCTGACTGTTTTGCTGATTGCCCTGGCCATCACGCTTTCCTGAACATGGCACGCCCATCTTCGTAGGCGATGTATTGCAATTCCTGCGCACAGTGGTGGCAGACTATTTTCCCGGTATAAGGCTTGCTTCCCGGTGTAGGCTGCAGCACTTCCAGTGTTTTCTTGCAAGCAGAGCAATGCCCGGTGACAAACTTTCTACCGCTTCGCTTAAACCGTGCCATCATTTGTTGATGGCTGTTCTTTAGGCCTTGTGCTGTTCTTTTGCTCATGTAGTTACTCTTCCAAGCTGCTTGTCTATAAGAAAACCTGCGGGGCAGTGCCAACCTGCCGCCAGTGCTCCATAACTATT
>CAYFMX010000051.1:0-5939 GCA_964344325.1 uncultured Piscirickettsiaceae bacterium
AATGGTGGAGCCGTTGGCCTGTCCGGAAATCATGCAGCAATCCCCAGAATTTCCGATTTGATCTGATCGGCAGCTTCTTTGGTCAGGCCAGCCTGTTTCGCCTGCTGGTCTACCGCTTCCGCTGCCTCCTGCATGGCCTGTTTGCGGATTTCATCTTCACGTTTTTGATTGTCAGAGGCTGCTTTCTCCAAACGGCTCAACGTCAGTGCGAGGGTATTGATCGGCTTGATCAGTTTGGGGGCTGTTTTTTCATCAATCTCCTGATCCTGCAGCTGCATCACCAGATCAAACACAACCGTGCGCAGCATCTCATTGAGCATACTGCCCAACTGGCCTTGTGGCTGGTTGCCCAGCTTTGCCATCCACATCCTGGAGATTTCACGCGACTGGCGCATCCGTTCGCCCACTTTCTCCATTTTCATGGAGTAGCGGTTCACGGCGGATTTGCTCACCTGTAATTCCGGCAGACCCAGTTCCAGCAACAGGGCGTTGACCTCTTCTGTCACCTCCACCTGCGTCAGGTCGCCATCACGCAACAGCGTCTGGAGCTGCTCCAGCACTTCGTCAGGAAGACGGTCAATGGTTGATTTTGCAGGCATCAACTTACTCCGGGCGTGGGCGTGCCACACCGGGTACATTTGCCGCGCCAGTGGCTACATCAGCACCACGTTGGGTCAGGCGTGCAATCTGGATACCGACCGCATCCTCCAGCTCCACCAAATCCTGCTCGTGCAACCAGTGCAATTGGGTAGAGAGCGCATCGCTGCTGATATTGTGGCCAACTGAAGCCAGTGCCTGTTTGATGACGTGTTCATTGTGGCTGTAGCCGGAATCCTGTTCCAGCACCTGCAGGATGTGCAGGCGTTGGTCTGCTGCAACGATATCCTTGTAAGGCATCCTTATTTCTCCTTGTTGATCAGGTGGGTGTTGATCAAGCCCAGTGTGTTGTTGATTGATTTGAGCTGGCCTTCAACACTGCTGACCCCCTGTCCGACATTGTTGATTTTTTCGTGGATTTCACCGATTTCCTGATGTCCCGGCAGGCTTCTTACTTCTGTTTCCAGCAATGCGACCCGCTTGTCGTGCTTCGCAATTTCCTCTGCCACTTTTTTCCCCAGCGCATCAATCGCATCCTTGTTCACTTTGGTGCGGTTGAGGAATATGGCGTAAATCACGGTGATCACAATCAGGATGTCCTGGAGTGTCCGCCACCAGAAACTGAGAGCCTTATAGTCCAGTTCCAGCCCTTCAAGCATGTTCATGCACCTCTTGGCAAGTTACACAACGCACCACACTGGGCAATGTGTCCACCCGCCCTTGCGGGATAATCACCCCGCAATCCACACAGAGGCGTTGCCCGTAATCGTTGTAGTCTGGATATTCATCCGGCTCCGCCTGTGACATGAATTCGCGGAGGGCGGCTTCCCGTTCAAATTCCTCGCACTGCTGTGCGCGGTCTGCTTCGTCCATAAAAAATCCTGTCTCCGTTCATAACAGGGACAGGATAAGGAAGGGGAGCAACGGGGAGTTTTCAAGCGGTTGAAAGTTCCGCCTGCCAATGATGCACTTACTGTTGTTGCAATATGGTTGGTTGTTTTTGCGATGCTTTGTTCTGGTTTTGGGCTTTTGTAAACAAAGGCTGAATAGTTTTTTCTATATACTGATTTTTATCTGTTTCATTTAAAAATTCTATTTCTGCATACATCATTCCGTATGTAACAGCGTTCTTGTAATCTTTCTCTCTTTGGTATGCTAGCCGCATTTTGTCATAAACTGTTGCAACCAGATGAGGATGGGAAAACATCTCCATATCCAACAATTTTTCAAATTCTTTTTTTGCTTCTTTCATCCTTCCTGCTTGTTGCAAAAATAAAGGTAGTCTTAAATATTGCGAGACGGGATATTCAGTTATTACCGTTGGCATCAGTTGCTGCGCTTCTCTTAGGCAGGTAATAGCTTTCTCCCAATTATTTCCCTTATACCGCGTGGCTTGCTTGTGTAATTCACGGATACGCTGTTCTGCTTCTGTTGGCTCCCTAACCAAAATTTCTGTTTCCAACCGGATGCCATGTGTGGTTATAGAAACTTGTTTCTCTCCAACTCTAGTATATTTACTACGATGCTCTTTCTGTTCGTCTTTTTTTAGATTTTTCCAGCCTTTTTTCAGACTCAAAATCCCATATCCAAACAGCACCACAATCAATAGTGGAATCAACCAATCCATCATTCCTTTCCCTCTTGAAAAAAGGATGGATTTTATGCAGCTTCTTTTTTCTCTGGAACCTCCAATCCCAATTCCGGTTGGATTCGCCCGACATACCGTTTGCGTTGCCGGTCTACGATTTCATAAATGGATGCCTGTGTAAGCTGGTATCTGCGTGCCAGCTCACGATGGTTATGGCCATTAAATTCTGTCCAGATTTTGTGGTCACGCAATTCATGCTCCAGCCTGTCCGGTTTCGGGATGTAGAGCGGATAACCGCCCATGTAGACAGAAAGCAAGGCGACCATTTGCCGGGCACTTTCCCGTGCCTGTTCTGGTGTTTCGTGCCGACGTTTTTCAAAATGTTTCTGGTAAACGTCGATTAGCTGTGCTGTGCCTTGTGCCCAACGGCTGTCATCTAACGGAACATCCGGCATGTTGGCCAGAATATCTTCCGCTGTAGCTTCCAGCTTGCCTCCAAAAAGGTCATTCTGATCGGTCATACCGGCACTCCCATTTCTTTCAATTTTTTTGCGATTTCCAGCCGTCTCTGCTGGTATTCCGGTGTTTGCATACGCGCCTGAAAATCACGCATCTCCTGTTCGCGCTGGATGCGACGCCGCTTTTCCTCTGCGGTCTCTGGTGTTTTCATAGCAGCAGCCAGCTCTTTTGCCAGTTTTTTCGCATTGCGCTTATTCCGCTCTATCTGCTCCGGGGACAATTTCACCTCCAAAAGCGGACGGTGTTCCTGCGGTTTTCGTTTTGGCAGACACTGGATGAATTCGGACGGTGCAGGAAAACGCTCAGCCCTTCCAATCAATACATCAAATGCTGCACAGACGCGTTCCCGGTCTTCCCCTTCATCCCATCCAATCGGCTTCCGCCATAACGTGTCAATCCAGACGCTTTCTGTATCGGCCATATATTCCCGTGCTGGCGTCCCTGCCATGCACAAAGCGGCGATTCGCGCCAACCCGGTGATGATTTCATTGTGGAACCACGCCTCTGGCGTATCACTTTTTGGGTTCATCCAGCAGCCTTGATTCCATTTCCTGCAACATTTTTCCGCGCTGGGTGGTGCGCGGAGCTGATTGTGCTTCTGCAACTACCGCACCGGAGTGCTGTGCTGGCACGGGCGAAGGTGTGTTTTCATAAATCGGCACCAAGTAGGCATGCCGACCTTTATCATCCAGCTTGAGCGGTTTGATCGTCCCGCCTTTCTGTGCCTTGGAATATTGCGCCTCAACGGCCTTGCGCATTGCCTCAAACATACGTGGATGGTCGTCAAACTGATCCAGTGCCTTGCGCAGCAAATCCAACGCCTTGATATTGGTTATGCGGTGCTGCTTTGCAGTGCGGAACAGGTTGAGATATTGCACGACAGTGGCCTTGTCCAGCTTGTCCATACCGTGCGTTATAGTCGCAATCTCACCCATCACTTCATCTGCCAGAACAGCTTCTAGCGTCAGTTCAGTACGGCATACAGGGCAGTGTCCAAGCTTCACGACCCTTCCTGCTCATCATTCAGTTCAGACATCCGTTTGACCCATTCCCGGTTCAATGCAGAGAAAGCAGCTTCCCAGTTTTTACCATGATCATCTTCTGGTTCTGCCACGTGAGCCAACTCGTGTGCCAACACATCCAGCAAGCCACGATAGGGAATGGTTACATCCAGCCAGACAACCGCTCCCTCTTTGGAAAACTCTGTCCTTCCGTAAACCTGCTCATCTTCATACAGGTTTTCGCAAAACAGCACGGTGCAGGATTTTTTCGGATACTGTTTCTCAAACACATTCTTTAACAAGCCTATCGGATCGTTGAGGAAATGGACGCCAGCAGGTTTGGTGGATTCTGATTCCCTGCCAGTGTAGTAAGGTGCTGGCTCTTCACTCATGATTTTCCAACCTGTCCACGTACCACATACCCAAGCCATAGGATTCCGCTCATCGCATCCCAGAACTTTTTGGTGACAGAAATATCACCCTGCGCAGTGCTGTAGGAAATCCATTCTTTTGCGTCCCATTCCCAAAGAATAAGAAGCTCATCTTCGTTGACTTTTGCATGGTCGATTTTTTGCTGATTGATCATGACGTACTGGACGTATGCCATAAGCCGCAACGACGTAGTATCAAACTGAATATCATCGCCTAGCATCTCACGCGCTTTGCTGACAATCTCATCTGTCAGCATCCCTCTTCCGGAATTCTTGTTTGAATCGCTCATGATGTCTTTTCGAGGCTGTGGCCAATTTTGAGCAAACGCATCACATCCTGATACGATCCAAGCCGATTGCGGTCTACGCCCACACAAGCCGCACAACATCCTCCGACCCTTCTGTGCTTCGGTTCTGGAATTACACCGCCGCAGGTAGAACAGCGTTCATTTTTTTGTTGCAGTTTAATCATTTCTATTCTTCCTTTGCAGAACACTGAAACACGACAGTTTCTACATAAAATTTGCCATGAGCCTTGCACTCCATTGCCACTTCTTTGTGCGCCGCTACCCAGCCAATATAAAAGGCAACCAGAAACACAATGAGCCAATTCATTTCCGCTGATACCCTTTCCGTTCAGCGTTTTTATCCAGCCGTGCAATCAAAAATTGCAACTCTTCCACACTGGCACTGGTGACCGGACAAACAACATCCGGCATATCCCGCAGCCCGCGCTTCTGGCGCAGGATGCCCTCGGCATAATCATCTCCGGCACCGAAATTCCCCAGTTGCGCCCGGATTTTTTTCAACAGTTCAGCACGATCCGGTGCAGGCATGTTTCTGCGTTTCTTTCTGGAAGGGGAAAACCCGCAGGCCATCATGTGATTGAGCACCTTTTCCATTTGGAGAATGCCCATCTTCCGCAAACTGCGGTTTCCGCCGTGCTCTTCCAGCATTTGGCGGTAGAAATCCTCATCCCAGTGTAGCTGGGTACGGCCTACATTGATTTTGGCCATTAATCCTTGTTTCTGGTTTTTTACAGACATTTTTGGCATGGCTTATTGCTCTTTTGAATCCTGAATAATTGACTGTGCAAAACTAATCGCATCTTCTTTTTTAATTGATGAAAAAATCGAATCCTGCATGCACTCACCCTTGTTGGCATCCCTAAACTCCATCCAACCTTCCAGCCTTTTTCCTTGGTGGCAAACAAGGATTCCAATAGCTGGATAGCCACCATCCCCTTTGGCTTTGATTACCAAAACTTTCCCCAGCTTTGGGTCTCTGAACAGGCGAGCAAGCTTTTCCATTACGCTTTCCTGAACATGGCACGCCCATCTTCGTAGGCGATGTATTGCAATTCCTGCGCACAGTGGTGGCAGACTATTTTCCCGGTATAAGGCTTGCTTCCCGGTGTAGGCTGCAGCACTTCCAGTGTTTTCTTGCAAGCAGGACAATGCCCGGTGACAAACTTTCTGCCGCTTCACTTAAACCGTGCCATCATTTGTTGATGGCTGCTTTTTAGGCTTTGTTTTATCCTTTTGTTCATACAATTACTCTTCCAAGTTTTCGCAAGTCATGCAGTCAACATCATCGCCCATATCACACATCTCACACTTGGATGCGCCGCAATATCGGCATTCCTTCAAACCAGTATCTTCACACCCTGCATTGATCCGGTCTGTCTCAGTAGAACCACACCCATCACACACGCTGTCTAAAGCCATTTCTATCTCCCTGCCGCTTGCCTATAAGAAAACCTGCGGGGCAGTGCCAACCTGCCGCCAGTGCTCCATAACTATT
>CAYFMX010000052.1:0-5048 GCA_964344325.1 uncultured Piscirickettsiaceae bacterium
GCGATCAAGAGTGCTTTTGAAGGACTCCAAATGATTCGGGTTGCGTAACTTCAGTACGTCTAAAAAATATCTGGCTTGGTGTTTTAAACCCCAAGGTTTTTCTTGGTCTGCGGT
Source organism: uncultured Piscirickettsiaceae bacterium (assembly GCA_964344325.1). Taxonomy (GTDB): domain Bacteria; phylum Pseudomonadota; class Gammaproteobacteria; genus CAYFMX01. Next base: position 115 of record CAYFMX010000052.1, read on the forward strand.
TTAATTTATCCATCACCACTTGCACTTCATTGTCCCCGGTTTTCACAAAACTGGAACCCTTTTTAAAATACTGCCGGATCAGGCCATTGCTGTTTTCGTTCAGGCCGCGTTGCCATGATGAATACGGGTCAGCAAAGTAGAATTTCGTCTCCAATCTTTTGGCAATGTTTTCATAGTTGGCAAACTCTTTCCCATTGCCAGCAGTGATTGTGTGAACCCATTTTATGAGGGGTTCCAACAGTTGCACAATGGCCTCTTCCACTAAATCTGCCCTCTTTCCCGCCACTTTTTTGACCAATGTCAGTTTTTTTTATTTCCTTTCTGTCAGCGTCACCATGGCCTGCTGGTGGTTTTGGCCGATGGTTGTGTCCACTTCCCAATCCCCGATGCGCCCTTTCTTTTCAACGATGGCAGGCCGCTTTTCAATATCCACACGGTTGCGGATTGCACCTCGCTTTGAAGCCCTCCCGTATTTTTTCCTGCGCTTTTTCTGGCAACGCAGATGTTTGTACAAATCACCGCCATTGGCCTTATCTTCACGAACATAGTGGTAAATCCATTCCGGGTTGACTACCTTTTTCCTGTGGGTCCCTTCCAGTGCATTGCTGATCTGTTCCGGGCTCCATTGCCCATTGCGCAACTGAAACTCCACAGTATCCCAAATACCTTCACCAATCCGGGCTTTCACCTTGTTGCTTTGGCATCTCCGGTTTTGACGGATTGCATGGTCTGCATTGTAATGCCTGCTACTATCCTGATTCCGTGCCAGCTCCTAGTAAACTGTCGTTTTGCGTACACCCAGAAAATCGGCCATTTCCTGTTTGGTTAACCCGGCTTCCAAATACGCTGCAAGCTGGTATCTTTGTTCGTCGGTCAGTTGTGTGTAGTTTCCCATTTGTGATTCCCATTCTGGCTGGAATAGAAGGCTCGGATATTGCCGCGGTTTATCTTCCTGTTCCGGCTGTACTATGAGTTGCACTTTCGAGTTGGATTCACGTTTAATCATTTTAAACTGCTTAATTCTAGACTGGAACCATGTCAAAACAGGTCGAAATTTTTACCGACGGCGGTTGCCGCGGAAACCCCGGCATTGGCGGCTGGGGCGCGTTGCTGCGCTATGGCGATAACGAAAAACAACTCTATGGTGGCGAGCAAGAAACTACCAACAACCGTATGGAATTAACTGCCGTCATCCGCGCACTGGAAGCAATGAAACGCCCGACCTCTATCGCTATCACCACCGATTCCGTTTACGTGCGCAATGGCATCACCCAATGGATTCACAACTGGAAAAAAAACGGCTGGAAAACTTCCGCAAAAAAGCCGGTTAAAAACGCCGATTTGTGGCAAGAGCTGGATCAACTCTGCACCGACCACGAGATTGAATGGCATTGGGTCAAAGGACATTCCGGACATCCGGAAAATGAAATCGCCGACCAACTCGCCAACCGCGGCATGGATGAACTGTAGATAAACGATCATGACACAACTGCGACAAATCATTCTTGATACGGAAACCACCGGCCTTGATCCTAGCGAAGGCCATCGGATTCTGGAAATCGGCTGCGTGGAGATGATTGACCGTCAAATCACCGGCGAGACATTCCACGAATATTGCAATCCAGATCGCAAAATTGACCGTGAAGCGCAAGAAGTCCACGGACTCTCCAACAGTTTTCTCGCACAAAAACCGAAATTTGCCGAAATTGCGCCGAAATTCCTCGACTTTGTGCGTGATGCCGAGGTGATCATCCACAATGCGCCGTTTGATGTCGGCTTCATTGATCACGAACTGAACTTACTCGGCAACGACCAGCCGAAACTGGCGGATGTCTGCGCCATCACTGACAGTCTGACGTTAGCGCGGAAAATCTATCCCGGTGTGCGCAATTCGTTAGATGCGCTCTGTCGCCGTCTGGAAGTTGATAACTCCAACCGCACGCTGCATGGTGCGTTGCTCGACTCGCAAATCCTCGCAGAAGTTTATCTGGCAATGACCGGCGGGCAAAAAACGCTAGATCTGGGCAGCAGCACGAAAGGAAACGCGAGTATTAGCGTGGAGCCGATCCAGCACTTGTCGGCAGATCGTCCAAAATTATCTGTATTGCGTGCTACCGCAGAAGAGACCCAACAACACGATGCATTTTTGGCACAAATTGGAGTTGAAGCCGATGTACGGTGGTAGTTACTGCGCAATTTCTCCCTGTTGGGTCAGTTCAAATATCTGCTTTTCAATCGGTACCATACCATGCTGAATCGCCAACTCACGTAATGTTGCAGCAGAAACACCATCCCGAATCTGTTCCTGCATTTCTGACGTCATTTCCAGCAATTCATAGACTGCCGTGCGTCCATCGTAGCCAGACCCCGCGCATACACTGCATGTTTGATCCAATTCTGTAGCTGCGTTGTCACTGTCGCCACAAGCCGCGCACGGTTTCCGTACCAATCGTTGCGCCAACACGCCACGCACGGTGTCTTTGATCATGTAACTTTCAACGCCCATTTCCAGCAAACGCGTTACTGCGCCCGCCGCATCTTGCGTATGCAATGTGCTGAGGACGAGGTGCCCAGTAAATGCGCTCTCCATCGCGATTTGAGCGGTCTCCCGGTCGCGGATTTCACCGATTAAAATCACGTCGGGATCGTGACGTAAAATATGGCGCAAATTTCGCGCAAACGTATTGCCCATCGCATTGTTCACCTCAATCTGCCGCACTTCATCGATGCGATATTCGACCGGATCTTCAATGCTGATGATGTTGAGATTTTTCCCTTTCAACGCATGCATCGCCGCGTAGAGCGTGGTCGATTTTCCCGAACCAGTCGCGCCGGTCACCAAAACCATGCCGTTTCGATATTCCAATAATTTGCGAAATTTCGCCTCATCTACAGACGAAAAGCCAATTTCTGCCAACGAACGCAGACCCACTGTCGGATCAAGCACACGAATGACAACACTTTCGCCCTCTACCACCGGAATCGTAGAGATGCGCAAATCGACTTTGCGCTCGCTGGATGTGTCAGCAGAACTGATCACAAAATGATGCGCCCCATCTTGCGGCAAACGGCGTTCCGCAATGTCCATATTGCCGAGAATTTTGATCCGACTGACCATCGCCGGGTAGTGGTGCGGATTGAGCCAGTGGCGTTCACACATCACACCATCAATGCGGTAGTGCAATTCGACACGATCCGCCAGCGGTCGCAGATGAATGTCCGAAGCACAAGATTGGATCGCCTCCAAAATGATCGTATCGACCAGTTGGATAATTTTTTGCCCATCTGCAGCCGCTACGATCTGTTTTTCACCAGAATGGTTTTGGTTAGTTTGATAATCTTGAGAATTTCGTTCTGATGGCTCTATCCGCCACTGCGCAACAGACTCTTTCGGAACAAACAGTTGAATTAACTTTGCTTCAGAAGCATTTGCATGATTCACATCATTCGTATCATTGACCATTTTGACGCCATAAAAATGTGCGCCCAATTCATCTTCAAAATGATTGTGTGCTGTGGCCTCAAGCTGCAATTTTCCATCTAAAACTATCTGAAAAGAGACAGATGAACGGATTTTGGAAACATTTTTGTCCGACTGTTGATCCGGCTGCTGATGCGGCATGTAAAAAAGATGGCTGATTTCAGCGAAAGAAAGCTGCGTCTCTAAATCAAGTTCTGATTGATACACCAAAACACGAGCCGTCCCATCCATCCGCAACAGCATGCCCATGATCTGTTGGCCATCCGGCAAATGTACTTTCATCCATGCCGGAAAAACCATAGCCTTTACGCCTCCGGATGCGCTTCGTTCCAACCTGAAACGATTGGTTCCGCGCCTAACGTGCCAGACAATTTCATCTCCAGTTGCTTGCTGGAACCAGAAGCTGCATGTTCGCCCAAACTAGTGACAGTGTAGTTGCCATCGCCCGAATTCGTCACCACCACTTGATAATGGCTGTTGCCCAACGTGCCGGTAAAATTGGTTTGCACCGCATCTTCGCGATATTGCACAATCGCTTGCCGAAGACCCGCCTCAGCAGCGTACAATGCCTCATTGCCAAAACGGACATTGGACACCATTTTTTCACTCAGCAATGCAGATTGCATTGCGCCCAATCCAAGCAAGCTCATCAAAATCAGCAGCATCAAACTGACAACCAGCGCAATGCCTTGTTGTTTTATGGGAAAGCAATAAGAAATATTATTCATGACGATTCATGAAAGTCTGGATAAAAACAAAGCGTGTGAATTTTGAATATAACGATAAAATCCGATGTTAAAAACAAAAAATGATATAAATCAAGAAAAAAATAAAGCTCAGGGCGTAAAATCAACATTGATTCTCGGCGGCGCACGCTCGGGCAAAAGCCGCACAGCGGAACAGCACGCAACTGAATCTGATCTGGAAGTGGTTTATCTCGCAACTGCAACCACGCAAGATGAAGAAATGCGCCAGCGTATTGCAAAACACCAGCAACAGCGTCCAGCACACTGGGAATTAATTGAAGAACCAATTTTTCTGGCGAAAACACTACAGCAGGAAGCACAAGAAAACCGCTGCATTTTGGTCGATTGCCTCACACTTTGGCTCACCAATTTATTGCTACATGAAGATTCCAGAATTCTGGAACGGGAAAAATCAGCATTACTCAAAACGCTGCCGAACTTGCCCGGAAAAATCATTCTGGTCAGTAATGAAACCGGATTGGGCGTTGTTCCTGCCGATCCACTTTCACGCCAATTTTGCGATGAAGCCGGTTTTTTGCATCAGCAACTGGCACAGATTTGTGATCGTGTAATTTGGATGGTGGCGGGATTGCCGCAAATCATCAAACGTGAATTCAACTCGAAAGTGCAACTCATAGTAAAGCCGGAACAGTAAGAAGCTGTTTTGAAACTCACAACTTAGGCCAGTCTGGCCAACATGATGCGGG
>CAYFMX010000053.1:0-3816 GCA_964344325.1 uncultured Piscirickettsiaceae bacterium
ATTGGTGTCTCTTCCTTTCAAATACTAACCGAAGTTTCAGGGACGAGACCTATATCATCCAGCAGCCTACATAAAGAAGATGATATTTCCCATGATGAGTCACCCTGCCCTCTGAAAATTTCCATGGGGAAATCGATTTCGAGAGTATGAATTTGTTCCCAACTATCTAGGACGATTTCTTCGTAATTCACGGACACCTCTTCAACTAACTACTCAATATGCGGACTAGCTAGTCCGCATATGTAACAGTCAGGGCATAAAAAACAGACTATAAGCTGCTATATAGGCAATTTTTCCCAATCGACCAAACTGGGAGCTATTATTTTTGTTGCGTATCAAAACCCAACCACACCCTCATGTTGCAACAACCACCGTTTCAATTCGATTGCCTGCCCCATTGTTTTGCCGCCGTAGCCAGTCAACTGATTCCCTTTTCCCACAGCCCGATGGCACGGAACCATCACCACCAGCGGATTTTCCCGACAGGCATTGCCCACCGCTCGCGGGGCACTGTCCAGTTTTTCCGCCAATTCCCCATAGGTCATCACCTGACCAGGTGGAATTTCCCGCAGCGCTGCCCACACTTTTTCCTGAAACGGTGTTCCGGAAGATTTGATCTCAATCCCTTGTGACAGAAACGGCACAGAGCCATCCTCAAAATAGCGTTGTACTGCCTCCGCTAACCGATGAACGGGATGCGCAGGTGGTGCATCAGCAACCGGTTTTGTTCCGAAATCTTCATCCCAATTGAGTTGCCACAACGCACTATCTACGAAAATCGCAGTCATTGGGAAAACAGGCGTGGAAAGCGCAAATTTTTCCAATCCGGATTCAGCATCTATTTTTGACATGATTCAATCGTTCCAAACTTAAAACGGAATATCGTCATCCAGATCATCCATCCCGCCACTCGCCGGAGGAGCCGGAGGCGCAGATTGTTGCGGCTGACCGCCGCCCATATTCTGACCACCACTTTGATCAAAACTGGCAGAACCACCGCTACGCCCGCCCAGCATCTGCATCGTGCCGTTGATATCGACTACCACTTCTGTTGTCCAACGGTCTTGTCCGTTCTGGTCTTGCCATTTGCGAGTCTGGAGTTTTCCTTCCACATAAACCTGCGACCCTTTTTTCAGATATTCCGCCGCAATTTCCGCCAGCTTCCCGAAAAAAACCACACGATGCCATTCGGTTTTTTCGCGCTGCTCACCGGTATTACGGTCTTTCCAACTCTCCGAAGTCGCAATCGAAATATTGGTGATTGCACGATTGTCTGCGGTATAACGCACGTCAGGATCTTGTCCCAGATTGCCTACCAGAATGACTTTGTTTACGCCTCTCATTTTTTTCTCTCCTGAATAATTTGCAATTTACCTGAAATTAATTCTTATTCTTTTATTTTCTGTTTACCCTGAAAAAGGATTCAATACCTTTACGCCAGTACACTGAAAATCGCTTGTATTACGTGTCACTACAATTAGATCATGGATAAGCGCAGTCGCCGCAATCTGTTTATCCAGAAAATTCTGCGGTTGTGGAACCCGTAATTTTCCCCATACCTGCGCAGTTTCCACATCAAATTCCAAAATATGATCCTGATATTCAGCGAATACATCTTGGAACCAAATCTCCAATAAATTAGCCTGTTTTAGATCATTTCGATATCGGATTTGTTCAATACCTCTACGCAATTCTCCGATTGTGACGACACTCAAGTAAAGTTCGATTTTGGCAGCTTTTGATTTTTTAAAAAAATCCAAAACCCCAGCATCCGCTTTTTTGCCCTTTCTGATTTCGCTGATGACATTGGTATCAATCAAATACATCACGATCTTCCATATCTTGCTGACGCTCAAAATCGCTATCCAATCCCACGTTGGGCATGGAAGCTAACACCTCAGCGAAAGTCCGTTTCTTTGGTTTGAGCAAGAATCTGGACAAAATCTTACGGATTTCTGCATCAATACTGCATCCTGAATATTTCGCCTGTTCTTTTAAGGCTTCCATAATTTCATCATCAATATCTTGAATGATAAGACTAGCCATTTTTTTCTCCGTTCAATATTCAAGCTTCAGCATTTTTACGCGTCATATTCCACAACAAAAACTTCCAATGCCGCTTCATCCAACCCTTTCTGTTCCACTTTTAAATAAGCCACGCCCTCTTTGGCAATCACAACTGCTTCAACGACACCGGCAATTGCCTGCAAATTTTTGGCCGTTTCCTGCGCTTTTGCTTGATCCATTTTGCCGACGCGCAACAGTTTGGTTTTGACCAAACCGGGACGCTTCATTGTCACCGCTACGGCAATCCAAATCAGCGCCAACACGCCTGCTGCCCAGAACACCGGCGCAATTTGCATCACACCTGTATCCTCATACATCAACGCACCGCCGAGCAGCCCACCCATAAATGCGCCCATGAATTGCGAACTGGAGTAGACACCCATCGCTGTTCCTTTTTTGTCTGCCGGAGCCATTTTCGCAATCAGCGATGGTAATAACGCTTCCAGCAAATTGAATCCGCCGAAAAAGACTACCAGCGCAAAAACAATACCCCACATCGAATCGGAAAATGTCCCCAACAAAAATTGCGACGCAGCAACCAGCGCAATCGCGGTCAAAAACATCTCTTTCATACGGGCACGGGATTCTGCAGCAATCACCATCGGCACCATAATTCCGATGGCGACAATCACTACGCCTAAATAGACCATCCAGTGCGAAGAGGTTGGCAAACCCGAATCACGCAAGCCAATCGGCACAGCGACAAACACTGCCGTCAAAATCAGATGCAGCATAAAAATGCCAAGATTAAGGCGGAATAGTTGTCCGTTTTTCATCACTTCCATAAATTGCGCTGGAATCGGATCAGCATCCAGATGTGTATGGCTGTGCGCCGGAGTCGGGACAACCAGATAAAGCACGCCAATGCCTGCCAATGCCAACACAGCGGTGATCCAGAAAATTCCGGAGACACCAACCCAGCCATTTAAAACCGGCCCCAACACAATTGCGGCGGTAAACGAAAGACCAATACTCATCCCGAAAATTGCCATGGCGCGGGTGCGGTGCTCTTCGCGGGTGAGGTCAGCCAGCAATGCAGTCGTCGCAGCGGCGATTGCGCCGGTTCCCTGAATGGCACGCCCCAAAATCAGTAACTCAATGGATTCCGCGAGTGCGGCAACAACGCTGCCGAAGGCAAATAATAATAATCCGATCAGGATGATGTTTTTGCGTCCCCAACGATCAGAGAGCATTCCAAACGGGATTTGAAAGAGGGATTGAGTTAGGCCGTAAATACCGAGCGCGATACCCATCAATAATGGGGTGGAACCGGTGAAGCTTTCTGCATAAAGGGACAGAACAGGCAAAAGCATAAACAGCCCCAACATCCGCAAGGAGAAAATCCCCGCCAGTGAACCAGCTGCCCGGCGTTCGACCGGTAACATCGCCTCATTCTGTTTCTGCTCTGATTTTCGGCTCCGTCTGCCCATTTTTCCAATACTCCCACAATTCCCGCAAAAAAAGGAACGGACTGTAACAGCGATACAAGATTAAAACTACAAATGTCAGAAATTGAAACAGTGAAACAAGAGAAAAATTGCTGCGATTTACTTCACTATTATTTTGATGATTATTTGTATCTCATTTCGGCGAGAAACGAAGAGAAATCTTTACAGTTTTAGAAAAAAAGATTTCTCGCGATGCTCGAAATGACGATTTTTCTGGCTGGATTGTAACAGTGTGTGAAATTATGAGAAGTAAAAATCCACGTTCTTAGAACGTGGTTTTGGTTTCGCCCTAGAAGGGCGT
>CAYFMX010000054.1:0-3641 GCA_964344325.1 uncultured Piscirickettsiaceae bacterium
TTGGAGGACTCAAAGATAGAATTGGTTTTCTTGCCCATCTATTCACCCAACCTCATATATGCAAGGCATAAAAAATATTGCACATAAGATTTTTGGTAAGAATATGGTGTTTAAATTAACTAAGTATTACTTGGATGAATTATGGAATAAGAAGACACCTTTGTTTAGATTAGAAAAAATACTTAATGATTAAGGTAGATTAGAAATCAATGAACCACTTGGAACAGGCAACCGCAACGCTGTTGTCGCCCTCAGGCATTTCGCTGGAGCAGGCTGAAGAGGCACTCCAGCATATTTTGACGCGGCAGATTGATTATGCTGACCTCTATTTTCAGCAGAGTCACCACGAATTCTGGTCACTGGAAGATGGCATCGTCCGCGACGGCAGTTACGATATTGATACCGGCGTGGGTGTGCGTGCGGTGCAGGGCGAAAAAACCGGATTTGCCTATGCCGATGAAATCAGCCGCGAAGCATTGTTGCAGGCAGCAGATTCGGCGCGGGTGATTTCGCGCAGTGGCGCAAATGGTGTTGTGCAAGCATGGAAAAAACAGCCGGGACATGCGCTGTATCAACCGGTCAATCCGCTTAATTCGGTCAGTGCGGAAGAGAAAGTGCAGTTTTTGCTCAGGCTCGACAAACTGGCGCGGGCGAAAGATTCACGCGTGATGCAGGTAATGGCGAGTCTGGCAGCAGCCTACGATGTCATTTTGGTGGCAGCGAGCGATGGAACATTGGCGGCGGATGTGCGCCCGATGGTGCGGATGAATGTCACCGTGGTGGCGGAGCAAAATGGTCGCCGCGAACACGGTTCATACGGGTTTGGTGGACGTACCGATTTGTCGGCGGTACTGGAGCCGGAAAAGAGCGAAGCAGCCGTCGAAGAGGCCGTGCGGCAAGCATTGGTGAATCTGGAAGCGGAAGAAGCACCTGCAGGAATGATGCCGGTGGTGCTTGGCAATGGTTGGCCGGGGGTATTGCTGCACGAGGCGGTCGGGCATGGTCTGGAAGGCGATTTTAACCGCAAAGGTACGTCAACATTTAGCGGTCGAATTGGCGAAAAAGTGGCGAGTGAATTGTGTACAGTGGTCGATCATGGCGCATTGGAAGGACGACGCGGCTCGCTCAATATTGATGATGAGGGCGTTTTAACGCAAGAAAATGTGCTGATCGAAAACGGCATTCTGAAAGGCTATATGCAGGATAAAACCAATGCGCGTCTAATGGGCACAGTCTCCACCGGTAACGGACGGCGTGAATCGTATGCGCATCTGCCGTTCCCGCGTATGACCAATACCTATTTGTTGCCGGGCCAACATGCGCCAGAAGAGATTCTTGCATCGGTCAAACGTGGCATTTATGCGGTCAATTTTGGCGGCGGACAGGTCGATATTACTTCCGGGAAATTTGTTTTTTCCGCGAACGAGGCGTATCTGATTGAGGATGGCAAGGTGAAACAGCCCGTGCGCGGCGTAACCTTGGTTGGCAACGGTCCGGAAACAATGTCGAAAGTGACGATGGTAGGGAATGATCTGGAACTTGATCCCGGCATCGGGGTTTGTGGCAAAGAGGGACAGAGTGTGCCAGTTGGGGTTGGGCAGCCGACTTTGCTAGTCAGTGAAATGACTGTGGGAGGGACGCAGCATGGCTAATTCAGCTTCAGCTCATAGCACAACAGATACATTTGATAGTGCAGCTGTAGAAAAAATGCTGGAGGATTTGACCCAGCAAATCCTCGACGAGGCAAAACGCCAGGGCGCAACAGCAGCGGAAGCGGGCAGCAGCATCGAGGATGGCTTCTCCACTACGGTGCGCATGGGCGAGTTGGAGACGATCGAACATCACCGTGATCGCGGTATGGGTGTAACTGTCTTTTTCGGCCATAAAAAAGGGACCGCTTCGACCAGCGATTTTTCCCCGCAAGCAGTGAAAGAGGCGGTCGAAGCAGCGTGTAATATTGCCAAATATACCGAAGAGGATTCGTACGCCGGTTTGATTGATCCAGAGCGGATGGCGAACGAAGTTCGCGATTTGCAATTGGAGCACGATTGGGAAATTAACGTCGAAAACAGCGAGGTCGTGGCGCAACAGTGCGAAGCGGCAGCGCGAGCATTTGATCCGCGCATTACCAATTCGGACGGCGCGTCGGTCAATAGTCACAAATCGGTGCAGGTCTATGGCAATAGCCACGGATTTATCGGCGGGTATTGCAAAAGCCGCCATAGTCTAACTTGCGCGGTGATTGCGGAAGATGAATCGGGCATGGAGCAGGATTACTGGTATTTCGGGGCGCGGAATCCAGCGCAGCTTCCTGCTGCGGAAGTGGTTGGGCGCAAATCGGCGGAGTTGGCGATTGCGAAATTGGGCGCGCGTTCCGTTGGTACATGCCAGGTTCCGGTCATTTTTGATGCAACCGTTGCATCAGAATTGATCGGCAGTTTTTTGGGCGCAATTCGCGGCAGTAGTTTGTACCGCAAAACCTCGTTTTTACTGGATCACCTTGGTGAGCAAATTTTCCCAGAATTTATCCGTATTTCTGAAGAGCCACATCGGCTGCAAGGACTTGCAAGTGCGCCCTTTGACAATGAAGGTGCAGAGGTGTTTGAAAAGGATTTTGTCACCGATGGACGACTAGTCAGCTATCTGCTTGATAGCTATTCAGCGCGTCGCTTGAAAATGGAACCGACCGGTAATGCAGGTGGAGCGCGAAATGTAAATATTTCGCACGGCGACAAAGATTTGCCACAGTTATTGCAGCAGATGCAGACCGGTTTTTTGGTGACGGACTTGATGGGGCATGGCGTCAATGCGCTGACCGGTGACTATTCACGTGGCGCATCCGGATTTTGGGTCAAAAATGGCGAAATTGCCTATCCCGTTTCCGAAGTGACGATTGCTAGCAACTTGAAAGAGATGTTCAAGCAGATTGTGGAAGTCGGGAACGATATTGATCGGCGTGGAAATATACAGTCTGGTTCAATTCTGATTGAGCAGATGAGTGTGGCAGGGCAGTAGGCTGTTTTTACAACGTAATTGTTTTAGAAGCTGTTTGGAAACTCACAACTTAGGCCAGTCTGGCCAACATGATGCGGGTCATGGCGATATACATCCAGATTTCGTCCGTACGGGTCTGTCGTTCGTAACATTTGCTGAGGCGGCGCGAATGGTTCAGCCAGCCGAAAGTACGTTCAACTACCCAACGGCGGGGCAGCAACACAAACTTCCTGGTTTCTTTCGGGCGTAAAACCACCTCCAGAACAAACCTGAAACGCGCCGCAACCCATTTAACCAACTGGCCACGGTATCCGCCATCGACCCAGATTTTCCGTAGCTTTTTGCACCCACCGGGCAGATGGCTTAACAACAGGCGTGCGCCATCACGGTCCTGTACGTCAGCTGTTGTGACAATCACAAACAACAGCAATCCCAAAGTATCCGTCAGAATATGCCGTTTCCGCCCATTCACTTTCTTTCCGGCATCATAACCCCGCTCTCCCGGTGTTGCCGTACATTTGACGCTCTGGCTATCTAGGCAGCCTGCTGTTGCATGTTTGTGCCGCCCCGCTTTCTCCCGTAACCGGGAGCGTGTCAGGTCTCGTGTGTTCATAAACCTTTTTCGTAAACAATTTCTGCTTCTTTTT
>CAYFMX010000055.1:0-3058 GCA_964344325.1 uncultured Piscirickettsiaceae bacterium
TGGAGACCACAAACCGTGCCAGGCAGCGCGCCAACCCGGCACGTGAGGCTTTATTCATTGATAAATTTCCGGGTTACAACCAACAGGTCATCCAGCGGCAGGAGCAATATTTTTCGGATTTCCACCACCACTTCCTCCTGCGCTTCTGACAGCGTGGTGTTCAGCTTGTGTGGGCGGTGGCTATAGTTCTCCGGTACTGTCCCGATCCTGCCATTTTCGGATGGTGGGGCGGGTCACGTTATATTTTTCCGCCAGTTTCCGCTGCGACAGGTTGGAAGATTGGATTTCAGCACGGATTGCCGGGGTGGTCCTGGCTTTTGGATGGATGTTCATCGTTTCTGGCCTTGTTGTAGATCGGTGACAAGCTGTTCCATGATCCCCCAAGCGCGGAAGAGTGGGTAGCTTTTTTCTGGAATACTATCTTCCGAGACCTGACACTTTTACCGGTTTGTGCGGTTAATCTCCGACGAAACCAGTGTTTCCGAATAAATAGGAGACTTTTGCCGATGATGGATATGCCGCCGATGTAGCAAACGCGTCATCTTTTTATAGAGTTCGTGATTGCGGGTTGATTCAATCGAAAGCACGATTTTGATCTTCTCATTTCGGCACGCATCCAGAATGGAAATCCGTAACTCGTCGGTATCAATCCCGATGCTGGTATCGGTGAGGATATAGAGATGGATGTAGGTGATCCGTCCCGCTTTGATGAACTTGGTCTCAAATTCCAGCATCCGTACCCTTTCCATCTGGATGCCGATGATTTCTTTCAGCTTTTGCCGCACATCCCGCTCTGGACGGGAAAGTAGTAACAGCTCCATGATGTTTTCGCGCAAGATTTGCAACGGCAGCGAAATCACCAGTAGGCACATAAAAATGACCATTACCGGATCCAAATAATCGACGTAGTGCCAATAATCAGTCTGTTCAACCACATAGCCCGCTGCAAACGCCAGCAACACCACGCCGCTGAGCGATGCATCAATCAGCCACCCTTTAGACTCTACGTCCAGCAGACTGGTGCGTGTCCGCAGATAAAATCGGCGCAAAATATAGGCGATCAGAAAACCTCCTCCTGTTGAAGTAATCCCATATAAAACTGCAACCCCCATCATCATCTCCTGCCCGCCGGAAGCAATACTTTTCACAGCAGCGAATAACGCCATCAAAATGACACCAAAGTAGAGCAGCCCCTTCAGGATATTGATGAACGGTTCAAGCTGCGTGAACCCAAGTTGGAAGTGGGTGGAATTTTTCTCAATCTTGCGCGAAACCAACAACGTCAACATCGCCATCGTAAAATTGACCAGCGAAAAAACACCATCCAGAAAAATCGCATCCGAGGCCGTCCAAGCGGCAAAGACCAGACCCAGCAATGCCATGAACAGCGTCCCGCTGATGGAAATCCGTAATGCTTTTAACTCGTTTCTTTTTACGCTCATATTCTTTCTTTTGCGATTCTATCTATGGATTAACATTGATTTATTTAACATCTATGAGCAGTGCACTGTCGTATAGAAATTCTTTATATCTTTGCCACATTTTTTTACATAGGCTCTAGACCAGCAGATGCGGACAATTCCCTAAACTCACGTTTCCATCTCCATGCTGTTTCTTTGAGATGCAAAAGAAAATTTACCTTTACTCCATTAAATTTTGCCAGATTTTCTATTAATATCTGTCATCCTAGATACTACAGAATTGTTCATCAAGAAAGATTCCGCAAAAAATTGTAAGCACATCAATAAATTTTCCTCTATGAGATTTTCCACTCATCCATTTATTTTTGCGCTGCAATTATTGACGCGAATTCCAATTCCGATTTCTGTTCCCGTCACACCAGAATTACAGGGGCGTTCCGTATTGTTTTATCCGCTGGTCGGCGCAGTGATTGGTGGAATTTTATGTTTGCCAATCTGGTTCTTTTCATTTTTTGTGCCAGAAATAAATCCGCTATTTACCGCAATTTTAATTTTGCTGATTTGGGTTGGAATCACCGGAGGCTTGCATCTGGATGGCTTGGCCGATAGCGCAGACGCATGGGTCGGCGGTATGGGCAGCCGCGAACGCGCGTTGGAAATCATGAAAGACCCAGCATGTGGTCCAATGTGCGTGATTGTGCTAGTGCTGGTATTGCTAACGAAATTCGCAGCATTAGTGGTTTTGGTTCCAACAGAAAATGTTTGGTTGTTATTTTGGATTCCAATTTTAGCACGAGCCAGCGCAGTTTTTTTGTTACAGACAATGCCCTATATCCGCAGTGGCGGGATGGGAGAAACAGCAGCTTCCCGTTTACCAAAAAAAATAGCGATTTTGATGCAAATTCTGGTTTTCGGCTTGGCGATTTTTTCTGGATTTCCGATTTTATTGCTGATTTTGCTATGGGGAACGTTTTTTTTATTTCGCCAGAAGGTAAAAAAGTGGCTCGGTGGTATTACAGGCGATTTAATTGGTGCGTTGATTGAAAAAACGGAACTGTTTTTGTTGCTGTGGTTGGGGGTTTTGTTTTCGATTTGACAGGAAAACGCAATTCTTTAAATCGTGAATTCAACTCAAAAGTGCAACTTTCCTATTATGTCTAAACAATATCTGGTTTGGTGTTTTATAAACCCCAAGGTTTTTCTCGGCCTGCGGTTTAATGTAATGGTCAAGTTTTTTTGCAGAGAAATTAAGCCGCTTTTTTCATTTTTCGTTTCAATTGCTGTGACTGTTGATGTGGCGTTTGGTAATCAATCGCAGAATGGAGCCTCCCGTAGTTGTAAAACCGGATGTAACTTTCCACAGTATGCGCCACGGCGTTGTGGTTGATGAATGCCACATGGTTCAGGCGTTCTGCCTTCAGGCTCCTGAAAAAACGTTCCATGACTGCATTGTCCCAACAATTTCCCCGTCTGCTCATACTTTGCGTAATTTTCAAATCATTCAAATAGTTGACGAATTTACGTGCAGAATACTGAACTCCTTGGTCAGAATGGAACATCAGTTTTGAAGTATCCGGATTATGTGTCAGGTCTCGCGTGTTCATAAACCTTTTTCGTAAACAATTTCTGCTTCTTTT
>CAYFMX010000056.1:0-1997 GCA_964344325.1 uncultured Piscirickettsiaceae bacterium
GAAGCAGAAATTGTTTACGAAAAAGGTTTATGAACACACGAGACCTGACAAGTATACACAATTTTCTATGTAAAATTATATATAGCCTCCAAAGTCAATCCCCCCAAACCTCCTCCACCATCAACTGCAAATTCCTCCGCTCCTGCCAAACATTCACATCTAGCTTATACAAAATCTCCACCAAACCACCCGGCTCGGGCAATTTTTCTTCCGACTGAAAAAATGCAATGGCATCCACTTTTTCGTCGCTTTGTGGATCGCGCAACCACATTTTCAGGTGTTTTTCTTTCAGTACACGAAACGAAACCAGTTCCAGCGCATCATGAAATAGCGGCTCTTCGAAACCCTGTCCCCACGGCCCCGCAGTGCGCAGAATTTCCGCCGTTTCGACTGTTCGTTCTGCGCCAGAAAGCCCGCCATCGGTGCGGTATGTGCCTTGTAACAGATCGGCATCGGCACGCGCTTTCACTTCATCGTCAAACAATGTGCGGAAGGTCTCAAAATCGGCTTCGCGCAAGGACAACCCTGCCGCCATCGCATGACCGCCAAATTTGGGGATCAATCCCGGATTGGCGGTGGAAATCGCTTCCAGTACATCGCGCATGTGCAGGCCAGGAACCGAGCGTGCTGAACCTTTCAGTAGTCCTTCCGCCCCTTGCGCAAATACAATCGCTGGATGGTGGAAGCGATCTTTGATCCGCCCGGCGACAATGCCGACCACCCCCTCATGCCAGTGCGGCTGGTAGAGTGCAATCCCGGCAGGTAATTCGGTTTCGTCCTCCGAAAAATGCAATTCCTCCAGAATTTGCTCCGCCTCGTCGCGCATCTCCTGCTCCACCTCGCGGCGATGGTGGTTGATCGCATTCAACGCTTTCGCCAGCTCGGTTGCCTGATTTGGATAGTCAGCCAACAAACACTCAATGCCGGTCGACATATCCTCCATCCGTCCGGCAGCGTTGATGCGCGGCCCTACGCCAAAGCCAAAATCGGCTGCGACTGCTTCCGTTGGATTGCGTCCGGCGATTTCTAGCAATGCTTTCACGCCTGCCGATGCAAATCCGCGTCGAATCCGTTGCAAGCCATTTTCGACCAAAATGCGGTTGTTGCGGTCGAGTTTGACCAGATCGGCAACTGTGCCGACCGCGACTAAATCAAGTAACGTTGCCGGTTTGAATTCATGCTGCAATGCCTTTTGCACCGCGCAAATTAGATAAAAAGCAACGCCAACGCCTGCCAGATTTTTGCTCTCAAACGCATCGCCGTGCTGGTTCGGGTTGACGATCACCTCCGCATCAGGAACGCGCTTTCCGGGCAGATGGTGGTCAGTAATGATCACTTTCATGCCGTATTTTTGTGCTGCTGCCACCCCTTCTGCATCAGAAATGCCGCTATCGACGGTGATCAGCAAATCAGGCTGAAACTGTTGTGCAATTTCGACCACATCCAGCGACAGCCCATAGCCATGTTTTTGCCGGTCGGGTACGACATACTTCACCCGCGCCGCGCCCATCGCCTGCAAACCGCGCAACATTACCGTACAAGCCGTTGCGCCATCGGCATCGTAATCGGCAACGACGACAACTGTTTGCTGGTTCTGGATTGCCTCAACAATCAGTTGCGCTGCTTTTTCGACATTGAGCAGCGAAGAGATCGGCAACAGGTTTTTGAGCGACAAATCCAATTCTGATGTATCAGTGATGCCGCGTGCACAGTAAATACGTTGCAAAATGGGAGGTAGCTCGGAGGCGGAAAGATCGCCTTCGGGCAAGGTGCGCTGGATAATTTTCATAGGCGGGAAAAACAGTCTGCGATGAAATTAAAATCGCAGATTATATTTGATTCAGACCATATATTCTGATTCATGTGTACGCTTTTGCGTCAAGTGGGCAATTCAAAACCCGGCGGTTTGAAATTGTCAAATGATAAAATTTATAATTTTCAGTAGAGTTGTTTCGACAGTTTAATTTTAAAATGTTCTAATTCGA
Organism: uncultured Piscirickettsiaceae bacterium; assembly: GCA_964344325.1. Lineage (GTDB taxonomy): Bacteria > Pseudomonadota > Gammaproteobacteria > CAYFMX01. The sequence continues at coordinate 1,986 of CAYFMX010000056.1, forward strand.
TATTTTTACCAT